>NZ_CP059833.1:670148-1340297 GCF_014117265.1 Corynebacterium hindlerae | reverse complement strand
CGGTAAGCAGACAGCCATTCCCCATCGAACCGCTGCCAACGGCTGATACGCGGGTTCCCCACGATCCGCACCTTCGACGGGTCATATCCACACTCACGCAGAATGTCGGCGTGATCCGCGTCCGTGACCTCACCACGTGGCCCGGTCTGAATAAACCCGCTAACACCGTCGAACTCAGTCTTAGGCGTGTATTCAGGCTCCACACCCACAGGCTGAGACAGGAATTCCTCAGTCAACCCCACTACCGCTCACCCCTCTCAACCTCCAACAGATACTTACAAAACTGTGCCTCAGACCCCTCATACCCATGCTGGACAGCGAACCGGAAAGCGTCACGCTTCACCCCACCGGAACACGCATACCTATGCAGCGTCTCCCGGAATTCCTCATCGTTCAGTGAGTCGAGCCACGCCACCACCACACCACCTCTGGGCTTTGGCGGTTCAACACTCTTTGTGAACGCGTCAGCAAGCGACAAGTTCAGCCTCCTTAGTCCAGTTGCCAGGCGAGCACAGCACCAGCAACTAACGCAGCGGTAGAAAACAAGGCAAAGGCGATCATACGGCGGCCCCGTGGTAGTCCCTGGCGAGCTTGTCGAGCTTTTCCAGCCTCAGCCCGCACCAAATGTCCAGTTCGGCACCGCCATCGGCCAACACTTGCACAACCGGGGCTGCGAACAGTTGACGATCCTTGAACTCGGACACCTTGTCCGGGTGGTCTGCGAGCATCAACACCTCATGTGGGATGCGTTGCTTTTTTAGTTGGTGCTTCGTGATCCGGCACTGCTGGCACTCAATATCAGTTTTCGACCAAACGAGGATCTTCACTTGCTTTCCCCTTCGTTCATGAGCCTTTGTGCTTCTTCAGAGAAGATTTGGGACTGCTTGGCTTTGCGCATGGCCTCATTAAGGCGTGCTTGGGCGTATTCGATGTTTACTTGCGCTGCTGTGACCGCTGCGAGTGCCCGCATGTTGGTTTGGGTTGCTTTGGCGATTTCTGGGGCGAGCCATTTGAGGATGAGGCGTTTCAGCATGGTTGTGTCTCCTTGAGTGGTGTGACGCGGAATTCCCAGGGTTCTTTCAAGCGGTCTTGTTTCAGTTCGGCGGTGCGCATCTGGTCGATTTCGGCGAGTTTGCGTTCCGCTTCTACTGGGTTGGTGATGTTCCAGAACACGCGCATCCACTTGCGGCCCGGCAAGCGGCGTTCGATCTTCACAAGGTCACGGCCTGCTGGGTGGTTGCGTTTAAACATTTGGTTCCTCCACATGAAATTGGCGGATCAGGCGTGTGTTGATGTGGCAGGCGGTGGAAGTGAGGGTGCCGTCGAGGATGGTGTCAACGGTGAGTTCTACCCAGGCGCCACGCACACTGGCTTCCATGAGGTCGTAGTATTCGTCCCGGCTCACGGACAGTTCGGTGTAGTCGCCTTGACCCACTCAATCCACAACCTGAGCTGTGGTTCGTCATCGAAGTTCGGTGCGGTGGTCACTTTGCGTTCCCCCAATCGCAGGACAGGCCACCGTCTGCTCGCACGATGACGCATTCGACGTGTCGCCCGTCTTGAAGCTGGACGGTTCCCGAGGTGAGGCCTTCGGTTGGGTTGAGTGCCCCGCATGCGGTGAGTGTTGCCCCGGCGAATGCCAGTGCTGTAATTACAAGAATGCGTTTCATTGGTGTGCTCCTGGTTTCTTAAAGATGCTGTCCATTAGGTCGTGTAGTTCGTCGTGGTATTCCTGCCACGACTTCGACCGTTCGACCGGCTCACTGTTTTTGGTGACGGCGGTGCTGAGTTGTTCGGCAAGTTTCATGGCGTGCTCGTTGCTGAGCCGGTAAGTGTTGCCGCCTATTGTGAGGTGGATGGTGCCGTCTACGGGCTTCGCTGTTATGCGCATGGTTCCTCCAATGCGATAACAACAAGGCGGATTGCATCACTGCCGAACACGGGTGCTGCCTTTTCCAGGTACGCGTCGCGCCCGATCTTTTCTGCGGCACCCTTGATCTGCTGCATGACGGCAACAGTGCCGAGGTAGTTCCCACCTGGCGTTAGATAGCGGAAACCGAGGGCGTTGATGTCATCGGCAGGCGCTGTGAGGATCGCGTTCACGAATGATCGGTGCATGGTGGTCGCATCTGGGCCGGTGATTCCGTGCTTTGAGCACAATGCGCGCACTGTGTCGGGGAGTGGGTAGTTGTTCATTGTGGTGTCTCCGTGGTTATTTCGAGCCACATTCGTGGTTGTTGGCCTTTATGGTGGTGGTGGATGACTGGTTCTGGTTTCGCCATGTGCAGGTGGTCGTCGTCGGGAACCAACCCGTAGCCTGCTTGCTTGCCAGTACCAGCGGCGCTCAAAGCGTCGTACATGGGTTTCGCTGACGCTGTGAGGTTGTCGGTGTCACGACGCCTGTTGTCCTTCGGGAGGTAGTGGAGCTGCACCGCAACCTTTTCAAGGTTCTTCGGCAACCGCGCTGCCTTAGCCAGCAACAAAACAGTGTTGAAAATGTCCCTGTTCTTCGCTGCCTTAGCGAACACCGCACCCTTCGACGCGCCACGATCATTCATAGATAGTGGTGGCGCCGTGAATGGGAGTTCGAGCACGTATCTCACTTCGTTCTCCTATCCCAACCACGCTTGCGGGCTTCTTCGCGCCGCTTCCGTAGCCGTTCCTGGCTGCGTTGGAAGCGCTTCCTCCGCGCGTAGCACGCCTGACACTGACCGTGCGCCATGTGATTCACATACCCAGGTGGCGTGTCGGTGCCGTCACGTGGGCGTACGACCATGGGTTTCTTGCAGGTGACGCACTCACTGGGTGGGGCGAACCGTGGGCGTTTGTCCCGGTAGGCTGGCACTTCCATCCCCGCAATCTCAGCCAACGCCTCAGCTGTTTGCATGTCATCCGTGCACAGCACACCGGCCTGCACGACCCCGTTCGCCGGGTGGATCCACGACCCATCCAGCGACGACCCGGCAACCAGGGCGCGCCGGGCACACTCTCGCAGCATGAAGCAGCCCCGACACATCTCAATCGCGTCATCGATAGTTTCGGGGCTGGGATCAACATGCCATGACACTTTTTCGCATGGCGCACGCTGGGGTTTTGCCATATCATGCAGCATACCATGCTTCATATGACGCAGCGCGCAATGTTTTAATGCTTTACCGTCGCCAGGTGCCACATGCCACACTGGCAGTGGTATGGGTGCTGTTTAACAACTTGGTGTTCGAAGGTGAGTTTTAATTTAGCGACCCGGCGGGCACAGTTCTTTGCTTGCCGGGCGGTTAAAAATTTCCGTTTCTCCGGGTGCGGGCACAACCGTGGTTTATGCCTGCTCAGGGGGTTATTTTGGGCTGCCATATTGCGTCTGCCGGTTGATGATTTCCGCGAGTTCAACGGCTTCACTGGGTGAGTCGGCGAGCCGGATGGTCATTTTGTTTTCACGGATCATGGCGGCCCCGTATCGTTCGCGTCCGTGTTGGTCGGTGAAGATGATCGGGGTGTGGGCCTGGGTTGTGGATTGCGTTGCGGATTTTTCGGCGGCTTTTTCTAAGTTGTTCATTATTCCTCCATTGTGACGGTGGCCCGGCGTACGCGGTAGCCGTCCATGTCGCGGTAGTCGGCGGTTGGGTTGAAGAAAAGCACGTCTACCGGCACGAACATGTCGAAAACCTGGCTGTATTGTTCAACTACCCACGCGTCCCCCGCCCAGCCTTTAGGTCTTATGGTGCCGATGTTGTTTGTCATTTGTTGCCACTGTCCTTTGCGTGTGTGAGTAGGGCGAGGGCGAGGGCTTCGGCTTCTTCCTTTATCACTACGAGGTTTTGGGTGCTTTTTAGGCTTTGGATTTTGATCACGGTGCCGTATGCGTGGTGCTTGACCCGGAGGCTGAACCGGCCCGCGTGGCGTGGGTCAGCTGGGAGTGTGACGGTTCTGGTGCGGGACTCCTTATCAGCTTTTGCCATGGCTTGCTGCCAGGTGTCGAAGTGCCCGTGCGTCCACCAGACTTTGTATGAGGGGAGCGCCCCATCTTCCAGGCTCTTGACTACCCACCCGGGCATCAGCTCGCCGCTGTATGCGTTGCGGTCACGCTCAACTCTCCATGCGTAAGTCATTCTGTGCGCTCCTGTTCGTGTTTGGCGATGGCTGCGTTGATAAAGGCGCGTCCGAGGTCGGCCAATGTTTCCGCTGGCAGATCAGCTAACCCGATAGCGAAATGGTCGGTGTCGCTGTCTGGGTTGTGCTTGTAGATGAAAATATCGCCTGTGGTTAGTGCCGAGATCATGGACGTTTCACTGGCGCTGCTGGTGTTGACCGGCCAGCCTTCGCGGTCGTCGTCCATTGGCAGGTCGGTAATCCACCCGCACACCGACGCTGCGAGCATGAGACGGTCTACAGTGGTCGGCTCCCCTGAAACGAGGCTGGGTAGTTCCTGCGCCATATCGGGGATAAAATCTAGTACCGCTTCGGTATGAGTGGTCATTGGTTGTCTCCTATCGGCTGTGGTTTGCTGACCAGTCGGCGGACGATCCGGGTTTTACCTTTTGTGGTGTTTTGTGCTTTCAGGTTTGCCGCGTGTTCCACTACTGCGAGGTTTTTGTGCCATTGGGTGAATTGCACCCACCCGCCGGAAATATCCAGCCTCTGGGAGCTGTATTCCCATTCCAGGCCCGCGATGGTTTCTAGCATGGGGATTATTGCGTTGTACGTTTCGGCGTATACCTGGTCGTTGATGGCGGTGGCCTGCTTCAGGCGTTCCAGCAGGTCGGCTGCTTGTTCTGGTGTCATTGGGGGTTCTCCTTCTTGCCGTGCCCGGCGATGAGCGCCCGTAGCATGCGGTTTTCCTTCGTGAGGTCTTCGACCTGCTTTTCTGCTTTCAGCGCGGATTCGCGGTAATTCTCCTTGGCCCGGTACTTGCGCCTTGCCCGAAACTCCGCGTTCCGTAATTTGTTGGACAGATCGGGGTACACGCCTACCGCTGCGCACGCCGCCACGTGAGCGTAGTAATGCCACGAGTCGTTGAGGTCGCTTGATTCCCCGAACCGTTCTTTGAGCATTTTGGGGTTTGTGGCTTCCGCAGCGTCCCGCACCGCTGCCGTGTAGAACCGGGCGAGCGCTGCCGTTGATCCCGCGAGCACTGGCAGGTATGTGTTGGTGCTGATGTGTGATGAGTCCCTTAGGTCGCCGGTGAGGGCTTCGGCGGTGATGCTTGCTGCGTCTGCTAGTGCTGTGAGCAAGCCGCGGATTTCTTCATGTGAGTTCCCACGCCAGGTGTCGAGTGTGGCGAGATTGTCCATCGAATCTGCTGCATTGTAGAGTGCTTGGACGGCTGGGCTGATTTTTTTCAGTTCAGTGATGAAGTTGGTCATTGGTGTTCTCCTAAGGTTTCGTCGAGTTCGTCGGCGATGTCGGCGAACAGGTGTTGTTCGGTGGTCATGATGGTGGGGTTTTCGGACAGTTGCCGGGCCATATCCCGCGCATCGGCTACCCGCTCACGCATGCGGATCACCTCAGCCAACAAGGCGGGGGCGAGGGCTGCGAGCTGAAAATCAACGGGCCGGTTACAGTCTTGGTTTTCCCAGTAGCGGTTGATGTCGATCACGCGGGTGGCGAGGTCATCATCCTCATGGTCGCACGCGGTGATGAACCCCGCGCCGTCGCACCTCCACGGCCCTGGTGTGGCCTGCTGTTGCAGCTGCTTCAACTCTTCCAGCGGTGGGAGTGTCATCTGTTTGCCTTCCAATTCGGTAAAAATTTTATTGATTTCGATGTGTTCTTTACCTTCCAGTGTCCACACCGGGCCACGGCGGGCCACCACCCCCCAGCCGATGTAAAACGGGCGCCCGTCTTTAATCCACGCTTTACGGATAGCTTTGCTTTTACGCCACGCCATTGCCTTGCCCCCATCGGATGACGTACCACGGGCCGTATTTCGGCATTTCTGTGCTGGTGTTTAGGTTCCCTTCGTCGTCACAAAGCCAATAACCTGAGTCTTTCATTCGTAGGTGCATCATGGCGCTGGCATTGTCCACGATCGTGCCCTCAGGGGCGGCCTCAAACTCGGACACGGTGAAAAGCGTGGTGGGGTGGAACTTGAGTTCGGACACGTCCAGGGTGATTAGTTCCGGGTTACGGTCTTTCGCAAACACGGTGACAATGCTGTTATCCAGCACATCAAGCACGATCACGTTGCCCCATTTTTCGTGGGTGCATTTGGTGCCGACGGCGGGTGGTGGGGTGAGTGCTTTACGGGCCTCCTTCTTCGCCCATTCGCTGGGTTTCTCCCACAACAATTCCCGCAGGATTTCTTCGTCGATCAGGATTTGCTTAGACACTCTCAATCTCCCATTCTTTGATCCGGTTCTGTACCAGGACAAGAACTGACTCGTATTCGCTGGTGAGGAGCTGGTTTCGGGTTTCGTTGTCGCCCCAGTATTTTTCGCGTCTGCGGGCGACTTCTTCCATGAGGGTGTCGGCTGTGCCTGTCCAGCATCCGACTTTTAGGGTGTGCCCTGTGGTGGTTTTGCAGAGCGTGACGGTTTGGTTTTCTGCCCCGATTGGGGAGAGAGTCAGGACGTGCCTACTGCTGGTCACCTGCGCGTCACCGGTCACCCGCGCGTTGCCGGTCACCTGCGCGTCACCGGTCACCCGCGCGTTGCCGGTCACCCGCGCGTTGCCGGTCACCCGCGCGTTGCCGGACACCTGCGCGTCACCGGTCACCCGCGCGTTGCCGGTCACCCGCGCGTTGCCGGACACCTGCGCGTCACCGGTCACCCGCGCGTTGCCGGACACCCACGCGTCACCGGACACCCACGCGTCACCGGACACCCACGCGTCACCGGCGAGATTATCCTCCGACTCCACAAACCCCCCTAAATCACCGGCCTTCACACAATGCTGAGAGAGGTCGCGTGTAGCCCTAATCCGACGCAACATCCTTCCATGCGTCGTGATCGTCTCATCTGTCAGTTCAAAATGCTTGCTCATCGTTCGTCCTTCCTAAGCTCATAGGCGAGGTCTGAATCCGTGTCCGCGTCTTCTTCTTCCCAAAGTCGCGGTAAAAATTCCTGTCCATCTCTTCTGGTTCTTCCCAGGCCATTAGTCCATTCCTTTCAACTGGTTCAACTGGTTCTTTCGGACGTTTTGCCCGAACTTTGTGAGCGCCCAACCACCGGATTGGCCGGGCTTAATCAAATTCTTGGTGAGCATGAACGCGGCAATCGCATCATTAATGGGCATGTCTTGTTCCCACGTCTCGAGGGTGTTCTTCACACCACGCGGACACCGAAGCAAACAACCCGAGGGGGTGTTGGGCTTAGCTCCAAGGGATATTGCTTTCATCGTGGGTTCTCCTTGTGTCTTTTCCGCAGCAGCAGTGTGGTGCACAGATCCGTGCCTGCTACGTGGCTGTGATTGATGCGGTGCATGTACGGGGTGGGGCTGGACTCACCACACCAGGGGCAGATCAGCCCCGACGCAGCAAACAACGCAAGCTGGGTGGTCATGAGCTAGAACGCGGCGAGGGCGAGGATCAGAACGATCAGGGACCCGAACACAGCCCCGCCAGCAAAGTCGATCAGTGACTGGTGCAGGCTGGTTCTCTGTGGGGTGGTGGTGTTTTTACGCATGGTTTTCTCCTAGGTGTTGGGTTATTTCGGTGGTGTGGTGTGTGCGTTGATTTTTCCGATGCGCACCCCCGGGGGGCCGGCTCTATGCCTTGCGGTGACGGCCCGGTTCGGTGTCGAGCCACCAGTAGCGCATGAGTGCCATGAGTTGGAGGTCGGGGGCGGGTGTTGAGCATGGTTTTGAATGGGATTCGTTTACGGGCGGTCATTTGGGTGGTGTCCTAAAAATGTTCGGTGGTGCAGACCTCGACGATGGGGGAGACACCTTTCCACTGGTCGCGGAATTGGTTGGTGTCTAGGCCACAGCCGATGTCGATGTGGATGCCGGTTTCCCGGTGGAATTTCTTGTATTTCTGCTGCTCCCAGCGGTCGAAATACTGCTTGCCTGAGAAAGCGAACGGTGCTGAACCCTGGGGGATGATGTATGCGCCGGTGTCGGCTATAGTGCCTGCTAGATCGAGGATTTTGTACTCGAACTCAGCGCCCTTGTATCGGGGTGGCTTGTGGTCGGTTTTGATCTTCCCGAACGGGGGATTACTGATCGCCATGTCGAAGCGCCCGAGGTCTGGGAGGTCGAACACGTCAGAGTTGATCCAGGTTGCTTCGGGAACGATCTTCTTGCCGACGGCCACGTATTCGGGGTTCATTTCCACGCACACGATGTCCAGGGTGATGTTGCGGTGTTTGTGTAAGTCCAGCACCGCCAACGACAAGGCGCCGATGCCTGCACACAGGTCGATGATGCGAGCGTCGCGGTGGTAGCTGGCTTCCATGGCGAACTCGGATGCTAACCCCCATGGGGTGAAGAACGCGCCGTGAGTTGAGTTGACGTTGGTGGCTGATTCCTGCCAGTGCTCAAGGATGAACAGTTTGTCGTCGAACGTCAGCGTGTCCTTTTCTAACAGTTTTTCGGCCTGTTCGTGTAGTTTTGCTTCTTGTTTGGTGAGCTTCGCCATTGGCGGTTTGTCCTTGGTGGTTATTGGGTGGTGTGGTGGTGCGCGTTAAAGCAGTCGCGCCCCTGCAAGTGGTTAGTTGGCGCGGTTCTCAGCAACCCACGCGTAAAACTCACGGCGAGGGTAGATAATCTTCCGCTCACTGACCCGCACCCACGGCGGGCCGATTCCTGATCGACGCCACCGACACAACGTCATCCGGCTAAGTCCGAGAATGTCGGCGGCCTGCTGGGTGGTGAAGCGATCCTGTGTGGGCATAGTGTCAGAACGGTGGCTGATCATCGGTGGCATTCCCTCCAGCTGGTGGGGCACTGTTCCGCACATCCTGCTGTGGTTGCTGTTGCGCAGCTGGCTTCGTCAACGCAGCGGTGTGGAACGTCAGTTCCGGGGCGATCGTGTCAGCCACCATCGTGAACACTGTTTGTTCCCCCTGCTGCGAGGCCCACGTTTCCGGTTTCAGATGCCCGGTTGCTGCGACCCGCATACCCTTGGTGATGCTGTCCGCAAGGTTTTCGGCTTGCTTGCCGAACACTGTGGCGGACACCCACACGGTGGGGCCGTCATCCCAGTTACCGTTGCGATCTTTCACCCGCTCAGACCAGGCAATGCCCACGCGGGTGTAGGCCTTGCCGTTGTTGGTGAACTTAAGTTCCGGGTCTTTACCGACGGTTCCGACGATCGTGGTGTATGCCATTGTTATGCCACCTCCAGTGGTTCGATGTTATTTTGCTGAAAAAACATTTCAACGATGTTTTCCACAGTGTGGCGGGGAATACCCACTGAGAGCGGTGACCACTCCAAGATTTTGTGGTATTCGCCTTCACGCAGGTAGGTGATCATCGTGAAACATCTATCGATGGTTTTCCCGTCTGCACTGGATGCATACAACGTGTGTCGCAGCGTCCCGCCACCTGCTTCGCGGCTTTTATCCGCGGTCATGTAGTGCACGCCATCGTTTTTGTTGATGATGCATTTGTCGAGTGGAATGCGCTGCACGGTGGCGATGTCGTTGAACTGGTCTTGCAGTTCTTCGGTGAGGGTGTTCCAGGTGCCCATTGTGGGGGTTCTCCTTTGGTGGTTATTTCGGTGGTGTGGTGCGCGTGGTGGTGGATGCGCGCCCCCCCCAATGCTTTTGTTAGGCTGCTGCCTCCTGGTTGGCTAGTGGGGTGTCTACCAGTTCGTTGAAGCCGATGCTGATCATGATGTCGGCTGGTTCTCCGAGGAACTCTTCGAAGGTTCCGCATCCGAGTTCAGTCTCTTTGCTGTTGTGTGGCATGAATTCCCATTCGACTTGGATGTCTTTGTCGAACCAGTCGCCGGTGGAGATTTCGAGGGTGGCTCCGTAGCGAAGGTTTTCGGCGATAGTGTCCGCGAGGGCCGGGTTGATGAGGGTGGCTGCTTCGAGAACGAGGTCTTCGAGTTTGTTGAGGTCAACGCCGGAGCCGGTGGGGTTGGCGCCGGTGGTGTAGATGGCTTGTGCGAGGGCTGGGTGGTTGTTGCGGATGGTGTTCATGGTTTTCCTTTGGTGGTTGTTGGGTGGAGGTGGTGGCTCCGTCTGTGATTTCAATGTTACATCAAGCGCGCATGATGCGCAAGCTATGCGACATGGCGGGCAAAAAGTGCAGGTAGTGGAACTTTGTGATGGCCGTAAAGCCTACGGTTGATAGCGCACCATGCGCAACCCATGCGCGCACTCACCGCTTCGACTCCAAAATGGCCATGAACCCAGCAGGCGACAAATCACCCACAGGCTCCGACGTCGATGGTGTCGCAAGCGCTCCCCTGAACGTCCCTGCAGCAATCGCCGCATCCCGCGCATCACGCCTGGCTTCACGCCACTGGGTGAGCTGCTGCCTGCGAGCCGGCTCAGACTCCCACCGCGCCACAACCTGCTTGCAATGCTTCACGATCTGCCCCGCCGTCGGCACCTCCCCCTCGGTGTCATGCGCGAAAAAATCCACCACAGCCTCGTAATACGCCCCGGCAGGCACCGGATACCGGCTAAACACCGTCGCCCACGCGTTCGCCATGTTCGGATTGTTCTCAGGGCTAGGGAAACGCGGGTTGATGTCCTTGCACATCACCAGCACCTTCGCCGCGACCTCCCGGTAGTGTTCAATCAACGCTTGGTTAAACATCGATCACACCACCCTGCTGTGTTGGCTGCTGTGGGTGGCCAAGCCACGCCTCGACTGTGTTGCGTGCGCGCGCCGGGCGATGCACCTGTGCAACAGGCGTCGCACGGTCGAGCCAGTTGTACCACGCCCGCGTCCAATCACGCTTCCTCGCATTCTGACCCGATGCCGCGAGCCAATAATTCTTGAACCGCTCCGTCTCACGCCCAATGTCCACCCCAGGATGCTTAGCCGCCATCTTCGCCCACGCCTCCGGTGACGGCTCCCAATCCTCCGGCAAATACGTGCCCCGTGGTTGCTTCGGCGGCTCAGGCTCAGGGGTCGATTCGTTGCTGTCGGCAACCGCCGGATCGTCTTGGGTTGGGGTCGAACTTGTTTCGACCAAATCAATAGGTGCAGGTGTATAGGTGTTAGGTGTAGGTGCAGGTGTAGGGCACCCCTTTTCAGACCCCTTAACAGACCCCTTCGATAAAGGGGTGCCTAAAGGGTTTTCAGACCCCTCACTAGACCCCTTTCCCGATGGGTTCCCCAAAGGGTTAACTGACCCCTTAACCGACCCCTTTTCAGACCCCTTAACAGACCCATCACCCAACGGGTAAACCGACGGGTCAACAGACACCTGATTCAACAAATTCTGAGCAGACTTCGACTTCCAGCCCGGCAACGACGGATCATCAACACGAAGCCTTTTAAGCTCAAAAACAACAACACCACGAAGCTCATTCGACCCCACCTCAGCAAGCTTCTTAGCCATCGCAGTAGCCATATTCGGCTGCTTCATCAACGGATCATTCCGCACGAACGACCGGATCAAAAACTCTTCCGTCTCTTCATCAATGAGAATGAAAAGCCCATGGATAAGCTCACCTGCGGCCTCTTCCACATCATCAACCGTCCAGTCCGAGCACAACTTAGCTAGGCGCTTAGGCCTCCAATCACCCACCCCAGCGTGGTTCAGGGAGGGGAGGGACAGCAGGACGAAGAAAAGGCGCTGAGCGTTACCGGACAGGGCGCGGAAACCGCTGTTGTTCCAGATCTCCAGCTGGATCTGAGCGTAGTTACGCATACCGGCTCCCTAGGTCCCATGCTTCGTAGAATTCTTGCCACATGCTCTGAACGTGTGGTTCGTCGCTGTTGACAATGACGTAATTACAAAAGAACTCCGTAACTGGCTCGTAGGCACCGCCATCTGCGTACTTGTCGAGCATTTCTGTCAAGACTTGCAGTGCTTGGCGTCGGATTAGCTTCTGGTCTGTGGTGGTCATTCTTGTGTTCCTATGAAAAGTGGGGGAGACACTTGAGCATCTCCCCCAGGGTTGTTTTGCGGGCGTGGCGCGGGGTTAGGCCGCTGGTTCCTCGATCACTTCGCCGTCGATAGCTGGGGCTTCCTCTGCAGGCTCTGCAGAATCGACATGCACCGGATAGTCGATAGCGACCTGGCTCACGTCTTCACGCACGGCTCCGTCCTGCTCGATAGCACGCGCAAGATCAGTGGACTTCGGCATCCACTTAGCAAGCTGACGCACACAGGTCTTGTGAGCCATAGATTCGAAGTGATCCACCCATGGGCCGAACTTGCCCATCTTCACGTTCTTACGCTTGTATTCCAACATTTCGAAGTGGCTCATGACGTAGAACGCGTGCCCGCCGGTGTTGAACTTCGCCACCGCGTAGTAGGCGATTGGATCGCCCTTTTCCCCATCCATGCACGGGCGGTGAACCAGGCTGTCGTTCAGGCCATAATCAACTTCAAAATCATCGTTGGCATAGACGGTGCGGGCGATCAGCGACTTGATCTGACCGGAACGGTGCGCAAGCTCCACCAATCCCTGGTATCCGATGACCAACTGTGCTTCATCGACACCACGGTTCTTGAACGGGATCAGCCACGCGTGGCCAAGCACGCCTGGGCGAAGCCCAAGTTGGGAGCAGGTCATGAGTCCACCAAGGACGGACTGAGGCGTGCAGCGTGCGAGCTGTGGAGTCTGGCGCAAGCAAGTGAGGGCGTCGCGCACCAATTGCTGCGCTTCCATGCCCTTAGGCATCGCCAACTGGAATTGTGCCTCCATGGACTTGATCTGGTCTGCCAGGGTGGCTGGGCGTCGTTGTTCCGGTGCTTGCTGCTGGATCTGCTGGGACATGCGCTGTTCGAGGTTTGCGGACATTAGTGGGTCTCCTTGAGTTTCTGTGGGGTGATCTTGATGGTTTGGAATTGGCGGTAGGCCTCTGGCTGTTCGGCTTTGAATGCGTCCAGGTCAAAGGTTGGGAGTCGGCGGGTGTACCGTTCGACCAATTCAGGATGTTCTGCTGCGAGATTCGTCATGTTGAGTTGGCCGCGTGTGGTTTTCGCCCACACGGTTTCGCCGGTTGCGATGGCTTCGTGGCCGTCAAACATCGCTGCGAGTTTGTTGCGGGCGGTGTTCTTGTCGGCTTTTGCTGCCTTTTCGCGTTCGTGTGCTGACCAGTAGGTCTCCACTAGGGCGCGTGCTTCCTTACCGCCCACCTCGTTCCAGCCCTTGCCGTTCGTGAGTTCACGGGTAAGCGCCTGGTATGTACGGTCGTGCCCGTCAATAGGCGGGGGAGTGTCCGACGTGACGCACTCCCAAAAGCGCGCTTCCTGCTCGATGATCATGTCCACCACGTTCCGGTTGATGGTGATCTCGAAGATGGACAGCTCGTTGCCTGAAATTAGGCCTGCGACAATCGCGCGCTCCACGCCGTCGATGACTGCTGCGCTGTGGTGGACTTGGATCTCGGCGTGGTCTGGGATCTGTCCGACCCATTCTTTGCGCATGAAGAAGCTAGTGTTCTTGAATTCGCAGATCCGCCCATCGGTTGACCAGCCGTCGAGGTTGCAGCGCTGCCATGCGCGTTCGTGGTGTTGGAAAGCTGTGTCTGGCTTGATGATGCTGACGCCTAGGCGAGTGCTGGTTTCCTCACGGATCACCGGTTCGAGCAGGTGACCCCAACGCAACAGTTCTTCCTGTCGCTGGTCGCGTGGTGGGTTGAGTGGTGCGCGTCCGGTCTTGATCTCCCACAGGCTGTATGGGGATTCGAAGTTGGACATGCCCATGATGACGCTGGCATCCGAGGATCCGATGCCGGATTGGCGCTGCTGCTGCCATTCGATGCTCCCATCGGGGAATGGTTCGAGCGGAACAGCCTTAATTGGTGGTGTGATAACATCCATAGTGGTTCCCCTTCGTGGTTGTTGGGTGGGCCTTTGCCCTGTGTGCGTTTGAGATTTGTGGTGAATCGAGTGCACAGGGCTTTATGCTGCCGGGAGGCTGTTCGCAAAGTCCTCTAGTTCTTGGTGTAGGAAGCGGATGCCGCGCCCACCGAATTTGACGGCGCAAATCAATCCAGCCCGTCTGAATTCGTCCAACTGGCTTGTGGATATCGACAGCACTTCCGCTGCTTGTTCGCGCGTGTACATGATGCGCGGTTTGGTCATCGGTTGCGTCACAGAGCTACCTCCTTTACTTAGTGCCATTTAGTGCCACTGGGTGCCATGTTGTCTTTTGTGGCACAAATGAATATTAACACGAGACCGCCACCCATGCAACAGTTCATGCAGCAAACACGTGAAAGAAAGTGGTGCATGGAATGTAATTACAACAATGCAGTTAAATGAAGCACCTAACAAAACCCATTCCTGCTGGTCAGTGACAATATTCGTTCGTTACACTCAGGTCTATGGACAATGAAGCGCAATTGAAGCAACAAATGCGACGTGCCGGCGCACTTATCCGGGACGCACGCAAGGCAACCCGCATGAGCCAGCAGCAGCTTGCTGACATTGTTGGCGTCTCCCGCTCTTGGATCGGTCGCGTTGAGGCTGGTGTCATTGTTGAGGGTGGGGTGAGCCGACCGGTTGTTATTGCCCCCGATGCGCTTTCGAAAATTGCTTTGTCTGCTGGTGCTGACGTGGGCGAAGTCTTGAATGAGGCATTCCGTGATTCGAACATAGTTGCGAAATATGTGCGCCCAACTAAGCTAGACGTATCCGACTTGTCCGCCCAAGAAGTTAGACTCGTCGTGAACCTCATTCAATCCATTCGTGAGCAATTCCATGAACAGGACACGTCTAATGCTCCAACAGTTAGAAAGCCTAATATCGACAGTTGACCTCGTCATTTACCCGCAAACAGGCGCGTTCGAACGCGGCCCACACGCAAAAAACTCCACACTCGACCAACTCAAAAAAGAATGGTTCGAATGGCCGGAACAACGCCCCGAAACCACCCGAACCATCATGACAGTGTTCGAACAAAAAGACGGCACTATTCGAACATCACTTCTCCAACTCACGCCCTAAACGATCCATCTGCAACCGCATCGCATCAATCGACGCATGCGCATAGATCCGGGTCGTAGCCACGCTCGAGTGTCCAACAAACGGTGACAGCAAATCCAACGGAGCACCATCATCCAGCATCAAGGACACCATCGTGTGACGGCCAGCATGCAGCTTCTTAGGACTGACGCCCACATCCTTGAGTAACTGCTTCCACGCTCTCGAATCTGCCCCAGCTCGGATCGGCTTGCCCCGCTCATTCACCCACAGCAGACCCCACTCATTCGGCACATATTGCTCCCTCATGTGCCACTCAAGCGCATTCCACAGCACGCGGGGCAATGGCATCACGCGCTTGCCAGCCTCAGACTTCGGGAATGTGAACGCCAGCACCCCATCCACCGGCTCAAAGTGAATGTGCGAGTCCACATCGAACACCATGTGCGGGCAATTCCCAGCCTTAACGCGGCCACACGGCCACTTGCCGTCCACTTGTGTTCCGCACCCGTGCTTCACGGTCATTTCCTTGAGCTGCTTATCCACAGTGACCAGGCCATTCGATAGGTCGACCACATCACGGGTGAACGCCAGCGTCTCATTCTGGCGCGTGCCCAGCAGCAGGGCGCAAGCCCAGCGAGCAGCCATTGCAGGCTCACGCTCGGACAAGAACCGGATAATCGCGCGCGCTTCAGCAAGTGAGAATGGATCCACTGCTTTCTGCTCGATCTTCGGAGTGTCCATCATGTCGCACGGATTCTTGCCCATCTTGCCGTCACGCCCCGCCGCCTTGAGCATTGCGGACAACTGCTTGTGCGCTGCGTTAATCGAACGTGAAGATAGGCCCTTATCTTCCATAGCTCGGTGCATGGCGCGAATATGGTCAGGCGTGATCTTGTCCAGCTTCATCTTCCCGAACGCTGGCACTAAATGACATCGGACGCATGACCGGTAGGAGCGCATCGTCTTCACGTCCACCTTCTTCACGGCAATTTCATCCAGCCATTTGCCTGCCCACTTCTCGAATGCCATGGACTTGCCGGGGATCTCGGTGCCATCGTTGATCTTCTTGATCTTGTCCCGACGCTTTCTGACTGCCTCGTTCTTGTCCTTCGACGTGACGCGAGGCCTAACTGCTTTGCCTGTTACTGGGTCGTACCCGCACCAGATTTCGGCTATCCACAGGCCGCGTTTTTCGTCGCGCCAAAGTGACCCTGCTGTTGCTATCGCCATCGTTTGCCCCTTCCTTAGTGTCGCACTGCATGGGTTGCTAGGTGTCGCACAAAGTGGTGCAAACGGTATGGGTCTTGGTGGCACCCAGTGGAATCCATGCAACAACATTCACGTTGAATTGCTGCATGAAGTGTAGCATGATTCGCACCAATGTCTGACTACGGATCAGAAGGTTGGGGGTTCGAATCCCTCCGGGCGCACAGCATAAGAAACCCCCGGTCGCAAGGTCGGGGGTTTTGCCATTGGCACACCAGGTGCCTGCTAGCTGGAGCCGTTTTCAAGTATGCTGTGCAGCATGAAGATTAATGAAAAACTAGCAGCAGCGCTGAATGACCAAGTAACCGCCGAGCTCGAGGCATCCCTGGTGTACTTGCAGCTGTCCTACATTGTTGACAGTTTGGGCCTTTCCGGCATCCGGGATTGGCTCCGCGCCCAGGCCGCCGAGGAAAACCTGCACGCGCAACAGTTCGCTGACCACCTGGCAGCGCGCGATGTGGTGCCTCAGGTGCAGTCCATCCCAGCGCCTCAGATCGCGGCAACCACCGTTGTGGAGGTTTTCGAAGCGGCGTTGGCACACGAGGAGAAGATCTCTGCGAAGATCCACCACCTGGCGGAGCTTGGTTTTGAAACTAAGGATTACGACTCCCGCCCACTGATCGATTCCTTCCTCGCCGAACAGGTTGATGAGGTCGCGATGGTGAAGGAGATCCTGGATCGCCTGCGCATCGTAGGTGAGGATGGCTCCGGTCTCCTGCGCATCGACGCGGAAATGAAGGCAGCGCGCAGCGCCTAGTAATAAAAGTAATAAACCCGCAAATCGAGCGTACGGATGGGATGATTTAGGCCGAAAACGTCCCATCCGTACGCTAAATCCGGGGCCATTTATCTAGAACACATCAATCCGGGCCCCAAGATTCTCGGCTTGTTCGAGCTGGCTGACCCAGCCTGGCGCGCCGGGGTGGAGGCGGAGGATGGGGCGGCCGGAGATGCCGGAGCTGCCGGCGGCGCGTGCTTCGTAGCGGATGCGGGAGCGGTAGCCGGTGTCGATGAGGAGGCTGAGATCGTTTTCGGGTGACGCGAGGTGGGCACGGGCGTCGGAAAGCAGCTCGAGCGCTTCATCGAGAGCGATGAGGAGGGCGTCGCGGTTGGTTTCGCACATGGCTTGCACGAGTGAGGGGTGGGTGCCGGCAACGCGGGTGGAGTCGCGGAACGAGCCTGCTGCGAGCGATAGTGCTAGTGCGCCGCCGTTGTCGCCGGTGATGGCGAGGGCCTCGGCGAAGATGTGCGGGAGGTGCGAGATCCGGGCGACGGCTTGGTCGTGCGCGGATACTCGGGACGGAATGACCTCCGCGCCGACGAGGGTGGCGAGGTGCACGACGTCGATCCAGAGGGAGATCCAGGTGTCGGTGGGATCGTCGTAGGCGTGGTCGAAGGTGACCACCCAGGCTGCGCCTTTGAAAAGTCCAGTCATGGAAGCGGGCCAGCCGGAGTCCGCGGTGCCGGCCATAGGGTGTCCTCCGACGTAGCGGTCTGCCATCCCGCGGTCGCAGACGAGGGAGTACACCTCTGCTTTGACGGATACGACGTCCGTGAAACCGCAGTTCGGTGCGTGGGTGGCAATGGCGTCGAGAAGCGAGGCTATTGCTGGCATGGGGGTGGCGAGCACGATGAGCGCGTCGGTGGTGGCGGCGCGCTCGAGGACGGCGACGAGGTCGGTGGTGACGTCGAAGCCTTCTTCCTGCGCTGCGGTGGCGCCGGAAGGGGAACGGTTGAAGCCGAAGACCTCGACGTCGAGGGCGGAAAGATCGCGCAGGAGCGAGCCACCGATGAGGCCAAGGCCGAGGATGCACACTGGTCGAGAAATCTTCGAAATAGTCACCCTCCAAGTGTGGCACAAAATGCAAAAGTGCGACTACGGTTACAAGCTATGAGCACGAATGAAGAGCCAAGCTTCGCGGTCACCGTGACCCAGGCTGCTGGCGTGTGGAAAGTCGCCGAATACGATGACGATTTTCGCGATGTGAGCGACGCCGTGACCGCGGTGCGTCGCCTCCGGGCCGAGGGGCCAGCCTTCGCCATGCTGTGCGTGGAGGACGACTACTTCATCATCGTGCGCCCCACCCCGGGTGGCGTGAAGCTCCTCATCTCCGATGCCACAGCAGCGCTGGATGACGACTTTGCCGCCTCCGCCCTCGACCTGATTAATGCAGATCCGGAAGACGGCGAGCCGTACGCCGAAGGGGACTTCGACCTGCTCGCGGACCTGGGCTTAAGCGAACAGATCGTGTCAGTCATCATTGATGACACCGAGGCCTGGGCCTCTGAGCAGCTGCAACAGATCGCCGACGAGATGGGTTTCGGCGACGAGCTCGCAGAGCTGTATTAATGCTGCCTGAGTTTGAAAACATGATGCGCCGCGCCCTCGAGGTCGCCGCCACCACCCCGGAGGCTGACGTGCCCGTCGGTGCAGTGCTTTACGACGCCCACGGCCGCGAACTCGCCACCGGCACGAATCGCAGGGAAACCGACCTGGATCCGACTGCCCACGCGGAAATCCTCGCCATTAGAGAGGCAGTACGGGTGCATGGCGATGGGTGGCGCCTGACTGACTGCACCTTGGTTGTGACCCTAGAGCCGTGCACCATGTGCGCCGGGGCATTGTTGGGCGCGCGGGTTGGCCGGCTGATTTTCGGGGCGTGGGAACCGAAAACCGGCGCGTGTGGTTCCTTCGTAGATGTGCTGCGCGCTCCCGGTAACCTGCATCCGATGCAGGTGCGGGGCGGGGTTCTGGAAGAAGAGTGCGCTGCTTTACTCAGTGAATTTTTTCAGAAGCATAGGTACACTCGGGATCCCGTAGTCGAAAGTTAAGGAGTTAAGAACATGGGTGACATTAAGAACAAGGTGGAAGAGGTCGTCGGCAAGGTAAAGGAAGCTGCCGGTAAGGCCACCGAGAACGAGCAGCTTACGGACGAAGGTCGCGCTGATCAGACAAAGGCACAGGCCAAGGACGCCGTAGACGACGCCAAAAACAAGGTCCTCGGTTCTCTGCAGGACTAGGCGATTTGGTTTCTGCGTTCACCGGAAGCTAATCTTGTTCGCGGTGGCGTGTCCGAGCGGCCGAAGGTGAACGCCTCGAAAGCGTTTGTTGGGTAACCCCCAACCGCGGGTTCAAATCCCGCCGCCACCGCCATTTTCAAAAAACGCCCTGGAGTTTTTCCAGGGCGTTTTTACATATAGAGTCGAGGGCATGGCAAAGTTCTTGTTCCATGTCGGAAAGTGGTCCTTTCAGCGCAAATGGGCGGTGATTGCGATCTGGCTCGTGCTGCTGGCAGCTGTGGGCAGTTCGGCGATGACGTTTCAAAAGGGCTTTGACGATAAGTTCGCGATCCCCGGCACCCCGTCCCAAGACGCGGCTGAGCTGTTGATCAAGAATTTTCCCGACCGGAAAAACCCGCTCGACGATGCAGGCGTCAACATTGTGTTCGCTGCGCCGGAAGGGCATCGGTTGTCAGAACCGGGTTACGTGAGCGCGATAGACGATGTAATTAAGCACATTGAAGCGGGCATCCCGGACCGAAAAGACACGATGCGGTTCGGCAACCCGGTGACGCTCAACCCGAAGATACAGCAGGGGATTATCGAGCAAGAAACGGCCCAAGGCATACCGGAGGAAACCGCGCGTGCCGACGCCGAGAACCTCTCCCTCATGTCCAAGGACGGTCGGATTGGGTTTACCACGTTTAACTTTGATGTGGAATCCCCTGCGGACGTGACGAATCACCATCGTCAAGTAGTCCGCGAGGCGATGGAAATTGGGCGCGAAGCCGGTCTGATTGTGGAAGGGGGCGGCGCCGGATTTGGCGATCCGCTCGAGATCAAGACCACCTCGGAAGCCGTAGGCCTGGGCGTGGCTTTTGTGGTGTTGACCTTCACGTTTGGTTCGATCGTGGCGGCAGGATTGCCACTGATTACTGCTGTGACAGGTATCGGTATCGGCTCCTTGGCAATCATCCTGGCCACTCGGTTCACCACGCTGAATAACACCACGCCGGTGCTTGCGGTGATGCTGGGGTTGGCAGTGGGCATTGACTATGCGCTCTTCATTTTGGCTCGGTATCGGGCGGAATATCGCAAGGTTCCCCGCGCTGATGCCGCCGGCATCGCGACGGGTACTGCCGGCTCCGCGGTGGTGTTCGCTGGTCTGACGGTGATCATTGCGCTGATTGCGCTGTCGATCGTTCGGATCCCCTTCCTCACATACATGGGATTGGCGGCCGCGTTCACGGTGTTCATTGCGGTGTTGGTGGCGCTCACGCTGGTTCCGGCGCTGCTCGGGGTGATAGGCAAGTTTGCCTTTGGCGTGAAGATTCCGTGGCTGGCTGGCAATCCTCGCAAGCCAGGGGAGGAGCCACGCCGGGGCACCCGGCTTTCTAAGGGGTATGCGTGGGTGACGTTTGTGCACAAGGTTCCTGCGCTGGTCCTCACTGTGGTGGTCCTTGGGCTGGGAGCGTTGACGGTCCCAGCGCTGCGACTTGAGCTGGCGTTGCCGAACGATTCGACGTCGTCGCTGTCAAGCACGCAGCGAAAGTCTGCGGATCTACTTACGGAAGGGTTCGGCGATGGACAAAACTCCCTCATGCTCGGCGTGGTGGATGCCGAAGATGTGAACCCGGATGCGCCCGCGCTGCAACCGCTGATCCGGGCGCAGCGGGACATGAACCCGGACGATTTTGATGCGAAGAAGGCTGCTACTGCTGCGGCGTTTTCCTACGTGGTGGAGCGCTTCAATACAAACGCTGATGTGAAGCACGTTCAGCTAGTGGGATTGTCGGAGTCGGGGACGGCAGCCCAGCTGGTGATCACGCCGTACGCTGGCCCGAACGATCCCATGACTACCAAACTGCTGCATTCGCTGCGGGCTTCGCAGGCGGAGGCGGAGGCGTCGACGGGCATCAAGATTGGCATCACCGGCCTTACCCCGATTCAGCGGGACGTGACGCAGAAGCTTAGCGACGCCATGCCTATCTACCTAGGCGTCGTCGTGGGCCTGGCAATTTTATTGCTGCTCATGGTGTTCCGTTCGGTCATGGTGCCCGTCGTGGCGGGGCTCGGGTTCCTGCTCTCCGTGGGCGCTGCCTTCGGTGTCACTGTCCTGTTCTGGCAGGAAGGGCTCTGGGGCCTTGTGGAAACTCCGGGACCACTGATCTCCTTCATGCCGATCTTCCTCATCGGCGTGACCTTCGGCCTGGCGATGGACTACCAGGTGTTCCTGGTGTCCCGAATGCGCGAATACTACGCCCACCACGGCGGTTCTTCATCGCCGGGTTCGCGCTATAACGCGGTGGACGAATCCGTCATCGAGGGCTACACACTCGGTTCCCGCGTGGTCACCTCCGCGGCACTCATCATGATCGCCGTGTTCGTGGCGTTCATCGACCAGCCGTTGCCGTTCATCAAGATCTTCGGCTTCGCCCTCGGCGCCGGCGTGCTTTTCGACGCCTTCTTCGTCCGCATGGGCCTCGTACCAGCCACGATGTTCCTCATGGGACGTGCCACCTGGTGGATGCCACGCTGGCTCGACAAGATCCTGCCACACCTCGACGTGGAGGGCGCAGCGCTGGAGAAAGAATGGGAGCGGCGCCGCCTCGAGGCCGAACGCCTCGCGGACCTGCAGGTGGAGGAGCTGCGGGCCTCGCGGGGTTAGGTTTCTCCTTAGGGAAACCGCAAGCCCGTAAACGGGAGGATTGAATGGCCACATCCGCTGAACTGATGCCCGGAAAGATCACCAAGGTGTTAATGCTTTCCACCTTTATGGGTAGTTTGGGTGGAAGTTTGATGCCACTTCTCTTTAATTATTCATTAGTTTCGGAACGGGGCGTTTCGGTTCGCGCAATATCTGCGGTTTTGATCGCTGGGCCCCTGGGGTTGTTGTGTGGAAATCGATTTTTTGTCCCTTTTACTTCAAGATTTAGCTCTAAGAAGCTGATGATGTTGGGGCAACTTGGGTTTGCTGCATCGCTCATTCCAGCATTGAGGGGCACTGATCAAGCTGTATTAATGTCTTCGATGTTTTCAGCGTTCTTTTTTATTTCGCTGTATCTTCCAGCACGGTCAGAATACATTGTGCTCGTTGGGAAACGTGGATGTTCAATCGGTGCAGCAGATTTTCGGAGTAAACTCAGATTTGTCTCCTATTTAGCCACTGGTATGGCATCAATAATTGCGGTTTCTGCAATATTTTCATTGAATGGATATTTGTATTTATTTTCCATTGTTTCTAATGTGTGTGCGAGGATTCTATGTGCTCTGATAATTTCTCGCTTGCCTAATATTGACAACCAAAGCACTGGTGAAAAGCAAAGCTTGGCATTTGGTCGTTGTTCCGGATCTCAAATTCGCTCTCACTATCTATTTTCTCGATATGGTTTAATCACGTTTGTCTTATGTTTGATCGCTTCGGTCTGTGGAAGTTTCTCTTTTCTTCTGCCATTGGTTTTTGCGGAATATTCCATTGCTGGTAGCCGCGCTTTTCCGCTTATATTGGGTGCGATGACTATTTTCGCTGGTATACTTCATCGCAATGATATTTTGACAAACTTCGCTT
Source organism: Corynebacterium hindlerae (assembly GCF_014117265.1). Classification (NCBI taxonomy): domain Bacteria; kingdom Bacillati; phylum Actinomycetota; class Actinomycetes; order Mycobacteriales; family Corynebacteriaceae; genus Corynebacterium; species Corynebacterium hindlerae. Next base: position 1,317,462 of record NZ_CP059833.1, on the reverse strand, counting down.
CGCAAAAGCGGTTGCAAGCCGTTAAATTGTGCCTTTTCTTGTCTGGAATGGCGTTTGCGGTATTGTATTGTTCCCTATCACGCGAATTTGCAGCAGCTATTTTTGTGTCCATACTTGCTGTGGCCCTGCTCGCCCTGTGTAATGTGATAGCGATTACGGTCCAGTGGGAATATTCCTACAGCATTCGGAGCCAAGATGATACGAGGCTTTACGAGGCAACGGATGGATTTATTCAAACGATAATAGGTCTAGTTTTGCCAAGTGGGCTGTCTCTCCTTTTATCCTTGTTCGAAATTAAAGTTTTCATGGCAATAGGTGTGGTGCTTTTTGTCTCGGCTCTCTTGTTGTTGGGGTTTAGGACAAGGCCGGCATGAGGATGGCTTCCCGTCCTTCATACGGAGGCAGGGACTTTTTAACGCCACGCACCCATTACACTTGACTTCATGACTGACACCTCCTTCGAGCTGAAGACCACGCTGGATAATACGAAGCACGGGCGTACGGGCGTGATCCACACCCCGCATGGTGATATCCAGACCCCGGCGTTCATTCCGGTGGCGACGAAGGCGACGGTGAAAACCCTCACTCCGGAGCAAATCCGGGAGACGGGCGCCCAGGCCATCCTGAGCAACGCCTACCACCTGTACCTGCAGCCGGGGCCGGACATCGTGGACGAGGCTGGGGGAGTCTCGGCATTCGAGAATTGGCATGGGCCCACCTACACCGATTCCGGCGGCTTCCAGGTGATGAGCCTGGGGGTGGGCTTCAAGAAGGTGCTGGCCATGGACGCGAACGTGGACCCGAAGGACGTGAAGGCGCGCAGCAAGGACCGCATGGCGCACGTCGATGAGGACGGGGTGGATTTCCGCAGCATTATCGACGGCTCGAAGCACCGTTTCACGCCCGAAGTGAGCATGCAGATTCAGCATCAACTAGGGGCGGACATTATGTTCGCATTTGATGAGCTGACCACGCTGGTGGATACCAAGACGTACCAGGAGCAATCGGTGGAAAGGACACATCGGTGGGCGAAGCGGTGCCTGGATGAACACAACCGCCTCACCGAGGAACGCGTGGGCAAACCACTGCAGTCTCTGTGGGGCGTGGTGCAAGGAGCCCAGTATGAAGACTTGCGCAGGAAGGCCGCCCGTGGCTTGGTGGAGCTCAGCAACGAAGCGGAAGGCCAGGGCAAACGGGGGTTCGGTGGCTTCGGTATCGGTGGCGCGTTGGAGAAGGAAAACCTCGGCACCATTGTGGGATGGGTGAATGATGAACTGCCCGTCGATAAGCCAAAGCATCTGCTTGGCATCAGCGAGCCGGACGACATTTTCACCGCCGTCGAAGCCGGCGCCGACACCTTTGACTGCGTCGCGCCTACCCGTCTGGGCCGGCGCGGTGGCGTGTACACGCTGGACGGCCGCATGACGCTGACGAACGCGCGGTTCAAGCGGGACTTCAATGCGATTGATGAGGAACTCGGCGGCTACGTCAGCGAAAACTACACGCGCGCCTACATCCACCACCTGCTCAAAGCCAAGGAATACCTCGCGGGCACCCTGTGCACCATGCACAATCTGTTCTTCATGATCCGACTGGTCGATCAGATTCGCGAGACCATGGCCAGCGGCGATTATTGGGAATTCAAGGAAGAATTCATGGGGCGCTATTACAGTTAAGGAACATTTCGGGGCTCCGCGGCATCTTAACTGTGTCGAAAGGATTACCCATGAACACTTTGTCCAATCTGCAACAACGTTACCTCGACCGCGGGGAAGTGACCCTGAAACTCGGTACCCGCAATGCTCTCTTCACATTGATGGCTTTCGGGATGGGGTGTTTCTGTCTCTATGCGGGCAGCGTCCTCATTCAGAAGCACTTCGCTGGCTCTTTGCAAGTTGATAACCCGATCGGCGCGCTCCTCGCGGCATTCCTGCTGATCCCATTCGGCATATTCGGACTGATAGGGTGCGTAGTTCTCCTGCTAAGGCCGTTTAATCGCGCGTTTGAGCTGCGCGTTACGAAGGATGGCCTGCAGATGGCTGGCCTGCAGGTTCCTTGGTGGTCGATCGTAGCCATCGAGAGTTACTACGCTGGTTCTCGCCAATTTGAGAAACATGTAGAGCTCACGTTCGTTTCCGAAGCTCAAGCTCCACGAGTCGTGAGTGACGACGGCTCTACGTCCGGAGCCAAGCTTGCCGACACCGTGAATGCCTCCCGCGTTGTCATCCTCGACACCCACATGCTTAATTTTCGTTCGAAAACCCTGGTCGCCTTCCTGCGCTGGGTATCAAATCGAGAATCTCCCGTTTTGCCAGGTGCCCACCGATTCGAGCCCATGCCATGAACGAATTAACAATTCGGGCTATGTTCCCCGACATTGCTGTTCGAATTACCTTCACCCTGATGATGCTCACCGGCGTCGTACTCGCTACCTGGCGGCTGCGCTCCCCGATCGCCGTGGGACTTGCGCTGCTGCTTGTCGACGGCTTAATCATCCTCCTCATCTGGGCCAGCGGCTTTCGGGAACAGAAAGCACTACATATTCGAATGACTGAACAGGGGATTCATGTGCGTGGCGTACTCGTGCCGTGGCGGAGCGTTGCAAGGATAGAGCCTCTCCCGACACAACTTTGCACCCGCATAGAGTTGCTACCCGGTGCCACAGTGCACCTTGCTGAGTTGGATGGGGAAATGAGGGGTGAGATCGCTAAACGACATGCCCTCGAGATCCCCGCTACTCCCTATGGGTTAAGGCCTTCCCAGCTCACCGACCAAATCCAGGCCTACCAACGCTTCATCAGCACTGGGTGCCCTTCACGAATAATGCCAGTCGGTTCAAACCCGCGATACGCATAAAGCCGATGCGCCCGCGCATTATCCGGGTGAACCGACAACGACACCGCCGGGCCGCCCAGCTCCCGCACCAACTCAGCAGCTCGATCCAGCAGTGCGGTGCCAATCCCCTGGCCGGTGTACCGACCCTCCACAGCCAACGCAAGCTCCGGTGTACCGACCCTCCACAGCCAACGCAAGCTCCGGTATACCTTCCGCGACATGCCCAAACCCATGGCGCTCGTCTGTCCCCCACAAAAGCCACACCCCGCCAGCAGGAACCCAGCCCCGCCAGGCAATGAAACCACCATTCGTAGAGTTCCAATCACGGACGTAGTAATCAGATTCGGTGTCGAAATCATCGGCGAGTGTGCCGTGCTCATCCCCAAACGTATCCGTCAGGAAATTAAGCCTAGCGATATAGGTACGATCCGCTTCCGACGTTGGAATCAGACGCAGCGAAGATTCATCATGCATGAGGCCAGCGTAGCGCGGGGCTTAGTCCTGCCGGTTTTGCCGGTTTCGTCGGAAAATGCGAGACATGGAATTCGAGACTCGGAGTAGTCTGGGGTGATTTTCGGGGAAACTGGGTTTTTATTCACCGAGACTCGAAAAACAAGACTCGAGTTTCTGGGGTTGGGGTTGTGGGCAGGGGTTGGGGGCTGGGGGCTGGCCAGAACGACGCCCCCGACATTACGCCCCCGAGGTTGCCCTAAAATCGCTGCGACGAGCCCGAACTTCGGGAGGGTAATGTCGGGGTCAAAGCGCACCCGCAGAATCCCCGCAAACTGGGAACGCGAAAACCCCTGTCCACGAATGAACAGGGGTTCTACTTGCTGCGGAGGATAAGGGATTTGAACCCTTGAGGGGCGTTAACCCCGCACGCGTTCCAGGCGTGTGACATAGGCCGCTAGTCGAATCCTCCAGCGTGACAAACAACTGGTGTTTGCTACGAAGAAAAACTGTACTAAAACTTGCGTAAAGAAACAAAACGCCTGGTAGAAGGACTCGGTTTGGCTTGGAAACTTGTTTGGGGTTATGGTTTAACGCAGGATCCCGTGTGGCGATTATCTTGTGAACTCCCCCAGGGCAGGAATGCAGCAAGGGTCAGCGAGCTCTGTCGGGTGCGCGGGGTCCCCTATTATTTTTCTTTCAGGGGCAATCTGCGGATTGTCCTTTTTTCGTGTCTTGCGTAACAGTCTAGAGTGGAGTGCGGTACTGCATCCTCTTTGATTTGGAAGGCAACGACGTGGCATTGACTGACTTGACTGCTGAGCAGTTGGCTGAGCTGAAATCTGAGATCCAGGCTGAGTATGATCAGCTGAAGTCTCGTAATCTTGCGCTGAATTTGACGCGTGGTAAGCCTTCGTCGGAGCAGTTGGATATTTGCACGGGTTTGTTGAGCTTGCCTGGTGAGGATTACTTCGATAAGGACGGCACGGATTGTCGCAATTACGGCAACCTTGTTGGTTTGGAGAGCATCCGGGAGATCTGGGCTGAGGTTCTCGGGGTTGATCCGAACAACCTTATTGCCGCGGATTCTTCGTCCTTGAACATCATGTTTGACCTGATCAGCTGGGCTTACATTTGGGGTACGAATGATTCCGAGCGGCCGTGGAAGGACGAGGAGAAGGTCAAGTGGATCTGCCCGGTTCCGGGCTATGACCGTCATTTCACCATTACTGAGCATTTCGGCTTTGAGACGATCACCGTCCCGATGACCCCTACCGGTCCGGACATGGATCAGGTGGCGGAGTTGGTGAAGGACCCGCTGGTTAAGGGGATGTGGGTGGTGCCGATGTTCGGTAACCCGACTGGCATCACTGTGGATGAGGAGACGATCGACCGCCTCGCTACCATGGAGACCGCTGCGCCTGACTTCCGCATTGTGTGGGATAACGCGTACGCGGTGCACACACTCACCGATGAGTTCCCACCGATCGTGGACGTTGTGTCCAAGGGCGGCAACCGGTTCTGGGCGATGTCTTCTACCAGTAAGATCACCCAGGCTGGCGCTGGTGTCGCGTTCTTTAATTCCAGCGACGAAAACCTGACCTGGTACAACAAGCACGCGTTTGTGCGTGGCATTGGCCCGAACAAGATTAATCAGTTGGCGCACGCCCAGTTCTTCGGCGATGCCGAGGGAGTCAGGGCGATCATGCGCAAGCATGCGGCGTCGTTGGCACCGAAATTTACGAAGGTCCTGGACATTCTGGAAGAGCGCCTGGGCAAGTACGGTGTGGCTGAGTGGACGAAGCCTACCGGCGGCTACTTCATTTCGATGGATGTGGTGCCAGGTACTGCGCAGCGGGTGATTGAGCTGGCTAAGGATGCGGGCATCATCCTGACTGCCGCGGGCTCCACCTTCCCGCACAAGCAGGATCCGGAGGATAAGAACATTCGCCTCGCGCCGTCCCTGCCTCCGGTGGAGGAGTTGGAGTTGGCGATGGACGGCGTCGCTACGTGCGTGCTGTTGGCGGCGCTGGAGAAGTGAATCTCCAGGAAGCTGCGGTCTGGATTGATGGGCTCTTCCCTGGGGAGGTGAGCATCGAGCAGGTTGGCGATTTTCATGTTGCCAGCTTCGCCACCGACGGGCAGTTCATGGCCTCTACCTTGGATTTCCATGATGTGGATACTGGCCTGGTCGCTGATGGGCAGGACATTCGCGTTGAGCTGTTCGCGGTGGCCAACGATCCGTGGGAGCTGAAGGAGCTGGTCAGTGGTACGGCCTCGATGCTGCGGGATACGAATATTGTTCCGCAGCCGGGTGAGGTGGCACCGGGCGTCGGTAAGGCGCTGGGCCTGACGCTGAGCGCGCCGCACGCGCTGCTGGTCGTGCCGTTTCCGTGGGGCGGCGACGTGCCGCACTTTAAGGACGCAGGCTTAACGACGCTCATGCTGCAAATCCTGCCCCTCACCAATGACGAATTGGCCTATTTGCAGACCTATGGTCTTGCCGAGCTGCAAAAAGCATTGGTGGAGCAGGGAATTGCTGTCCTCGATCTTCGGCGGGGTGCCTGAGCCGGTAGTCTAAGAGCGTGGCTCTTTATCGCAAGTATCGTCCGGCTAGCTTCCAAGAAGTGGTAGGGCAGGAACAGGTGACCCGCCCGCTGTCTGCAGCGTTGGACAGCGGACGCATTAATCACGCGTACCTGTTTTCGGGGCCGCGTGGCTGCGGTAAAACCTCCTCGGCGAGGATCCTCGCCAGGTCCCTCAACTGCGTACAAGGGCCGACCAGTACCCCCTGTGGCGTATGCCCCTCGTGTGTGTCCTTGGCCCCCGGCGGGCCAGGAAATCTCGACGTCACCGAGCTGGATGCGGCATCGCACAACGGTGTAGATGAGATCCGTGAGCTGCGCGACCGCGCCTACTACGCGCCGGCCGAATCCCGCTACCGCGTCTTCATCATCGACGAAGCCCACATGATCACCAACGCCGGCTTCAACGCGTTGCTGAAAATTGTGGAAGAACCCCCAGAGCACCTGATCTTCATCTTCGCCACCACCGAGCCGGACAAGATGATCGGCACTATCCGATCCCGCGTGCATCACTACCCGTTCCGGCTGCTCACCCCGCCGGACATGCGTGGCCTGCTGCAGCGCACCTGCGACGCGGAAGGTGTGAAGGTCGATGACGCCGTGTTCCCGCTCGTCATCCGCGCTGGTGGCGGTAGCCCCCGTGACTCGCTGTCCATTCTGGACCAGCTCATCGCCGGATCCGGGCCGGAAGGACTCACCTACGACATGGCCGTGCCACTGCTCGGGGTCACTGACTCCTCGCTGATCGATTCCGCGGTCATGGCCACCGCTTCTGGCGATCAGGCGGCTCTCTTCACCTGCGTGGATGATGTGATCAACGCCGGCCACGACCCCCGCCGCTTCGCCCACGACCTCCTCGATAGGCTCCGCGACCTCATGGTGCTCCAAGCCGTCCCCGACGCCATCAACCTCGGCCTCGTCGACGCCCCCGCCGACCACCAACCCATCCTCACCCAACAGGCGCAGCTTTTCGACGCCCACAGGCTCTCATCCCTCGCCGCACTAGTAAACGAACACCTCGACGACCTTCGCGGCGCCACTTCGCCCCGCCTCCTGCTAGAAATCATGTGCGCTCGGATGCTACTAGGGGCAAGTGCTGGTGCAGGTTCTACGTCTGCTGCTGCGCCCCCTGCTGGTGGTTCTGGTCCTGCTCTTTCAGACCCTGCTGTTTCAGGCCCTGCTGTTTCAGGCCCTGCTGTTTCAGGCCCTGCTCGCTGGCGTGCGCAGCGTGAAGCGAAAAAAGCACAGGCCGATGCTGCTAAGCCAGCGCTGGCTCCCGCTCCTGCAGCTGAGGATCCTGTTAAGGAACCTGCGCCTGCTCCTGTGGCTCCTGGTCCTGCTCCTGTGGCTCCTGCGCCTGCTCCTGGTCCTGTGGCCGATCCAGCGGCTGTGGTGCGTGACAAGTGGTTGCAAATCCGCAAAGCAGTGGGGGAGAAGAACCAGATCGCTGAAATCATGCTGACCGAAGCCAAAGTCATCTCGCTTGATGATGGCGAGTTGCTTGTCGGCCACAACACAGGTGCCCTCGCATCTCGGCTCAATGCTCCGGCCAACAACTCCTCCCTGGTCAAAGCGGTAAAATCTGTAACCGGATTGGATGTGAAGGTCCGCGTCACTGTAGGGACAGTGCCACAAAAGCCGGCACCCGAGAGGGCGACCTGGAGACCCGAAAAACCGCAACCCGCCGAAGAGCCAGAGCCGGAGCCGGAACCCGAACCCGCCCCTACTAGTGGGTGGGGAAAACCTGCACCCTTAGGTGGTACCCCAGAACCAGCCCCAGCACCGGCTGCACCGAAGCCTGAGCCTGCTCCAGCTGCGCCGAAGAGTAAGTGGCAGGAGCGGGTAGCCCGAGGCCGAGAAGCGATGAAGCACAGCTTCTCGGGAGGGGTGCCACTGCCACCGGAGCCTGAGGACGAACCAGCGCCGGAGGAAGAGTCATGGGCCCCACCACCAGTGCAAACTGAGGAAGAAGAGATGATCGAGGCAGCGAAGGGGCCTGCTAACTATGATCATCGCGATGCCAAGACCATTGCCATGGAGATGCTTTCGGCGGAGCTTGGGGCTAAGCCTTTGTAGCGGCTTGTGGGTGAGAAACCCGGGAAGCGTTTCCCGGATCTCGGGGACATTTTAGGCTGCAATCTTGCTATTTATGTGTTTTTGTTCCGAGATCCGAGTTTCACTTCCCGGGGATTGCAAGGAACCCAAGCCACAACACAGCGCCTGAGGATAGGAATAGTTACACTGGTAAAGATTCAAGACAGCAACGAAAGGTAAATCATGTCCCAACCAGATATGTCCCAGATCATTGCCCAGGCTCAGCAAATGCAGGCTAAGCTGCAGCAGGCCCAGAGTGAACTCATTGCTTCTTCCGTGGTCGGCGAGGCTGGTAATGGTCTGGTGAAGATCACCTTGCTGGGGTCCGGCGAGGTTACTGCTGTGGAGATTGACCCCAAGGTTGTCGATCCTGAGGATGTTGACACCCTCCAGGACCTGGTTCTTGGCGCGTTCCAGGATGCGCACAACCAGATCGGCCAGCTGGCGAAGGAAAAGATGGGCCCGCTGTCCCAGGGTATGCCGGATATGGGCAGCCTGTTCGGCTAAGCTTATCGACGACCATCCCTTCGTCTACTTAAGTTAAAGGCTGCGCTACGTGTTTGAAGGCCCACTCCAGGATCTTATTGACGAGCTCTCTAGGCTCCCAGGGGTTGGGCCCAAATCGGCGCAGCGCATCGCTTTCCACCTGCTGCAGGTGGAGGCCACTGATATTGAGCGCCTTCAGTCAGCTTTGGACGCTGTCCGCGAGGGCGTAACTTTCTGCCGGATTTGTTGCAATATTTCCCGCGATGAAGTCTGTCGCATTTGCGCTGATAGTGGGCGCGATACCTCTCTCATTTGTGTAGTTGAGGAGCCCAAAGACATCCAGGTCATCGAGCGCACCGGCGAATACAAGGGGCGCTACCACGTGCTGGGCGGGGCGCTTGACCCGTTGGCCAACATTGGTCCCAAGGACCTGCACATTACTGAGCTGCTGCAACGCATCGCTGGGGTCCTCCCCGATGTTGCCCCTCAGGCCCCGGATATCACCGAAGTTATCCTGGCCACCGACCCCAACACCGAGGGTGAAGCAACGGCCTCCTACCTGGCGCGGCTCCTCCGTGATTTCCCTGATCTCACTATTTCCCGCCTAGCCTCTGGCATGCCATTGGGTGGCGACTTGGAGTTCGTGGACGAGCTCACCCTGTCAAGGGCATTGTCGGGACGACTGAAGCTTTGATGGAGACTGGATAGGGATTTGAACCGAAACACGAATCCCTATCGTGTTCCCCATGCCCCCTACTTCAACCGCTCTGCCCGCAGCTGCGTGACCTCGGGCAAATCCAATGGCTCCAGTGACTCAACTGGTACATTCATCGCCTTGGCTAGTAGGTGGTCTGCTAGCTCTGGGTTGCGCGCGAGGACGGGGCCGTGCATGTAGGTGGCGATGATGGAGCCTTGGATGGCGCCCTCAACGGAAGAGTCTGAGTTTCCCACTCCGCGGGTAACGCGGCCAAGTGGCAAAGCGGCAGACCCAAGGCTGGTGGCGCCCATGTGGTTTTCGAAGCCGGTGAGTGGCTGAGTCAGCCCGGGAAGCTGAGGTGTGGAAACGACTTCACCGATGGCGCGCTTGTCCAGGGAGGTGGTGGTGGCGTCGATAAGCCCGACCCCAGCTACCTCCCGGCCGGAGGCGCGGAACGAGGTTCCCAGGACCTGGAAGCCGGCGCAGATCGCGAGGATGGGGCGGCCGTTATTGGCGGCGCGGGTGAGGCCACCGTCATTGATGAGGTGTTCCGCGGCGAGGATTTGGGCGGTGTCCTCGCCACCACCGAGGCAGTAAACATCCAAGTCAGAGGGCACGGGTTGGCCCAGCAGGATGCGTTGAATTGAGGCGTCGATGCCACGCATGCGGGCGCGTTGGCGCAGGACGAGGGCGTTGCCGTCGTCGCCGTAGGTGCCGAGGACGTCGGGGAGGATGAGTCCGATGGTGATCATGACAGTGCCTTCTTCAGGTCGCGGAACGCGGTGTAGTTTGCCAGGACTTCTACGCGGCCGGATGGGCAGGCGCGGATAGCGTCCACAGGGTTGGCATTGAGCGAGTGCTCAATAGATGCATAGGTGAGGCGCACCGCCAGGTCGGTGCCGCGTTCGCCGGCGGCGTGGACGAAGCAGTCGTGGACGTCTTCGAAGGACACATCCCAGAGCCAGGAGAGGTCTTCGCCGTCGGCGACTTGGCCGTTCACAGCGATGACCAGGCCGTCGGCGGTGCGGTCGAGCATGGAGAGGGCCTCTTGCCAGCCGGCCGGGTTTTTCGCCAGGATCATATGCACGTCACGGCCTTTGAAGGTGATGGTGGAGTAGCGTCCGGCGACGTTGTCCACGGCTTCGGTGGCGGCGATGGCGTCGGCAAGCGGGATGTCGAAGCAGGACGCGGCGGCGATAGCTTGGGTGGCGTTGCCTCGATTTGCACGGCCGGGGAGCTGCAGGTCCAGGGGCGTGGTCTCGCCGCCAGTGGTGATGCCGGCGTCGGAGATTTCCCAGGTGGGGGTGGGGCGTCGGAACTCCCGGCCGTCGGGAAGTGGCTTGACGGCGTACCAATCGTCGCCGTCGCGGACGACGTGCCCGCCGGTGCGAGGGCAACTCACGGAGTCGCCGGTCCAGCCCGCCCCAGCGGCGACCCACACCACGTTGGGGGCGTCGAAGGCGACGGAGGTGACGTGGACGTCGTCGCAGTTCGCGATCACAGTCATCTGCGGATTTTCCGCCACGGCCGCGCGCAGGGTGCGCTCAATCTTGTTGATCTCGCCGACGCGGTCAAGCTGGTCGCGCGTCAGATTCAGCAGCACCAGCACGCTCGGACGCAGCCGCTTAGCGACGGCCGGTACATGCAATTCGTCGCACTCGAGGACAATGTGTGAGGCCTCTTTACCCTTCAGCAAGGCAGAGATGATCCCAGCGTCCATGTTGTCGCCCCCATCATTGGTGGCAACCTGGTATTTGCTGCGCAGCGCACCGACCAACATCCGGGTGGTGGTGGACTTACCATTCGTGCCGGTGACCAGTGCCACCGGTCGGCCAGCGCCCAACTGTTCCATGATGGTCGGGTCGATGGCATTGGCGATCAACCCACCGATCATGCCCCCGGCGCCCCGACCGGAAAGCTGTGATGCTTTGGTGGCGGCGTTGGCGGCGGCCGTCGCAAGGTACGTGCGAAGTTTCATGACCCCAGATTCTATACCGCCCGGCACAGCTCCAAGAACTCTTCGTCCGACACCAGCGGAATTCCTTTCCGATCCGCATGCATCGCCTTACCCCGCAGCTCCGAGGTACGGTTGCACACCAGCACACTCGTCTGACGGGACACCTTCTCGCTGTACTTCAACCCCACATCCACACCACTGGAAATGATCAGGTCCGGGTCCAGCTCCACATCGGGGCTCACCACAAACTCCATCCCTGGCTGCAACGAATTCCCCGGCACAAAAACACCAGGGTTTTCGACTTCCACGGTGGCATCCATGGCATCCACCCGCACAATGGAACGCTGCAACCCGAAACGATCAGCTTTTAGCGAGGTGGGATCGTACGTAGCCAGCACATTAGGATCCTGCGCCAAATAAATAGCGCGCACCAACGATGCAGTCTCCCGCGACACCGTTTCCGCAGGAAGCAGAGCTCTTTCCTTGGAAGCGACGGGGCTGGGTGCAGCGATACCAAGCTCCCGAGCCACCGCGCGGACGCGCGTATCCTCCAGCGGCAGGCCCATCCGGCGAGCCGTAGCGAGCGTATCGATCAATGCCACCGGACGTGGCGGCCGACCAACACGGCGCCGTCCGCGCCGACCCCGATTGCGGTTACGGCTACGGCGCTGCAGCGTCCGAAGCGCAGACTTCGATTCGCCCAGCACAAAGCCCCAGGTGCGGGGCATGTTATGCATGATGAGGGTACGGCCGTCGAGGAGTGCGTTCACCTGTCGCACTGACCGCTCGAACGTGCGGGCCTGGACAAACTCCTCATCGCTGATGCCGTGCAGATGACGCGGGCCGGTATCAGTGCCGGGATTGAAAATGGCGAAGAAATCGTCCACGACCTCGCCCTCGGGGGACAGCGTCAGGATCGTGAGCGACACCATGCGGGCTGTCGAGGGATGAATGCCCGTGGTTTCGGCGTGCACCACCGCGAACGGGGCAGCGGCGATGGCGCGCTCCCGCGCTTCACGGCGCTCCCGCCGCGCTGCCTCTCGCTCCTGCGGAGTCTGTGCTGGTTTGTTAGTCATCGAAAATAGCTTAGCCCAGAGGTGCTTTCAGATGGTGTAAGTAAAATTCTGCATTTTGGTCAGATTTTGGGGCCTTCTCAGGGGCAAAATGCAGAGTTTTACTTACGGTATCTCTGCACAACACGATGATGCTCCCATGACTTACCTTTGAACTTGCCAGGCAAGACGGGGAAGTAGAGATATCGTCATCCACTGATTGTGCACCTCACTATTGTTGCTGTCCCTGTTATAGCGCTGCTAGCGATCCTCGCTGCGGTGCGCCCCACCTGGTACCTGAAGAATAAATGGCTGACCACTGGGCTTGCCGCCCTGGCAGTAGTTTCCACTGCAGTCACGAACAGCACAGGCGAAGCCCTCATGGTGCTCAAGGGGGCAAGCGAAGAAAACCCTGGCATTTACGCCGATCATGCCCTCTACGCCAAGGGCGTCATCATTTCGGCTGGCGCGCTTCTGGGCCTATTCCTGCTACAGCACTTTCTAGCCATTAAAACCGGCCGCATGCACATGATCATTCAAGTGCTGCTAGTCATCGTAGCGATCATCAGCACCGTGGCCACCGGGTATGAGGGGGCTGCGTTGGTCTGGAGATAGAGAAACCGATGCCGGATTTGGTAATGCAAAGTAACGTTTAACAGCGGAAAAAGTCGTTTTGCATTACCAAATCCAGCACGCCGCTGTCTCTAGCTTCGGTTCACTGCAGAAACAATCGCCTTCAGTGAGGCTTCGGTGATGTTGGAGTCTACGCCGACGCCCCATGCTGCGGTGTCGCCGACGGTGGCGTAGACGTAGGCGGCGGCTTCGGCGTCGTCGCCTGCGGTGCGGGCGTGCTGGGAGTATTCCTGCACCTCGACGTCGATTCCAAGGGATTCCAGTGCTTGGGCGAACGCCGCGACTGGGCCGTTGCCAGTGCCGGAAATCTCCTTCATTGCGCCCTTGAAAGTGACGGTGGCGGTTACGCCGGTGTCGGTGATGTGGACGGCTTCCAGGGTGAGGATGTCAGCGCGGTCCAGGTATTCGGTGGCGAAGATGTCCCACATTGCTTTGGAGCTGACTTCGCCGCCTTCGGCGTCGGTGATGGCTTGGACGACGGAGGAGAATTCTGGCTGCATGGCGCGTGGCAGGTCCAGGCCGTGGTCGGTTTTCATGATGTAGGCTACGCCGCCCTTGCCGGATTGGGAGTTTACGCGGATGACGGCTTCGTAGGAGCGGCCGACGTCTTTCGGGTCGATCGGCAGGTAGGGGACTTCCCACATGGTGGAGCCGGAGGCGCGCAGCGCGTCGAGGCCCTTGTTGACGGCATCCTGGTGGGATCCGGAGAAGGCGGTGAAGACGAGGTCGCCGCCGTATGGGTGGCGTTCTGGGACGCGCAGCTGGTTGCAGTATTCGACGGTGCGGCGGATGAGATCGATGTCGGAGAAGTCGATTTGTGGGTCGACGCCTTGGGTCAGCATGTTCAGGCCGAGGGTGACCAGGCAGACGTTGCCGGTGCGCTCGCCGTTGCCGAACAGGCAACCTTCTATGCGGTCTGCGCCGGCCAGGTATCCCAGTTCTGCGGTGGCGACGCCGGTGCCACGGTCATTGTGTGGGTGCAGGGACAGGATGATGGAGTCGCGGCGGTCGAGGTGGCGGGACATCCATTCGATGGAGTCGGCGTACACGTTGGGGGTGATCATTTCCACGGTGGATGGCAGGTTGATGATCAGTGGGTTTTCCGGCGTCGGTTGAATGACGGCGGTGACTGCGTTGCAAACTTCCAGGGCGTATTCGACTTCGGTGCCGGTGTAGGACTCGGGGGAGTATTCCCAGCGCCAGTTGGTGTCTGGGTAGTCCTTCGCGATGGAAAGGATCAGCTCAGCGGCGTCGGTAGCTAGCTTCTTGATCGCCTCTTTGTCCTTCCGGAACACGACCTTGCGCTGCAGGATGGAGGTGGAGTTGTAGAAGTGGACGATGACGTTTTTCGCGCCGGCGCAGGCTTCGAAGGTACGACGGATCAGGTGTTCGCGCGCCTGGACCAGGACTTGGATGGTGACGTCGTCGGGGATCATGTCCTTTTCGATGATCTCGCGCACGAAGTCGAAGTCAGTTTGGGAGGCGGAGGGGAAACCCACCTCAATTTCTTTGTAGCCCATTTCCACCAGCAGGTTGAACATGCGGCGTTTGCGTTCTGGGCTCATTGGGTCGATGAGGGCTTGGTTGCCGTCGCGCAGGTCTACGGAGCACCACTGTGGCGCCTTGGTGATGCGTTTGGAGGGCCAGGTGCGGTCCGGCAGGTCAAAGTCCTGCACTTCCACATCGTAGGGCTGGTAGCGGTCGCTGGGCATGGCGGAGTTGCGCTGCTTGTTCCAGTGCGGCTGGTCGGCAGGGATGTCGCCGTGTGGTTTGGTCAGCTGAGCGGGGGCGGAGATGAAAGACATGGTGTGATTCCTCTTGGGGTTTAGGTGGTTGGGCCGGCAACGCGAACTCCGCGACGGGTGCCGGCCTCTCGTTGGCCTAAATCCCGCCGCGGCAAAGAAGGAGGAATGCTCGCTGCATGGAACACACCATACCGCATAATGGGCGTCGCGTCACGATTTTGGGGTGATTTTTGCTGCCACTGCTTGACGACGCCATTGGTTGTAGCCTCGACCCCATGAAGTCTCGAGTCGATTTGTTTAGGGAGTGATGGAAAATGAGCAGTTCGGCAGATACCAGCAGTTTTACTACCCTTGTCGGTGGCTTCGGGCTCGTAGCAATTACCCTATTGGTCATAGCCCAGATTGTTCTTTTTGTTGTGGCCCTGCTCAGCATCGTGCGTAGCGAAAACTACGCCAGCGGCGGCAAGGCGCTGTGGGCGTTGGCGTGTTTCGCTTTCCCGCTGCTCGGGCCGATTCTTTGGTTCGTGGCAGGGAAGAACTCAAAAATGTAGCTATGAGTCCGCGTCGTCGGATTCCGTCTTCCCGAAAACCTTTCGCAGCCACAGCGCGAGCAGGATGAGGATGACGGCGGCGGCGCCGATGATGGCCCACATCCACCACTGCCAGCGCAGTCCGCTGGATTCAAAGACGGCTTCATCGGCAGGGTCCATCGGCACTTGGTGTCCTGTGACGAGGAGTCGGTGGGTGTTGATGGCATACGGGGTGCACGTGATGAGGGTGATCAGATCCTGACTGGGTTCGCGGTGCAGGATGGAAGTGTCGGACGGTTCGACCACTTGGATGTCATGCACAAGGTATTTAAGTTTCTTGCCAGCGACAGCGATGTAGAAGGCGTCGCCTTTCTTTACCTTGGTGAGGTTGTCCCACAAGGTGGCATTCTGGATGCCTGTGTGAGCAGACAGCGCCGCATGGCGACCTTCGCCATCGCCGATCCCGCCGACTGGAAAGTCTGTGCCGTATAGGTGACCGACGCCGCGGGAAAGGGCCTTTTCTGAGGTGCCGTGATAAAGCGGGAGGTCAGAGTTGATGGAGGGGATGACGACGCGCCCCATGGCCTCTGTTTCCGAAAGCACATTCAGGTATTGGCGGTAACGCTGGTACGCGGGAGAATTTTCGTCGTCGCTGGTGGTCCAGGCATCGGCGGGGTTGATCTCACGAAGCTCAGCGTTATATTGGTGTGCCTCTTCCCATGCTTTGTTCAGCACCTCGGGTGGAACTGATTGCTCCAGCTTGGAGTATTCGTCCGCGGCTCGGGCTTGCTGAATGTTGTTCCACTGCGTCGCCACCACGGGATACAACAAGACTCCGAGGCCACACAGGATAAGGACTAGCGCAATGATGGCGTTGGAGTTGAGCTTCTTGCCGCCCTTCGACGATCTGTTCCGCGTCGGAGTGTTGCTATGACGACCCATGTGTTCCTACCTTCAGTGTGAATGGGGTCACGGGATTTTCCAAGAATGTCAGGGATGATCGTTCTATCCCCCGGTTGGTAGCCATAGTCCAAGGTACGTCGAGTGCAGTCGGTTCGTGAAATCCGATGCTGGACGGGATGAAGGGGATCGTAATTGCTAACAGTTTGGGCAAGTTTGCTAAAGGGGATTGGGTCGAACGGTGGCACATCCAAACTTGACCCCAAGAAGGGGTATATCTGTGATGGAGAAAAGCAGCAGTACTTTTCAGATAAATGGATATTTTTTAAGGTGTTAAGCTGCACCAACGGTATTGTTTTGATAAGGAAACATTCAGGAGAGAAGAGGCATTGTTAACTGTGACTGTCTAGATGGTCACATGGGCTTAGCTTCCAACTTCCAAAGCGGGGTGTTAAGCTTCCTTTAAGCGATTCATGAGAAGATCAAAGCTAGCTGTGACCTCGCCCCAATGATTGCCTGTTTTCTGAAGGGCAATTGTGAGTGTGCCCTAGAAAACTTCCGGAGTGGCTCCCCAACCAACATGGAACTGGTCCCACCAAACGGGCGTTCCTACTTAGAACTGAAGAAAAGGACTCTTCCAAGTGAACAAGTTCTCTCGTACCGCCCGCTCGGTATCATTCGCCGCCATTGTCGGCCTCTCCCTGGGTATCTCAGCACCAGGTGCATTCGCGCAGGAGGAAGGCAATACTGCTACTGCTATTAATCCTGGCGAAACGAACGAAGGCGCTGGAGCCGGTAACATCGATTTCAGTAAGACTGGTGCAATCACCATCCACAAGCGAATCGGTGCGGAAAAAGACGAAAATAACACCGGCATGGATCTAGGAGAAGCGGCTCCAGGAAAAGCTATTGGTGATAATCGCGTCTCCTTTACTGTAAAAAAGGTTACGAATGCCGACCTGACCACCAATGAAGGTTTCGCTGCAGCTGCGAAGTTGACTCCGAAAGATGCTGAAGCTCAAGGTGAGGGCAAGACAGTTGTTGTAAAGGATGGCGTTGCTGAGTTCAAAGACCTCGAAATTGGTGTTTACCTGGTTGAGGAAAAAGTAACCGAGCAGGTTGAGGCGGGTGGTTCTACCCTGATTCCAGCTAAGCCGTTCTTGGTATTCGTACCGACAACCGGCCCAGAAGGTAACGCATGGAACTACCACGTACATGTGTACCCGAAGAACTCCGAGTCGAAGACCGAAAAGAAGGTCGAAGACGCTGACAAGAACACCCAGGACGCATTCAGCTACACGATCACTGCGGATGCCCCGAACTTCAATAAGGAACGGAAGCAACTAACGAAGTTCGAGTTCAAGGACAAGCTGGATAGTCGCCTTGAGTTCGTTGGGGTGACAGAAGTAAAGGCTGGCGACAAAACCCTTTCCGAAGATGATTACGAAATCACCGAACCTTCTCCAGAAAACGAGAACACCCTCACTGTTTCCCTCAGTGAACAGGGGCGAGACAAGGTGGAATCCGGCGCTAAGATGTCCCTGAAGTTCGAGGTCAAGCGTAAGAATGTTGGCGAGACTGTCGAACTCAAGAACCAGGCAGATGTCATCTTCAATAACCCGAGCACCGGTGATGACGTTGAACAGAAGACCAACGAAGTTATCACTTACCACGGCAAGCTGAAGGTCGTGAAGACGGACAAAGATAAGAACGAGACCCTAAAGGGTGCGGAGTTCGAGCTGTACCGTTGTGATGCTGGGGCGGAATCGGTAAGCGATGAAAACAAAATCACTATCGGTGAAACGAACAAGTGGACCACTGGTGAAGACGGAACCTTAACCATTGATGGTCTTCACGTTACCGATGTTGAGAACCACGATGCTCCGATTGAGAAGCACTACTGCTTGCTTGAGACCAAGGCTCCTGCTGGTTACAAGAAGAACAACAAGCCAATCTCCTTCACTATGACTCGTGAGGACATTCAGAAGGTAGAAGGCGAGGGCGACGACAAGATTACTTTGGTCAAGGAAGTTGTCAACCTTCGTGAGGACACCCCGCAGCTGCCACTGACCGGTGGTGCTGGTGTTGGCATCCTGGCCGCGATCGGTGCAGCAATCGTCGCAGCTGGTGCTTGGTTCGCACGCCGCGGAGCTAAGAACTAAATCCGAGTACGTACTCGGTGAGTCTGGTGGAGAAACCTCCAGGCTGTGAAGCAGGGTGCGCGCAGCGTACCCTGCTTTACTTTCTGTTAAATGAAGCAAATGTGACAACTTTGGGAGCTACCCAGTGGACAATTCTCCGGTGCAGGTGATTGAGGATTCGCCGGCCGATCAGGACAAGAAGAAAAGCCTGGTGTTGCCAGCGCTACTCGTCGTTCTTGGCATGCTCGTCATGCTTTATCCTGTCGTGTCCACTGCGTGGAACAACTATGGCACGTCCAAGGCAGCGGCTGAGTACGCGAAGCTGGAGACTTCCGTTCCGCAAGAGGTGAAGGATACCCAGTGGGATCGGGCGCACGCTTACAACGAGGAGCGCAGCACTGGCCCGATTTTGGACCCGTGGCTGAACCAGATCCGTGGGAACAACCCGGAGTACGCTGCGTATCTGGAACAGCTCAACGCCACTGATGTGATGGCCCGTTTTATTTTCCCAAAGATCAAGGCTGATCTGCCCGTCTACCATGGCACCGATGATGACACCCTGCAGAAAGGCTTGGGCCACCTGTTTGGTTCGGATTTGCCGGTCGGTGGCGAAGGAACTCACGCGATTCTTACTGGTCACACGGGGCTGTCGAACGTGACCATGTTTGATCACTTGAAGGACGCTAAGGAAGGCGACGTCTTCTATGTCCAGGTGTCTGGTCACAAGCTCAAGTATGAGGTGGACCAGATCAGGGTGGTGCTGCCGCATGAAACTGATGGGCTGCGGCCGGAGGCTGGCAAAGACCTCATTACGTTGATCACCTGTACCCCGTACGGCATCAACAGTCACCGCTTGTTGGTGCGTGGGCATCAGGTCCCGTTGGAGCCGTCGGAAAGCGCGGTGTTTGACCAAAGTCACGGTGCTGGTTGGCAGTGGTGGATGTATGCCCTGGTGGCAGCCGTTTTGGCGATCGCATTGGTGTTTGCGTGGTGGCTGTGGCGGCAGCGCCACCCGCAGCCTGTCGGTCGGCACGCACGCAGAGAAAATCAAGAAAATGAAGAACCTCAATGGTGGGAGAACGACAATGACTAACCGGCACACGGTCCGACTGCGCGCAGTAGTCGCCGCAACCATCGCTCTCACCTGCTTCGGTGGCGCGTCGTTAAGCGCAGGGCTTGCCGACGCCGTCCCCGTAGCCGGACTCACCACCGGCGAGCGTGCAGTCGGGACCGACATCCTGCGTATCCAACTCACCCAAGGCAACCCGGCCGACAACGGCAAGCCAGTCAGTGGGCTGATCCAGGGCGTCACTATTCACCTCAACCGGCTGGCAGGGATCGACCCTAACAGCCCCGAAGACATGCTCCGTGTGGAGAAAGCAGCTCTTGACGAAGTCAAAACCTGGCCCACAGACTCACACTTCTCCCTGGTCACCGACGCGAACGGCATTGTGCAATTCGAAGGACTGCCACGGGGTATCTACCTAGTCACGTCAACTTCTCCAAGCGATGAATACCGCGAAATCAACCCGTTTTTGGTGGCCGTGCCATTCCACACCGTCCAGCACAACTCCACGCCAGTCGCAGGAGTTATCGTGGTGAAGTCACACAAACCAGGGAACCCACCAACCTTCCCGCCTGTTGTTCCGCCAGTTGTTCCGCCAGTTGTGCCGCCATCCGAACCACCTGCTACTCCGCCAACCCGTCCCGGCCAACCCCAAGAAGTACCAAGTAAAACAACATCACCCAAAGAGCCACTGGCAATGACAGGAGCTCAAATTACGGGACTAGTTGCTCTTGCATCAGTACTGCTGTCAACCGGGTTTGTACTCATCGCGCTTAGCCGCAAGAAACGCACCACAGGAGCTCAATGACGGTTCACGGGAAAACATCCAAGTTTCACAAAAACCCAATTTAAAACAATTCTGCTGTTAGAAAAGGAATAGATATTAGAATGTGGGATTTTGCCTCGTCTAGAGGGATCCGTGGTTTTTCTATAGCGCTGGCACTTTTCCTAACAATCGCTTTAAGCATCTCCCTCACCGGTGCTATGGCGCAGACAAACACAACGATTACCGTTCAACCAACCTCCGTTAACTATGAGGCTAGGTACAATCGAATCGCTTTTGATTTTAGTGCTGGCCAAAATATGGAGATCACCAAAATTACGGTGGTGAACAGTGGTAGCGCGACGTTCTCTAGTCCCAATCGTTTCAGTGAATTCTCGGTAAATCGGCAAATTACTTCACCTACCCCATTTACCTCTGCTGGCCGTAGCTTAACCAGCAACTTTACGCAGCCACTAAAAGTAACGGCAACAGACACATTGACCTTAAAATGGGCTGTCACCCGAGGTATTCCCAACGCGGGAAACCTAAAGGTGACTATAGAAGGAAAAATTACAGAAAACCTCAAACCGCAGTCCTGGGCAGGCAATGACACAAACGGAGCGTTTTTACTCACGGCAACTCAGGGTAACTCGCCGACTCTCACCTTCACTCGCACCATCGATACTGATGGCACTTTGGCAGGCTATATTGAGGCAACCAGCCAATTCCAAAATGGCTACGATGTAGATGGTGGAAAGCAATCAGTGCTTAAAATCTACGACCCGCAAGGACATGTCCTGGTCACTGTTCAAAATGTCCCGGGAAGCCAAGAGGTGCAACCAATATCGGGCGTAGATCAGCCATCAAATAACTGGGGTGGTGTACGGTTCAAGCTGCCAAGCGAAATCAAGGTGCCAGCCGGTTCACGTATTGAAGCTACTGTCCCGTACGGTTTCCGCAACAGTACTGTGACGAGCCCAGACATCAAGTCACCTACTGGCCCGGGCAAGTTTACGATCAACTTTCAAAAGGCCAGCAACTTTCAGAAACCAAATCAAAGCGGTTACTTCTGTCTAGCACTCGTTGGCGATGGTCCAGTATCTGGTTTCAAACTTGCACCTAATAGTGATGAACAACGGAAAATTACTGGAATTAAAGGAGTCGTCTTAGTAGCCGACGGAGGAAGTGGTGCTCAAACGAGCGTTCCTGGGCCATTTAAGATCGACTATTCTCCCGAGGACCAAACCGGTTCGGCCTATGTTCGGTTCCCGCAAGCGATGACAGCCGATCAAGACACTGCCATGTGTGTGGTCTTGTCCTTTGATGCCAATGTTGACATGACCCAAAACGTGGGTGATCATTTCACCTTTGCCGCAGAACGGAACCTATTTCCTGGAGAAACCCCACGTGTAATGGATCCTGAGCAGGGTTGGGATACCCCGACCGTTGCTAATCCGAAGCCGGTCCCGCGCTGCGGACAAAACATCGCCATTGTCATGGATGCGTCAAACTCTGTGATCGTGAAACAAGGCGTGGACGCAATGTCAGATGCTGCCTCGAACATAGTGAAGGCCCTGACTGGCACGGCAACGTCTATTGGTGTCTACAACTTCGGTTCAAACGGAACCCGGTTTGAAGACGCGAAGCTTCCTAGTACCTCGATCCAGGATGAAGAAGGCGCAAATAAAGTTCTCACTGCCATTGGAAAATACAACTCAAACATGAAGCTTCCGGGGTCCTACACCAGTGTGGGCCAAGGAGCAACAAACTGGGAAGGCGCGTTGAAGAACATTGAGGACTTCAACAAGCAGAATCCCACTTCGAAATACGATGTCGTCTACTTCCTGACAGACGGTTACCCAACTTTCAGTGATTCCACGCCTCGCGGAGGGGCTGAAGACGCCTCCGCAGGTATGGTGCATGTTTCGGATGTGAAATATGCGAAGCAGGCAGCTGATCGTGTTAAGCAGCAAGGTACGCGTATCCAACCAGTGCTGATTAATGTTCGAAAGGATTTCACGGAACCTACCGCGAAGGACTCGACGGCAGTCTTTAAAGAGAAAAGCACATACAAGGCGGCTATCGAGGCTTACCGTCAGGCTTACGGCAGCATGCCTGCACACCTCTTCCTACCTTGGGCCCAATCCCAAGAGAATACTTTCGTGCGTGATGTGCTTAACAGACAAGATGCGGATATTTACACTGTCGGGGACAGGACACTGTTAGGTCAGGGGTTCGGTGACCCACTCGCTTCAAAACGTGATCCGCAACCTCAACCGGATAACACCCGAGTAGTTCTGAATGAGCGAGACTGGTCCACTTGGGCTGTTGGCGAACGGGGTCCACTTCAGATGGGCGATGTTATTGCAGCTAACGGAGATTCGATTCTGGCAACAACATTTGGAGACCTCAAGCGTGTGTTAGCCGAGGTTGCGCTAGCATCCTGCGCTGGCACGGTTACTCTGATGAAGAGTGTGATTGATGCTGAGGAAAACCCAGTACCTTCGGAAACACTCGCGGGTTGGGAATTTAAGGCCCATACGCCGGGAGGCAACTTCCTGGTTGCCCAAGATGATTCCCGAACCAATGAGACCTCGGATATCACGGACGAATCCGGGTCCGTGACTTTCCACATAGAAACTGATAACCCTAGTGCGAATCCAGAGGTCCAGATCACTGAGTCAAAGCGCAACGGTTACAGCTTGTTCCGGCAAACCTCTGCTAGTAAAGCAGCCAATGCCCGATGCTCAATCAACTACCTTGATGGCCAACCTGCGCAAGAGATTGAGGTGAACGACGTCGGCGATGAGGGGAACCAGGACTTCCAGGTTTCGGTAAAACCAGGGGCAGTTGTAATCTGCAAGGTCGTCAACCAGAAGGAACCAGAAAACGGTTTCTTCCGCGTCGATAAGGTGGATATGGATGGAAAACCCCTGGACGATGCGCGATTTGAAGTATGGCAAGCGAGTGGCCCAGGAACCGAACGTCAAGGAACGGGCCCTGTGTGGAAGACGGGAGATGAATCTAAAATTAAATTGGCTCCTGGCAAATACCTGTTGATAGAAACACAGGCTCCACGCGGTTACTCACTGCTCCCAGAAGCAATCCAGTTCGAAATTGTTGCAGAGAACGGTCAGCAGATCATCAAACTGCCCAATGCAGGCAATGCAGTTTTCGTGCTTAACTCTGGGTCTGATGAGAGCGTGTCCCAGGGATTTGGCACCTATATGCAGGTGGCGGATGTGCAAATGGGTACCCTTCCCAAGACCGGTGGCGGTGGAATTGCACTGTGGGTAGTGCTGGGCTTGCTCTTGGTGGGGGCAGGATGGCTTGCAGTGGGGCGTCGTGAAGCGAAAGCATTACACTAACAACCTATGTCCGTAACTCAACGTGGGGCGGTGGCCACCGCAATTTTCGCGGCGGTGACCGCCCTTCGCCTTGCCGTCGTCGCCTGGCTTGCCGACGCCAAAAACCAAACCCTGAGCAGCGTCCTCACCCGGTGGGATGCCATCCACTACATCAGCATCGCCCGCGGCGGCTACTTCGAAGACATGGACCCCACCTCCCTCGGAGGCTACCAAGCGCGACTCGCGTTCTTTCCCCTCTTCCCCTACCTGCTGAGGGCAGTACGTGAGGCTACGGGGTTGGACTACCTACCAGCAGCCCTCGTGATCAACTCCCTGGCAGGTGTGGCAATGGTGGCTGCGGTGATGATGATCGCGAAGCACATGGGGGCCGGGACACGGGGCCAGGTGGCCGGGGGAGTGCTCATCGCCGGCGCACCGATGGGGCTTACCTACAACATGCCCTACACCGAGGCCCTGTTCTCCGCGCTAGCTTTTTGGGCGCTGTACTTCATGCTGCAACAACGATGGGGCCTGGTCGGAATCTTGGTGTTCTTCACCTGCCTCACACGCATCACCGGCATAGACCTCTGGATAGTATTCCTCCTGGTAGTGCTGGTTCACGGGCGGCAAAACTGGCGCGCATGGATCGCCCTGGCACTCTCCCCACTCGGGCTGGTGGCCTACCTCATCTTCGTCGGCAAACACACCGCAGACCTGGGCGGCTACTTCGGGATACAACAAAAAGGCTGGGGCTCCGCCTTCGACTATGGCGCCGCAAGCCTAGAATTCCTCAGCTGGTGCTTCAACCGCAGCAGCGACTCCTGGCTCCTCATAGTTGGGCTCATCATGCTCGGCACCATATTGCTGTTAGCCCTAAGTTTTGGGAAACTCCCCTGGCCCATCTGGCTCTTCGCCCTAGGAATAGCTCTCAACATCCTGCTCTCCGACGGCACCATCACCTCACGGCCACGCCTACTCCTACCAGTAGTGATCTGCCTTCTACCAGCAGCAATGGTCCTCTCGAAACTGCTGGAACAGTGGAAAATGGCCCTGCTGGAGGTTACCTGGGTAGTCCTCGGCTCCATCATCTCAGCCCACCCGCTCATAGCCACGGGGTGGGCTATTTAAGGGGCTGGGGTTTTGGGGGGTGTTTTTGTGAAACCCAAAACTCAACCCCTATCCCACATCCCGCCGGGAGAGCATGACGGTGGAGACGATCATGAACACGAGGGCGAGGAACATCCAGAGCCATTCCAGATCTGTTGCTTGGAATTTTTCACCGAGGACGAGGTATCCGAGGGAGAAGGCGACGACGGGTTCGGTGCTTTTCATTGCGGGTAGGGAGTTCCTTAAGGCGCCTGCGTTGAAAGAGGATTGCTGCACGATGGTGCCGATGGTGGAGGCGATGATGAGGGCGTAGAGCTCCCAGTTGGTGAGGAGTCCTAGGAATCCGTGGAGGACGAAGATGTCGGCGACTGCTTTGGAGAAGACGCCGACGTAGCCAAAGATGGCGCCGGTGACGATGCCGAGGATGAGGGCTTTTTCGCGGCGGATTTGCCTGGCGGCGTAGCGGTCCATGGCGAAGAAGATCGCGAAGCCTACTCCGAGGGGGATGAACCAGCGTTCGAGAGGCGGGTGGGTGATTCCGGGGAGGGGGCGTCCCAGGAGGACAAGCACGCTGACTGCGATGGTGAGCACTGAGGCCCAGGTCATTTCCGAGATTGTGATGCGCCGGCCGTCGTAACGCGCGGAGAGCGGGAGAGTGAACATGAGGGACATAACCAAGATGGGCTGGACGATGAGGAGGGGGCCGAATCCTAGGGCGACGACTTGGAGGAGGTAGGCGATGATGGCCGTCGACATGCCTGCCCACCAAAGGGGTCGTTTCATTGCGGAGAGGATGGCGGCGTTGCCTCCTGTAGGGGCCGCTTCGGCGATGCGGTGGCGCACAACGGTTCCCCACGCGATGGTGAGGGCCGATGCGAGCGCGAACAGCACCGCCAAAACGTAAGAATGCACGTGTCTAGGGTACCGGAACACCCCCGCCCACCCCGGTGCAATAAAACTTAACATGGGTAAGTTTACCTTAATGTTAGGTTGGCGGTAATATGGTTGCAGCGAAAAAGAAAGGTGGCGACGAATGGCACTCATCGTGCAAAAGTATGGTGGCTCTTCGCTGGAGTCCGCGGAACGGATCCGGGCGGTGGCGGAACGGATTGTCGCTACCAAGAAGGCTGGCAATGATGTGGTTGTGGTATGCTCAGCAATGGGTGATACCACCGATGACCTGCTAGATCTTGCGTCTCAGGTGAATCCAGTTCCTCCGGCGCGCGAAATGGACATGTTGCTGACCGCCGGGGAGCGCATCTCTAACGCGCTCGTGGCGATGGCTATTGAGTCCTTCGGTGCGAAGGCACAGTCCTTCACCGGTTCCCAGGCCGGCGTGATCACGACCGAGCGTCACGGTAATGCGCGCATCGTGGATGTCACCCCCGGTCGTGTTCAGGAGGCCCTAGATGAGGGCAAAATCTGCCTCGTCGCCGGTTTTCAGGGGGTCAACCGCGAGTCTAAGGACGTGACCACCCTGGGGCGTGGCGGTTCCGATACCACTGCGGTGGCGCTGGCTGCTGCGCTGGGGGCCGACGTCTGCGAGATCTACTCCGACGTCGATGGCGTGTACACCGCTGACCCGCGCATCGTTCCTAACGCCCAGAAGCTGAAGCAGCTCAGCTTCGAGGAAATGCTGGAGCTGGCCGCTGTTGGCTCCAAGATTCTTGTTCTGCGCAGTGTTGAGTACGCCCGAGCATTTGGCGTACCGATGCGCGTTCGTTCGTCGTACAGCAATGACCCCGGCACTCTCATTGCCGGATCTATGGAGGATATCCCAGTGGAAGAAGCAATCCTGACCGGCGTCGCCACCGACAACTCTGAGGCGAAGATCACCGTCCTCGGCATCCCTGACTCCCCAGGGGCTGCCGCCACCGTGTTCCGCGCTATCGCGGATGCAGAAATCAACATCGACATGGTGCTGCAAAACGTCTCCTCCCTCGAGGACGGCAAGACCGACATCACCTTCACCTGCCCACGCGCCGACGGACCCCGCGCCATGGAAATCCTCAAGGCCCTGCAGGTGAAAGAAGGCTGGGAGAACGTGCTTTACGACGACCAGGTCGGCAAAATCTCCCTCGTCGGCGCGGGCATGAAGTCCCACCCAGGCGTCACAGCCACGTTCTGTGAGGCCCTGCGCGACAAAGGTATCAACATGGAGCTGATCTCCACCTCCGAGATCCGCATCTCCGTCCTCACTCGCGAATCCGAACTCCCAGAAGCCGCCCGCGCCCTCCACGACGCCTTTGAGCTTGGCGGCGAGGAAGAAGCCACCGTCTACGCAGGTACCGGTAGATAACAACGTTGAATTTAGTGCTCCAATTGACCAAAAACTACCCCTGTTCTGGTCAATCGGAACCACAAATTCGACCACCCCTAGAAAGGATCCCTCATGACCACTGTCGCAGTTGTTGGCGCTACCGGCCAGGTTGGTCGCGTGATGCGCACTCTTCTCGAAGAGCGTAATTTCCCAGCCGACGAGGTGCGTTTTTTCGCGTCCGCTCGTTCGGCCGGCTCCACCCTCCCGTTCCGCGGGAAAGACATCACTGTTGGGGATCTCGCTCTGGTGACTGAGGAGTCCCTTAAGGGAATCGATATTGCCCTGTTCTCCGCGGGTGGCTCTACGTCGAAGCAGTACGCGCCGATCTTCGCGGCTGCGGGTGCGACGGTTGTGGACAATTCCTCCGCGTGGCGCAAGGACGACGAGGTTCCGCTCGTCGTGTCCGAGGTGAATCCGGAGGCTGCGCGCGAGCCGAAGAAGGGCATTATCGCGAACCCGAACTGCACCACCATGGCTGCGATGCCGGTGCTCAAGCCGCTGCACGATCGCGCTGGACTCGTTCGCCTGCACGTCTCCAGTTACCAGGCCGTGTCCGGCTCCGGTGTTGCCGGCGTTTCTGCTTTGGCCGAGCAGGTTTCCTCCCTGGCTGATCCGACTGTGCTGGCTCACGATGGTTCCCAGTTGGCACCAGCCGACTTTGGTCCCTACGTCGCGCCGATTGCGTTCAACGCGCTGCCATTCGCTGGCGCGCTTGTCGACGACGGTTCCCTCGAAACCGATGAAGAGCAGAAGCTGCGCAACGAATCCCGCAAGATCCTGGGAATCCCAGAGCTGAAGGTGGCGGGCACCTGCGTCCGTATCCCGGTATTCACCGGACACACCCTCACCATCCACGCTGAGTTCTCCTCCCCAATCACCGTGGAGGAAGCCAAGGCGCTGCTGGCTGACGCGCCGGGCGTTGAGCTTGTCGACGTCCCAACGCCGCTCCTGGCCGCAGGCAAGGACCCATCTTTTGTTGGTCGCATCCGCCAGGATCAGTCGGTGGATGATAACCGTGGCCTCGTGCTCGTGGTCTCAGGAGACAACCTCCGCAAGGGTGCCGCCCTCAATACCATTCAGATTGCTGAGCTGCTGGTGTAAAGAAATAGCCCCTCAAAAGAGGGGCATTTCTTATGCTTCCTTGGCTTTCGCAGCCGGCTCAGATGCCGCCACCATATCGGCGCGGGCACGCGCCACACGGGAGCGAATAGTGCCAACCCGAACGCCCGCGATCTTCGCAGCCTCTTCATAGGTGTAGCCGAGCACCTGGGTCAAGATGAGGGCTTCCCGACGATCGGGATCTAGGGCGTCGATAAGCATGCGTGCGTCGACCCACTCCGCCCAACTCGACGGCGCCGCTGCGTCCTCAAGCTGCGCCGCCGACTTGCGCGGGCGCGCCATATCATGCCGAATATTGTCCACCCACACGCGACGCGCGAGCGACAATAGCCACGTCTTTGCGCTGCTCCGCGCCGAAAACCGGGGGAGCGCGCCGATCACGCGGAGGTACGTTTCCTGGGTCAGGTCATCCGCAATATCGCGGCCCCCGAGGTGCGCGAGCAGCCGCCACACGTCACCCTGCGTGAGCTGGATAAACTCGGTCAGGGCACGCTTATCCCCACGCCCGGCCTTCAAGGCAAGGCGCGTGACGTAATCGTCATCATGCGGCGGAATGAAGCTCATGAACACCTACATTACCAGGTACACTGGGGCACCCCGACACAGAAAAGGAGCAACAATGTCTGAAGCTTTGTACACCGCAACCGTAACCTCCACCGGCGGAGGCCGCGACGGCCGCGTTAGCGGTGACTTCGAATCCGATATCCGACCACCAGCTGCCCTCGGCGGCAGTGGCGACGCACCAAACCCAGAAACCCTCTTCGCCGCAGCCTGGGCAGCCTGCTTCAACGGCGCCCTGCAAAAGATCATGAAGGACTCCGGAGTCTCCGTTTCCGAGCATGAACCATCCGTCACCGCCTCCGTCACCCTGAACAAAGTCTCCGACGGATTCCGACTCTCCGGCGCCATCAAAGTGTCCTTCGCAGGTGGCTCCTTCGACGGCGACGCCGAACTCGTAGCCAAAGCACACGAATTCTGCCCATACTCCCGCGCAGTACGCGGCGACTTCGACGCAACAGCCGAGCTGGTCTAGCGTCCGGCGAAACCAACATTGGGGCTGAGCAGCACTATACTTCCGTGTGCGCTGCTCAGCCCTTGAACTACATCAACACGCGTAGGTGGCCATCCGGGCTAAAAATCTTTGAATACCCCCCACCAGGGGCACAACACCCGGGACTACCGCACGATCAACCTCAGCTTGATCTACCTAGGTTTTGCCTGGGGTTTCCCTAAAACGCGCTATCGAAACCTGTAATCCCCGGGAAGTGAAACTCGGATCTCGGACAAAAATCTAGCTGCAAGTTTGCTATTTAAGCATTTTTATCCCGAGATCCGGGTTATGCTTCCCGGGGATTGCAGGTTTTAGCAGGGGCCCAAACCGCCTCAGCTATCCCATAACCCCTGGGAAGCCTAGTTAAACCAAGCCCTAAAGATCCTCCACGGCGTCGTGTACGGAGCGGCCCATGTAGAAGGAGGACACGGCTGCTACGACCCAGAGTCCGAAGATGGATAGGAGAGCCCTGATTAGGTTGTGCCAGTCAAAGGGGTCGGATAGCAGCTTGGCCAGGATCAATAGTGGCAGTGCGATGCCCACGGTGGGGCCCATCAAGTTAATCCTGGTCAGGGCGTCGGGTGCGCGCCAGAGCGCGCTGACGGTGCCGAGGATCAGGATGCAGGCTATAGATACCAGAACGTAGCTCATCGGCGGCCTTTCGACAGGATGCGGGCGACGGACACCGTGGACAGGAGGCCGAGCAATCCGGCTAGCAGTGCGACCTCGTAAACGATTGAGGTATCAGTAACGAGAGTCCAGACGATGTACATGGCGACCATGATGAAGAACACCATGTCGGCCACGACGGCGCGGGTGGCGTCATCATGAGTGAAGAGAATGAGGGCCAGCGCGCCCAGCAGGCACGCGCCCAACACGAACACGAAAATAATCATCAGTTCTCCTCATCCGAGGTGGCGTAGGGGCCGTAGTTGGTGTCGGAATGTCCAGCTACGAAGGTAGAGTGCAATGGGTTTCCAGCCCCTTGGCCTGGTGCGCCTTTGTCGATGGAAGCGACGGAAGGCACCAGGCGCTCCTCCATATCAGCGAGGCCGGCCAAAACCTCACCCGGGTCGGCGCCATACACAGCGTGGACGAGCAACCTGTCGCCACGGATTCCCAAGGACAGTGTTCCTGGGGTGATGGTGATGCAGCTGGAGAACCAGAAAATATCCCGGTCTGAGGTGATTCGCAGCGGGTAGGACACGATAACCGGCTTGAACCCAGTGGAACCCGAAAACGCGGAACGGACAATGACCAGGCCACCGACAATGATCTGTCCGATCAGCCAAGGGATGAACTTAAACAGATGCATTGACTACTCCAATCGGATCAGTGGTGCCGAACACCGCGGACACGTAGGACGGGACATCGAAGAGGGCGTGGGATGCGGTGGAAATGGCGTCGATAAGCGGGCCTGCGGCGAAGAACATCCCCACCGACACCACCATCAGCGACAGCCCCGGCAGCAACTTCGCCCAGGTCACGCCCAACGACGCGCTATACCGCCCCATCGGTTTACCCCAGAACACCTTGCGCCAGACACGCAGCATCGACAGCAGGGCACCGATCGACGCCACAATCACCACCGAAATGACCAGCCATGAGCGCATATTGCCAGGCTCCGCAGCTGCGAAAACGATGCCGACCTTACCCCACATGCCGGAAAACGGGGGAAAACCGACAACCGAGAACGCGCCCGCAGCCCACACCGTGGACGCAATTGGGTCGCGGCGCGCCAAGCCGTAGAGCTTCGACAAGGTTCCCGTGCCGTATGTTTCCTCAATCGCGCCGGTGGTCAGCACCAGCGAGCCCACCGTGATCATGTGATGCAGCGCGTACAGTATGCCCGCAGCCAGCGCGGCTTCGGTGCCGAAGGCGAGCATCACCAAGATGAACGGCATGCCGTTGACCATCTGGTAAGCCAGCACCCGGCGGATAGTGCGCTCGCCCAGACCAGCGAAACCGCCGATCAACATGGACACGCACATGACGGCAATGATGAACCAGGACCAGCGCTCGTCAGCGTCGAACACCACCACATACAGCCGGTATAGGACAAACACCGCCACCTTGGTGTGCAAACCGGAGAACAGGCCCATTACCGCAGAGCTAGTAGCCGGGTAGGTGCGCGGCAACCACGTATGCAGCGGGACCACACCGGCCTTCACCGCTAGCGCAATCACCACAACACCCATCGCCACTACCAGTGGCCCGTGGTCCGCAGCGCCCGCGAGCGCCGCATAATTCACCGTGCCGGACACGGCGTACACCAAGCCCGCACCAATCAGCAGCAGGGTAGAAGCGAACAAGTTAGACAGCACAAAGGTCCGGCCGGCAGCCAAACGAGACCGGGTGCCGGTCATCGCCATCAAACCGTAGGAAGGCAGCAGCATAACCTCGATGAATACGAAGAGGTTGAACAGGTCAGCGGTCAGCAACGCGCCGTTCACGCCCGCGATCAGCATGAGGGTGAGCGCAGGGTAGAAACGGGCGGTGATCTCGCCAGAGACGAACGCGAACCAGTTAGCCGTCAGCGCCACCACAGAGGTAGTAATCACAAACAAGGCTGTGAACTGATCGGCGGCAAAAGCGATGGACACGCCACCGGGGTAGAGGCCCACATTGTGCCCGATCGTGCCTTGCGTAAACAGCCACACACCTGCCGGAATTCCCAGGAACGGCACTACGACGAATAACAGAGATCGGAGCCACCGCCACGGAGCAATGACCGCGAGCGCTGCGGCGGTCAACGGGACAGCAACGAAAAGCGGCAAGATCATGATTCCTCCAGCGCCTTGTTGCGCTCGATACGGGGGCTGTCGGCGGGCAGGGGACGGACGTTCCGGGCGGCGGTAATCAGCAGCGCCGCCTCCGGCTCATTCGCATGCTTCGACGCGGTGTCGTCGCTGCGGCCCAGGGCTGCGAGCGCCAGCATGAACGTGGTGGTGGCCATCGAAATCACGATCGCCGTCAGCACGAACGCCTGCGGCAGCGGGTCAGCCGCCACGTCAAGAGGGGTGCTGGAGAACGGTTCGCCACGCCACTTGGGAATACCCAGCGCCAGCAGCGTCAGGTTCGCGCTATGGCTGATCAAGGACATTCCCAGCACGATGCGGAACATGCCGCGCTGCAACACCAGATACATGCCACCAGCAGCAAGAACAGCAATGGTCAAGGTGATGATCATCGGACCTCCTCCTTGTAGGACAGTGGCATGTTGTGTGGTGGTAGCGGGGAGTCTTCCGGGCGCTCATACGGTAGCGAATCCGCACCGGGTCGGTCGTAGCCGCCAAGCGCGTTGATACCCAGGGACACCATGCCCAGCACCGCGAGGAACACGCCGCCGTCGAAAATCATCGAGCTGGTGACATGCTCGCCGAGGATATGGCCATGAATGGCGTACAGGAACGAACCGTGCGTCAGCCCCAAGTAGCCGGAAAAGAGCGCCATCAACATGCCGGACCCAGTGAGTAGGAAAGGCACCTGCTTACCGACGACCGGTTCATCTTTACCCTTGGCCAGATAAGAGAGCATGAACGCCGAAGCCGCCACCAGCGCGGCAATGAAGCCACCACCAGGGGTGTTGTGGCCCCTCATGAAGATCAGCACTGCCAGCACGAGCAGGATCGGCGTCACAATCCGGCGCAAGTGCTGCAATGGGAGTGCGTTGCGGGCGGCGTCGTAAAGCGCCGGCAAATGGTCGGTGCGGGAGCGCGGCACCGAGGCAACCACCGCGGCGATGACCACGCCCGCCATACCGAGGACGGACAGCTCGCCCAGCGTATCCAGGGCACGGAACTCGACCAGGATCGTATTGACCACGTTCGCGCCACCGGTGATGCCCGGCGCCTCACGCAGGTACCACATCGCCAGCTCAGGGCGCTCATGGCGACCCACCAGCGTCCAGATACCGAAGAACACCGTGACGCCCACCGCGATCG
The DNA here is from genome assembly GCF_014117265.1 of Corynebacterium hindlerae. NCBI lineage: Bacteria > Bacillati > Actinomycetota > Actinomycetes > Mycobacteriales > Corynebacteriaceae > Corynebacterium > Corynebacterium hindlerae. The sequence continues at coordinate 1,284,640 of NZ_CP059833.1, read as the reverse complement.
CGATGGCCCCCGACCAGTACTTCCGGCCCGGCTTCACTGGGGCGAACCCACGTGGCTGATGGCGCAGCACCAGCATGATCATCACGATCACCAGTAGCTCCACCATGAACTGCGTGAGCGCCACATCAGGGGCACCCAAGGTAAGGATCTGGAACGTCACGCCCACACCAATCGCGGACAGTAGCAGCACCGCAGTGAGACGGGAACGAGTGCGCACCAGCCCAATCACGGACGTTGCCACAATCGCCAAGGTCATGAGATCAGTCCAACGATCCGTGCCAGCAACCCGTGGCGCCAGGCCCGCGCCATCCATATTCGACGCCCACGCGGCAAGCGCCAACACAACCACCGTCACTGCCGGCCACGCCAGGTGACGTGCTGGGCTGAAGGAGTTTGCGATCTCAGCAAAAACTCGGCCAACGCGCTTCAAACCGCCGGTCGCGCGATCCAATGCCAGCGCACCCGTGAACGGCAGCAGCTGCGTGCCAGAAATCGGGGCCAGCAGCTTCTTGCGGCCGAGCACACCCAGCACACCCAGCACCAACACGGCCGCAGAAATCAGCAGTGGAACGTTCACCCCGTGCCACAGCGCCAAGTGCGAGTGGTGTTCCATCCCCACCGCGTGGAGGGCTTCGTCTACCGGGCTGTCGAGCACACTGATGGCAAAAACCAGCGGTACCGACAACAGTGCCGGAAGCGCAGCCGGCAACCACAACGCCACCGGAGCTTCCTTCACCTCATCCATTGGACGTGGGCCATCCACGAAAGCACCGAATACGATGCGGGCGGAATAGGTGAAGGTGAGCAGCGCAGCGATAGCGGCGAAGAACAACATCACCGGATAATCCGCGAATGCCGTGAGCATGCCCTCCTTGGACACGAAACCGAGCAGCGGAGGCACAGACGCCATCGACGCCGCAGCGATCACCACGGAAGCGAACGTAAACGGAAGTTTCTTCACCAGCGGGCCCAACCGGCGAATATCGCGGGTGCCCGTCTGGTGGTCGATCACACCGATCAGCATGAACAACGAAGACTTGAACATCGCGTGCGCAAGCGTGTGCACCAGGGCCGCAGCCAGCGCAAACGGTGTGCCCACACCGATCGTGGCTACCAGCCACCCCAAGTGGGACACCGTGGAATATGCCGTGAGCTGCTTCAGATCCGTCTTCTGGATCGCAAACAGCGCGGCCATGATCGCCGTCGTCATGCCCGTGGCCATCAGCAAGTACTGCCACACCGCCACATCGTGGAAAATCCCCGAGAAGCGAATCAGCAGATACACACCGGCCTTCACCACCGCGGCAGCGTGCAGGAACGCAGACACTGGGGTAGCGGCAGCCATCGCCTCCGGCAGCCAGAAATGGAAGGGTAGCTGCGCGGCCTTCGTAAACGCAGACACGGCGATGAGCATCGCCATGAGCTCCGTCAGGTAATGATCGTCCCACATGTCGCTCGCCAGAATCTCGGTGAGGTTCGTGGTTCCGGACTGCGTCACCATGATCGCGATGGCAGCCAGCAGCGTGAGCCCACCGATGAACGTCAAGATCAACGTGCGCATGGCGCCGGCCTGGCCACCCGAACCCGAACGGGCGATGAGCAGGAACGATGCAATCGAGACCAGCTCCCAGCCCACGAAGAGCAGGATCACGTCGTCGGCAAGCACCAGCAGCAACACCGCCAGCATGAACGACGACATAATCAGGTAGAAGCTCTGGTTGCCTTTACGTTTAGGCAGGTAAGCGGCTGAATATATAAAGACGACCGCGCCGATCAGCAGGGCGAGCATCGCGAAGAAAAAGGACAGGCCATCAGCTTTGATAGCGAAAGAGGCCCCGAGCGCCCACGGCACTCGGAATCCGGATGGATGCTGTGCTAGCACCACCGCCGCCGCAATGAACAACGCAGCCAGGGGCCAACCTGCCTGCCTTTCCACTACGCGTACCAGCAGCGGTGATGCCACAACGGCTGCCCCGGCAATCAGCAAAACGAGGAGCAGGGTCACGTGAGAATCACACCTTGCTTGAGGTTGTCGTCGGTCATCGTCTTCGGCCTGGTGAGGCCCAGTGCACTCACCCCATGGGTAATGAAGTAAGCAACATTAGAAAATCTTACCAGGTGGAACAACCCGGCCTTTCGGTGCGCCTACCTGCTGATTGGCCGGTTGTTTTCTACCCTTATCGCATGAGTCTCCTTCGTCGCCTTTTGCTGACCCTACTATTGCTGCTTCCTCTGATCGGAGGGGCAGTGTACGCTGCAGTCGCAAAAATAGAACCAGCAGCAACCTGGTCAGCCGAACCAGCCGCCGCGCCGGGCGCCACCGACCTCGTCCCGGCACGCCGCGCAGCAGGTGAAGCGGCGTCCCAAGCCGGTTTGCTCAAAGGCGCCACGGGTGAACTGACTAAGGGCAGTGGTCAGCTTGCCGACGGCGTGGGCCAACTCCACGAGGGCTCTACCGCAGCCCTCACCGGCGCCAACGAACTTTCCGCGGGACTAGTGAAATTGCAAGCAGGTACCGGCCAACTTGGCGACGGCGCAGTGAAAGTCGCCGACGGCGTAGCCCAAGCGGTCGATCAAGTGCAAAGCTTGGCGCTGCTCCAGACCCAAATCATTGCCGAAATCGACAAAGCCGACGCCGAACTGGCCCCACGCTGGGACCCGCAGTCTAAGGAGCTCCGCAACCGTCTCGGGGAATTCCGCAAACAAGTCGACGGCTTCAAGCTCGATGGCGCCATGGTCGACCAGCTGGCAGCGCTGCGCTCAGGCTCCCGCGAGATCGCTAACCAGCTTGCGGTCCCCGGAAACAGCTACCACGACGGCATTTACACCGCTACGAAAGGCTCCAAAGAACTCGCTGCTGGCCTCGCGGAACTAGATAAAGGCCTGGCTGAAGCTTCCACCGGTGCCGGCGGCCTTCGCGATGGTGCAACCAAAATTGACGGCATGGCCACCAACAACAAAGAAAAAATCGGTTCGGTGCAGCGGGCACTCCCCGCCGACCCAGAACCGACGGCTACAGTCGTTCCATTGCTCGTCCCGCTCCTCGGGTTCCTCATCGCCGCTGTAGTGATGGTCGGAGCATCCTTCTCTAATCGCTGGCGCTGGCTGCTCGCCGTTGTGCTGGGCGCGGTATTAGTGCTGGTCCTGGGAACCTCCCTCACCCCATTGGTCGGCGCCGGACTGGTCGGCATCGTCATCCTGGCAGGTCTTACCGCAGCACTGTTCAGCAACGCGCTCGTCCGACTCTTCGGAACGCGAGGCCGCTACGCCGGATACGGATTCCTCCTCATCCAAGCGGGCATCGTCGGCTGGGTATGGAAACAAGCATCTGGTGCCTCCGTATCCAGCGTGTGGAATGTGCTCGCCCACCTCATGCCAATGCACTACGCAACCGCATCCCTCTCCGCACTAGGAAACAGCGGCTCGCATCTCATCCTCGGTGCCTCCTGCGCAGTGCTGGCCGCCATCGCCGCCCTCTCCGGCCTCGTGCTCAAGGTGGTGCCAGTACGTGAACCATGACCACGGCTACACCGCAGCTAAAGACGCATATCTGGCCAGGCTCCGACGCATCGAAGGCCAGATCCGCGGTATCCACCGCATGGTCGAAGAAGACGAATACTGCATCGACATCCTCACCCAAATATCCGCAGCAAATAGCGCCCTAGAAAACGTGGCGTTGGGACTCCTTGGTGATCACATCAAACACTGCGTGGTCGGGGCAGCCCGCGCAGGGGACCCTTCCGAAAAAATCGCCGAAGTAGAAGCCGCGATCAAGCGGATGGTGAAGTAGGGGGGTGCTGGCGGCTTCGTTGGCCCCGACATTACCCTCCCGAAGTTCGGGGTCTTCGGGGTGTTTTTGGGGCATTGTCGGGGGCGTAATGTCGGGGACTTTGGTTCCGGCTGCATCACCTTGTCTCAATTGCCTCACCAGCCTCAGTAATCCCGGCTCCGTGTATGAATTGGGCTTGCCACTGTTGGCCCCGACATTACCCTCCCGAAGTTCGGGGTCTTCGGGGTGTTTTTGGGGCATTGTCGGGGGCGTAATGTCGGGGACTTTGGTTCCGGCTGGGCATAATGTCGGGGCCGAGGGCTTCCCTACATCCCACAGGCCACAACCGCCCCTCCACTCCCAGGAATCGCAAGCCCTGCCCAAGCAAAAAACCACCCGTTACCAGGTGGTTTCATGAGTCGGGATAACAGGATTTGAACCTGCGACCCCGTCGTCCCGAACGACGTGCGCTACCAAACTGCGCTATATCCCGTTGCCCATTTAGGTTACGCCTGATAGACACAATCCCAAAACTGGGAGCTAATTGGCCTTTTCCACGAGGTGAATCAGGGTGGCGGAAGGTCGGCAGAAGATGCGGAATGGCACGTAGGGTGAGGTGCCGAGGCCGTTGGTGACGTGCATCCACATTTTCCCGAAGCGGTGTAGCCCGTTGGCGCGAGTTCGGTCGATGCCGCAGTTGGTCACGATTGCCCGTTCGAAGGGCAGGCACAGCTGTCCACCGTGGGTGTGGCCGGAGAGGGAGAGGTCGTAGCCGTCGGCTTCGAATTGTGTGAGTACGCGTGGTTCGGGGGAGTGGGTGAGTGCGATTGTTAGGTCGGCGTCGGGGTTGGGGGAGCCGGCTACGAGGGAGTAGTTGTCCAGGTTGTGGTGGGGGTCGTCGACACCTGCGGCTGCGATGCGTACCTTACCGACCTTGAATTCGTGGCGTTGGTGGGTGGCATCGCGCCAGCCGTGCTCGAGGAACGCTGCGCGCATCCCTTCCCAGGGAAGGGCCTGGTCGCTGACTTTGCGTTTCTTGCCCAGGAGGTAACCGATGGGGTTGACGGGGCGTGGCCCGAAGTAGTCGTTGGTGCCAAAGACAAACAGCCCGGGCTTGGAGAGCAGTGGGCCCAGAGCGCGGAGTACTGCGGGGACGGCGTCGGCGGAGCTGAGGTTGTCACCGGTGTTGACCACGAGGTCGGGGTTTAAGGCGGATAGCGCTGCGACCCATTGCTGTTTCCTGCTGTGGGCGGGCAGCATGTGGAGGTCGGAGATGTGCAGGATGGTGAACTCTCCGCCGTCGAGAAAACCTGGTTCGAATACCTCGAGTGTTTCGTGCTTGAGCCGGAAGCGTGAGAGCTCCGAATACCCCCAGGCCATGGTCGTGAGGCCGGCACCGAACAAGGAAAGCAAGATTTTCTTCACGCATGCCATGCTACCGGTGCGTATGCTGAAACTCATGAAACAGCAGATTAGAGATGATCTCAAAACAGCGATGAAGGCCAAGGAAAAGCAGCGCACCAATACGCTTCGCATGCTGCTTTCGGCGATTCTGATGGAGGAAGTTAGCGGCTCCAAGCATGAGGCTACTGACGAGGACATCTTGAAGTTGATTGCCCGTGAAATCAAGAAGCGCAAGGAGTCTGCCGAGGTCTACGCCCAGAACGGGCGTCAGGAGCTGGCGGACAGTGAGCTCGCCGAGGCCGCGATCCTAGCCGAGTACCAGCCGAAGCAGCTCACGGACGCGGAGCTGGACGCCCTGGTTAAGGACGTGATCGCCGACCTGGAGAACCCGAACATGGGGTCCGCGATGCAGGCAGCGACGAAGGCGGCAGCGGGGCGCGTCGATGGCAAGCGCTTATCGACGGCTGTCCGCGCAGCCCTATAGCCCGTTTTGTCGCAGGAAGTTATTCACCAAGTCTTCCAATGATGGTGGCTGGGCTGGTCCCTCAGGTCGGCCTGGCCGTTCATCACTGCCTCGACCCCGTTCTGGGGCCGGTGGAACATATTGGGAACCGTCGGAAATCAGCAGTGTCACGGGAGGTTTTGCGTCGCGGGTGTTCCCCAGTTTCACGTTAATGACGCGGTTTTTTCTGTTCGACGGTCCGCTGACCATTTCGATGGTCACTGTGTAGCCCTGAGATTGCAGGAGTTGCTGCGCAGTCGTGGCGTCTTTGCCATTCACCTGATCGAGGATCGCCTGCGTCTTGCCCTTCACCAGGGTTGGATCCACCTGTGGGAGCGTGCCAGCTGCGGCGCCCGGAGTGTTCGTCGCGATAGCCATCCACGTATTCGCAGGTTCCATGCCACCGAAAAGCGTTCCTTCGCCACACTGCCGGACTGGGCCGGTGCACAGTGGCGTGGTTTGCGTGCCGTCGTTATAGATGTACGGCGCGGCAGCGAAGTTCGAGTTGAATCCCATGAAGGCAGCTGACTGGTGCGATTCGGTAGTACCGGTCTTGCCAGCAGTCGGTGCCCTCCAGCCCCAATTCCCAGCCGCTGGTGCTGCGGTGCCGTTCTTGATGTCGTCGCTCAACGCGTTGGCGAGGGCGTGTGCAACGGCCGGTTCCACTGCCTGCTCACAAGGCTTTTTCTTCAACTGGACTGGTTGGCCGGTGCGGTCGGTGACAGATTCGATGGGGCTCGGTTCGCACCACATGCCTTCGGACGCGAGGGTTGCGGCCACGTTTGATAGCTGGAGGGGGTTCACGGCCGTGGGGCCAAGCGTGAAGGATCCCAGGTTGTGGTCGGTGAAGTATTGCGCGATGGAGGATTGGCCATCGAAGCTGCCGGCGTCCTGGTAGTCGCGCAGTCCAAGCTTCACCGCCATATTAACGGTGTCCTTAACCCCTACTTGCTCAATGAGCTTGACAAACGTGGTGTTGGGTGACTGTGCCAACGCCTGCTTGAGGGACATTTTTGGTTTGTAGGCACCTGCGTTTTCTACGCAGTACTTCCCCGGTGGGCAATTCTGGGCTCCACCGGAACCCATTCCCGAGATTTCGACGCGCTTAGGGACGTCGAGTTCAGTTTCGATGCCCATGCCTTGCTGAATGGCTGCTGCTGCGGTGAAAATCTTGAACACCGAGCCAGCGCCATTGCCGAGCCGTACTGAGGTCTGTGGCAGCACTGTTTGGCTGGCTTCCGCGTCGAGACCGTACTCGCGGGAGGAGGCCATCGCCAAGATTCGGCGGGTGTCTTGACCCGGCTGCACCACGTTGACCACTTCGGCGACGCCGACGGCTTTGGGATCGGTGTGGTCCGCGACCGCCTTGCGGGCTGCGTCCTGCACCGCTGGATCGAGGGTGGTCTTTACCGTTAGGCCGTCCCGAGCTAGCTGCTCTGGAGACACCCCGTTTCCTTCCAGGTACTTGAGTGCATAGTCGCAGAAGAATCCCCGATCCCCGGCAGTGATACAGCCGTTGGGGAGCTGGTTTGGCGATTCCAAAATGCCAAGTGGCTCAGCCTTGAACTGGCCTGCTTGTTCTGCGGTGATGTCGCCAGAGAGAGCCATGGCGTCCAGAACCTGGTTGCGGCGCTGCGTCATTCCTTCCGGGTTGACGTACGGGTTCAGCGCGGAGGAGGACTGCAAAATTCCGGCGAGCAGTGCCGATTCCGGGACGGATAGATCCAGGGCTGGTTTACCGAAGTACGTCTGTGCGGCAGCTTCGATCCCGAACGCGCCATTGCCGTAGGGGACGATATTGAGGTAGCGGGTGAGAATTTCGTCCTTGCTGAGGTGTTTCTCCAAATCCGAGGCCATGCGCATTTCGCGGAGTTTGCGGGCATAGCTCGTTTCGGTAGCGGCAACCTGTTCGGCTTCGGTTTTGGCGTCGACAAGCAGCAAATAATTCTTCACGTACTGCTGGTTCAGCGTCGATGCGCCCTGTTCTACGGCGCCGGAGGTGAGGTTCGTGAGCATAGCGCGGGCAGTGCCGCGCCAGTCCACGCCATCGTGCTCGTAGAAGCGACGGTCCTCGATGGCGACGATCGCCTTCTTCATGTTGGGCGAAATCTGGTCGGACTTCACATCGAGCCGGTACTGGTCATAGATCCAAGCGATGGGCGTGCCGTTCACGTCAGTGATCGTGGAGACGCCGGGGGCAGTGCCGTCGGTAAGGTCGGCGAGGTTTGATTGCATCGTCGCGTTTGTCTGCGCGATGGCTACGCCGGACAGGCTGGCGACGGGGGCTAGGGCGGCTGCGCCGACCACGCCTCCTGCGATTATCGCCCCGAGAGCTTTGGCTAATGACTTCAAACTGGACACCTCTAATACCCTACGCAAAAACTCTTCGTGTGTAGACCCCCATTTGTGTGACACATTCGACATTCTGTAAATTGTGTGAATACACTTACATGCGTCACACAGACGTGTAGCAAGGAGGCCGGGAACATGACTGCATCGTTGGTAACTGACCAGCAGTTAATCGACCGAGGCGAATGGGTTACGTTGGCGAAATGTCGCGACGGCGACCCAGACGCATTGTTTGTGCGGGGTGCCGCACAACGTCGCGCCGCGGCAATTTGTCGCCACTGCCCAGTCATGTTGCAGTGCCGCGCCGATGCCCTGGATAACCGGGTCGAGTTCGGCGTGTGGGGTGGCCTCACTGAACGCCAGCGCCGTGCGCTGCTGCGCAAGAACCCACACATCACCAGTTGGGCGGAATATCTCGCCTCGGGCGGTGAACTGGTAGGAATATAGGCATGACTACTTGGGAATACGCCACCGTGCCGTTGCTGACGCACGCAACGAAGCAAATCCTTGACACCTGGGGTGAAGATGGCTGGGAGCTCGTCACTGTTTTGCCTGGCCCGAACCCAGAAAGCCATGTCGCCTACCTGAAGCGAGAGAAGCAATGATCTCCAAGAAATTGGCAGAAATGGGCATTGAGCTGCCTAGCGTTGCGACGCCCGTTGCCGCATACGTACCTGCAGTGCAAGTAGGCAACCAGGTGTGGACGTCGGGGCAGCTGCCGTTTGTCGACGGCTCCCTCCCCGCCACCGGAAAAGTAGGATGGGACGTCACTGCTGAAGCTGCGGAGGACCTGGCGCGGACTGCCACGCTCAACGCCCTCGCGGCAGTGGATGCCCTGGTGGGCATCGACAACGTGACCCGTGTACTGAAAGTGACGGGTTTTGTTGCCTCTGCGGAAGGGTTTAATGGGCAGCCGAGCGTCGTTAATGGCGCGTCAAATCTGCTCGGTGAGATTTTCGGCGATGCCGGCCAACACGCTCGTTCGGCGGTGGGAGTCTACGAACTGCCACTAGGATCACCCGTCGAGATCGAGATTGTGGTTGAAATCGCCAGCTAATCAAACGCCCTTTAGATCTGGAAAAGGATAAGCTAGTGGGTATGGAGCACCCTGCTTACAGTCAACTTCGTCCTGTTACTGAATCTACCGCCGTCGTGCTGTGCCCAAATCCAAGCTACAGCTCGCTCGAAGGTACTAATTCTTGGATCATCCGCGGACCGGAAGACAAAGTCAGCGTCGTGATCGATCCAGGCCCGGAGGATGAAGGCCACCTTAACGTTCTGCATCAAAAGGCCGCTGAGGTCGCCCTCATTCTGATCACTCACCGGCACCATGACCACGCGGACTCGATCGATCGCTTCCGGCAGCTTACTGGCGTGCCGGTTCGCAGTTTCGACGCGTCCTACAGCCGTGGCGCCGATGCGCTCAAGGACGGCGAGATCATCACTCTGCCAGGCCTGACGCCTCAGATTGAGGTCGTGCACACTCCTGGCCACACCAGCGACTCCGTTTGCTTCTTCATCTGGAGCGGGGAACCGGGTAAGTCCACCCTCGAAGGCATCGTCACTGGCGACACCATCGCGGGCCGACACACCACCATGATCTCCGAAACTGACGGTGAACTTGGCGCCTACCTCAAGACCCTCAGCATGCTGGAAGAACGTGGCGAAGGCGTCACCTTGCTTCCCGCCCATGGGCCAGAGCACGCGAACACTGCGGAACTTGCACGCAAGTATCTAGACCGTCGCGAGCAGCGCCTGCGGCAGGTCAAGGAAGCCCGGGCGAAGCTCGGGGAAGACGCAACCGTGGAGCAGTTGGTGGATGAGATCTACACCGACGTTGACCCCGTGCTGCGCAGCGCAGCCGCCCAGTCCACCCGCGTCACCGTGCGGTACCTGGACTCTCTGTAAGACATAAAAAATCTCCATACCGAACCAAACTCGGTATGGAGATTTTTCGCGTTCTAGCGGGCGCGCTTAGCCAGGTGCTCAGCGTCCGTGATCAGCACCGACTTGCCTTCCAAACGAATCCAACTACGTTGCGCGAACGTTGCCAGGGCCTTGTTTACGGTCTCGCGAGAAGCGCCGACCAGCTGGGCGATCTCTTCCTGAGTGAGGTCGTGGTTCACGCGGAGAGCGTTGCCCTCCTGGGTGCCGAAGCGGTTCGCCAGCTGCAGCAGAGTCTTCGCCACGCGACCTGGGACATCGGTGAAGATCAGGTCTGCGAGGGACGCATTGGTGCGACGCAGACGGCGTGCCAGCACACGCAGCAGCTGCTCGGAGATCTCCGGGTACTGGGCAATCCAGGAGCGAAGCATCTCGGAGTTCATGGTGGCTGCCTGAACCTCGGTGACGCACACCGCGGAGGAGGTGCGTGGGCCTGGGTCGAAGATGGACAGTTCACCGAACATGTCGGATGGGCCCATGACGGTGAGGAGGTTCTCGCGGCCGTCGTTGGCATGGCGGGCCAGCTTCACCTTGCCGGCGGTGATGATGTAGAGGCGATCGCCTGGTTCGCCTTCTTCGAAGATGGTGGTGCCACGTGGGAACCGAACGGATTCAAGGTCGCGGATCAGGCTGTTAACTGCAATTGGATCTACGCCCTGGAAGATTCCAGCTCGTGACAGGATGTCCTGTACGCCTTCCAATTCACTTCTCCTTCTTGTGAAAGTCGTGTGCCTGGAAAAGATATGCGATGCAGCACACGCTGTAGCTCTGCTAAAACTCTACCTGTTCTTTGCCCGATTGTGCAGTTTTTTCTGTGACAAAAGCGACAATCCTGGGGAAATGTGAAAGTTTAGGCAGTTGGGTCGGTGGTTGGGGTGCTCGCTCGTGTCGAAAAAGTCTCAAATTTTTCCATCTGGATGGCAAAGACAGCGATGACGATTGGAGTAAAGACGGCATAGAGGACGCTCATGTCCTCCGACTATACTGCTCTTATGGCTGAATCACCGTTGGCCCGCAAACGTCGTGCCCGAAAAATTAACCGCATGCTGGCGGTTTGTTATCCCGAGGCGCGGGCCGAGCTCGATTTCACCAATCCGCTAGAGCTGCTGGTGGCCACAGTGCTATCCGCCCAAACCACGGACGTGAGAGTCAACCAAGTCACCCCAGCGCTATTCGCCACGTACCCCACCGCGGAGGCGTATGCGTCAGCGAACCTCACGGAACTTGAGGAGCTGATTCGTCCTACAGGTTTCTACCGCAACAAGGCGAAGGCGCTGATCAAGCTCGGGCAGCAGCTTTACGACGACCACGATGGCGAAGTCCCCAACCGACTCGAAGATCTAGTGAAACTGCCCGGGGTAGGGCGCAAAACCGCAAATGTGGTGTTAGGAAACGCCTTCGGCGTCCCTGGGCTTACGGTGGATACTCACTTCGGGCGGTTGGTGCGTCGCCTGGGGCTCACTGAGGAGACCGACCCTGTGGCCGTCGAAAAGCAGCTGCAAGAGCTCATTGAGCGGAAAGAATGGACGATGGTGTCCCACCGGCTCATTTTTCACGGTCGGCGGGTGTGCCATTCTCGGCGGGCTGCGTGTGGCGCCTGTTTTATCGCTAAGCTGTGCCCTAGCTTTGGCAAGGCCGGTCCCGCGGATTTTGTGACGGCAGAGCAGCTGGTGAAGGGGCCAGAACGCGAGCACTTGTTAGCGCTAGTGGAGGGAAACGTTGAGTAAAACAGGTGTCTGGACGATCGTTGCGAGCGCCCTCATCCTCATCTCCCTCGTCTTCCTCGTTCCCTCCATGCTGGGATCTCCTACGAAGCAAGAGGAAGACGCCACACCCGTCGCCGCCCGCCCAGAATGCCCTGTGGATACTCTCGGCAAGGTTGAACTGCCCTGCCTCGGCGCGGAGTCCCACTCCGCCCCGGACGCCCCGACCGTAGTCAACGTGTGGGCCTGGTGGTGCGGGCCGTGCCGCCAGGAGCTACCGCTGTTCGATGACCTCGCCGAGAGCCACCCGGAGTGGAATGTCGTTGGCGTCCACGCAGACACTAACGCAGCCAATGGCGCTGCGCTGCTCAACGAACTCGGAGTGCAACTGCCCAGCTTCCAAGACGACCACAACACCTTCGCCGGGACCTACGGCCTCCCCGGAGTGGTACCCATCACTGTGGTAATGGATAAAAACCAGCAGATCGTTCAAACCTTCCCCGCAGTGTTCGCCTCGAAAGCGGAGCTAGAAACCGCGGTGAAAGAAGCGCTCAGTCGATGACGGGCTACGATCTCGCCGGGATGAACACCACCCTTCGGCCAGAGGAATCCCCGGCCTGGCTGCAGACACTGGTGAGCCGAGCTACCGAAGGGAACCTGATCTCCGGGTTCGAACAACCGGCGCCAGCGCACCAGCGACGCTCTGCGGTACTGATGTTGTACTCCGGGACGTCGTTAAGCGACGCCAGCGTGCTGCTCACCCACCGCACGCCCACCATGCGCTCCCACTCCGGGCAGGTGGCGTTTCCCGGCGGGCGCGTCGACCCCGAAGACACCAGCCCCGTCGACACCGCGCTGCGCGAGGCGTGGGAAGAAACCGGACTCGATAGGCGCACCGTCACCCCACTCGCACAACTAGGGGAGCTGGCCATCCGCGCCACCGGAAACCCCGTGGTGCCCGTGCTCGGATACTGGCAGGAACCAAAAGAACTCACCGTCGTGAGCCCGGAAGAAAACGACGACATTTTCCGCGCGCCCATCTCCGAGCTGGTCAACCCCGCAAACCGCTTCATCGTGCGGATGGGAAACTGGCAAGGACCAGCGTTTTGGCACCGCGGTTACGTCGTGTGGGGATTCACCGCAGGGGTGCTGGCCGCCACCATCCGCGCCGCCGGGTGGGAAGAACCCTGGAACCCCATGGGCATTGACCTCGCCACGGCGCTCCGCAGCTCCCGCAATGGTGAGCAGCGGTAACCAGCGTAAGATGAAACCTCGACCAAGCGTAGCCACCTAATCCAGGAGACCCGTGTCTGCATACAGTGACAACCCCGGCATGATCGTCGACATCGTTCTGGGGATTATATTGATTGCCGTCCTCTTCGGCGGGTGGCGTCAAGGTGCCTTCTCATCCGTGCTGTCGACCGCCGGCGTGCTAACCGGCCTGTTCGGCGGCGCTTTCCTCGCCCCTTGGGTGATGAGCTACACAGAAAGCACCGCCTTCCGGTTTCTCCTCGCCATCAGCACCGTGCTGCTCCTCATCGGAATCGGCAGCATGCTCGGCAGCTACGTGGGAAGCAACCTCCGACAAAACATCCGAACCAAATTCTCGCAGCGCCTTGACTCCGCCATCGGATCACTGTTCCAGGTGGCAGCTACGCTCCTCGTGCTGTGGCTCATCGCCATCCCTCTCACCACCGCCGGCCCGAGCAACCTCGCCAAAGGACTACGGGCATCCCAAGTGTTGCACTACGTCGACCGAGTGATGCCCGCCCCAATGCGATCCCTCCCCAACCAGATCGCAGCCATGCTCAACGAATCCGGCCTGCCACCACTGCTGTCGCCATTCCAAGAACAAAACAGCGTCCAAGTGCTGGCACCACTGATCGAGGTCGAACACCCGGAAGTAGTAGAAAACCTGCGCCCATCGGTCGTACACGTCACCGGACAAGCCGAAAAATGTCGCCATCTGCTGTCCGGCTCCGGCTTTGTTTTCGACGACGACTATGTCCTCACCAACGCCCACGTCGTCGCCGGAACTGAATCCGTGAAACTCGACACCATGCTGGGAGTTCGAGAAGCCACCGTGGTGCTGTACAACCCCGATGTTGACGTCGCTGTCATCCACGTGCCAGACCTGGGGATTTCCCCTATGGAATGGGCCGACGAGCCAGCCGCGCCGGGCGACGACGCCATTGTGATCGGCTACCCCGGTTCCGGGCCGTTCAAGGCCACCACCGCACGCATCAAGGAAAAAATCACCATCAATGGCCCAGACATCTACGCCACCACACGTCTGGATCGCGAAGCGTACACATTGCGTGGAACCGTGCGACAAGGCAACTCTGGTGGGCCACTGACCGACTCATATGGCGCCCTCCTGGGCATGATCTTTGGCGCAGCCGCAGACAATACAGACACGGGTTACGCCCTCACGAAGGACGAAGTGTTGGAAACCATCGGTGACTACACGCAGCTCACCGCCCCGGTGGATACCCAGGAGTGCGTGCTTAAATAACGCTGCTGCTGATCTGCTCCGCGCATTCAGCCGGGCGTAGCAGCTGCGGGAAGTCATCGAGATAAATTGTTGGCTGGGTCAGCGCCGTCGTCCATCCGGTCGGGAGGTAAGCACCCGCAATCCGAGCATGCTTCACCCGTGGGGCATGGGTGCCAGGCAGCTGGTAGGACAGCACGCGCAGCTCAGTCGTGCGCTGTACCTCACCGGTCTCAGCCTTCGGAAGGGACATGCGAGCAACCATGTCTGGGAACCGGCTCGCCAGCAATGCCCCTGCGGACTTAGCAGCGCTGCTTCGGGCGACCGGATCAATCAGCACCAGGGAGCGGACTCGCTGCGGATAATTTGCTGCTAGCACGGTCGCGATCCGGGCAGCGGTGCCTGAGGCAACGATCGTGGCGCGACCGTGTCCCAGCGCACGAATCATGCCGGACACATCGCCTACAGCGTGGCGGAGCGAATAACCCGATGGGGGTTTATCCGACTGCGCGAACCCCCGAGCCGACATAGCCCCAACATGCAGTGACTTACTCAGCGGCTCAATGATGAACTGGTAATCAAACCAGCCCCCCAGGCAGTCATGCAACAGCAAAACGAGCGGTGCCTGCGGATTGCCCGCGGTCGCACAATGCAACCGGGTTCCTCGCGTATGCACCAGCTCGTGGGAAAAAGGACCGGGGATCGAAAGATCCCCGGGCGTTAGTGGCGGCATGTGGTTTAGGAGTACATGCCGTGGTTCTTGGCTTCCAGCTTCTTCTGGGCCTGGCCAGGAACCAGATTCTTCATTTCCTGCACAGACTCGATGGTCTTTTCTGGCTTCTTGATCTGCTTGACCTTTTTCAAACCGACAAACGCGAAAATACCCGCGAGTACTAGCATCAGCAGGAAGACGATCAAGTAGGCTGCCCAGCCGTCAAGCCACAGCTTGAGCAGTTCTGCAAGGAAGAAGAAAAAGAAGAAAGAGCTGTACAGTGCGATGGTTCCCGCCGCACCAAACAGGCCGCCACCGATAGCGCCTTTTTTAGCGGAGACCGCCAGCTCCGTCTTAGCCAGTTCTACCTCGGCGCGGAACAGGCTGGACATCTGAGCAGTGGCGTCGCTTACCAGATCACCGATGGAGCCCTGGCCTGCAGCGCGGGTATCGACGTCGGAAAGAGGGATCGCATTCACCCGTGGGGCGAAGCTGTCGTCTCCTGCGGTGTAGAGCCCCTTGGCATTGCTCACGGTAATCCTCCAAATTTGTGTGTCATAGTCTTTGTTGTCAATCGTGCCACGAAATTTGCTCTGGTGCGAACGACTCGCCTTTTATCCTGCGTACAGTAGTGCCCATGTCGCTAGTGTCCCCCGAATTATTCACCGCAGCTACAGAGACGATCGCTGCGGTGCACCGTCGACCTGTGAGCCTGCGTCGCTCCGCCGTCACCTCCTCGGAGGCGGTGCTGCGGGGCGCTCGCCTTTCTGCGCTTATCGACGCCATCCCCGCCGAAACCGCGATTGACGTGGCGTCTGTCCTTGCCCCCGATGCGGTTGAGGGCACCGCCCGCACGTTTCTTCGCGCGCCCCTGCAGGTGTTGGCGCGCATGGATGTGCTGGCCGGAGGTGATGGGAAACCTACCGACAATGTCGTGGCGCTGCAGCAGTTGGCACAGGTGATTGTCACAGGGCATGAGTTTTTGCCAGGTGTTGTGCACGGGGTGGTGCTGGGGTGTCAGCCTTTTGGGGCGCGATCAGGGGTGATCGCGCGGGCTGCAAGCCGTCTCGCGGCCGTGGCAACCGGCTTTGATCCACGAGGTCTGACTGTGCCTGAGGTGTACCTACACCGGCACGCACGTGCCTATCAGGAGCTGGATTTCCTCAGCGACCCGAAACAGTTCTGCGACTTCCAGCTGCGTGCCTTCATCGCCGGCGCCACGGAGGCAGAATCCATCGCGCGCCAAGCCTAGGAGTTCTTGTTATTCCGATAAAGCCACACGCCCGCTGCTGTCACGGCAGCGATGGTGGCGACCACCCCTGTGCCGATCGATACTTCCTTGGTGGAGGGAACCGTAAAGAGCGGGACTGGGTTCTTAAACGTCTTGATTTCCCAATCGTTGGCAAGCGCCGCGCGCCGCAATGGCCGATCCGGATTCACTGCAACGGCATTTCCTACCGCCTCCAGCATGGGGATATCGGTGGCGGAATCCGAGTAGGCAAAACTCCGGTCCAGGTCGTAGCCGTTTTCTTCGGCCAAACGGCGGATTTCCTCGGCCTTCGCTGGGCCTTTAGCGTAAAACAGCACCTCACCAGTCAGAACACCATCTTTGGTGGCAAGCTCGGTGGCCACGATCTGGGTCACCCCAAGCTCTTTCGCAATCGGCACCACGAGCTCGGTAGCCGAAGCGGAAATGATGATGACATCATGCCCTAAGTTCTGGTGGAACCGAATCAGATCCCGCGCCTCCTGATAGATCGCAGGAGAAACCACATTTTTCATCGTCTCTTCCGCGATCTGCCGGACTTGTTCCACTTCCCACCCAGCGATCATGGAGGTTAGCTGATCTCGCGTGTTGTCCATTTGCTCGCTGGTGTGACCAGCGAGAATGTACGTTGCCTGGGCCAAGCTCATCTGCAGTGCTGCGCGGGGTGAAATGAGCCCACTGCTCATGAACTCTCGACCGAAGGCGTAGGCCGAGCTCGTAGCAATAATGGTCTTATCCAGGTCAAAAAACGCAGCGACGCGGGGTGTTTGCAGCTCTGCGCCGTGCGTGGTTTCGGAAGAACGACCAAGAGAACTCACGGCTTCCAAGTGTAACCAGAAAGTCTGCCCGGTGGGGCATTGTGTTAAAGACAGTGATGTGTATAATCAACAGTGCAAGGCCCCGATATACTGTGTGGCCAGCCCCGGCACAACCCCCCCCTGTTGTCGGGTAAGAAAATATAGACGGCCCGCGCACCCCCCCGAAGCGCGGGCCGTCCCTTTTTTCTTGTGTGGGGCGCGTTCTGGGGGTTTCATGGGCGGCTCTGGTTTTCCTGCTAAAACCTGGGAAGCATTCCCCGGGTCGTGGGCTGAAATTAGCGAAATAGCAGGTGTGAAGCTCAAAAAAGCGCCGAAACCCGGGGAATGCTTCCCGGGTTTTGCGGGTTACGTGCCGAGTACTTTTGTCTTTCTACGTTATCCACAGTTTTTGTTGAAACGTGCGCGAAAAGTGGGGTTATCCACAGGTAGAGCCAGTGGGGTATTGGCGGAACGCGCACCGGGATGGATGCTGTGGGCATGAATTCCAGCATTGTTGTTGCAGTGACAGATCCCGCCGTGCACCCGGAAGTGGTGCAAATTGTGGCGGCTACCGGCCAAAAGATTATTGATGTGCGCAGCCCCCAGGAGGTGAGGCGGGCGGCGAGCCGGTGTAGCGCTGTAGTGGTGGATAGACAGATGGCCAGTGAACTCGGTGGTCGGGTGAGGCATTCTCGGGTGGTGCTCGTGGAGCGTGACCCTGGGCCGGTGGATTGGCAGTGCGCTGTTGAGGTGGGGGCCGCGCATGGGTTCGTCGTGCCGGCGCAGGCTCCTGAGCTGCTGAAAGTGTTGGGGGAGCGTGGGGCGTCGCAGCGCGCGACGCGGAACAGCGTGGGGGTGCTGGGCGCGGTTGGCGGCAGCGGGGCGAGCGTATTGGCCGCCGCGTTGGCGCGGGCACAGGGGGAGGGGGCAGTGCTTATCGACGCCGACCCGCACTCCGGAGGCCTCGACCTGTTACTCGGGATGGAGCAGCAGGTGGGTGCCCGGTGGAATGACGTGAACTTAGAGAAGGGGGCCGTGGCGGCCGAGGACTTGTGGGGCGCACTGCCCACCTCGCAAGGGCTAGGGGTGCTGACGCATTCGCGGAGCAAGGGGGCGTTGCCTAGCTGTAGTGCCGCCGGGGTGTGTTCGGCGCTGGAGACATTGGCAGGTTTTCCAGTGGTGGTGGATCTGTCTGTTCGGCTTCCGGGTTTTGGGGATGTGCTCAGCGCGGTGAGTTCGGTGGTGCTCGTGATTCCTGCGGAGCTGCGTGCGGTAGCGGCGGCGTCTTCGTTAGCCACGGCGTATCCGGAGGTGGATTTCCTGGGGGTGGTGCGGTATCGGGGCTGGTCAGGGATGGATCGTGGCGAAGTGGGAGACCTGTCGGGGATTCGCGTGGTGGCTGAGGTGCCGTCGGTCCCGGGCCTGGCGAAGCAGTTGGAAACCAAGGGACTGGTCCGCGTGCCACGCGGGCTGTCAGGCGCGGTGCGTGCGCTCAACCATGAGCTGTAGGGGGAAGTCGTGGATGTCATTGACAGAGTGCAGCTGAAGATTGCTGCGGAGTATGGGGCGCTAGCAGCAGCTCCCCCGGACTATGTGGCCGCGCTGATCCGCGAGGAAGCAGGGGTGATTAGCGACGTTGAACTGCTGGGGCTGCTACGCCAGCTGCGCCAGGAGTCCTCTGGGGCCGGTGCGTTGGACAGCCTTTTGGCGCTGCCAGGAGTTACGGATGTGTTGGTCAACGGCCCAGATCAGGTGTGGTTCGACCGGGGCGACGGACTCGAGCGGGCCGAGTTGAGCTTCGCCTCCGAGGAACAGGTAAGGCAACTGGCCACCCGACTTGCGGTGGCCTGCGGGCGCAGGCTTGACGACGCCCAGCCCTTCGCCGACGGCCGGCTACGGCGTGATGACGGCACCAGCATCCGCGTGCACGCGATCATTCCGCCTCTGAGTGACTCGGGGACCTGCATCTCACTACGCGTGCTGCGGCAAGCTGCAATGACCTTGGATCGCATGGTGGAGCTAGGGTGCATCGACGACTACGGCAGGCAGCTGCTGGGAACGATCGTGTCCGAACGAGGTTCGTTCCTGGTCGCCGGGGGAACCGGCACAGGCAAGACGACGATGCTGTCGGCGCTGCTGGGTGAGGTATCGGCTGAGGAGCGGATCGTCTGCATCGAGGACACCGCAGAGCTACGACCTGCGCATCCGCACGTGGTGTCACTTGTGTCCCGCAGTAAAAATGTGGAAGGCGTCGGCGTATTTACCATGGCGGATTTGCTGAAACAGGCGCTGCGCATGAGGCCCGACCGTATCGTGCTCGGGGAAATCCGTGGCGCGGAAGTAGTGGACCTGCTCGCAGCCTTGAATACGGGGCACGACGGTGGTGCTGGAACGGTCCACGCCAACTCGGTATCTGAAGTCCCAGCGCGCTTGGAAGCGCTGGCAATGCTCGGGGGACTCGACGGTCCGGCCCTGCACACCCAGCTAGCGGCAGCCGTGCGCTACGTGATCATGATGAAGCGCACCCGCCACGGCCGCATCGTCGAAGAGGTCGCTGAGCTGCGTAAACAACACTTGGAACTGGAAACAATTTGGCGAACCCCTAATGGTTTAGAGCCGACTAAAGGGGAGCCCATCTAATGATTAACTCGTTGTTCGCGATCGGTACAGCGTTGCTACTCTCCTCACCATCGCCAGCCTTGAGAATGTCATACCGCCCACGGAAAACGAAGCTTTTGCTCATTCCCATCGTGGTTCTCGGTGGATTTGTGATAATGCACGGACCCGGCGTGGTGGCCTCATTGGCCATGGTGCTCGCTGTGGCAGTACGGAAGGTGTGGGAGGGGCGTCGGCAAGCTGCGCGTGAGCAGGCCGCGACCGACACCGCGAGTTTGCTCGGTGCGATGGCCGCCGACCTTGAGGCCGGCGCAACTACCCACGAAGCCATCGCCCACGCAGCCACCGAGGTAGCAGAACCACTGCAGGGTGTGTGTGCCATCGCGGCTCATCGCAGCGCGGCTGGGATGCCGCCGGCTGGTGCGTTTCTCGAAGCCCCCGCAGTGTACACAGAGCTCCGGTCAGCGGCCCGGTTGTGGCTCATCGCAGAAACCAAAGGCATTGCCCTCTCGAACCTCCTGGTGCACGTTCAAGAACGCATTGATGCTCACCTGCGCCACGCGCGCGCCACCGATGCCGCGCTCCAAGGGCCGAAGGCGACGGCGGTTATTTTGGCGCTCCTGCCACTCGGTGGGATCGCGATGGGGAGCGGTATGGGAGCAAACCCCATCCCGTTCCTCACCACCACCGCCCTGGGGCAAGTGCTGCTCGTTGTCGGGACAGCCCTCGCCTGCGCAGGATTCCTGTGGGTGGACGTGATCGTCGCCCGTGCCAGCAACCCGAGGGCAGTCACATGATGGGATTATGTTTCGTCGCCGCAGCAATGTGGCTCAGCACGGAGCGTTCCGTGGTCAACAGGATCGTAGAGCAGCATCAACTCACCAGGCGACCTCGCGATGGTCCCATCACCAATCTCGATGTCGCAGCGGATATTGAGCTGTTCGCAGCGTGCCTGCGCTCCGGTGTCACCCAAGCGGTGGCAGCCGACGCGGTATCGCAGGTGAGCCGCTCAGCCTCCGCAGAATGGGCCAGTGTAGCAGCACTACTCAGTATCGGTGTACCTGCAGCAACGGCCTGGCATCCCCTCGCAGGGATACCGGAACTCAGCGAGCTCATCCGGCAGAGCACCTTCTCGCAACACACCGGAAGCTCACTGGCGGCGCTGTGCGAACGAAGCGCACAAGACATCAGGTCACGCAGCGCCGATGCAGCAACCGCAGCAGCACAACGCGCAGGGGTGGTCATCGCCATTCCGCTGACAGTGTGCTTCCTGCCCGCGTTCCTCATCCTGGGGCTCGTCCCCATCATCATCAACCTTGCAACCAGCATCATTAACAATTAGGAGAACACAATGCTCGCACTACTCAACGAAAAAATCCGTGACGACGAGGGTATGTCGACAATCGAGTACGCCATGGGCTCGCTCGCGGCCGCTGCGCTGGCCGCCGTGCTGTTCACGGTGGTCAACGGCGACCAAGTTGTCAACGCAATCACCAACATTATTACCAGTGCGCTGTCTAAGTCACCGAGCTAGCCTGCACAACGACGACGGGTCCGTGACCATCGAAGCAGCCTTCGGTGTCGCGAGCCTGGTCATTGTTGCTGGATTGATCGTCACCGCCATGGCCACCTTCGCCTGGTACATCTCGGCTGTGGATATGGCGGGGGCAGCAGCCAGGGCGCATGCGCTCGGCGTCTCGTACCAGCCGCCTCGTGGCACTGTCACGTACCGCGATGACGGGGTGTGGGCGACCGCAACCATCGCCATACCTACCCCGCTGACCACAGTCACAGCGTCCGCCACCTACCCACTGGAGCTTGTTCATGCGCCTGGATGACGACGACGGTTCCCTCACCATTGGGGCCGCCGGAACCATTGCAGCGCTGCTCGCGCTCGCGCTCATCGCAGCTGCTGCCGTCCGCACCGTCAGCAACACTCACCGGGCGCAGGTCAGCGCAGAGCTATCTGCAGTGGCGGGAGCGATGGCGCTCGCCACCAGTTCGGTACCGCCTTGCGAGAAAGCCCGCGACACAGCACAGCGTAACGGTGCAACCATCACCGATTGCACCATCAACGATGCAGACGTGCTGGTCACGGTGGACATTAGCGGGCAACGGGCCACAGCCAGAGCAGGCCCACTCTAATCCGACACCAATGACACCAACGCCCCCAGCAACGCGATCGCGCCAGCCTTATCAAGCGGCTGGTTGCCATTGCCGCACTTGGGCGACTGAATGCAGGAAGGACATCCACTCTCACAACTACAGGAACGAACCGTCTGAAAGGTCGCGGTGATCCACTCACCAAAGCGTCGGAAGCCATGATCCGCAAAACCGGCGCCACCGGGGTGACCGTCGTAAACAAACACCGTAGGCAGGCCCGTGTCAGGGTGCTGCGCGGTGGACACACCGCCAATGTCCCACCGATCACACGTCGCGAGCAGGGGCAACATCCCAATCGCGGCGTGCTCGGCGGCATGCAACGCGCCGGGAATGTCTGCCGCCGCAATGCCCATCGCGGACAGCGCCAGCGGATCAACGGTGTACGCCACCGCCCGGGTAGCAAGAAGCTGCTGGGGCATGTCGAGGGCCACGGAATCGAGCACTGTGCCGTCGGCAAGCTTGGTGATATACGACGTCACCTGAGTGGTGACCTCAACATCAACGGCGGCAACCCACACGCCACCGCCCAGGTCACGCAGCTCATCAGGGCCAGGATCACCCACGATGCGGATGTCTGTCGTGCTCCGGGCAAACGTGGACCAATCGGGCGCATCCGGGCGCGCCAGCGCGATGCCGTCGCCCAGGTCGAGATCGTCAATCACAAACGTCTCCCCCTGGTGCATATACACCGCGCCGGGGTGCACCTGCGATGGCGCCCGCTCCGCATCAATCGTTCCCAGCAGTCGGCCCGTGGTTGACTCCACAATCACCACTTCCCGGGAAGACCCGCCACGCAATCCCACCGCGGCATGTGCAGTATCCGGAGTCAGCTCTGCCTGCCCAGAGTCCACCGCGAACCACCCATGCGGGCGGCGCCGTAGCAACCCCTCCCTGGCGAGCTGTTCAGCCACGCCACGCGCCTGCCACTGATCCAACACCTCATCACTCAAGGCCTTCTCGACCGCAGCG
This sequence comes from Corynebacterium hindlerae, assembly GCF_014117265.1. Lineage (NCBI taxonomy): Bacteria > Bacillati > Actinomycetota > Actinomycetes > Mycobacteriales > Corynebacteriaceae > Corynebacterium > Corynebacterium hindlerae. Next base: position 1,261,954 of record NZ_CP059833.1, on the reverse strand, counting down.
CAGTACACATGACCGCGCAGGACATAAGGGTTCGTCGGGTCAAACACAATCCGCTCGATAGGCCGCCCTAGCAGCGCTTCTGGGTGGTGAATCAAGTAGTTGTCCATCGGTTCATCCCGCGCTACAAAGACCACCAACGAACCCTGCCCCCGGCGCCCCGCACGGCCGGCTTGCTGCCAAAACGACGCAATCGTCCCCGGGAATCCCGCGGTGACCACGGCATCTAACCCGCCGATGTCGATACCCAGTTCCAGGGCGTTCGTGGTGGCTACGCCGAGGAGGGTACCGTCGTCGAGAAGCTGCTCCAGCCTGCGGCGGTCCTCCGGCAGATAGCCCGCGCGGTACGACGCCACCCGCTGCGCGAACTCCGGACGGCCCATCAGCGTCAGCTCCTCAGCCGTGCGCAGCGCCACCACTTCGGCCCCGCGACGCGAACGCACAAACGTCAGCGTCCTCGCACCTTCGCTAATTGCGCTGGCCATGATGCCTGCAGCCTCAGTCGTCGCAGCGCGACGCACCGGGGCGCCGTGCTCGCCGGCTGCGCCTTCCACGAAGCCCGGCTCCCACAACATCACAGTTCGGGCGCCGGTTGGGGCGCCATCCTCCGTCACCGCCAGCACAGGGCTACCTATCAGATTCGTGGCATGCTCGGCTGGGTCAGTGGCGGTCGCCGACGCCAACACAAAAACCGGGTCGCTGCCGTACAACGCGGCAATGCGTCGCAGGCGACGGATCACCAGCGCAACATGGGCGCCGAACACTCCGCGGTAGGAGTGGCACTCATCAATCACCACAAACTTCAGCTTGCGGAGGAATCGACCCCACCGGGCATGATGCGCAAGCAGGGACGTGTGCACCATGTCGGGATTGCTGAAAATGAAGCGAGCCTGGTCACGAATGCCGGCGCGGGCATCGCTGGGGGTATCGCCGTCATAAGGGGCAGGGGTGATGTGTGCGAGGTCTGGAACAGCTCGTGTCAAGCGCAGCACGTTTGTGAGCTGATCACTGCCGAGCGCCTTTGTGGGGGTGAGGTATAGGGCGCAGGCGGTGGGGTCCTGCTGCAGCATGGTGAGGATGGGAAGCAAATAGCACAAAGACTTACCACTCGACGTGCCCGTGGCCACCACCGTGGACGTCCCGTGATACACCGCATCCGCCGTTGCCGCCTGGTGGGAAAACAACTGGCGTATCCCCTCATCCTCCAGGTGCTGTCGCAGTGGCGGGTACACCCAATCCGGCCACGGCGCGTACTGCGCAGGCTTCGGCGGGATGGTTTCCAGGTGAGTGCAGGTGGAGTTAGGGTAGCGACGCTGCACAAACTCGGCGATCTCCGTGCCTATCGTGGCGTGGTTGGGCATGCGTTTTCCTTTGGTTGCTGAAAATATTTGTCCCCGTGACCTGTGCTTTTGGTTTAAAGCTAAGTTTAGGGCTATCGCTTTGCCAAGTTTCGTGACACACTGGGAAGCGGTCGCAGCTTTTCCACGCGCAGTGTTTCCAGCGCTCGCACAGGATTTTGTTTATTGCGAGCGCTCAGTTCACTTCTTTGCGAGCGAATGAGAGTTCACAACGACCCGGCACTCCCATCAGAATGCGGGAATGCTGCTTCGCTTTCAAAGAAATAAGGTTTTTGTTATGGCACAGGGAACTGTGAAGTGGTTCAACGCTGAAAAGGGCTTCGGCTTCATCGCTCCAGCTGACGGATCCGCAGACGTATTTGTTCACTACTCCGAGATTCAGGGCAACGGCTTCCGCACTCTCGAGGAAAACCAGCAGGTTGAGTTCGAGATTGGCGAAGGCGCTAAGGGCCCACAAGCTCAGAACGTGGTGGCTCTGTAAGAGTTTTTCACGCTGCGACCCGGCTTCCTCACCGCAGGAAAGCCGGGTTTTGCTTTGTCCACAAGTGGGCAATTCCTCACACTTTTCTGCAAAAAACTAGACCAGTGCGTAGTAGCGCAATATATAACTGTGTACGGTAGTGAACTAATGCACCGTTGAAATGACAGAAAGTTGGCATAGTGGCAGAGTCAAATGCTGGCGTAAAACGCTTAGTGATTGTGGAGTCGGCGACCAAGGCGAAGAAGATCCAGCCGTATCTCGGTAAGGACTACATCGTCGAGGCGTCCGTGGGCCACATCCGTGACCTGCCACGAGGAGCCGCCGACGTGCCCGCCAAATACAAGAAAGAGCCGTGGGCTCGGCTTGGCGTGGACACAGATCACGGTTTTTCGCCGCTGTACGTGGTGAGCGCGGACAAGAAAAAGAAGGTCTCTGACCTGAAAGCGAAGCTCAAGGAAGTAGACGAGCTTTACCTCGCCACCGACCCCGACCGTGAGGGCGAAGCGATCGCGTGGCACCTGCTGGAGGTGCTGAAGCCGAAGGTGCCGGTCAAGCGCATGGTGTTCAACGAGATCACCAAGCCTGCGATCCTGGCCGCAGCAGAAAACACCCGCGACCTGGACCACAACCTGGTGGACGCGCAGGAAACTCGTCGCATCCTCGATCGCCTCTACGGCTACGAGGTATCCCCTGTGCTGTGGAAGAAAGTGATGCCACGCCTGTCTGCGGGGCGCGTGCAGTCGGTGGCTACTCGCGTCATCGTGGAGCGCGAGCGGGAGCGCATGGCGTTCGTGTCCGCAAACTATTGGGATCTCACTGCGCAGCTCAAGACCGACCAGCCAGCCAGCGCGGAAAACCCTAACGAATTCGCTGCGCGGCTCACCGCCGTCGATAAGCGGCGCGTGGCGCAAGGCCGGGACTTTAACGACCGCGGCGAGCTCAAGGGCAAGGACGTCATCGTCATTGACCAGGCGAAAGCCACGCAGCTTGCCGACGCCCTGAGCGGCACGACTATGACCGTAGCCAGCGTCGAGGAAAAGCCGTACACCCGACGGCCCTACGCCCCATTTATGACCTCGACGCTGCAGCAGGAAGCCGGACGCAAACTGCACTACACCTCCGAGCGCACCATGCGTATCGCGCAGCGCCTGTACGAAAACGGTCATATCACCTACATGCGTACGGACTCCACTACGCTCAGCGAGTCCGGCATTCAAGCAGCACGCCAGCAGGCACGCGAACTCTACGGTGATAAGTTCGTGGCTGACGCGCCGCGCCAGTACACCCGCAAGGTGAAGAACTCGCAGGAAGCCCACGAAGCGATCCGCCCGGCCGGCGAAACCTTCGCCACCCCAGGCCAGCTTCATGCACAACTGGACGCCGAAGAGTTCAAGCTCTATGAGCTCATTTGGCAGCGCACCGTCGCCTCCCAGATGGCTGACGCGCGTGGCACCTCCATGAAGGTGACCATCGCCGGCACCGCCACCTCCGGCGAGGACGTGGAATTCGCCGCTACCGGTCGCACCATCACTTTCCCCGGCTTCCTCAAGGCCTACGTGGAAACCTCGCAGCTCGAAGACGGCCGTAACGTGGCAGACAACGCTGAAAAGCGCCTGCCACAGCTGTCCAAGGGCGATGCACTCGCCGCGCAGCAGGTCGACGCCGAAGGTCACTCCACCAACCCGCCAGCCCGCTACACCGAAGCGTCCCTAGTGAAGAAGATGGAAGACCTCGGTATTGGACGCCCATCCACCTACGCGTCCATCATCAAGACCATCCAGGACCGCGGTTACGTTTTCTCCCGCGGCAATGCGCTGGTCCCGTCGTGGGTAGCGTTTGCCGTGGTCGGGCTGCTGGAGCAGAATTTCAGCTCCCTAGTGGACTACGACTTCACCTCCTCCATGGAAGATGAACTCGACGAGATCGCTGCCGGTAATGAAAACCGCACCGAGTGGTTGAACAGCTTCTACTTCGGTAACGCGGAAGTGGGCGACAAGACCGCAGACAGCGTGGCACGCCTCGGCGGGCTGAAAGCTCTGGTGGGCGACAACCTCGAAAACATTGACGCGCGCGAAGTGAACTCGCTCCGCCTATTTGTCGACGAGGAAGGTCGCGATATCGTGGTGCGCGTCGGCCGCTACGGCCCATACCTCGAGCGCATCGTGGGGCAGCTGCCCGACGGCACCCCGGAATATCAGCGCGCCAACCTGCCGGAATCCACCACCCCAGACGAGCTGTCCCTAGACGCCGCTGAAAAGCTCTTCGCCATTCCACAAGGTGGTCGCGAGCTCGGCGTCAACCCAACTAACGGTCGCATGATCGTAGCCAAGGACGGTCGCTACGGGCCTTATGTCACTGAGCTGGTTACCGAGGAGGAAAAAGCTTCCGTCGGCGCCCACGCTGAAGAAATCGTCGCCGAGGAACGCGCTGCCGAAGACGCGCAGCGCAAAGCCGAAGGCAAACGCGCAAAGAACTGGGAAACCAAAACTGCGGCCAACCAAAAGGAAAAGCGCATCAATCAGATCATCGAGGAAACCCTCAAACCAGGGACCGCCTCGCTGTTTTCCTCCATGGAACCCGCCACAGTCACCCTCGAGGACGCATTGCGGCTGCTGTCTCTCCCACGTGAAGTGGGTGTGGACCCAACCGACGGCGAAATGATCACTGCCCAGAACGGCCGCTACGGCCCGTACCTTAAGAAGGGCAGCGACTCTCGCTCCCTGGCCAACGAAGAACAAATCTTCACTGTGACCCTGGATGAAGCGCGGCGAATCTACTCCGAACCAAAGCGTCGCGGCCGTAGCGCCACCGCCGCAGCGCCACTCAAGGTACTCGGCGATAACGACGTCTCCGGCAAACCAATGCAGGTCAAGGACGGCCGCTTCGGTCCATACGTCACCGACGGCACCACCAATGCCTCCCTGCGCAAGGGCGACAACCCTGAAACCCTTACCGACGCGCGCGCCAACGAGCTGCTGTCCGAACGTAGAGCCAAGGAAGCCGCCGAAGGTGGCGCGCCGAAGAAGACGACCCGCAAGAAGGCAACCAAGAAGGCAACCAAGAAAGCTGCTAAGAAAACCGTGAAGCAGACCACGAAGCGTGTGGTGAAGGCACGGCGGTAGGTTGTCTGGGGCGCCCAGGCGGGCCAGAGTTCGGCAGCGTCTCCGCAGGTAGGGGCTGCGGAGATGAAGCTGGTATGGTGCGAATAGGGAATCTCTATCGATTGTCGATGGGCTTGTGACTGTTGGTGACACACGACGAAACCCCATTCGTGCCGTAGCAGGAATGGGGTTTGCTATATGGATCAGCTATGAAACGGCTTTCCGAGTCTCGGTTGCTTCAAACGAAGCAGGCACCGAAATGTTGGACATGAGGAGATCGTGGTGCGACCCGAGGTGGGTGTATAGCTCGTCGCGAAGCAAGCTCTTCTTGCGGGTGACCGCGGTGTAGATCTGGTAGCCGAACACGGCGACGTTGGCCACGAGCGCGATGAAGGACACGAGGAATAGTGCCTTCGGGTCGTGGGAAGCCTCGACAGAGAACTGCGAGGAGGTGACGAAGCTCGGCACGGCCATGGTGAACATCATCCAGAACGCGAGGGTGTGGGCGCGGTGCTGCAGCCAAGCACCCTTCTTGATGAAGAACGCCGGAATTGTGCAGGAAATCAGCAACGCGGCGCCCGCGTAGAAGGAATGATCACCAACGCAGTTGTAGACGTATGCGAAGTTCCACAGGTCGTATGCGATGATCCAGAACCACAGCATGTCAGGCCAAATCATGTCCTTAGACGGATCGCGGGAGATGATGATACCGGTCCAACCGCAGATCGTGATGAGGTTTAGTAGGCCAGCGATGCCGTTCATGTAATTCCAGGAGCCGGAGACCATGAACACACCGTCGACCATGCCGTTTGCGTTCATCGCGCCGACCTGGAAGTCGCGGATGCAGGCCTCCAAGATGTTTAGACCGAGGATGAACGGTGGGAAGCACAGTGCCCACTTGTTTGCTGCGAGCCGTGGATGGTAGCGCAGCGCCATGAAGCCGAGGCAGCCGGCGAGGGCGGAATAGACCTTGACCCAGTGGAACCAGGTGCCCGTCGATGAGCCAGCTCCTGCGGTGGTAGGCCAGACGAAGATGGTCAAAATGATTGGTAGCGCGATGAACAGTGCCCACCCGGCGTAGCGGGAGCGACGCGAGATTTCATTGAGGCCGATCAGGGCACCCAGCACCGCGAACCATGCGAGCCAGGAATACCAGGGGATGGTTGCGTATAAAAACATGACATTCTCCTTGTGAGTTGGGGCGCTCGCCTCGCAACCCATTCTTCAAGGAAAGCGCCTTGGTACTTTCAAGCCTATTGGTCGATAAAACACCTGTACATAGACACTTTTGCAGTTGTGTAAAGTGGCAGTCATGGATGCCCGTGACGCGCTTTCGGACGCGTTGAAAAGCGAGCTGGAGACTGCTGAGCTCTCCCGCATCACCGTCGCACGCCTCGCGGCCCGCGCTGGTGTGACCCGCCAGGCGTTCTATTACCACTTCGACGATGTTTACGACGCTGCCGCGTGGCTCTTCCAAAACGAGGTTGCGCGCCACATCCTCGCACACGCACGTTACGACGCCTGGGCTGCCGGATTCGAGCAGCTCATGACTTACATGTACACGCATCGCACCCAGGTCCAGGCGATTTTGAAATCGCTCACGATGCCCAAAACCGAGGTGTTCTTCTTCCGGGCGCTGCGCAGAATGATGACTGCGATTGTCGCCGAGCTTGCCGATGGCTATAGCTTGCAGCCAGCTGACCGTGATTTCATCATCGATCACTACACCCTCGCAGTGGTCGGGCACCTCATGCACTGGATCGCCACCGGAATGCGTGACGACCCGGCGCAACTAGCACACCGGGTCGAATATGTAATGCGAGGACACGTTCTCGAATCGATCGAGCGCTACGCCCAGACCGACTAGTCCCACGAGACTACTGAGTTGCAGGTTTTAGAAGTTCGAAACCTGGTTGATGAGCATGAACGTCCAGTGGTACATCGAAATCAGTGCTGCGCGGAACGCGCTACCGAAACCTGCGCCGATAGCATCAATGATGTTGCTCGGGAACGGCTGGTTTTCGAGGCTCCACTGCATGTTGTTAGACACGTTCGCCTACTCTTCGGAGGATAGCTGGGCAGCCTCGGAGGAGTTTTGAGCAGTGTAGCCAACGTGAGCAGACGGGGCAGAGATGATCATCAATGCTGCGGTAACCGCAGAAGCGAACTTTTTCATCGGTAGTTCCAATCCTTGAGGTGACGGGGTTCACTTTAAGGATCGCGTGTCGAGCGTTAAACCGTTAGCGGTGATTGAGTGTGTTTATCTACTGGTTATGAATTGGTTACCGAATTACTGACTCGAAATGACCACAAATTCAACGGCCCTAAGAACGATCCGCCAGCGTCGGCCGGATCGGGCGGGCGAGCTGCGTGAGCTCACCGCGCCCCCGCAGCTCCACTGATTTGAGTACGGTCCAGCGGGCCTGCTCGGCTTCGTTGGCGCCCCGCAGCGTCGATACGGAGGTCAGCACTCTGCCGGGTGCGTCTTTGGCTAGCTCGGTTAGTCGTGCTGCCTGATTCACGGCGTCTCCGATGACGGTGTATTCGAAACGGTCGTGGCCACCAATGTGCCCGGCCACTACATGCCCGGAAGCCACACCGATACCGCAGGTGAGCTCCATGTCCTTGAGTTCCGAACGTAACTCACGGGCGGCGGCGAGTGCGAGGCCCGGGGCGTCGGCAAGCGGCAGTGGCGCGCCGAAGATCGCAAGCGCGGCGTCGCCCTGGAACTTGTTGATCACGCCCCTGTGCTTGTGGACGACGTCGACCACTTTTTCAAAAAACTCATTCAGCGCCGCGACGACCTCTTCTGGGGTGTGGTTCACCGCGAAGGTGGTGGAGCCGATGACGTCGACAAAGAGTACAGCCACGTTGCGATCCTCGCCGCCCAACGTTGGGCGTTCCTCCATGGCGCGCCGGGCAACTTCAGTGCCTACGTAGCGGCCGAAGAGATCTCGGACCCGCTGGCGTTCCCGAAGGCCGCGCATCATCTCGTTAAAGCCGGCTTGGAGGACGCCGATTTCGGAGCCGTCGTAGATGTCCACAGCCACGTCGGTTTCGCCTCGACGCACCCGATTAATAGCGGTTTGGAGCTCATGAATGGGGTCCACCACGCTCATGATGACAAGTGTTTGGGCTGCGAACCCTGCCAGCAGAGAAATCACGCCAAGGGCCAAGATAGCGGGGAAAAGATCCGACGCGGTGTCCGTGAAATAGCCGTAATGGTGCCCCATTACCAGTAAACAGATGGCCAGCATTGGGACCGCGGCAGTGATCACCCACGTGACCCGCAGGCGCTGGGTCACTGGCGGCTCCAACGTGGAATCTTCAAAGCGTTGCGCCAGGGCTTGCGCCGCGATGGGGCGCACAATCCGTTCCGCCTCCAAATAGGTCAGCAACACCACGACGGAACCGCCCAGAGATGACACCAGCCCCAACACTAATGCCAGCTTGCCGTCGTGCTGCGCCGCCAGAGACGTCACCACAACAATGCCGATGAACCAGATAACAGCGCACAAAATTGCCTGGTAGACGGGGATGCGCATGACCAAGTTGCGCACCATATTCGGGTCGTGGTCCTCAGGGCTGTGTTGCCAGGCAAGTACCGGCCTGAACAGTAAAAACGTCAATATGGCCCCGATGAAGGAGCCCGCCACCAGGTACCCGATCCCCACTTCAGGCAGCTGGCTATCCAAAGACACGAATGCTTCTTTTTCCGGCATCGGGATGAGCCAGCGGAAAAACAGCATTGTGGCGATCGCGCCCAGCACGTTGGAAAGAAAAATGGTGGCAGCGTAGAGCGGCCAGGAGGTCCTCCAGAGCCACTTCACAATCTGCGCAAAACGAGTCATGCCCACTACTTTATCCGCCCTACACGATAGGGTGGGTGGGGTGAGCCAAAATTCTGTGTTTGACCGGCTGGCCGGGGCAGCCCATCTGCGTCGCACGCTTATCGACGCCGCCACCGCCGCACGCCACATCGCTGCCGGAACCGCGTCCCCGCAAGGCGCAGAAGCTGCCGCGATGACACACTCCTGGCTGTTCACTGGCCCTCCCGGCTCCGGGCGCTCCAACGCTGCCCGAGCCTTCGCTGCCGCCCTGATGTGCAGCTCACCGACCTCCGTCGGCTGTGGTGAATGCGAGAATTGCCGCGCTGTGCTTGCTGGTACCCACCCGGACTTGGTGCACATCGTGCCACAGGAGCTGTCGATCGGTGTTGACCTCATGCGTGACAAGGTCATTGGTCCTGCCATTTCCTCGCCCACGCACGCTCCCTGGCGCGTCATCATCATCGAGGACGCGGACCGCTTGTCCGACTCGGCGGCAAATGCGCTGCTGAAAACGGTGGAGGAGCCTGCCGCGCGGACCGTGATCATGCTGTGCGCACCGTCGACGGACCCGCAGGATTTCTCAGTTACGCTGCGCTCACGCTGCCGGCACGTGTATGTTCCCACTCCAGCGCTGGAGGACGTCACCCGGATTCTGCTGGCTGAGGGGGGTGTTTCCGAGGATGCGGCCCGGCTCGCTGCCGCCGCGACATCCGGACACATCGGCCGGGCGCGGCACCTTGCGCACTCGGAAGCGGCTCAAAAGCGCCGGGCTCAAGTCCTGCACCTGGCCGAACTGATCTACCACAAAGAAGCCGCATTTCAGGAGGTAGGCGATTTGGTGAAAGCGGTAGAGGCCGAAGTGAAGGCAGACCTTGCGCCCAAAGAAGAGGCGGAAATAGAAAAGGTCCGTAATTCCTTCGGCGCCGGGGTAAAAGGCAAGGGGGCGAGCCGGCTGACTAAAGGAATGGAGACCGAGGTCAAGGCGTTGGAGGCCGTCCACAAGAACCGCCGGAAGCGCGCCGAACGTGACGCCTACGACCTCGCCCTCATTGATCTTGCCGGGCTCTACCGGGATGCGCTCGTCCGCGACGCCGGCATCCAGCTCACCCATCCGGACTTTGACGGGCTGTCCAGCGACCTCGCCTCCCGTAATGATGCGGCAGCTCTTACAGACTGCCTCGACGCCATCAACGCCTGCCGGGAATCGTTTGGGCACAACGTGCGCCCAGTGGTGGCGCTCTCCGGGCTCGTAGGCCGGCTCCGGAAGGCCTGTAAAGTGCAATGACCAGCGGTTTTTATTCTTTATTCCGCGTGCGCTAAACTAGTCCCTCGATGCTTATTGTGCATCGGTGCCGCCTTAGCTCAGTCGGTAGAGCATTTCACTCGTAATGAAAAGGTCGCGAGTTCGATTCTCGCAGGCGGCTCCAATTAGACAGCAGGTCACCAGTGATGGTGGCCTGCTGTTGTTTGTTCGCTGGCAAAAGCACTAGGGTGAAACCATGCGTGCATTAGTTACCGGCGGTGCCGGCTTCATTGGTTCTCATTTGACGGATCTTCTGATTGAGAAGGGCCACGATGTTGTTGTGGTCGATAACCTATCCCGTGGCAATGTGAGGAACCTGGAGGCTGCGCAGGCCACCGGCAAATGCCTGTTTGTTGAGGCGGACATCCTGGAACTGGACTTTGACAAGTTCTTGGGCGAGCATCGCCCGGAAGTGATTTTCCACCTGGCTGCGCAGATTGATGTGCGGGAATCGGTGAAGAATCCGGTGCACGACGCCACTACCAATATCATTTCCACGATCCGCATTGCGGAAGCCGCTCGGAGGAATAGCGTCCGCAAGATCGTGTTCACCTCTTCCGGTGGTTCGATTTATGGCACGCCGGAGACGTTCCCGGTGGACGAGTCGTTCCCGATTGATCCGCATTCGCCTTATGCGGCGTCTAAAAGCGCTGGCGAAATCTACCTGAACACGTTCCGTCACCTGTATGGGCTGGAGTGCGCGCATATTGCTCCGGCGAATGTGTACGGTCCGCGGCAGGATCCGCACGGCGAGGCCGGTGTGGTGGCGATTTTCTCGCAGCGGCTACTGGCGGGCGAGCCGACCAAGGTGTTCGGTGACGGTGGCAACACCCGCGACTACGTCTACGTTGGTGACGTGGTGCGGGCGTTCTACCTGGCTGCGGGTTCCAAGGGGGGCGGCATGCGGTTCAATATCGGAACCTCTGTGGAGACGAGCGACCGGGAGCTGCACACGCTGGTGGCGCAGGCTGCGGGCGCGCCGGATGACCCGGAGTTTGCCCCGGCACGGCTTGGCGACGTCCCTCGTTCCGCCCTCGCTTATTCCCGCGCGCGTGAGGTGCTCGGATGGGAGCCTGAAGTGTCCATTGAAGAGGGCGTTCGCCGTACGGTGGACTACTTCAGGGAATAGCGCCGCCTGAGTTTCCTGCCCGCTGCTTTCTTTGCTGCGGGGGAATTATTTTCTGCCTCACCCGCGTGGTCTGCAAAGCGACATCCGCGGTGGTCTTTTCGCATGTGGGGCCCGGATCTGTCGTCCCGGTTCCTGCGGTGGTGCTTGCGACACATCAGGGCGATGTTGTCCAGCGCAGTTTCCTGGCACTGGGACCACGGGATGACATGGTGGCCGTCGCAGCGCCCGGCGACCTCGTCGCAGCCGGGGTACTGGCAGACGAGTTGCTCCGCTAAAAGGGCGACCCGCTGGGCGAAGGTGACGCTTCTGTTGCCGGTGACCAGCTGAACAACCGCGCCGTGATGGTTGTGTACGGCGATATAGTCAGTGATGTTATCGTTTCCGAGCGCCAGGATTTCCAGCAGGTTGAGCTCGAAATGGGTGTTGGTGGGGAACCGGTTGGCCAGGTCGAGTTCGTCATCTTCCGTGATGGAGACAACGAGGCTGGCGTGCCCGGTGTTGTTGACACGGTTGCTGCTAGCCCAGCGGACGACTTCCGCGAAAGCGTCATGTTGGCGTTGCCGCACGGTGCGGAGGTCGCCGTCGGCTCTTGGGGTGGTGCTGAAAGCTTGGTTCATGAGTGCTTCCAGGAGGGCCCCGGTTTCCGGCGTGGTGTATCCGGAGAACTTGGCGCCACCATGTTCATCGGGCTTGCCGAGTGTGAACCGGCGTTGCACGCGCGCCTGGAGGGGATCTTTGGCCAGGCGCTGGTTTTCCTGCACAACCTGGTCGCGGGTAAAGCGCCAGGTTTGCTCAGGTGACGTGGGGCGGTTGTAGCCCTGAACTTCTGTGGAAGCTGCGTCGTAGATTTCATCTCGCCGGTTCGACGCTGGCGACAGGCTGGTGAGGGCGCGCAAGATTTCGTCTTGGTGGTCGGCGTCGACGCCGTCGTCCCACCGCGAATCGGCACGCCGGAGGAGCGTCTTAGCATGCCGTGGATGAACCCCGGCCCTGCCGAGGCCTTCTAGATCGAGATGGCTGGCGAGCGAGGTCTCCAAACGGGCGACGGCCTCTCGGATTTGCACCAAATCAGCGACAGCCCCCTCGACTTCGAAAGGGTTAGTGACGTCAATGACGTGTCCTTCGCCCCGAATTATTGTTAATGCTGCTTGCAGTTCTTGCATGGTTCACCCCCTGTGACCTGCTCATTTAATTTACTGACTACAGCATAACAACCAAGGAGGACACGCCAACTCAAAAAGTGGCACACATGTTCGAAAAGTGGTGTAGTTCTGCCTTCCAACGCAGTTATCGGAAAGCGCTACTTAACCGTGGCAGCCAGCTGCTCATTCAGGGCAGATTCAAACACTTCCCACGGCTGGGCGCCAGAGACAAACTTAGTGCCGATCAAAAACGCTGGGGTGCCAGAAATACCGATCCCGCCGCCGTATTTCTTGGCCTGCTCGATGGCCTGGTCATACTTGTCTGAAGTGGCGTCTGCCTTGAATTTGTCCATATCAGGAACGCCGGCAGCCTGGGCAAAGCGCTCAAAGTCGGCCTGACCGAAGCCAGGGTGCCCGTTTTGCTTCGCAGACTCGGCGAATAACGCAGACTTGAATTCGTGGAACTTGTTCTGCTCGGCAGCGGCGCGCCCAGCCCGGGCAGCAGCGTCGGCATCCGGCCCGTTGATAGGCAGGTCATTCCACTCGATGCGGACGAGGCCCTTCTCCACGTAATCAGTGAGGATGCGCCCCTCGGTTTGGGTGGAGTAGCGAGCGCAGAATGGGCACTCAAAATCGGAAAACTCGGAGATCACTACAGGGGCGTCGAGGGCACCGATAGCGAAAGGATCCTCCGGGTTGCGGCGGTGGATCTTTTCAATGTCTGCTTGGGACTTGATCTCCCCGCTGGGGCCTTGGATCAGCGCGTTATAGGTGCCGTCGGCAAGCGGCTTGGCGGTGCGGTCACCGGTGCCGGCCTGCACCTTCGCCAGTTTCGCGTTGATGGCCGTGGCGGATGAGGGGTTTTCGGCGATGAACTGGGATGTCGCGGAGCGTTCGCCCAAGATGAAGCCACCGAGGCCAAACACCGAACCCAAAAGCACACCAATAACAACAAGCAGGGCAACACGCGTGCGGGACATTAGCTCAGTTCTTCTTCCGGCTTCACAGCATTCTTCAGCGCGATGGCGCGGGCAAGGCGCGCGTAGCGCAGCTCCTGCTCACGAAAGCGCACGTAGGAGGACAAGGTGGTGAACATGAATGCCACGACCAGGGCGTAGAGCAGCAGATCGGTGCCACGGGAAACGCCCACCCAGTTGGCCACCACGGTCAGATCATCGGGGCGGAGAACAGCCCAGATACAAGCCAAGATGAACAACAAAAAGCCCAGCTTCACGCCAGCCTTCGCACGTGCTTTACGACGGTTGCCCAGGAAATAGAGCACCAAAAACGCAGTCGCTAGCAGCAGCAGAATCTGAATCACAATGGTCATGGCAACTTCCTCGCAAGCAAACCGTCGGCGAGGATATTCACGCCGTTGATCAGGGACTGGCCCTTGGACATGGAGTACTCGGTGTACAGGATATCTACCGGCTCCTCGGCCACCCGCCACTTCTTTTCGTCCATGGTGGAGACGAACTCGGAGGCGTGGCTCATGCCGTTCATGCGCAGGTTCAGCTCATTAGCGACCCTTTTGTTGAAGGCTCGCAGGCCATTGTGGGCGTCGGTAAGCCCGAGGCGACGGGTGCGCGGCGAGAGGAACACGACGGTCTTGAGCACCACCCGCTTAATCCACGGCACCTGGTCATCCTCGGCGCGCGGGCGGCCGAACCGGGTTCCCACGACAATGTCGATCGGTTCAGTACGTAGCCGGTTCAGCATCTTCACCACGTCCTTCACCTGGTGCTGGCCGTCGGCATCGAAGGTGACAAAATACTCGGCGCCCGGCTGCATCCGCGCATACTCCACGCCAGTCTGGATCGCCGCACCCTGGCCGAGGTTCACGGGGTGGTTCACCAAGTGAGCACCTGCGGCGTGAATACGCGCGGCGGAGTCGTCGGCGGAACCGTCGTTGACGGCCACGATGTTAGGAAAGGTCTTGCGCGCGTTTTCGATGACGTCCTGAATCACAGAGCCCTCGTTGTAGCACGGAATAACCAGCCAAGTGTCAGTATTATCCATGATGGCTAGTAGCCTAACGCATCGCACTAGTCGCGGTGGAACAACCTGCCGTACGCTGCCCGTAAAGCTTGCGCGGGCAAGAGCCGATAGGCCGTGCGCGCCACCAGGTTAAACCACGAACGCGGCCGGGAAATCAGGCCATAGGACACCAAATTGCGCTGCATGTGACGCTCCGCCGCGAACATACCCTTGCCCGTGCGGCGCTCAAACACGTCGGCGCTGGAACGGAAATACGTCAGCGGTTGCTGCAGGTTATGGAGCTGCGCACCGCTGGCGAGCAGGCGAGCATACAGGTCGTAGTCCTCCATGTGGTGCACGTCGCGATAGCCACCCGCTGCCTTAGCGACGGCCGTCCGCATCATCACACTCGGATTATTGATAGGGGAATTAATTAGCGCATATTTTGCCAGTTCATCATGGGTTTCTGGCAAAGTGCGCACTCCGACAACGTTGGTGATGTCATCGTGGAACTCTGCCAGCGCGGTGCCCAACACGTCAATATCTGGGTGCGCGGCGAAAAACGCAAGTTGCTGCGCGAAGCGCTCCGGGTATGCGACATCGTCGGCGTCGAGACGCGCGATGAAATCGGTGTCAATGGTGCTGAGCCCTGCTTGAGACGCAGGCCCCGCCCCCTGGTTACGCGCCAACACGATCGTGCGGGCACCGTCATAGGAGGTGAGGAAGGCGTCGATAAGCGCCTGCAAATCGTCACCGATCGGCCCATCCTGTACGATCACCACCTCGTCCGCCGGGTGGGTTTGTAGCGTCAAGGAGTCGAGGGCTTCCCGCAGCTCGGCGGGCTTAATGCGGTGATAGACGGTGACAAGAACGGAGAGCGTCGGCATACCACGTATCCTAGTCGCGAACCAGCGCGGACACATGGACTAAAGCGCCCACGGCCGGGCCCAGCAACAGTGCCGTGCACACGTTCGTGGCCAGCGTAAAAGGGAGCAACAACATGGCAAAAGCCACCACGGTGGCCACGACCCACCCCAGCACGTAGCTGCGGTAACGCTCGATAGCGAGGGTCGCAGTACCGGTGATCATGAGCGCGCCAGTGCAGGCACTCGCCAGGGTGAGGATGGCTAGCACCACCCCCGGGACCGCGTAGTCCGGCCCCCACAGCGTTTCCATGATCCACGGACCAATCAGCCAAGCTAGGGCGCCACCGCTGACCCCAAGCGCAAACACTGCCGCTACGGGCTTCGCTAAGGCCTGCAGCACGTGCGCGCGACCCGCCACAAAGTTCACGATCAACGCTGACTGGAAGCGCTGCAGCGGCACCAAAATCGGGGCGCGCGTCAGCGTCACCGCGTACATGACTGCTGCCATCGTCACCCCAGCCACCGGGGTAGGATCCTGGGTCGCCTTAATGAACGTGGGAAAACCCGTAATGAGCAGCGCAGTTGCCCCGGTCGCCATCATGGCCGACAGCGTATTTCGGCGGAAGACCACTGGCGCACAGTCCGTCTGAGCGCGCACCGCATCCTTGGCCAGCGGGAAGATTATCAGCCAGCTCAGTGCGCCGATCACCGTGATGACCAGGAACATCGGAAGTCCCCAGCCTGCCCACCACGCGAGCAACACCAAGCCTAGGCGAATCCCAGAATCCAGGGTGAGCAGCGCCGCCAAAAGTGGCCACTTCTCAGTGCCACTGAGCAGACCGGACATCAACGCCTGGAAGACGTATGACATCAAGCCGAAGGCCAACAGTGCCACCGCCACGCCGGATGTCGTAGACAGCAGCATGAGCCAGAGCGGTGAAGAGATGATGGCGATGAAGCCAAGGACACTCGCGATCCCCGCTGCGGTACGCCACGGGTTAGCAACAACTAGCGGTAGTTGATCGTGTGAACGCGCACTGGAGACGGACCTGGTGGTTTCTTGCATGAGGCCGTCGATGAGCCCAGTGATGGCGAAGAATAGCCCCCAGAAGGCCATGAACTCTTCTACCTCGACGCGTGGCATGGCGTGCGGGGCGATGAAAATGATGGCGAAGCCGGACAGCGCTGCGAACACTGTCGCTAGGGACAGTGATTTCATCGGGCGCTCGGCTCCGGGAACACCGGCAGCTGCACCTCATGCAGCCAGGACTCCCACAGCTGTGTCACGGCATGCGGGTCCTCGGCAGCATTCAACACTTCTCCGCGCAGGTCGTGCGGTTCCACGACACCGTGACGGCCGAATTCGACGTAGCGGTGCAGCATTGCGAAGAACTGATCGTCGCCAAGCAGCGTGCGGAGGGAGTGGACCACCAACGCGCCGCGCTTGTACACGCGGTCATCAAACATATCCCGCGGGCCGGGATTAGCGAGTAGAAGATCCTGAGGCTTCGCCACCAAGCCACGGTAGTGTTCCCGTGCCGCCTCGGCGGCTGGCCGGCCAGCGGAATGCTCGAACCACAGCCATTCGGCGTAGCAGGCAAAGCCCTCGTTGAGCCAAATGTCATTCCACTGGGCTAGGCCCATCGAGTTGCCAAACCACTGATGAGACAGCTCGTGCGCGATGAGGCGCTCCCAGCGGGCTTCCCGCGCATGATTGGCGCCGAAAATAGACAACCCGGCCGCTTCCAGCGGGATCTCGAGGTTGTCTTCGGTCACGACTACCGTGTAGCTGCTAAAGGGATATTCGCCGAATAGCTGCACGTAAAGGGCCAACATGTCCGCCTGGCGCGCAAAGCTTTTCTGGAATGCCGGAATGAGTTTCGCCGGCACGTAGCCGATAATGGGGACCGGATCGTTGCTCAGCTCCAGGCGTTGGTACTCGCCGACCATCACCGTGGCCAGATATGTTGCCATCGGCTGCTCGATGTGCCAGTGGAATGTGGTGCGCGACCCAGATCGGCTTTGACCTCGAAGGATGCCGTTGCACACCGCCGTGAACGGGTTATCGACGCTCACGTGAAAGTCATACGTCGCCTTCTCATCCGGGGTGTCATCGCAGGGGAACCACGTACGCGCGCCACAGGGTTGGGACGCGACGAGGGAGCCGGAGGACAGCTCCTCCCAGCCGATTTCTCCCCACGCTGTTCGGACGGGGTGGGGGTTGCCGGCGTATTTGATCGTCAGCACGAAGCTCGTGTCGGCGGGGACCTCTTCCGCGAAGGCAATCCGGAGCTTGTCTGAGGATTGTTTGAACCTTGCGAGTCGCACGCCCTGCGCCGTCACCTTGGACACTCGCATGGAATCCACCAGGTCAAGAGTCATGCCCTGGATCGGTTCGTAATTCTCCGCATCGATCGTGGCCACCGCGTTCAGCCGGTTCGGCAGTACCCGGTAATCGAGGGTGAGGTCGTAGTGGCTGATGTGGAACCCGAGGTTGAAGTCGACCCCCGTGTAGTCGTCTCGGGTACCGGGGATCGGGGTGTTGCGCAGGCGGTGAGTGGTCATCGGTTACTTAGGGTACTCCACAGCCAGGAGTAGATGAGCGCTTCCATGAATGCAGTTTGCTCGTTGTCGGCCGCCCCGGCGTGGCCACCCTCGATGTTTTCGTAGTAATCGACGCGCTGACCTGCGTCTTCGAGTTGCTGGGTGAACAGGCGGGCGTGGGAGGGGTGGACGCGGTCATCGCGCGTGGAGGTGGTCACGAGGCAAGGCGGGTAAGCACGCTGCTTATCGACGCCCTCCAGCGGTGACCACTTCACGATGGCTTCCCGCTCAGTTGGATCATCCGGGTTGCCGTATTCCGCCATCCAGGAGGCGCCGGCGCTCATGGTGTGGTAGCTCAACATGTCTGTTAGAGGCACTTGACTGACCACGGCCCCCATCCGGTCGGGATACTGCACGAGTGCGCCAGCGGTGAGCAGCCCGCCGTTAGATCCGCCCCTGATACCGAGCAGCTGTGGGGTAGTGTAACCACGTTCCACGAGGTCAGCGAGGACAGCCTCGTGGTCCTCCCATACCTTGTGCCGGTTCGTTTTCACCACCTGGGAGTGCCACTCCGGACCAAACTCTCCGCCACCACGCAGATTTGCTTCCACGAACAGGCCTGACCGCGCGAGCCAACCGATGCCTCGCGTCACCGAATAGCTGGGGCGCAGTGAGACCTCGAAACCGCCGTAGGCGTGGACCAACGTTGGCTGTGCCTGATCGGTAAACACACCCGTGATGAAGTAGGGGATGCGGGTGCCATCGGTGGAGGTAGCCCAGTGCTGGCGGGTTTCCATCCCGGTGGCGTCGAAAAGCGCAGGCGCGGTCTTTACTTCGGTCAGCTCCCCACCGATATGCCCAAAATGCAGGGTGGTGGGCTGGGCGAAGCTAGTAGTGGTGATCCATATCTCGTCATCGCGCAGTGGGCTGGTTCCGGCGACCGAGGAGGTTCCCAGGCCATCGACGAGCGTGTGCTGCTCGTCCCACTGGCCGAGCGGGATGGTGATGATGCGGCTGGCCACATTGCTGAGCAGGCTGAGCACTGCGTAGTTCTTGGTGAACGTCAGCCCCTGCAGGGAGGTTTCTGCGGTAGGAGTAAAAACCGGCGTGAAGTCACGGTCCCCGGCGAGGAAGTTCTCAAAGAGCTTCACTCCCAGACCACCGGCCGGGATCCCGGCGAAATCCGTGCGGGGTGCAATGAACATCCATTCGCGGAAGGTGGAGAAACCGCAGTCTTCGGGGATGTCAATGAGTTGGAGTCCATCCCGGTCCAGGTAGGTGCGGGAACGGTAGAAATCGAGGGAACGGGTGACGAAGGTTCGCTCGAAGCCGGGCATCGAGTCGTGCCAGCCACCCACTGCCACGTCGCTGCGACTACCTGAGAAAAACAGTTCCGCATCGGCCAAGTCCTCGCCACGCTTCCACAGGTACACGTGGGCGGGGTACCCAGATTCGGTGAGGGAATCTTCTCCCATGTCAGTGCCGATGAGCAAGGTGTCCTGATCTAGCCAACTGACGTCGGTTTTTGCTTCTGGAACGGTGAAGCCACCAGGCACAAATTCGCCGGTGGTAAGGTCAAATTCCCGGAGCTCGGTCGCGTCCGCGCCACCACGGGAGAGCTTGATCATCGCACGGTCGTAGTGTGGAGAACGCACATGCGCTCCTTTCCACACCCAGTTCTCGCCTTCGGCGGCAGCCAACTGATCTACGTCGATCAGGGTGCGCCACTCGGTTTCTCCCAGGTAGCTGTCCAAGGTGGTGGTCCGCCAGACGCCGCGTGGGTGATCGGCATCGCGCCAAAAGTTGAAAAGCAACTCGCCGCGCCGGCGGGGCATGGGGATCCGCGCGTCCGTATCCAGCGCCGCAAGCAGCTCACTACGAAGCGGCTCAAGTTCGAGCTTTGCTGCCGTGCGCTCGGATCTTTCCGCAGCCCACGCTAGTGCGTCAGGAGAGTCAATATCGCGCAGGAAGTCGTGGGTCTGTGTCATACCCCGTGAGTTTACTGATATGTGTCGAATCAGGGGTAGGAGTGAAATCAAGCGTACGTTTGGGACGATTTAGGCTCTAAAAATCCCATCCGTACGCTCGATTTGCGCAGCGGTTATTGGTGAGAATGCAAAAATCGCCCGCCTCCGAGATGGAGGGGGCGATTTTAACCGGCTGCGCTACATTCCGAAGGCGTAGCGGAAGGTCTCCCAGGAGCCGCGCAGGTCATCCTGCCAGTAGGACCAGGAGTGGGTACCAACTGGACGCAGTGCCCAGTCTGCACCAATACCCTGAGCATCCAACTTGGCCTTCAGGTCGTGGGTGCACTGGTTGGTAGCAGCTTCGATGGCGCCACCTTCAACGACCAGGACGCCGACGTTAGCAGAGTTACCCTGGGTGCGTGGGCTGGTCCACAGGTCGTTCTGGCCTGCCAGGCCGGAGGCGTTGGAGATGTACATCGCGGTGCCACGCAGCTTTTCGGCGTTGATGAGGGCGTCGTTGTAGTGCCAGTTACCGGTGCCAAGTGGGCCCCACATCATTTCGCGGTTAACGCCACCGCGCTCGAGGGTCTTGTCGATGGCGAACAGGCCGAGACCGCCGGACGTCTGCGCACAACCGGAGAAGGAGCCGATAGCGTCGTAGAAGCCTGGCTGGTGCTGTGCGTACAGCAGGGTGGTGGTGGCGGACATAGACATGCCGAAGATGGCGCGCTGGGAGTTAGCGCCCAGCTGTGCTTCGATGGCCTGTGGCAGTTCCTTGGTCATGAAGGTTTCCCACATTTGCTTGCCACCGAGGCTTGGTGCGTCCTGCTGCCAGTCGGTGTAGTAGGAGAACTTGCCGGCCATTGGGATGACCAGGTTGACGTCCTTGTCGCCGTAGAAGTCGAGAATGTCAGACTGCATGACCCAGTTGGCGCGACCTTCGCCGCCGTCGCCACCGTTCAGGGCGTACACGGTTGGACGACCTGGGTTAGCAGCACGCTTAACGACGAGCGGTACCCAGCGATCCATGGACGGAGAGTAAGCCCACATCTCTTCTGCCAGTGGGTGTGCTTCAACGGCCGCACGCCACTGCGGGGCGTCACCCATTGGTCCAACATTGATCTGGGCTGGGGCAACACCGGCTGCGACCTCTGCAACGGGGGTGCCTGCGATTGCTACTGGAGCTCCAGCCAGCAGGGTGGCGGCAGCAGCCACAGAAGCGGCGATGCGACGGAAGTTCTTCATATATTCAGTCTTTCTCGTTCTACGACGGTAGACCGGCAGGTCTATCCCATGTGTATGACAGCGGTCTTACAACCTTCAAAGGGCTTGTCGGCAGTTTCGTTCCGAATGTTACCAATCGACAATCTTTCCGTGAAAGTAGGGAACTTTCAAGACAAAGGGTAACCACCTAACAAAGTAGCAGGAAAACTGTGGCGTGTGTGACTAAATGGCAGTATTGTTACAAATGATGTTAATGTGGTTTCGCACATGTAACGAAATGACGCGTTTCTTCGGTTGAGTAGAGGTAACGTGTTGCTCAATTTTCACTCAAAGCTTTAAGGAAACATCATGCAGATTTTTGAACAGCTCATCCTGGCCATCAACTACGCTCTGGGCCCAGTCCTCCACGCAACTTCCTCCGGAATCTCTAACGCTATTCTGTCGGCTGGCTTGATTTAAGTTTTCTCGCTGATTGCGAGGAAAAGGGCGTCGAAAAGCGTGCATAAACGCACCTCGGCGCCCTTTTTTCTGCCCAACTCTCCCCAATGTTGCCTAGGGTAAGTATCCTTGATGGCGTGACTGAACATTATGACGTAGTAGTTCTCGGCGCTGGCCCAGGTGGCTATGTGTCCGCCATCCGTGCAGCCCAGCTTGGACTGAAGGTTGCAGTAGTAGAAAAGCAGTACTGGGGTGGTGTCTGCCTCAACGTTGGCTGTATCCCATCCAAGGCGCTGCTGAAGAACGCAGAAGTTGCGCACATCTTCAATCACGAAGCGAAGACCTTCGGCATTTCCGGTGACGTCTCCTTCGATTTCGGAGTCGCGCACGCGCGTTCCCGCAAGGTATCTGAGGGCATCGTCAAGGGTGTCCACTACCTGATGAAGAAAAACAAGATCACCGAAATCGACGGCTGGGGCACTTTCAAGGATGCCAAGACCATCGAGGTAGACGGCAAGACCATCACCTTCGATAACTGCATCATCGCTACCGGCTCCGTCGTTCGCTCCCTGCCTGGAGTGGAAATCGGCGGCAACATTGTCTCCTTCGAAGAGCAAATCCTCGATTCCAACAAGCCAAACTCCATGGTCATCGTGGGTGCGGGCGCGATCGGCATGGAATTTGCCTACGTGCTGTCCAACTACGGCGTGGACATCACCATCGTGGAGTTCATGGATCGTGTGCTTCCTAACGAGGACGCCGACGTTTCCAAGGCCATCACCAAGGAATACAAGAAGCTGGGCGTTAAGCTCCTGACGGGCCACAAGACCACCGCCATTCGTGACCTCGGCGAGGGCAAGGGTGTCGAAGTGGATGTCGAATCCAAGGACGGCTCCAAGTCCGACACCATCAAGGCTGACCGCGTTATGGTCTCCATCGGTTTCGCGCCACGCACCGAAGGCTATGGCCTGGAAAACACCGGCGTGAAGCTCACCGAACGTGGCGCCATCGAAATCGACGACTTCATGCGCACCAACGTCGACGGCATCTACGCCATCGGCGATGTCACTGCCAAGCTCCAGCTGGCACACGTTGCGGAAGCACAGGGCGTAGTCGCAGCTGAAACCATCGCAGGCGCAGAAACCATGGAACTCGGCGACTACATGATGATGCCACGCGCCACCTTCTGTAACCCACAGGTCGCATCCTTCGGCTACACCGAAGAGCAAGCGAAGCAGAAGTGGCCAGACCGCGAGATCAAGGTCGCTACCTTCCCATTCTCCGCAAACGGCAAGGCACAGGGCCTCGCCGAGACCGCAGGCTTTGTCAAGCTCGTCGCCGACGGTGAATTCGGAGAACTGCTGGGTGGCCACATGGTCGGTGCTGGCGTTTCCGAAATGCTCCCAGAGCTCACCCTCGCGCAGAAGTTTGACCTGACCGCGGAGGAAATCGGACGCAACGTCCACACCCACCCAACTTTGTCCGAGGCAATGAAGGAAGCCGCCGAAGGCATCGTTGGCCACATGATTAACCTCTAGGTTCTCCCGCACGAGAAAAGCTCCCCTGCTTGTGCGGGGGAATTTTTATTGGCTTAGGGAGGGTGAATTTCTGGCTCGAAATGACCAAAAACCACCCCCGTTCTGGCCAATCGGAACCAGAAATCCGTCCTGGTTAGTAAGGTGCCACCGTGGACTCGTGTGCGTCGATGTGAATGTTGCGGTGCACCGGCGGGAAGGCGCGTTGGGCGCAGTTGTCTCGGGTACACACGCGGCAGCCAGCTCCGATGGGGGTTGCTGCGTTCATGTCTTCTAGGTCGAGTCCTTCGGAGTAGATGGTGCGGTCGGCGTGGCGTGCTTCGCAGCCGAGACCAATGGCGAAGAGTTTCCCGGGTTCGCCGTAGCGTCCGCGGTGGTGTCGGACGGTTCGGGATACCCACATGTAGTTGCGGCCATCAGGCATTTGGGCGAGTTGTCGCATGATGGTGCCGGGGTTGGTGAATGTTTCGTAGACATTCCAGAGTGGGCAGGTGCCGCCGGAGTGGGTGAAGTGGAATCCGGTGGCGGATTGGCGTTTGGACATGTTGCCGGCGCGGTCTACGCGGACGAAGGTGAAGGGGATGCCGCGGAGTTGGGGGCGTTGCAGGGTGGAGAGTCGGTGACAGGTGGTTTCGTAGCCGACACCGTAAAGCTGGCAGAGGTATTCGATGTCGTAGCGTGATTTTTCGGAGTCGTTGTGGAAGCTGCGGTAGGGGAGCATGAGTGCGGCTGCGAAGTATTGTGCGACGCCGCGCATGGCTAGTTCGTAGGATTCGGGCGAGGTGAAGTGACCTTCGTCGACATAGGACTTGATCACGGCGTGTGCTTCGAGGTGGCCAAGCTCAGATGCCATACGGAAGGCGCGCTGGCCGGGGTCGAGGCGGGTGGACAGGGTGAGGTCCCGGGTGTCGGGGTCATAGCGGTGCAGGATGCCACCGACTTCACTGGCCGAGTGGATGTTCACCCCGTGGACGGTGCGCAAGCGGTGCGCGATGGAGTCTTCGGTGGCGCGGATGTCGTTGGGGCCGATGCTCAGTTCGTTGGCGATGCGTTCAGCCTGGGTGTCGACCCCGTCGAGGTAGTTTTGGCGGGCGTAGAAAAAGTCGCGAACCTCTTCGTGTGGCATGGAGAGCGCTTGCGAAGCGGAAGTTGGGGCGTCGGGCGTGGGCGAATGGCGCGTATCGACGGCCAGGTTCAACTTATCTCGGACGTTTCGGTAACGCCGGTGCATATCTACCATGGCGCGGGCAAGGGTGGGGTGATTGTAGACCATCTCCGAGATCTCTTGCAGTTCGACGGAGGTGGGGCAGATCTCCTTATCCAGGACGACGTCTTGAACTTCGGCGAGCAACCGGGAGTCATCATCGCGGGAGAAGAAGGTTGCGTCAACACCAAAAGATTCGGTGATGCGAAGCAACACGGGGACGGTGAGTGGGCGCACGTCGTGCTCGATCTGGTTGACGTAACTAGCAGAGAGGCCGAGGGTCGCGGCTAGCGAAGCCTGGCTTAAGTCACGCTCACGGCGCAATTGGCGAAGGCGTGAGCCCACATATGTCTTTCCCATGTGAACACCATAGCGTGATGGGAGTCACCTTTGCATGAAAACTTCACAAGTTTTTACAAAGCTAATTCTGCAATTAGCTAAAGTAACAAAGCTCCTGCTAGAAAAGGGAATTAGCGAGCGAAATTGTTGCTAAATTCGCAAGCGCTTTAATCAATCTTTCGATTGATCTAAAAAAGGGGGAGTGTGATGTCCGAAATGGCAGCGTGTGATCAAGCGCACAGTTTATTGAAAACGTGCAGCATGGTTACCGTTGTTACTGGTGGGACTAGTTAATTACATGGTTCCCGCCTGGGAAAAACCTGCCAATAATTGGCCATTCATGAGTGCTCGAAGTCACATGGGTGGTTGTTGAGTGGTTCTTTCGGGGCGCCAGGTCGTAAAGTAGTAGCGACACTGGAGGTGCCATGACTGTTAAATTTGATGACCGTGACGCAGTCGCTCACGGCAAGATTACTGAAAAGCCGCTACGTGAGCGGCCATCCTATCCAACTTGGGCGCTCAAGCTGACCATGGCGGTCACGGGCGTGATTTTCGGACTGTTCGTACTGGTCCACATGATCGGTAACCTGAAGATCTTCCTGCCGGATCACGGCGAAGAGAAGGCTATCGACGTCTACGCAGAGTTCCT
Source organism: Corynebacterium hindlerae (assembly GCF_014117265.1). Classification (NCBI taxonomy): domain Bacteria; kingdom Bacillati; phylum Actinomycetota; class Actinomycetes; order Mycobacteriales; family Corynebacteriaceae; genus Corynebacterium; species Corynebacterium hindlerae. The sequence goes on along the minus strand of NZ_CP059833.1, from coordinate 1,236,870 downwards.
GCGCACCGTTGGTGAGCCACTATTCCCTCGCGAGGGTATTCTGTGGATCTTCCGCATCGTGCTGCTGGTATGCCTTGTACTTCACGTATACGGCGCATTTGCGCTCGTTGGCCGTGCAAAGCAGTCCCGAGGCAAGTTCAAGCGCACCAACCTCATCGGTGGTCTGAACTCTTTCACCGCGCGCTCCATGATCGTGACCGGCGTGGTGCTGCTGCTGTTCATCATCTTCCACATCCTGGATCTCACCCTTGGTGCAGCCCCAGCTGCATCTGATTCCTTCGAGCACGGCGCTGCTTACGCTAACCTGATCGCGTCCTTTAGCCGCCCAGGTGTAGCGATCTTCTACATCGTCGCCATGCTGATCCTGTTCCTGCACCTGTCTCACGGTCTGTGGACCGCAGTGAGCGACCTCGGCATCACCGGAAAGCGCTGGCGCGCCGTGCTGCTCTTCGTTGCTTACCTGATCCCAGCTGCAGTGCTTGTGGGCAACAGCATCATTCCTCTGGCCGTTCTCTTTGGCTGGATTAGCTAGGTCGGAAGGTAAGAATTAATGAGCACTCATAACGAAACCGCACCGAAGCCAGAGTTCAACGCTCCTGCTTCCGTTGTCCCTGGTGTTTCCATCGGCTCCGTGCTGGAATCCGCTCTTCCTGAGGGTGTTTCCTACAAGGATGCATGGGAATACCAGAAGGATCACTACGATCTCGTTTCCCCGCTGAACCGCCGTAAGTTCCGCATCCTCGTCATCGGTACCGGTCTGTCCGGTGGTGGCGCTGCTGCAGCTCTCGGTGAGCTCGGCTACGACGTTAAGGTCTTCACCTACCACGATGCCCCACGCCGTGCACACTCCATTGCTGCACAGGGTGGCGTCAACTCCGCTCGTGGTAAGAAGGTCGACAACGACGGCGCATACCGCCACGTCAAGGACACCGTCAAGGGCGGCGACTACCGCTCCCGTGAGGCTGACTGCTGGCGTCTGGCCGTAGAATCCGTCCGTGTTATCGACCACATGAACGCCATTGGCGCACCATTCGCTCGCGAATACGGCGGCACCCTTGCCACCCGTTCCTTCGGTGGTGTGCAGGTTTCCCGTACTTACTACACCCGTGGTCAGACAGGCCAGCAGCTGCAGCTGTCTTGTGCAGCAGCGCTGCAGCGCCAGATCCACAAGAAGTCCGTTGAAATCTTCACCCACAACGAAATGGTTGACCTGATCATCAACGAAGTTGATGGCCAGAAGGTCTGCCAGGGCGTGATCATGCGTAACCTGATCACCGGTGAGCTCAAGGCTCACACCGGCCACGCTGTTGTGCTGGCCACCGGTGGCTACGGCAACGTGTACTACATGTCCACGCTGGCGAAGAACTCCAACGCTTCCGCCATCATGCGTGCTTACGAGCGCGGCGCATACCTCGCATCGCCGTCCTTCATTCAGTTCCACCCAACCGGCCTGCCGGTTAACTCTGAATGGCAGTCGAAGACGATTCTGATGTCTGAGTCGTTGCGTAACGACGGCCGTATTTGGTCTCCTAAGAAGCCAAAGGACGATCGTCCAGGCAACGACATCCCTGAGGAAGAGCGCGATTACTTCCTGGAGCGTCGTTACCCAGCGTTCGGTAACCTCGTGCCTCGTGACGTCGCATCCCGTGGTATTTCCCAGCAGATCAACGCAGGCCTGGGCGTCGGCCCGCTGCACAACTCTGTGTACCTCGACTTCCGCGACGCTATCCAGCGCCTCGGTGAGGATGTTATCCGTGAGCGTTACTCCAACCTCTTCGAGATGTACGAAGACGCCATCGGTGAGAACCCATACAAGGTTCCGATGCGTATCGCACCGACCTGCCACTTCACCATGGGTGGTCTGTGGACCGACTTCAACGAGATGACGTCCATCCCAGGTCTGTTCGCTGCCGGCGAGTGCTCCTGGACCTACCACGGCGCAAACCGACTCGGCGCAAACTCCCTGCTGTCCGCATCCGTTGACGGCTGGTTCACCCTGCCATTCTCCGTGCCTAACTACCTGGCTAAGCACCTCAACGAGCCACGCCTCGCCGAGGACAGCCCAGCTGCAGTGAAGGCACTGCAGGAAGCTCAGGCTCGCATCGACAAGCTGATGAGCATCAACGGTGAGCACGGCCCTGAGTTCTTCCACCGTCAGCTCGGCGATATCCTCTACTTCTCCTGTGGTGTTGCCCGCAACATCGAGGACCTGAAGAAGGGCATCGAGGACATCCGCAAGCTGCGCAAGGAATTCTGGTCCAACCTGCGCATCACCGGTAGCCCAGAAGAGATGAACCAGGTTCTGGAGTACGCCAACCGCGTGGCCGACTACATCGACCTCGGCGAACTCATGTGTGTCGACGCGCTCGACCGCGATGAGTCCTGTGGTGCGCACTTCCGTGACGACCACCTTTCCGAAGAAGGCGAAGCAGAACGCGACGACGCCAACTGGTGCTTCGTTTCTGCATGGGAGCCAGCAGGCGAAGACAAGTTCATCCGCCACGCTGAGCCTCTCTACTTCGAAGCCGTCCCGCTGATGACAAGGAATTACAAGTAATGAAACTGACTCTTGAAATTTGGCGTCAGGCTGGACCAAACACCGAAGGTCACTTCGAGACTGTCCAGGTCCCAGACGCAGTTGAGCAGATGTCCATCCTCGAGCTTCTCGACCACGTCAACGAAGGCATGATCGAGGCCGGCAAGGAGCCATTCGCATTCGCCTCTGACTGCCGCGAGGGCATCTGTGGTACCTGTGGCCTCAACGTCAACGGTCGCCCACACGGTGCAGACAAGAACAAGCCAGCCTGCCAGCAGCGCCTGGTGAGCTACAACGACGGTGACACTCTCAAGATCGAACCACTGCGCAGCGCAGCGTTCCCTGTCATCAAGGACATGGTCGTCGACCGCTCCGCTCTGGACCGCGTCATGCAGCAGGGTGGCTACGTCTCCGTTGACGCTGGTACCGCTCCAGATGCAGACACCCTGCACATGAACCACCAGACCGCTGAGCTGGCTCTGGACCACGCAGCCTGCATCGGCTGTGGCGCATGTGTGGCTGCCTGCCCTAACGGCGCGGCACACCTGTTCACCGGTGCAAAGCTCGTTCACCTCTCCCTCATGCCAATGGGCAAGGAAGAGCGTGGCAAGCGTGCCCGTCAGATGGTTGACCAAGTGGAAACCACCTTCGGTCCATGTTCCCTCTACGGCGAGTGTGCTGACGTCTGCCCAGCTGGTATCCCATTGACCGCAGTTGCTGCGATCAACAAGGAGAGGGCTCGTGCTTTCTTCTCTGCAAAGGACCACTAAGCTGTAAGTAATTGCAGCTTTTGAGAAAGGCGACTAGCTAACATGAACGACAGCAAAGCTCTCCAGGATTTCCCTGTATACGAGGGAACCATCGAGGCCAACTACGTTGAGGGTTACCACCCTGTGAGCTACGAGGCACCACACTCCTCCTTGCTCCGTTCCTCCACGTGGATCGGCATGGGCCTGGTTTTGGCTTCTCTCGCTGGTTTCGGCATCCTGATCTTCGGGTTCGGCGCTAAGACTGTTGGATCTCAGGAAAACTGGGACCTCTACGCCGTGGTCGGTGGCGTTCTCGCCGTCGTCTTCCTCGTGGCAGGATTCGGCGCGATTTTTGCTGGCCGCAGCGAGCTCCGTAAGTGGCGTGCCCGCACTGGTCGAAACGACTAGTTAACCACCCCGCTCACAGCCCCGTCTGCTCACCTGAAAGGGTGAGTTGGCGGGGCTGCTTTAGTTAGGGCAGAAAGGAAAATCGAGCGTACGGATGGGACGAAAACTGCCGTAAAAATCCCATCGGTACGCTAAATTCCCATGGTCTTCATCACTGATGGCGTCGATAAGCGATAATGGCAGTTATGTCTACATCAACCATGCCCACCCCGGCCGATGAAGCAGAGCGCCGCGTCGCCCTGAAACGCCACAAGTTCCTCGCTACAGCATTGCTAGGCGTCGCGGCAGTGATTTTCCTGAGCTGTCGTTACGCTGAGGCACGGCTCGGGATCACCGGCGCATGGATCGGATATGTGCGGGCTGCTGCCGAAGCGGGAATGGTCGGTGGCCTTGCAGACTGGTTTGCTGTCACCGCACTGTTTAAACATCCGATGGGGCTCAAGATTCCGCACACGGCGATCGTGAAGCGGAAAAAGGATCAAGTTGGCGTAGCGATGTCGGACTTCATCAGCTCCAACTTCCTCAACGCTGAGCTCATCACAGAAAAAGTGCGCGAGTTTGGCATCCCGGAAAAGCTCGCGAGCTGGCTCGTGGATCCAGCGAATGCTGACAAGGTTTCTGCTGAAGCCGGTCGTCTCACCGTCAACGTGGTACGTGCGATGGATCCAGCGGACGCGGAACAGCTTATTAAGACGGTGTTGGTGGATAAAGCGGCAGAGCCGCGGTGGGGGCCTCCGCTGGGCAAGTTGCTGGAACAACTCATCGAGGACGGTAAAACTGAACCACTCGTGGAAGAAACCGTGCGTTGGGTGCACCGCAAAGTCACAGACAACCAGGCGTTCATTGTGGAAATGGTGGACGAACGGCTGCCCCGTTGGGCCCCGAGGTTTGTTCATGATCTAGTGGGTGACAAGGTGTACCGGGAGGCAGTGGAGTGGACCTCCGCCGTCGCACACAACCCCGACCATGAGGCGCGCCAGGCCTTGCGGGACTTCATCGATCGCTTGGCTCACGACCTGCAGCACGACGAGGTCATGATCGCTAGGGTCGAGGACTGGAAGCACGACGTGATGGGGTCACGCCCTGTCCTGAACGCGCCACAGCAACTGTGGGCGGCAACCTCTCGGGGCATCATCGCAGCTGCCTCTGACCCGGAGTCGCCCCTGCGCACTAAGATCGCCGAGTCGGCGGTGGTGTGGGGCAACAACCTGCGGGATGACTCGGACCTGAGGCAGTCTTTGGACCGACGCATTACGGGGGCGACGCGCTTCCTGGCGGACAACTACGCTCCAGCGGTAGCCGAGATCATTTCAGAGACCGTGGCCCGCTGGGATGCAGAAGAAGCAGCCGATAAGATTGAGCTGATGGTGGGCAAAGACCTGCAGTACATCAGGCTGAACGGCACCATCGTCGGTGCACTCGCTGGTCTTGCTATTTACGCGGTCTCCCAACTGCTGTTTGGTTCAAGCCTGTTAGGATGAGGGATCAGTTGAACGTTGTGACACAGCAAAGGATGAGCCGATGCCAATAACCCCAGATTTCATCTACGCGTGGGTAAATCAACTGCTGTACTGGTTGATGGCTGGCGTGGCCCTGTACGGGGCCGTCCTTGTTGCCGCTACCCGTGAGGATGCGTTTTCCGCGGCGGATCGCCAGGGCAAGTGGGTGTGGTGCGCGATCTTGGTCGGTTCGGCATTCGCGATCGCGACCAAGATGATGTTCCTGAGCTGGATCGGATTGGTTGCCGTGGGCGTGTTCTTCTTTGACGTCCGCCCACAGCTCAAAGACATTTTGAGTGGCCGCTGGTAGGAGGTTACACCAGGATCACGGTGTGATTGCCGTGGACCAGCACGCGGTCTTCCAGGTGGAAACGGAGGCCGCGGGCGAGTACCTGCTGTTCCGCGTCACGACCAATGCGCTGCATGTCCGCAGGGGTGTCCTTGTGGGAGATGCGGATGACGTCCTGTTCGATGATGGGGCCATCGTCCAGGTCGGAGGTGGCGTAGTGGCAGGTAGCACCGATGAGTTTCACGCCACGTTGGTACGCCTGGTGGTAGGGGCGAGCGCCCATGAATGATGGCAGGAAGCTGTGGTGGATGTTGATGGCGCGGCCAGCCCACATTTCGCACAGGTCGGCGGGCAGGATCTGCATGAACCGGGCGAGCACGATCGCGTCCGGTTCATGAGCATTGACGATGGCAGCAACCTTGTCGAAGGCCTTCCGCTTGCCGACGGCGTCCTTCGGAAACGGAATGTAGTGGAAATCGATACCGTGAGCTTCGGCAATCGGCCGGAGATTCTCATGGTTACCAATGACGGCGGCAACTTCCATCGGGTAGTCGTTTTGCGCGACGCGGCCGAGGAGATCGTGCAGGCAGTGACCCTCCTTAGACACCAGAATGACGGCCTTCTTGCGGTGGGCGTTATCGTAGAGGCGCCATTCGACATGCTCACCGATGGAATCGGCGATCGCGGCGAAACGTTCCTGGAGCTCCTCGAAGCTGATGCTGATCGAGGACGCGCGCACTGCCTGACGGGTGAAGAACCAGCCGGAATGTGCGTCCGTGAAGTAGTCTGCCTCCACGATCCAGCCACCGAGTTCCTGGATGAATGCGGAAATACGGGCGACGATGCCGGTGGTGTCTTGGCAGCTTAAGGTCAGGATGTACTGGTGTTCGTCAGTGTCAGGGAGAGCTACAGGAGTCATGCCTGAATATCTTACTGTGGTGTGAATATAGTGAAGACATGAGTCACGATCTGGCCCCTTTGCTTGAGTACACGCTGTTGGATCCGCTTGCGACGACCCGGGACGTCGCAAAGCTGGCGGAAGACGCCCACGCCCTGGGGGTGCCCACCATCTGTGTGCCGCCACACCTGCTGCACGCCGTCGCCGAGTCGGAGCTGACAGTTGCGACGGTGTGCGGTTTCCCGCACGGCACACACCACCCGCTGATCAAAGCGACGGAGGCGCGGTTCGCGGTGCAAAACGGCGCTACCCATATTGATTTGGTGCCGAATCTCGGGGCGATCAGTAGCGGCGATATGAACCAGCTGCTCTCGGAGATCGTGGCGGTGCGTGAGGCGATCACTGATCATGTCACCCTGAAAGTCATCCTCGAGACGGCGGCGTTTCCGGAAGAGAAGATCGTTATGGCAGCGCAGATCGCGGAAAAGGCAGGCGCTGACTACGTAAAAACCTCCACCGGTTTCCACCCCGCGGGCGGGGCAACGGTGGAGGCAGTGCGTCTGCTCGCTCAAACGGTACGCATCCCGATTAAAGCGTCGGGAGGGATTCGCACCGTGGAGATGTCACGGGAATTGATCGCGGCAGGCGCGAGCAGGCTGGGAGTATCCCGCCCGCGAGACATCCTGGCCTAGCGAGTGTGGGCTCGCTGTTGTTCCTCAAGGCTGCTGAGCGGGACATCGTCGCCCGAGAACCGCAACCGAACGCCATATTCCTCCACTACTACCTCGTCTACTGAAAGGTCAGAAGCGGCTTGGTCTGCTTGCTTCGCTAGCGCCTTAGAGATCGTTTCGGTGATTGACGAGGGAAGGTCCAATCCCAGCAGGTTAGCTTGTTCGGCTTCAAAAATGAGGCCACCGTTGGTGGCGATCGGCCTGAGCGTCAGGGTGGCTGCCCCGTTAGAGAATTCCACTTTCACGGCGTTCTCGGCTGCGACAGCATCGAACTTGGTGATCTTCACCAGGCCATTAATCAGCTGCGATGTGAGATCGTTGCCACTAGCAGCCTTCTGATTCGCCACGCCCGCCTGCGCTTGGGCGAGCAGGAAATCCTCCGGCAGTTCGGTCTCCGCCTCAAGATGCCCAGCGATCGGGTTGTTGCGGTCGGAGATGTTCAGATCGGAAATCATCACATGCGAGGCGGGATCCCCGACGATGCTCGGTGCGCCGTTGGGGCCGTCAGCGATGGTGTACGTTGCCGGGGTACGCATCTCCACCGAAGGAATGACACCGGTCAGCTGCGACAACAGTACCGGGGTGGGGCCGAACTTGATGGATGGCTCTTCTTGAGCCTGCCCAGTGGAGGAGGCGAACTCCTTCTTCATTTGGTCGCTAATTGCCCAGCGCAAGCCGAACTCGGCGGCGATCAGGAGCAGCGCGAGGACGAGCGCGATGGTGATGAATGCTTTCCAGATTTTTTTGGTCACAATCAACCAGTGTGGCAAACGGGACGCTAGTTCGCCACAAAGTCCCACGGCACTGTGATCGTATTGTCACGTATGCGACGCCGGATGGGGGTGTGGGGGATGGCGTCGTCAAGCAGGGCGCGCGCCTCGCGCCAGCGCACCCGGGGGCCGAAGGTGGCGTAGCCGGCGGCGCGGTCCCAGGCGTCGTCGAGGGCGCGTAGCAGGTCATAGATGGCGGTGCCGGGGATGTTGCGGTGGATGAGCTTTTTGGGAAGGCGCTCCGCGAGGTCGCTGGGCTTATCGACGTCCATCGGGTCCCACGCTAACGTGAGCGACCGGGGGCCACTGGAGTCCAGTAACACCCAGCAGGAGCGTCGGCCCAGTTCATCGCAGGTGCCCTCCACAAACAATCCGCCGGGTGCGAGCCGGGAGCAGACCTCGGACCATGCTTCATCCACTTGGGCGACATCGTATTGGCGCAGCACATTAAAGGCGCGGACCAAGTTGGGCTGGTAGCCGGCAAGCTCAAAGCCGCCCAGTTCGAAGGTGACACCATCACGGGGAGGCAACACTCGTTCGGGGTTGATCTCTAGTCCCGTCACGTGGATGTCCGGGCGGATCCGGCGTAGCCAACCGGCCCATTCCACCGTGGTGGTGTGGGAGGCACCGTAGCCAACATCAAGGGCCAGCGGGTGCGCTACATCGAGTGCCGCGTGGATATCCGGGTGGTAGCGCATCCAGCGATCACAGCGCCTGAGCCGGTTGATATTGGTGGTGCCCCGGGTAATAACGCCGATAGGCCGACCTTTGCTCGCGGAAAACCGCAGGTTGTGAGCGTGGTCGGCCATGAGGTACGAGAAGTTTAGAGGTTCTCGGAGATCCACTTTTCGGTCAGGGCAGCCTCGTTAGCGAAGAAATCAACGAGGGCTTCAGCGACCTTAGGCTCAATCGCAGGGCCCATGAATGGGATGTCCACGGTGACTTCGTTGGCGTAGGTCAGGGTGGTGGTCTCCTCGCCGGAGATGGTGATGTCGCCCTTGAAGTCCACTGGGGTGCCCTTGACATCGGCGGTGTAGGATCCGCCGGTGGAACCCAGCTTGACCACGCGCTTGACCTTCAGCGCCTGGGAAATCATTGCTCGTGCTGCCTCTGGCATCAGCTCCTGTGGGAGGATCTCGTAGAGGACAACTTCGACGCTGTCATCAGTCTGGGTGAACTGGTGCACCTCTCCTGGTTCGGTGGAGAAGTTAGCTACGTTGTATGCCCAGTACTCAGCGCTCGAGTATGCCTCAAGCACCTTTGCTGGTGGAAAATTAATAGTTGCGGTGTTCTCACTACGCTTAGCCATGAATACAGACTACCGTTATTGGTGTGCATGACCTACTGCTGACCCAAAAACTCGCCGATATTCGTCCACAGATTGATCGAATTCCCGACCTTGAGCTGGAGGAAACGGCGCTACGTGATCTCACCACCCTGCGCGTGGGGGGCGAGCCACTGCTCACTATGCGCTGCTATTCTCCGGCCGCGGCGGCTTCCGTGGTGACGTTGCTCGATTTCCACAAAGTCCCGCTCCTTATCGTCGGTGGTGGCTCCAACCTCGTGGTGGCCGATGGCGACCTCGACATTGTGGCGGTGGTCTTGGACTTTGACTCCGTTTCCGTGGACCCGGAGAGTGGGCTGGTACATGCGGAGGCTGGTGCGCAGTGGGACGACGTGGTCTCCCTCGCTGTCGGGGCTGGGCTCGGCGGGATTGAATGTCTCTCTGGCATCCCAGGGTCGGCGGGTGCTGTCCCCGTGCAAAATGTGGGGGCGTACGGTGCAGAAATTTCCAGCGTGCTCACTCGGGTCCGGCTGCTGGATCGGGTGAAACGCGAGGTGACGTGGGTACCCGCGGAGGCACTGGAGCTGGGATACCGCTACTCCAACCTGAAATTTACCTCCCGCGCTGTGGTACTGGACATCGAGCTGCAGCTTGACCCTTCCGGGATGTCGGCACCATTGCGGTTTGGTGAACTGGCCCGTCGTTTGGGGGCAAACGGTGCGGGAGAACGTCGTCCAGCAGGCGAGGTACGTGAGGCCGTGCTTGAGCTACGCGCCGGTAAGGGAATGGTGTTGGATTCTGCGGATCATGACACCTGGTCAGCAGGTTCGTTTTTCACTAACCCGGCCGTCGATAATCGCGTGGCTGACTACGTTCGGAACGTGACGGGCGACGACACCATGCCGTGCTACCCGATTGCCGATTCTGACCAATCGAAGCTGTCGGCAGCGTGGCTGATTGAACGCGCCGGGTTCCCCAAGGGATTCCCCGGCGGTGACGCTCCTGCGACACTGTCCACCAAGCACACGCTCGCGCTGACCAACCGGGGTGGCGCTACGGCAGCGGATATCGTGTCGCTTGCGCGAGTGATCCGCGCCGGGGTGGATAAGAAGTTCGGTGTGCTGCTGGAACCGGAGCCGGTGTGGGTGGGGATTCGGATTGACGAATAACAACACACAACCCGTCACTTCCTTGGAGGAGCTATCCGCGAGTCACCAGAATTACGTCAAGGCGCTGTGGGGGCTGCAGGAGTGGTCGGCGGAGCCGGTGACCAAGACGGCGCTGGCGCAGCAGGTGGGGGTGAAGCTGTCCACTGCTTCTGATGCGGTGCGTAAGCTGCAGGAACTCAAGCTGGTGAATGATACCCGCTATGGTGCGGTGACGCTGACGGAAACGGGCCGCCAGCTCGCCATTCAGATGGTGCGACGCCACCGACTCATTGAGGCGTTCCTGGTCAGTGCGCTGGATTTTGAGTGGGATCAGGTACACGCGGAAGCTGAGGTGCTGGAGCACGCGGTGTCCGATTTTTTGGTTGACCGGATTGAGGAGAAGCTGGGGTTCCCGGATCGGGATCCGCATGGTGATCCGATCCCAAGCAGGGATGGTTCGGTTGACCGTTTGGAGGCGGTGGCGCTGTCGGAGGTGCCTGCTGGGAGCGTGGTCACCGTGGAGCGAATCAGTGACGCGGACCCGGCGCTGCTGCGCTATTTTTCGGAGCAGGGAATTGTGGTGGGGGCTGCGCTGACGGTGTCGGAATCCGGGCCGTTTAGTGGTTCGGTTGCGGTGACGGTGGGGGATCGGAACGTGCAGTTAGCGCTGGGGGTCGCCCGTGGGGTGTGGGTGCGCGTCGATTAGCTCGATGGTGTAGCCGGTGAGCCGGCCGGTGAAGCGGAAGTCGGTGGTGTGCGCGTTGTCGCGAAACACCACTTCCACGGTGCCGCAGGAAGGGAGTTGGCGTGCCAGGGGTGAGGTGGCGCTGAAGGTCAGAGTGGAGTCTGTGGTGGCTTCGAGGTAGGGGTCGTGTAGGACAAAGGGGGTTCCGGCGCGGGTTGTTCCTGCGATAAGGGCGCAGTGGGTGTGAAGCAGCGTGCTTAACGACGGCACAATCCGTAACTCCGGTCGCGCAGCCGGGATGTGTTGCTGGGGTACGTGCAGCGGGGGCGGAGGGGCCATGGTTCGGGCGGTGTCCATAAAGTGGTCGAGCTTGGTTGGCGGTTCTGACTGGAGAAACACGTGGAACATGCGAGCGATTCCGTGCAGCGTGGCGGTGGGGTCTGATGCTGAGGTGAGGAGACGGTGGGCGCCTACGAAGTCGCCGTCTCTGAGCTGTTGGAACAAGGTGATGGATTCTAGCCAGGCTCCTTGAGGTTGGGTCACGAAAACTCCTCTGCGATTTTACAAACTACGCCTTGCCGTAGTTAAGTCTACGCAGTACCGTAACACTATCGTTGTGTGAACGCTAGCAAGCTGAAATGAGGAGGCACCACCAGTGCGCACATTCGCGCCCGAGCAATCCCCAGAGATTGTGTATTTCTCCAGCGTTTCGGAGAACACCCATCGCTTTGTTGAGCGGCTCAACCGAACCGCTGCCCGCATTCCTCTGAATGTGAAAACCGAGCCGATGATCGAAGTGTCACGGCCATACGTGCTGGTAGTGCCCACCTACGGCGGTGGAAACCGGCGCCACGCGGTACCAAAACAAGTCATCGCATTTTTAAACAATCCCACCAACCGCAGTCTGCTTCGAGGCGTGATCACCTCCGGAAACACCAACTTCGGTGAGGACTACTGCATTGCTGGCCCCATCATCGCTAGCAAATGTGGCGTCCCAGAGATGTACCGTTTCGAGCTCCTCGGCACCAGGGATGACGTAGAACGCGTGACCCAAGGGCTGGACAAGTACTGGCAAGAACACCCTCGTTAGGAAAGGAAAAATCTGTGCGCGATATGTCGCAATCACCCCCGGGGTTTCGCAAGGATCCCACGGTTCCGCTCCGTCCCATTAACTGGAACCGGATGGACGATGAGAAAGACCTGGAGGTCTGGAACCGACTCACTGCCAACTTTTGGCTGCCGGAGAAAGTTCCGCTGTCCAATGACGTGAAAGACTGGCAGAGCCTGAGTCCCATCGAACAACAACAAACCATCCGGGTGTTCACGGGGCTGACCATGCTCGATACCGTCCAAGCCACAGTGGGAGAAATCTCCCAGATCCAGGACGGGCTCACTGACCACGAGCAAGCGGTGTACACCAACATCGCATTCATGCAGTCGGTGCACGCGCGATCCTACTCCTCGGTGTTTTCCACCCTCACCAGTACTCCGGAGATCGACGCAGCCTACCGCTGGGCGGTGGACAATGACCTGCTGCAGCAGCGGGTGCGCTTGGTCATGCAGTACTACTACGGTGAGGACTCCCTCAAGCGGAAAGTGGCCACCACGCTGCTTTCTTCGCTGCTGCTGTACGCCGGGTTTTATCTCCCCCTGCACTTCGCTGCGCACGGAAAACTGATGAACACCGCGGACATGATCCGGCTGATCCTGCGTGATAAAGCTGTGCACGGCTACTACTCCGGCTACAAGTTCCAGCGCGGTTTGGAGCACCACGGGGAGCACCGGCGCCAGGAACTCGAAGAGTTCACCTTCGATCTGCTGGAACAGCTGTACAACCTCGAGCTGGAGTATTCCCGCGAGCTGTACGAGCCTCTCGGTCTCTACGAGGACGTCGCCGTCTTCGTCCGCTACAACGCGAACAAAGCCCTCATGAACCTAGGCTTCGGGGATCGTTTCGCTGCGGAAGAAACCGAGGTCCGACCGGAGGTGTTGGTGGCGCTCGCCCCTGGGGCAGACGAAAACCATGATTTCTTTTCCGGGTCCGGATCGTCCTACGTCATCGGCCAGGCCGAGATGACGGATGACTCAGACTGGGATTTCTAGTTTCAACCTCTACTCATAGGAGAAAACACATGACCTACACCGTAAGCGTCCTGGTAGGAAGCCTCCGCGCGCAGTCGTACGCGCGCAAGATTGCGAAGAATGCTGTGGCTATGTTCCCGGAGGATTTCACCGCAAACATCGTGGAAATCGGGCAGCTGCCGCTGTACAACTTTGACTACGATGACCCGCAGGTTCCGGAGCCGACGCTCCCGGAGGAGTACACGCAGTTCCGGGAAACCATCAAGGCCTCGGACGGCATCTTGTTTGTCACCTCGGAGAACAACCGCACGATTCCGGCATGTCTGAAGAATGCCATCGACATTGGCTCCAAGCCGAATCACGACGTGGCGTGGAAGAACCGCCCTTGTGGCGTGATTAGTCACTCCGTGGGTCGCATGGGCGGGTATAGCTCCCAGAAAAATCTCCGGCTGGCACTGTCGTATTTTGATATGCCGACGGTGGGCCAACCGGAGGTCTTCCTAGGCAAATCGCCCGAGCTCATCGGGGAGGACGGCACCTTTGCCGTGGCCTCCACCGAGGAATTCGTGCGCGATTACATCACGCGGTTCGCAGACCTGGTTAGGACGCACCGTAGCGCTCGATAAGCTGGTCGCGCACTTCACGACGCCGAATCTTCCCCATCTGGTCCTGTGGCAGATGCTCGAAGTGGTAGAACGTGCGCGGCACCTTGTAGCGGGTGAGTAGCTCACGGCAGTGGGCTTTCAGCCCGTCAGGGTCCATGACTGCGCCTTCAGCCAGCGTGATCGCGGCCACGACATTCTCGGATCCGTCTCCGCGTGGCATACCGACGACGGCGCATCCAGCCACATCAGGGTGAGTGAGAAGAACATCTTCCACTTCCACCGGGTAGACGTTGAAACCGCCGGTGATGATGACTTCCTTGATCCGGGCGACCAGTTTGATGAAGCCGTCAGGTTCCATGATTCCGACATCGCCAGTGCGGTACCAGCCGTCATGGAAGGACTCGGCGGTCGCTTCCGGCTGGTTGAGGTAGCCCTGGAACACCTGTGGCCCCTTGGCTAGCACCTCGCCGGCGACACCGTCGGGCTGGGTTTCATCCAGGTTGTCCGGGTTCGCGATACGGATGAGGGTGTCTGGGAACGGCAACCCGATGTATCCGGGGCGCCGACCGCCGTCCATTGGATTGCCCACGAGGATGGGGGAGCATTCGGTGAGCCCGTAGCCCTCCACCAGGCGGCCGCCGGTGAGGTTCTCCCAGCGCTCCACGATTGCGACCGGTAGCGTCGATGCGCCGGAGAAGGAGTTACGAACACCGGTGATATCCAGGCCGGAGCTTTCCGCAGCCTCGGCGATCTTTTCATACAGCGTCGGCACGCCAGGCAGGAACGATGGCGTGTTCTTCCGCATGATCTTCATGATCAGTTTCAGGTCCGGTGCGGGCAGCAGATTCATCTCGGAGCCACATCGAACAGCGAGCAACACACCCGTGGTGAGCCCGTAGGCGTGGAACATCGGCAGGGCGGAGAGGAACTTTTCGTGGGAATCGCCAAGGCCAGGAACCCACGCGATGGCCTGTTCCAGGTTGGCGGAAAGGTTGCCGTGCGACAGCTGCGCGCCTTTCGGGGTTCCGGTGGTGCCGGAGGTGTAGAGAATCAGCGCGATGGAGTCAGTGGTGACGCACTCCGGCGCAGTCAGGTTCGCGCCATTACCTCCAATTGCATTGCCGATGAGCAGTTCCCATGGCACCGTGTTAGGTGCCTCGCCGGAAAGCTTGTCGCGGGTTTTGCGAAGCGCAGGGATTGGAAGCTGCAGCGCGAGACGCTGCGGGGTCGGCATTGCCTCGATCATGTTGACCGAAACGATGGTTTCCAGCGACGTCGTGCCACGAAGCTTCTCCAACGTGGGAGCTGCCTTGTCCCAAGCGATAGCGATGCGCGCGCCATGATCGTGGAAAGGGTGCTCGAGTTCATGCGCGGTGTACAGCGGGTTGTGCTCCACCACAGTGGCGCCGAGCAGCAACACCGCGTAGAACGCGGCAACATGTTGCGGACAGTTCGGAAGCAGGATGGCGACGCGATCCCCAGGTCGCACACCGAAGGCCTTCAGGCCGGCTGCGGCCCGACGGACCTGGCGATCCAACTCCGCGTAGGTTTGGGTTTTGCCAAAAAAATTGATTGCGACGCGATCCGCATGCTCCTTCACGGAAGCCTGGTAGGAGTCCAGTAGCGTGGTGTCGCCGTAGTCCACCGTGCGTGGCGTCCATTCGGCGTACAGATCGAACCAGGCCCGAGTATCAAAAGCTGACATGCAGTTACCTTTCCAGTTGTTAGTATGGGGAAAGTATAACTGCTACCTGCCGTCGTAAAGTGCGTTAGTGCTGAGCGTAACGTTCGATGAGCTGTGCCTGCACTTCTCGACGCCGCACCTTGCCCAACTGATCCGCAGGAAGTTCCTCGAAGTGGTAGAACGTGCGGGGCACCTTATAACGGGTGAGCATCTGACGGCAGTAATCCTTCAATCCGTCCGGATCCATCGCCGCCCCCTCAGCGAGGGTAATCGCGGCGACGACATTCTCCGAACCATCAGAACGAGGCATGCCCACCACGGCGCAGCCCGCGATATCCGGGTGAGCCATCAGCACTTCCTCCACCTCACCAGGGTAAACATTGAAGCCGCCCGTGATGATCACTTCCTTGAGCCGCGCCACCAACCGCACGAAGCCGTCCTCCTCCATCACGCCGATGTCACCGGTGCGGTACCAACCGTCATGGAAGGAATCGGCGGTGGCCTCCGGCTGGTTGAGATAGCCCTTGAACACCTGCGGTCCCTTGACCAGGAGTTCGCCTTCCACCCCGTCCGGCTGCGTCTCGTCCAGGTTCTCCGGATTAGCAATGCGCACCAACGTATCGGGGAACGGCACACCCACGTACCCAGGGCGACGGTTGCCGTCCATCGGATTGCCCGTCACGATCGGGGAACACTCGGTCAGGCCGTAGCCTTCCACGAGTCGGCCGCCGGTGAGCGCCTCCCACTTATCCACCGTCTTGACCGGGAGAGAGGACGCCCCAGAGAAGGACGCGCGGACACAAGAAATATCCACGCCAGACTCGGTGGCAGCCTCCACGATCTTTTCGTACAGCGCCGGAACGCCCGGGATCCACGTCGGGCGGTACTTCTTAATCGCCTTCATGATCAGCTTCATATCGGGGGCCGGCAACAAGAGGAACTCAGCGCCCACGTACACACCTTCGAGCACCATCATCGTCATGCCGTACGCGTGGAAGAACGGCAACGCAGCCAGGAACACTTCCTTTTGCTCGCCCAGGTTCGGCACCCACGCCTTGCCCTGAATGACATTTGCCATGAGGTTGCCGTGGGTGAGCTGCGCCCCCTTCGGCGCCCCCGTGGTCCCAGAAGTGTAAAGGATCAACGCGACGGTATCCGTGGTCACATCATCCGGGGACTCCAGGTCCCGGCCGTCACCACCAATTGCGGAACCCACCAGCACCTCCCATGGCACCGTGTTTGGGGCCTCGGCGGTGATACTTGCGCGTGCCTTGCGCATCTGCGGAATCGGCAAGCGCAATGCCGCGCGCTGCAACGACGGCATCGCTTCCGTCATGTCCACCGCAATGATGGTCTCCAGCGGTGTGGTGGCGCGCAGTTTCTCCAGCATGCCCGCGGCTTTATCCCAGGCAATAGCGATACGCGCGCCGTGATCTTGGAATGGGTGCTCCAGCTCATGGGCCGTGTACAGCGGGTTGTGCTCAACCACCGTGGCGCCCAACTTCACCACCGCATAAAACGCGATGAGGTGTTGAGGGCAGTTCGGCAGCAGGAGCGCCACCCGATCTCCGGGACGCACCCCAAAAGCCTTGAGGCCAGCCGCCGCCCGGCGCACCTGCCGGTCGAGCTCAGCATAGGTTTGGGTGCGGCCGAAGAAGTTCGTTGCAGTCTTATCCGCATTCCGGGCCAGATTGGCATCGTAGCTGTCGAGGATGGTGGTGGTGCCGTAATCCAGCTGGTGAGGCACCCACTCGGGAAAGTGCTGGAGCCAGCTCTTCGCTTCAAATGCAGACATGCCAAAACGACCTTTCATTGGGTTTTATGTGCCCCCAAGTATAGGACTTTCCTGCGTCGCCTTTTGTCAGGGCTGGTTAGTGCGGGTCCGTGCTGCCCTCACTCACTCGATGACGGTGACCTAGAATATGCCACATGCGCATCGCGATGATCTCTATGCATACCTCGCCACTACAGCAGCCTGGTTCAGGTGATGCTGGTGGGCTGAATGTCTACGTGCTGAACACTGCCCGGGAGTTGGCTAAGCAGGGTATTGACGTGGACATTTACACGCGCGCAACTCGCCCTAGTCAGGGGGAGATTGTGACGGTTGCGGATCATCTGCGGGTGATCAATATTGTTGCCGGGCCTTATGAAGGGCTGGAAAAGGAAGAACTACCGACTCAGCTGGCGGCGTTCGCTGGTGGAATCTTGGTGTTCGCCCGTTGCCATCACCGCACCTATGACCTGGTGCATTCCCACTATTGGTTATCTGGTCAGGTGGGTTGGCTGCTTCGTGATGTGTGGCAGGTGCCTCTTGTCCATACCTCTCACACGCTTGCTGCGGTGAAGAATGCGCACCGTTCGGAGTTTGACCAGCCGGAATCTGAGGCGCGTCGCATTTGTGAACAGCAGATTGCCGACAACGCAGATCTATTGGTTGTCAATACGATGGAGGAAGCCAAGGATTTCGAGCGACACTATGACACCGACGATGAAAAGGTCGCCGTAGTCGCGCCGGGCGTGAATATCGAGCTGTTCAATCCCGGGAATGATCGCGCTACGGAGCGTTCGCGTCGTTACCTCGGCATTCCAATCCACACTAAGGTCATTGCGTTTGTGGGTCGCCTCCAGATTTTTAAAGGGCCGGATGTGCTGATTCAGGCGGTAGCGGAGATGGTGCGCCGGAACCCTGATCTTAATTTCCAAGTGCTGATTTGTGGTGGAGCGTCGGGTGCGGTGGCGCAGGCAAACACGTATGTTGATCTGGTGAATTCGCTGGGCTTGCGGCGCTATATCCGGTTCTTGCCGCCTCGGCCACCGGAGGAGTTGGTGAGCCTGTATCGCGCGGCTGATGTGGTGGCGATGCCGAGCTATAACGAAACTTTCGGGCTGGTGGCCATGGAGGCGCAGGCCACAGGTACCCCGGTGGTTGCCGCACGCGTCGGTGGCTTGCCCTTCGCGATTGCGGAGGGGGTGACGGGCGTGTTCGTGGACGGGCACGACCCGGGCGAGTGGGCTGACGCGTTGGAGAGCATGCTTGACGACGACGAAGGCCGCATTCGCATGGCCCAAGAAGCCGTGGATCATGCCACACAATTCTCCTGGGCGACCACCGCGGAGCGCCTGGCGGGCGTGTATAACGAGGTGCTTACGGAAACGATGACCAGCTGTTATGACCGCCAGGCTGAGGGGAGTTAACTCTCCCAGAGTTCGCGGACGCGGGCTCCGAGATCTGGATCGACGTTGGTCCAATAGGTAAAGACGCGCTGCGCCAGTTCCTCGGATACGCCTTCCATCGCTGCGTTGATGTTGCCGGCCAGGCGTTCCCGAGCGGCGTCGTCAAGGACTTCGCGGACGAGGATGCCGGGTTGGATGAAGTCGTCATCCTCCGGGTGTTGGACATATGCTGCGCGCACCAAATCCTCGCCGTGTGGTGACGGGTTGACGTAGAGGTCGGTTGCCGGCCCGTAGCTAGCTCCCGAGCTGGAGGTCACCCCATCGTCCAGGTAGCCCGCTGGGCGGGGGCTGCCGTTGGGTGAGTACACCGGCTGGTCAGAATCGTTGAAGAAGTGGGTGCTAGCCCCGTCTTGGGCGTAAGAATGCACTGGGCAGGTCGGCCGGTTGACGGGGATCTGCTCGAAGTTGGCGCCGAGGCGGTAACGCTGAGTGTCCGGGTAGGAGAAACCGCGGGCCTGGAGCATCCGGTCCGGGGAGAACCCGATGCCTGGGACCAAGTTCGACGGAGAGAAGGCGGCTTGTTCGATCTGGGCGAAGAAGTTACGCGGATTGACGTTGAGCTCGAAGTATCCGACGGGGATCAGCGGGTAGTCCTTCTGTGACCAGGTCTTGGTGAGGTCGAATGGGTTCCAGCGGTAGCCTTCGGCTTCTGCTACCGGCATGATTTGCACTTTGACATCCCAGCGGGGGTAATCACCGCGGTCGATGGCGTCGTAAAGGTCAGCGCGGGCGTGGTCAGTATCGGTGAGGGTGTCGGCCTCGTCGTCGGTGATGTAGTCCCAGCCCTGCTGGGTCTTGAAGTGGTACTTCACCCAGAACACGTCGCCGTCAGCGTTTTGCCACTGGTAGGTGTGGGAGCCGAAGCCGTCCATGTGGCGGAAGTCGCGGGGACGGCCACGGTCGCCCATGAGGTAGGTGACCTGGTGGGCGGATTCTGGGGTGCGGGTCCAGAAGTCCCATTGCATTTCAGCGGAGCGCAGGCCGGTGCCGGGGTGACGCTTCTGGGAGTGAATGAAATCAGGGAACTTGATGCCGTCGCGGATGAAGAACACTGGGGTGTTGTTGCCGACGATGTCGTAGTTACCTTCGGTGGTGTAGAACTTCAATGCGAAACCGCGCACGTCACGCCAGTGATCAGGGGAGCCTTGCTCGCCAGCCACGGTAGAGAAGCGGGCCAGCATTGGGGTGACGGTTCCTGGTTGGAAGAGTGCAGCGCGGGTGTACTGTGACACGTCTTCGGTGATGTGGAGTTCTCCGAAGGCTCCGGAGCCCTTGGCGTGTACGACACGCTCTGGGATGCGCTCGCGATCGAAGTGGGCCAGCTTTTCGATGAGCTGGAAATCATCGAGCACGTTCGCGCCCTGCGCTCCGGAGGTGATGGAGATGTTTTCGGAGGCGACGGGGCAGCCGCTTAGGCGGGTGGTTGGCTCGGTGCTGCTTGGTAGCAACCCTTCGGTTGCTTTGTCATGTGCTGCAGACATATCTTTCTCCTTTCCCTTGCCGAGATATAAATAGCGTAATCCTCAGTTAATTACATGTCAATGATTGGAAAGGTTAATAATTCAATAGGTTTTTAGTATCCCATCCGTCAAGGGGGTAGAGATCCTCGGCAGATTCACCCAAACACTGGCAAAATAGAACCTATGACTACTGGAAAGCTGATTTTGCTGCGTCACGGCCAGTCTGAGTGGAATGCTTCCAATCAGTTCACTGGTTGGGTGGACGTGAATCTGACAGAAAAGGGCGAGGCTGAAGCAAAGCGCGGTGGCCAAATGCTCAAGGAAAAGGGCATTCTCCCTGATGTGCTTTACACCTCTTTGCTGCGTCGCGCGATCCGCACCGCAAACATTGCGCTCAATGAGGCTGACCGCCACTGGATCCCAGTTGTTCGCGACTGGCGTCTGAATGAGCGTCACTACGGCGCTCTGCAGGGCCTGAACAAGGCTGAGACCAAGGAAAAGTACGGCGAGGAGCAGTTCATGGCGTGGCGTCGTTCCTACGACACCCCACCACCGGAGCTCGCGGAAGATTCGGAATACTCCCAGGTGAATGACGTTCGTTACGCGAACCTGGACAAGGTGCCGAACACGGAATGCCTGTTGGACGTCGTGAAGCGCTTCGTGCCTTACTTTGAGGAAGAGATCCTGCCTCGCGCAGTGAAGGGCGAAAACGTCCTGATTGCAGCGCACGGCAACTCCCTGCGCGCATTGGTCAAGCACCTCGACGGCATCTCTGACGAGGACATCGCCGCACTCAACATCCCAACCGGTATCCCACTGGTGTACGAAATCGACGAAAACGGCAAGGTACTGAACCCAGGCGGCACCTACCTTGACCCAGAAGCTGCTGCGGCTGGTGCCGCCGCGGTGGCAGCACAGGGTGGCAAGTAAGCCCTAGATGTCGGTGCTGTTCGGATTCTTAGCGGGCGTAGCAACAGCTGCGCTCGCTTTTCCGGCTGCCGATTTTCTGAAGAAGCGCTACCGGCGACACAAAATTGCGGCCACCCTCTCCACAAACCAAGTCACAACGGTGAGTCAGGTGCTTCACCTGGCGGTGCAGGGCGCCCCGACAGGGATCGTGGTGGTGGATCGCACGGGCGATGTGATTTTGTCCAATGGCAAAGCACATGACATGGGTATCGTGCACGAACGCACCGTGAACCCCCAGGTGTGGGCAGTGACGGAAGAAGTCTTCGAAGATCAGGAAACGCGCACGCTGGACCTGAAAACCCCGAAGCGTCGCAAGGGGTCCCGTGTTACCGCAGTGCAGGCACACATCCAGCCACTCACGTTGGTGGACCTGCGGTACAACGTGATTTATTCCACCGACGAATCCGAGAATGTACGCATGGAATCAGCCCGCCGCGACTTCGTTGCCAACGTCTCCCACGAGCTGAAAACACCAGTGGGTGGCATGGCGTTGTTAGCTGAGGCGCTGCTGGAATCCAGCGATGACCAGGCCTCGGTGGAGTACTTTGGTACCCGCCTGCACAAGGAAGCCCACCGCATGGCGGACATGATCAACGAGCTCATCTCGCTGTCCAAACTGCAGGGCGCCGAGGCGTTGCCAGACATGGAGCCCGTGCTTGTCGACGACGTGGTCACCGACGCCATTGCCCGCACCCAACTCGCGGCTGATAATGCCGGCATCCACATTGCTGCCGGCCGGCCTTCCGGAAAATGGGTCAACGGGGACCACAGCCTGCTGGTGACGGCGATCGCGAACCTGATCAGCAACGCCATCAACTACTCGCCACAGTCTACTCCGGTTACCGTTTCGCAGAAAGTTACTGGCGATGGCACTATCCTCATTCGTGTGACCGACCGTGGCATTGGCATTAGCACGGAGGATCAGGCTCGCGTGTTCGAGCGGTTCTTCCGGGTGGATAAAGCGCGTTCCCGCAGTACCGGCGGGACCGGTCTTGGCCTGGCCATTGTCAAGCACGTGGCCGCTAACCATGGCGGCGCTATTAAATTGTGGTCGCGGCCCGGCACTGGGTCGACGTTCACACTTGAACTTCCCATTATCGAACCGGGATCTGGGGCGAAACTCGCCTCTGAACTAGCTGCCGAAATTCCCGCAGCTCAGCACAATCGCACGCTCCCGCGCGGCGAAAGGACAAAGGCTTAAGATGACTAGCATTTTGATCGTTGAGGACGAAGAGTCTTTGGCGGACCCGCTTGCTTTTTTGCTGCGCAAGGAGGGATTCAGTACCACGTGGGCGCCGGACGGCCCCACGGCAATGGTGGAGTTTGAGCGTGGCGACTTCGACATCGTGTTGCTCGACCTGATGCTGCCGGGCATGTCAGGCACCGATGTGTGTAAGCAGATCCGCAGCACCTCCGCGGTCCCGATCATCATGGTCACCGCGCGGGACTCGGAGATCGACAAGGTCGTCGGACTGGAGCTGGGGGCCGACGACTACGTCACAAAACCCTACTCATCCCGCGAGCTCATCGCCCGTATTCGGGCCGTGCTGCGCCGAGGTGGAGAAGCCGAGTTCATCGAGGATGAGGACGACCAGATCCTCGAAGGCGGCCGGGTGCGCATGGATGTCGAGCGTCACATCGTCACCGTCGCCGGCGAAAAGGTCCCGATGCCGCTGAAGGAATTTGACCTGCTGGAATACCTGCTCCGTAACGCCGGGCGCGTCCTCACCCGTGGCCAACTGATTGACCGCGTCTGGGGCGCCGACTATGTGGGAGACACCAAAACCCTCGATGTCCATGTCAAACGTCTGCGGAGCAAGATTGAAGAGGAACCCTCCCGCCCGCGCTACCTGGTCACCGTGCGAGGCCTAGGCTACAAATTCGAGCCCTGAACCGTGGCGGGGTGGGCCGCCGCACTTACCGACGCCCGAGCCCGTCGCTCACAGTGCTCCGCTAGTTTCTCGTACGCCGCTTCGCCCATGAGGGCCACCAGTTCTGCGCGATAGCTTCGCCACATCGGTTCGGAGGCTGTGTGGCAGGCGGGTGCGGTCGTGCAATACCAATCAAAGTCCTCGCCACCGTTGCCCCAGCCACGCCGGTTGTATTCCGTGATCGTGGTCCGGAGAATCTCTACTCCGTCGGGGCGATCCTCGTAGGCTTCTAGCCGTCGTAACGGCAACTGCCAACACACCTCGGGCTTGACTAAGGTGAGGTCTTCGCCGGTAGCGACAGCCCACTGATGGAGCGCACACCCCGGGCCCGTCGGCCAGCCTGGGCGGTTAGCAAAAATGCAGGCCCCGTCTACAGTCACTGTTTTCAGCGCCGGCTCGGGGTTGCCGTCTTCGTCGTCCAATTCATCCCATTCCAGCCATGGCTCCACGTCGCCGGTGTCGAGATTGTCGGGCTTGAGCTGCCAGAATGCGTCGGGCATACGCTGGACGGCGTCGAGAAGCTGGGCGCGGTCGGTGTCGTCGGTGAGGAAGGCGCCGTGCTCGCAGCAACCTACAGCCGGATTGGTCGCGTCAATGCCTTTGCACGCTGCGGTGCCAAATTTGCAACTCCAATGGGACTCCAGCCAGGTCAAATCAATGACGAACTGGTGGAGTGGGTCCTCAGGGTTGGTGAATTCGTACCACTCTCGGTCGAAATCGGGTGGCAACTCATCGCCGCGGCGAATCGACGCGGCCGCGGGGGAGTCGCTTGGGAAACCAAGAAAAATTGGGTGATTCACACTTTGACAGGGTAGACCGTCTAATCTGGAAGGGTGCGATTAGGTGTATTAGACGTGGGAAGTAACACAGTTCATTTGGTGGCGGTGGATGCCCGCTCCGGCGGTCACCCCACCCCGATGTCGGACTGGAAGACGACAATGAAGCTCGTCGAGCACCTCGACTCCGAGGGCAACATCGACGACAAGGGCGTCCGCAAGCTCATCAAAGCAGTAGCGGAAGCAGTGGAGCTGGCCGACACTCTCGGCTGTAGTGAAATGATTCCTTTCGCCACCTCGGCTGTTCGCTCCGCCACCAACGGCGAAGAACTACTGAACCTGGTGGAGACGGAAACCGGCGTGCGCCTCGAAGTGCTCTCCGGTGAGGACGAAGCACGCCTGACCTTCCTCGCTGTCCGCCGTTGGTACGGCTGGTCCGCTGGTCGCATCATCAACCTGGACATCGGTGGCGGTTCCCTCGAACTGTCATCCGGCACCGACGAAGAACCAGACGTGGCCTTTTCCCTGGACCTTGGCGCCGGGCGCCTGACCCACAACTGGTTCGACACCGATCCACCAGAGCGCAAAAAGATCAACATCCTGCGGGATTACATCGACGCTGAGCTCGCCGAGCCAGCCCGCATCATCCGAACCTACGGCAATGCCGATCTGGCCGTTGCTACCTCGAAAACTTTCCGCACGCTCGCTCGCCTCACCGGCGCAGCCCCCTCCTCAGCTGGCCCCCGAGTCACCCGCACCCTGACCGCACCAGGCTTGCGCCAGCTCATCGCCTTCATCTCCCGGATGACCGCTGCGGACCGCGCAGAGCTGGAAGGTATCAGTTCAGACCGGTCCCACCAGATCGTTGCCGGTGCGTTGGTCGCCGAAGCGAGCATGCGTGCACTAGGTTTGGAACAGATCCAGATTTGCCCATGGGCGTTGCGCGAAGGCGTCATCTTGCGCCGTATCGATAAAGGTTTGGAATAGGAATATGTCTGACAAACAGCTCACCGTTGCCGAGTTGATGGCGCGAGCGGCCGCCGAGGGGCGCTCCAGCACGCCTAGGCGTCGCCGTCGTCGCAGTTTGGAAGACGGCGGTGTGTCCGTAGCCGAACTGACGGGATCGCTGCCGAAAGTTGCGGCCAAACCAGAGCAGCCCCGGCACACCAGCGAGCCCATCGATGACCCCAAGCCCGCCCCGGCCCCCAAGGCGCCGGTGGTCACGCCGGTTACCGACGCCCCGCAGCCGGAACCAGTGCCCGAGACGGAACCCGTCGTCCACGTAATCCACGAGGACGACCCCATCAAACTCACCACTGATTCCTTCCCGGCTCAGACCGCTGACAAGGTTGAGGAGGCAGCCCCAGAGGCGCCTGCCGAGAAGGCTCCGGTTAAGCCCCCTATTGAGACTCCGGCGGAGCTTCCTGTGGAGCCTCCCGTGGAGCAGACCGCCACGATTGCTCCAGTCGCCACGGATTGGGAGACCGAGCCAACCGAAGAATCCGGGGTCGTTGACACTGTCGAGGACGAGGATGAGGGTCGCGTGTCTATCCTCAGCGTGGTGCTAATGGCTATTGTTGGCGTCGCGCTCGGCGCCGCGATTTTCTTCGGCTTCCGCGAGCTCTGGGCGAACGTCAACACCCTCCTCGTCGGTGCGCTGGCTGGTGTGATGACGCTCGGCCTGGTCGGTGTGGTGCACGCGCTGCGTACTGAACGCGACACGCTGTCCATGACGCTCGCTGCGGTAACCGGCCTGGCGCTGACCTTCGGCCCATTGCTCATCGTCGGCTTGTAATCGCTCCCGCCCGCCATTGGCGTTACAGTGGTTGCATGACAAAAATTGCTGTTGTTGGTGGCGGAAAGATTGGTGAGGCCCTTATTGCCGGCCTCGTCGCGGGTGGCTACAGCCCGAAAGACATCCACGTAGCTAACCGGCGCCCAGAGCGTGGAAAAGAGCTCGTAGACGCCTATGGTGTAATCGACTACACCGACGTCGGGCAGAGCGTTGAAGACGTGGATGTGGTCTTTTTGTGCGTCAAGCCAAAGGACACCCTTTCCCTGTTGTCCTCGCTGTCGGACACCCTGGACAACAATTCACAAGACACCACCGTGATTTCCATGGCTGCGGGGATTTCCGTGAAATCTCTGGAGGAAGTAGTTTCTGCGGGCACCCCCATCGTCCGCGTCATGCCGAACACCCCAATGTTGGTGCGCCGTGGTACCTCGGCGATCAGCCCAGGGCGCTTCGTCGGCGACGAACAACTCGCTCAGATCACGGAACTGCTTGAAGCCCTTGGCGACGTGTTTGTGGTGGAAGAATCCCAAATGGATGCTGTCGTAGCAATGTCTGGGTCTTCACCTGCATACTTTTTCCTTTTCGTGGAAGCGATGATCGACGCCGGCATCAACCTGGGGTTGCGGCGTGATTTGGCGAAGAACCTCGCGATCAGCGCGGCTGCCGGTTCTACCGCCCTGATGCAGGAAACTGGTCTTGAACCAAGCGAACTCCGGGCGAACGTGAGCTCCCCAGGGGGTACCACCATTAAGGCAATTCGCGAGCTGGAGCAGTCGGGGCTGCGTGGAATGGTGTACCGGGCAACCGAAAAGTGCGCCAACCGCTCCGCAGAATTGGGTACCACCAAGTCCACTACCAAGGTGGTGGGGGCAGATGAGGTAAGTGACTAGAAAAAATGTTTCAGCTGTGACTGTGTTAATAAACAGTGCACTAGCTGGGCTGATGATAAAAGAACACGAGTTGCATTGTGGCGCGTAAGAGAATTTTTGGCACTCATGTCGCAATAGTCACATGCTTCACGGTAAACTAGCACAAGCACGTGCGTGACCGTTCTGCGGGAGGGGAAGCCTGCAGCGCGCGACGTGTGTGAAGGGTTAGAAGATTATGGCAAATGAAGACAATGGCACTTTCTTGACAGTCGCTGAAGTAGCGGACATCATGCGGGTATCGAAGATGACCGTTTACCGCTTGGTTCACTCCGGTGAACTGCCTGCCGTGCGCGTAGGCCGTTCATTCCGCGTGCACCAGAGCGCTGTTAACGAGTACCTGGATTCCTCTTTCTACAACGCTGGTTAAGTGGCGAAGGGGCTGTAAGCGCTCCCTACGAATGTTGCTACCTGCCCTCCTTTCGATAGGTAGGTGTTCGTAGGGAGCGTTTTGGCTTGTATTGGACCCCTTTTTTGTAGATGGGAAACCGCGCGGTAGGATATAACCCATTCGTGTCAACGAGCCAGTTTGGTGAGCGTTCTTTCGGGAATGCTGCGACGGGCGAAGTGCACTCGGTCGTCGGCAATTTGTTTCAAGCCGAAATGCACGTTGGCAGGTTTGTACGTACAACTTCTACACAAGCGAGGTAAACCCTATGGGTTCCGTTATTAAGAAGCGCCGCAAGCGCATGTCCAAGAAGAAGCACCGCAAGATGCTGCGCCGTACCCGCGTTCAGCGTCGTAAGCTCGGCAAGTAAGCCTCTTCTGGGCGCCCGTCACCGTTTTGGTGGCGGGCGTCTTTGTTTAAGTAAAGAAAAGCGTGTCCGGTCGGCGTGTCGCCGGCCGGGCTTTGTGGCTATCTGATGGTGCCTTTTTCTATGCCGATGTTGTGTTAGTAGCTGGCCAGGATAGCGTTCCAGGTGTTCCATCTCAGCGTGTGAGGGGCATCGGGGCCGGTTGGTAGAGAACGGTTGGTGGAGAATTCGAGAGGAAGTGGCGTCAAACCTTAACCGAGGTTGTTTTCCACTTTAACTCTCTACCAACCGTTCTCTACTAACTGTTGTGGACGACTGGTGATGTCGTTCTGTCAGGCAGTTGGGGCACCGGTCTTAGTCACCGGGCGCTGCATTGAGCAGAGATAAGAGCCTATAGCCCTAACCTGGCTTTGCCGTGGAATGTAGGGATGCTCTTACCCCCCGCGATCCTTGAGATCGAGACTTGGAAGTCGAGACTCGGAGTGTTTTTGGGCTTCACTTTTGCTATTTGGTGTTTTTGGTCCGAGACTCGAGTTCCAGGTCTCGCATTTCACCGGCGAACCGGCTAACCGGAAACCCCGAACCAGCAGCCCTTTATCCCAGCGCTTTGGAGCGCTGCCAGCGGTAGAGCCCGACGGTTGCGGTGAGGAGTGCTGGGATTCCGAAGGTGCGTACAGCCTTGCGGACGGAGCGGTAGTCGCGGATGTCCCAGCCTTGGAGCTTGGCCAGGCGGGTGAGGTCGCGGTCCGGGTTGATTGCTACTGCGGTACCGACCATGGAGAGCATCGGGACATCGTTGATGGAGTCCGAGTAGGCGGTGCAGCGGGATAGGTCGAGGCCTTCGATGGAGGCGAGGGCTGCGACGGCATGTTTTTTACCGGGACCGTGGAGAATATCGCCCACGAGACGTCCGGTGAACCGGCCGTCGGATACCTCGGCGACGGTGCCGAGGGCGCCGGTGAATCCGAAGCGACGCGCGAGGATTTGGGCGAGTTGCACTGGGGTGGCGGAGACGAGCCAGACTTGTTGGCCGGCGTCGATGTGCATTTGGGCGAGGGCGCGGGTGCCGGGCCAGATTTTTTCCAGCATGGTGGTGTCGACAATGTTTTCGCAGAGTTCCACGAGCTCGTCAACGGAGCGGCCCTTAATGAACTCGAGGGCTTGGGAGCGGCCCTCGGCCATGTCTGCTGCGTTTTCCGCGCCGGTGACGCGGAATTTGAGTTGTTTCCATGCGACGGGGAGGATGTCGCGGAGGGTGAAGTACTTGTGGCGGTAGAGCCCGATGGCAAACATGGTGATGGAGGCACCCTGGATGAGGGTGTTGTCAACATCGAAGAAAGCAGCAGCGCCGTGGTCTTGGGGGATATCCGGGTCGGGGGCGGTGACCTGGCGGGCACCGGCGGCCTCGAAGGCACCTCCCACGGAGTCGACGCCGGCGTGGAAGTCGGAGAGCTCAATGCCGTAGACGGAGCGTACTGCAGAGTCCGCAGCGGCGTGACCGGCTTTCTTCTGGCTTTCCTCATCTACCGGGGGCAAGGCGCGGTCTTCGAGGAAGCGGCGAAGGTTGCCTCGGGATGCGCTCCAGTTGGCGAGGAATTCCTCAGGGGTGAGCGCGAAACCATCCATCAGGGCTGCCTTTCGAAGTGAGCTAAGTACGATAGTCAATCGTAAGCATTTTCAAGAAAAGTTGCTTGGGACGAAACACGAGAAATGATGGCGAAACCGGTGTTGGTGGAATTAATGACTCGCTCGACCTGCGGTTCTTGTCTGCGGGTGCGGGAGCAGATCATGCCTGTGATTATGGCAACCGGGGCGACCCTTGAGGTTGTTGATGTAGATGAAGCTGGGTTGGCCACGGAATATGGGGATCGGGTGCCCGTTGTCGTGATCGATGGGGAAGAGTTTGCGTGCTGGGAAGTGGACAATGAGGAGCTGCGCGAGGCGCTACTGGGGGGATGATAATTGGCCCCTCGTTCATAATGGGGCTACTCTGAAAGATCGAATATTGTGCCACTTGGGGTAATTCGAAAGTTCGATTCCGCGCTATGAGTGAAAGCGGTGAGTGTAGAGCGTGAGCGTACTGGTTGTCGGTATGTCGCACCGCTCCGCGCCTGTGAAGGTGCTGGAGCAAGTAAGCATGGATGATGTCGTCCGCGACAAGACCGCGATGGCGCTGGTCGATCAGCCGTCGTTGTCCGAGGCCATGATCGTGTCTACGTGTAACCGAGTTGAAGTCTATGCGGTAACCAACAGTTTCCACACTGGGGTCAATGAGGTGGTGGAGGTGCTGCACCGTAACAGTGGTGTGGACTTGGATACGCTGCGGGATCACCTTTATGTGCGTTACGCCGACGCGGCCGCCGAGCACATGCTCACTGTAACGTCGGGGCTTGACTCCATGGTGGTGGGGGAACAGCAAATTATTGGCCAGGTCCGCACCGCTTATCAGCGGGCTGGGGAAATTGGCACGGTGGGGCAGGCCCTCCATTCGTTGACGCAGGTTGCGCTACACACCGGTAAGCGGGTGCACACGGAAACCGATATTGATGATGCCGGTGCATCCATGGTGAGCTTCGCGATCTCCCGCGCGTTGGATCTCATGGGGCTCAAGGAGTCGGAGCAGCCGCTCGTCGGAAAGCGTGCGCTGGTGTTGGGGGCGGGCGTCATGGCGTCGTTGGCGGCCACCCACCTGGGCCGCCTGGGGATCAGCGAACTGGTGTTTTCCAACCGCACGAAGTCGCGCGCGGAGGTTCTCGCGGAACGTTCTCGCGACCTGGGGATTGCGTCGCACGCCGTCGACTTTGATGACCGCGACAGCGCCATTCCGCAGGTAGACATGGTAATTTCCGCGACCGGGGCAGACAACTTCACCATCGAGCCACGCCATATTCCCCGCACCGGGATGCCGCTGATGCTGGTGGATCTGTCCATGCCACGCGACATCGACGACGAAACCGCCACCATCCCAGGCGTGCAGCTGGTCAACATCGAGCGCCTGCACGAGGAACGCGACACCAACTCCAACGAGGTGCAGCAGGAAGCGCGCGCCATCGTTGACGCTGAATTGCAGCACTACATCTCCGAGCAGCGCGTGCGCAACGTGGTTCCTGCCGTCGCAGCTTTACGACGCCACGCCCACGAGATCGTGGACGTCGAACTCGAACGCCTGGGCACCCGCACCCCGACGATGGGGGATGCGGAACGTGAAGAGGTGGAGAAAACGGTGCGACGGGTCGTCGATAAGCTGCTGCATCAGCCCACAGTGCGGGTGAAAGAACTGGCCGTCACCTCGGGTAGCGTCTCCTACGAGACGGCCCTCCAGGAACTTTTCGGACTCGAGGCAAACCGCTCCGTGGACGTAAAAGCGAAAGACCTACCGAAAGCGAACATGCCGAAAACGGCGACAAACATCAAGGAAACGCAAGGGGAAAAGTGATGCTGAAGATCGGTACCCGTGGCTCCAAACTGGCCACCACCCAAGCAGGCCACATCCGGGACGCGCTCATCGCAGCCGGCCACCCAGCGGAGCTCACGATTATCACCACCCCCGGTGACATCAACATGTCCCCGGTGGAACGTATCGGTGTCGGCGTATTTACCCAGGCCCTGCGGGACGCGATGGCTGCCGGCGAATGCGACATCGCAATCCACTCCTTCAAAGACCTCCCCACCGCACCCGATGAGCGCTTCCACCTGGTGGTGCCACAGCGCTCCTATCCGTTTGACTGCCTCATCGCCCGTGACGGCATGAAACTGGCAGACCTGCCGACCGGTGCGCGCGTGGGGACTTCCGCGCCACGTCGCGTGTCCCAACTGCGGGCGCTGCGCCCCGACCTTGACATCCAGCCCCTGCGAGGCAACATCGATACCCGCATGGGCAAGGTCACCACAGGCGAGCTGGACGCCGTGATCCTGGCAGCCGCTGGGCTCGCCCGCATCGACGTCCTGGACAAAGCAGGAGAGGTCCTGGACATCAACGTCATGATTCCAGCACCAGCCCAAGGAGCGCTGGCTGTGGAATGTCGCGCAGACGATGCTGATGTGGTGGCCGCGCTCAACCTGCTGTCCGATCCACGGGCCACCGCAGAAGCTACGGCGGAACGCTCAGTGCTGCGCACCCTCGAAGCCGGTTGCACCGCCCCTGTCGCCGCATATGCCAGTGCCACTGACGATCATCTGCTCCTCGTCGCCGGCGTGTTCGCCCTGGATGGCTCCCGCAGCTTGCGGGAACAGATTACTGGTCCGGTTGAGCGCGCAGCGCAGCTGGGTGCGGAACTCGCCCAGCGCCTGTTAGAACAGGGCGCAGCAGAACTCATGCAGGATGAGAAGTTTTCCTAAAACTCGCCGTATGCTCTAGGGTTGACCTAGCACATGTCGACCCAATCCGATGGGATTAGGGTCGGCTAACGGCATTATGGAAGGTACTCGTCTGCCCCATAGGTAGATCACGACGCTGAAAGCTTAAGAAAAGACTTACATGACTAAGCCCCAACCGGCTGAGAAGCACCAAGAACTCGGCACCGTTATTTTCGTCGGTGCTGGCCCCGGCAATCCAGATTTGCTCACCGTTCGCGCCCGTGAGGTACTGGGCGGGGCATCCTTAGCCGTCGCCGATGCCGCCGTGCTCAGCGGGGTTCGGGCCATCGTGGGGTCAGACTTGCCCATCCCGGAAGAAAAACAACAGGCCTTCGATGCCGAATACGAACGGATCTGTGCGGAGGCCAAGGCCAATGGGGCGCGACGTCGCCCCCCGAAGCCTCCGGGGCCGTCAGCGGCAGACATCGTTGAGGTGGTCGAAGGATCGGCTCAGGATGTCGCCCAGCAGCTGCACGACCTGGTGGCCACTGGAACCAACGTGGTTCGGTTGGTCACCGGCAATCCGCTGTCCAGCAACGCCGTCCTCGCAGAGATTAACGCCGTGGCCGCAGCAGGGCTGGAATTCAACGTGGTCCCAGGCATGTCTCTGCCTGCTACCGTTCCGACGTTCGCCGGGATCGCCCTGGGATCTACCTACACCGAAACTGATGTGGCCCAGGACGACGTGGACTGGGACGTGCTGGCCGTGGCGCCGCAACCATTGGTGCTACAAGCCGAAGCAGGAGATTTGCCGACGATCTCCGCGGAACTTCACCAACGCGGGCTTTCGGCTGATTTGCCAGCTACCGTGACCGTAAACGGCACTACCCGCTTGCAGCGCACCTACGACACCACCTTGGGCACCCTCGGTAAGATCGACGGCGAACTTCCGGGGCGCATCGTGGTGACGTTAGGAAAAGGCGTGGACAACCGGTCAAAGTACTCCTGGTGGGAGAACCGCAGCCTGTACGGCTGGCGCGTGCTGGTGCCACGTTCTAAGGAACAGGCCGGGCCGATGTCCACTCGGTTGGCCTCGCACGGTGCGATTCCACAAGAAGTGCCGACGATCTCTGTGGAACCGCCACGCAATCCGGCTCAAATGGAACGAGCGATCAAGGGCATCGTGGAGGGACGCTACCAGTGGATCGCCCTGACCAGCGTCAATGCGGTCAATGCGCTGTGGGAAAAAGTCACCCAGTTTGGGCTGGATGCACGGTCCTTCGCTGGCGTCCACATTGCCTGCGTCGGGCACAAGACGGCGGAAGCTGTCAGCGCGCTCGGAATCACCCCAGAGCTGCTCCCCAAGCCGACTGAGCAAAATGCCCAAGGCTTGGTCAACGTCTTCCCGGAGTATGACGAAGACCTGGACCCGGTGGGGCGCGTGCTGCTACCACGGGCCGACATCGCCACCGATGTGCTGGTGGACGGGCTGATTGGGTTGGGCTGGGAAGTCGATGACATCGTGGCCTACCGCACCGTCCGAGCCGCTCCACCGAGCGCGGAGATTCGCGACATGATCAAGTCCGGTGGCTTCGACGCAGTCTGCTTCACGTCATCGTCCACCGTGGCTAACTTGGTGGGCATTGCCGGTAAGCCACACCAGCGCACCATCATTGCGTGCATTGGGCCGATGGCTGCCGCTACCGCGAAGGAGCTGGGGCTACGAGTCGATGTGGTGCCGGAGGTCGCGGGCGTTAACGAACTCGTGGATGCCCTCGCCGAGCATGTTGCGGGCTTGCGGGCAGCAGGTCAACTTCCGCCGCCGCGGAAGAAGCGCCGTGCGCGTCGTAAAGCTGCAGAATAGTCGCTTAAACTGGGAGGAAACCTCATGTCCGAAATCACCCGTCGTCCTCGTCGCCTCCGCACGAGCCCGGCGATGCGCGCCCTCGTGGCGGAAACATCGCTTCGCCCGGCGGACCTGATTCTGCCGATGTTTATCGCCGACGGCATTGAGGAGCCTCGACCGATCTCCTCCATGCCGGGCGTGGTGCAGCACACCTTCGCCACGCTTATCGACGCCATCCGGGAAGCCCGCGACGCCGGCATCAAATGTATCGACCTGTTTGGCGTGCCAGCCTCGGAAGACAAAGACGCGGAAGGCTCCCAAGCGTGGGCAGCGGACGGCGTCCTCAACCGGGCTATTAAGGCTGTACGTGCAGAATTCGGCGACGACATCCTGGTGATGGCCGACACCTGTCTGGATGAATTCACTACCCACGGGCACTGCGGCGTGCTGGCCACCGACCGCTTCGGTGACACGATCGTGGACAATGACGCCACCCTGGAGCGCTACCAGAAGATGGCCGTGGCGCAGGCAACCGCCGGTGCCCACATTGTCTCCCCATCCGGCATGATGGATGGACAGATCGCTGCGATCCGGCAGGCACTGGACGAAGCAGGCTTCGGCGACGTCGCGATCATGGCCTACTCCGCCAAGTACGCTTCCGCCTACTATGGTCCGTTCCGTGAGGCCGTGGGCTCCTCGCTGGAAGGCGATCGACGCACCTACCAGCAGGATCCCGCTAACGTGCGTGAGTCCCTGCTGGAAGTGGATCTGGATGTGGCTGAGGGAGCTGACTTTGTCTTGGTCAAACCCGGTATGCCTTACCTGGACGTCCTGCGCGCTGTCTCTGAGGTGTCCCCCGTCCCGGTTGTGGTGTACCAGGTGTCCGGCGAATATGCCATGATTCAGGCAGCAGCAGCCAACGGCTGGCTCGACGGCGAGGCCTCCATGATGGAGGCGCTGCTGGCGTTCAAGCGGGCAGGCGCCAACCAGATCCTGACGTACTTTGCTGTCGAGGCTGCACGCATTTTGCGTGAGCAGTATTAGTTTTTAGGCCCACAAGGAGGGACTCGTGGAGGTCGCATCACAGCGCCCGGAAGCCGTTAACCTGGCGATGAACATGTGGCTTGGGGTCGTGGTGTTTGAAACCCTCCACCAGATCCTCAACGTGGTAATGGGACTGTTGGGTACCGCTGAGCTCAAAGAAGCTGTCAAACAGACGATGAACCCGCAGCAGCTGGAGACCCTCAGCGATCAGCAGCTGACTCTCCTGTCCGGGATAGCGGTAGTTTTCTCCGGGCTGATCGCACTCGCCATCGTTGTAGCGATCGCCTGGACTGCCTACATTTTCCGTAACGGCACCAAGCGTGCCGACGGTGCACGGCGATTCCTCACCGTTTTCGCAGTGTACTTTGCTCTCCGTGGCCTGTTCGTTTTTGAAATCGCCACCACAGCTAGCCTGCCGCTCCCGCTGGTGCTTGCCGACGGCATCGTCCAGCTCCTCACCGCAGTGTGTGCAGTGCTGGCCGCACTTTTTGGTGCTAAGAAAGAATCTGTGGAGTGGGCGCGCGCGATGCCTGCCGAGAAACCCTAGGACGTTAAGCACCATGACCTACATGTTTCCCTCAATGTATCGGGGTGGCGATGACGACCACGCACACACTGAACAGCGCGTTACCTTCGACGCGCCGCCGCTGCCGCTGAAGATTGGTTATTGGTGGCTCGTCGTTAGCGCCGGGCTCGCTATCTTTTTTGGCCTCGTCGTCGCAACGTCTGGCTATTCCGGGGACACCAATGTTGATCCGAGGCTGATCGCTGCAGTGGAGCTGAACCAGCGCTTCGTTGGTGTTTTTAACATTGTGGCTGGATTCTTGATCGCGATGCTAATGACGCAGGTACGCCGCGCGGTGAAATACTCGCGCCGCTGGACGCTCGCCGTCATTGTGCTGTGTGTGCTCGTTGACCTCATCGCCTTCACTGTCAAGGCCGCCGGAGTGGGGATCGCCCTCATCCCGATATTGCTCACCACAGGTGCGTTGATCATCTATCGTCCCATCGTGAACCAATACTTCGCCTACCAGAATGACGAGTATTAACAGTGGCTGATTTTGAAACTACCCCGGAGACTCTGCGTAGCTCCCAGAAGCAAATGGATGCGGCGATCGCCGAGGCGAAAAAAGCCGCGGCAGCTGCCGGGCTCGCCGGGGCCATTGACTCAGATGAGTCTCCGCATGTTCGGCTGGCACGCAGGCAGGCTTCCGCCCACACTTCCTTCGCGTTGGAGTTGGAGGGGTTGGAGTCAGCGCTGCATGTGGCTGACATTGAGGAAGCCCTCGAACAGCGTCCCGGAATCCGTGCGTCGGTGGTGTATGAGTCCGCCACGGCATGGATTACGGCGCCTGACGATGTGAGCCCCGACGATGTCATCGCGGTATTTGCTGATTTTGGCGTGCACGCGGTTCTCACCAACGCGTCGCTGCGTCGGCGTGCAGAGCGCCTGAATCAAACCCGGCGACCACTCCCATTGCGGGGACGCAGGAAAAAATTGGCGCTGCGGGCCACTCGACTGCCTCGTCGACGCCAGCAAGAGGCGGAGGAGCGCGCTGATCTGGCGGCGCGCCGGGCGGGCCGGCTTCGCGACGTCCAGCTGATTCGAAGCCAAGACGAAGAACCTACCGAGGTGCTGTTTACCGCGAAGGAACTACTGACGCGCTCCCGGCTGCTCGTTAGCGCGCTGCTCAGCCTACCGATTTTCATTCTTTCTTACCTTCCGGATCTCCAGTTCGACTACTGGCAGTGGGTGTGTCTCGCCATCGCCACGCCCGTGGTGACATGGGGTGCTTGGCCATTCCACCGTGCGACGGCTGCCGGCCTGCGACGGGGCATGTCTGCGCTTGATGCTGCGAGCTCAGCGGCGGTGCTGAGTTCCTACCTGTGGTCGATTTTCCTGCTGGTGTTCACCACAGCGGGAAGCCCGGATTGGCGCTTCCAGCCACAGTGGTTGGCCCAGAACTACAACAGGGTGGCCCAGGGCGAATTCTTCCTTGACGTTGCCTGCGGAGTGACGGTGTTCATGCTGCTGGGGAGCTTGCTCACCAGACGTGAGCGCCCAGACCTCATGGACGAGTACAAGGCCAAGATTCGGGGAGAACTCGACGTTGTGACGGTGGTGCGGAAAGACACCGCCACTTCAAAGTCTGTGCATGTGGAGATTCCGGTCCAGGAAATTCGCGTGGGGGATGACATCATTGTTCCAGGTGGCGCGACCATTCCGGTGGATGGGCGTGTGATCGGTGGCGCCGCGGAAATCCAACCCGGCATGTTTACGAACTATTCTGGGAAAACCGAGAAAGTCAAAGTAAATTCCACGGTGCATGCGGGCAGCTTTCTGCTTAGTGGTCCGCTGAAAATCCGCGTGCATAAGACGGGCTCGCAGACTCGCATTGCTTCTATCTACCGCTGGGTGAAGGAAGCCTCCCAGTATCAGAACCGTTCGGCTCAGCTGGCCACTAAAACGGCATCGTTGTTGGTGCCATGGGCGTTGGGGATTGCGGCCCTGGACTTTTTCCTCTGGTGGCTGATCGGAGCGAACATTAACGCCGCCGTGGCGTCGGCTCTTGCGATCCTGGCAGGTGTGGCGCCTGTCGCACTTGCCTTATCGACGAACGTAGCCATGAAACTCGGCATCGAACAGACCGCTCGCCTTGGCGTCCTGGTCCGCAATGCGGAAGTGATCCGTGAACTGGACGAGGTGAACTCGATGGTGTTTAACCGTGTGGGCACACTCACCGAAAAGGACATGTTCGTAGAGACCATCTCGGTGGCGGAAGGGGAGAACCCGGAGCTTGTCCTCCGTGTCGCAGGTGCTCTTGCCATGGAGAGCGTCCACCCCGCGTCCAAAGCCCTGGTGCGGGCCGCCCGCGAAGCACGTGACGCGGGAACCGGCGGTGAGGACATCCCGCACTGGATCGAGGTAGCGCACCCCCAGGTGCTGGACGATGGGACGCTGTCTGGCGGTATTGAAATCCCGCTGAAGAATTCCGAAGGGGAAGTGGAACTCCGCCAGGTCGAGGCAACCCTCGTGCGACCGCACGACCTTTCCGGCCTGTCCTCCCGACTGTCCAACGTGGCCGTCTCTGGCGGTATCCCGATTGTGGTGAGCTGGAAAGGCCAGGCCCGTGGTGTGATCACGCTCCGCCAAGACAACAAACCAGACGCGGAAGATGCCGTGGCCACGCTGGAAGAGATGGGCATTGAAACCATCATGATCACTAGGGACATGTACCCGGTGGCCCGCAGGTTTGCCGACAATCTCGGAATGTCCCGCGTCCTCGCGGGCATCGCCCTGAAAAAGAAAGTGCTTGCCGTCCGCAGCGTGCACACCCAAGGCGCCCAAGTTGCGATGGTTGGTGGCCTTGGGGTCCGCGAATGCCTCAACGTGGCAGATGTCGGCATTCTTATGGACGATCAAGTCCGATTGGACGTCCCAGAAGCAGATGTGGTGCTGCTGCGTTCCGACGTTTCAGTGGTTCCGGAACTTATAGCGTTAGCTCGGCGAATTTCCGCCCTAGTCGATCGCAACATCATGCTGGCCTGGGCTTACAACGCTTTGGTTATGACCGCCGCGGTGGCCGGTGTCCTGCACCCAATGGCAGCGACGCTGTTTACCATTTTGTTTACGTTCCTCATCGAAGCACGCTCAAACAACGTGCGGAGGTTTTAGGGGTTTCTCCTGCGTGATTTCGGTGTTGTCTGGCGATACTTCCACATCGCCAGACAACGTCGAATGAGATCAGAAACTCCCGAGAAGGTCAGTCCAAAACCTGAAATGAGCAGCCAGCCCCTTCCAAAATCAGGATCTCCATGTGATAGAGCAAACGTTGCCGCCAAAAGAGCCAGGCCTAGCACCAAAACAGCCGGCGATGGAACCCAACGCGTTGGTCTAGTCAATCCGAGAACAAATGAACAAAAGAAAGCCAAGGTTGTTCCCAACATAAGTAGGAAAGCCCAGCCTTCTATCTCTGACCAGGGCATCAACAACGCGACCCATCAACTAATGAAAGCAAACAGTTCGGGTGAAGGGAACCGCCACCAACTTGCATCGGTTTGATTCTTCACGT
The DNA here is from genome assembly GCF_014117265.1 of Corynebacterium hindlerae. Taxonomy (NCBI): domain Bacteria; kingdom Bacillati; phylum Actinomycetota; class Actinomycetes; order Mycobacteriales; family Corynebacteriaceae; genus Corynebacterium; species Corynebacterium hindlerae. The sequence goes on along the minus strand of NZ_CP059833.1, from coordinate 1,198,396 downwards.
TAAGAAAGTTCCTTCGTGACTTGGTAGTTGGCTTGGGCCAATTCAATATAAGCCATGCACAGTGCTGAGTTATGGCTGCTGTGGGCGTCGGTAAGCAGCGCTGCTTCGCCCCATTCACCGGCCGCGCACCAGGTAGGGCACAATGGATTGCATGACTGCCAAGAACGCCCCGCTTCTCGACGCCATCGCCGGCAAAACCCCATCCCGCACCCCGGTCTGGTTCATGCGCCAGGCTGGTCGATCCTTGCCGGAATACCGCCAGGTCCGTGAGGGAATCCCGATGCTGGATTCCTGCTTTATGCCGGAGTTGCTGGCGGAGATCACGTTGCAGCCGGTGCGTCGCCATGACGTGGACGGTGCGATTTTGTTCTCGGATATTGTGGTGCCGCTGAAGGCCGCTGGTCTGCCGATCGATATTGTCCCTGGCCGAGGCCCGGTTCTGGCGGATCCGATCCGCACAATCGAGGACGTCAACAACCTGCCAATCCTGGACACGGACGTGCTGGAGGTGCAGGAAGGGATCCGTATTATCCAGGAAGAGCTCACGGAGCAGCAGACCCTTATCGGTTTTGCGGGCGCGCCGTTTACCCTGGCTAGCTACCTGATCGAGGGGGGCCCAAGCAAGAATCACGAGAAGACAAAAGCGATGATGCACGCCGAACCAGAGGTCTGGCATGCGCTGATGCAGCGCCTGACCCCGACGATCATCAATTGGCTGCGTGGCCAGATCGACGCGGGGATCGAGGCGATGCAGCTGTTCGATTCCTGGGCCGGGTACCTCACTGAGCGTGACTATCGCGAGTTCGTGCTGCCGTACTCTGCGGAAATCCTCACATCAGTCAAGGACATCCCACGTATCCACTTCGGCGTGGGCACTGGGGAGATCCTGGGCGCAATGAGCGAAGCTGGCTCTGAGGTCATGGGCATCGATTGGCGGGTTCCGCTCGACGTGGCAGCCAAGCGGGTGCAGGCGAAGGTGCTGCAAGGCAACCTGGATCCCGCGATTTTGTTCGCGGGCACCGAGGCCATGACCCGCGAGATTAACCGCATCAAGTCCGAGGCTGCGGCCGCTATCGAGGCCGGCGACGCCATCGGTCACGTCTTCAACCTGGGGCACGGCGTGATGCCAAGTACTGACCCAGATGCCATCACCGAAGCCGTCCGCATTATTCATTCTTAGGAGACAACATGAAGTACGCGATCATCGGCGCTGGACTTGCAGGGCTCACCGCCGCCTACGAACTGCGCCAATTGGACCCAGACGCCGAGATTGACGTCTTCGAAGCCGACGAACGCATCGGCGGCAAGCTCTACACCGTCCCCTTCGAGTCCGGCCGCACCGACATGGGAGCCGAAGGGTTCTTGGCGTTCCGAAAAGATGCGACTGAGTTCTTCGAACAGCTCGGCCTCGGCGATGACATCGTCGCCCCGTCTGGGCTGAAATCCCTGGTCTACAGCGGTGGCGCCTTGCACCCAATTCCCATGGGTGGCGCGATGGGGATCCCCGCGACTTCCTCCGGATTGGACGGGCTGATCTCCGCCGAAACTGCCGCGCTTATCGACGCCGAAGGTGACAAGCCTGGTATCGATTGGACTCCTGGTGGCGACATGTCCGTCGGCAAGCTCGTTCGCGAGCGCTACGGCGACGAGGTCGTTGACCATGTAGTTTCTTCACTGCTCGGTGGTGTGTATTCCTGTGCCGCCGATGACCTCGGAGTGCGGGCGACGATTCCACAGCTGGCAGCGGTGTTTGATCGTATGGTTTCCGAAGGTGAAAAGGTGACGTTGTCGGGGGCCGTCGCGAAGCTGGATGCGGCGCGGTCAGCGCGCACGAGTTCGGGACCAGTGTTTGGGGCGTTCCAGGGCGGCTACGCGCAGCTATATGAAGAGCTTGCCGAGCAGTCCGGTGCCCGAATCCACCTGGATTCGTTCATCTCGGGTATCAAGCGTGGGCCGGGCGGACTCCGATTGGAAAAGGCCGAGGGAACCTTTGATCGCGTCCTGGTGACCACGCCTGCGCCGACTGCTGCTCCGCAGCTGCGCGCTGTGTCTCCTGAGGCCTCGGCTGCGCTTAAGCAGGTGAAGTTGGCATCCTCCGTTGTGGTGGGAATGAAGTTCGATTCCGCCGAAGGGCTGCCGGACAACTCCGGTATTCTCATCGCCACTGACGAGCCAGGGGTGCATGCCAAGGCGTTCACGCTGGCGTCGAAGAAGTGGCCGCACCTGGCTGAGCGTGGTGGGGCTCTGGTCCGCGCTTCCTTCGGGCGCTTTGGCGATGACGCCCTGGTGCGCGCCTCTGAGGATGATTTGGTGGACTACGCCCTGGATGACCTGCAGAAAATCACCGGGTTCGACGGCCGCGCTGCGGGGCTGTCGGAGATCTTTGTGCAGCGCTGGTTTGGTGGCATTCCGTGCTATAGCGACACCCACCTCGCTACCGTTGCTGCGGTGCGCTCTGCGTTGACGGCAGTGGATGGTGTGGAGGTGGCCGGTGCCTGGGCAGATGGTGTCGGCATTCCGAATGTTATCGCTGGGGCGCGGGCTGCCGCGGGGCGGTTGGTCTCCGAAAGATGATTAAGCCCGCTGAGCACCACTTTTGCGGGTGCTCAACCAGGCGCCAACTCGGCGTAGCGCAGTAAGTATGGAAGCAGTGATGCTGCCTTCCAAAAAAGCTAGCAGGTATGCACCGAGGAGCACCGGTTCGTGGTACCAGTCTCTAATGAGATAGAGGGAGAGACAACCTCCGACGAGTAGCGCGATATCCCATTTAAAGTCGCTAACTCGTGCGAAATTAAGTAGTAATGACTGGATTAACGCTGCGGGCATGACAAATAGGCCTTCTCGCTGGATGAACCAGATCAACGGTTCCTGCACCTCAAGGATTGACTTGACCTGCATTGTTGTGAGAAACGCGACAATGAGGAAGGCTAGTTCAATCACCGGAACACGAAAGACAGGTCTCTTCCATAGCCTGTCGGTTCTCTTAATCATGGTGGTTTTCCCTGTTCATTAAATTCCCAGCCAGAGGCGCTAGCAACGGAGCTGTCCCGTTAAGTAGGATGGCGCAGCACGGCAAGGCTTGTTGTGGCATGGCCGAGCCTGCTGTGGCCGGGGCGAACGCGTTTACCGGTGTGGTGTGTAGGTAACCCTAAAGCATTGGGGAAGCATCTTGAAACAATGTCGTAACTGCGGAGAATAGTTCGCTGACTGCATGCTCGTATCCCGTTAGCGACAATCAGTGACAGCACTTGTGGACCATGAAAGTTACTAAAAATTTTCACGTTTTCCGCTTGTGCTGATAGTGCTTTGACGATGATCGCAGGTCACGGTAGTGAAAAAGGGTGGCATCGAGGGATCATCGTCAATCTAACATAGTCAAACCGCCGAGATAGGAGCCTTGGAAGCCAAGGAGCCAAGGAGAGCACCAACTTGGATCGTGCGTGAAAGGCTCCACGGCCAGGCAGATGGCCCGCTGACCAGAATCCGATGAGGAATGAGTGAACTGGGGTGGAGGGCGTCGTTAAGCTGCCCCGCCCGTTTGCCCCCGTCTACAACTTTTGGATAGGGTAGGGCACGTTACTCTGCGTAAATTTTAGGGACCGTCATGCCTTGGCTTGTTTTGATTCTGTCTGGCTGCTTTGAAGCAGTGTGGGCTGTGGCGTTGTCGCGTTCCGAGGGGTTTACGCGGATACTGCCGAGCATCGTGTTTCTGCTGGCCTGCGCCATTTCGATGGGTGGGTTGGCGTGGTCGATGAAATATCTTCCGGTAGGCACGTCGTATGCCGTGTGGGTCGGAATGGGCGCCACACTCGCTGTGATCTATTCCTTCGTCACCGGCGAGGAGACGGCGTCGCCGCTCAAGATTTTGTTCATCGCGATGATCGTCGGTGGCGTCATCGGCCTGAAATTTTCACATTAAGGAAACGAAATGTCTGTGCCTACCTCAGCAAATACCACCCAGTCCGCCGCGTGGTTTGACCGCGCGCTCGCCCTTACCCCCGGTGGTGTGAACTCGCCGGTGCGTGCGTTCGGCAGCGTCGGCGGCCAGACGCGCTTCATTAAGGAGGCAAAAGGCAGCACGCTTATCGACGTCGATGGCAACGAATACGTGGACCTCTTCGGTTCCTGGGGCCCGATGCTCATGGGCAACGCCCGCCCGGAGATCGTGGCAGCCGTCCAGGAAGCCGCTACCCGTGGTCTGTCCTACGGCGCTCCAACGACCGCAGAAGTGGAACTCGCGGAAATGGTTGTGGCTCGCACCAGCGTGGATGAGGTCCGTTTCGTCAACTCCGGCACCGAGGCCACCATGTCCGCTGTCCGCTTGGCACGAGGATTCACCGGCCGCCCGAAGATCATCAAGTTCGACGGCTGCTACCACGGCCACGTTGATGCGCTGCTGGCTTCCGCAGGTTCCGGCGTGATCACCTTCGGCCTGCCGGATTCCCCCGGCGTCACGGGTGCAGCCGCAGGCGATACCGTGGTGGTGGAGTACAACAACCTGGATGCAGTCCGGGCTGCGTTCGAGGCACACCCGGGTGAAATTGCCGCCGTGATTACCGAAGCTGCCGCGGGCAACATGGGCACCGTTGCACCACTGCCTGGCTTCAACCAAGGTCTGAAAGATATTGCCCATGAGCATGGCGCGCTGCTGATCATGGATGAAGTGATGACGGGGTTCCGCACCTCGTACTCCGGGTGGTACGGCGTCGATAATGTGGCGGGTGACCTCACCACCTTCGGCAAGGTTATCTCCGGCGGTCTGCCGGCAGCTGCCTTCGGTGGCCGCAAAGACATCATGGAATACTTGGCGCCGCACGGCCCGGTCTACCAGGCGGGCACCCTGTCCGGAAACCCAGTAGCGATGGCAGCCGGTATGGCCTCCCTGAAGCTGGCCACCCCGGAGATCTATGACACCGTCAACGCCAACGCTGATCGCCTGGCCACGTTGTTCACTGAAGCCCTGACCCGGGAAGGCGTTGCGCACCACATCCAGCGCGCCTCCAACATGCTGTCCGTTCGTTTCGCAGAAGGCGAAGGCCGTAACTTCGCGGACATGAAGGCAGCCGATACCTTCCGTTTCCCAGGCTTCTTCCACGCCTTGCTGGACAATGGCGTGTTTGGTTCCCCAAGCGCGTTTGAAACCTGGTTCGTCTCCAGCGCACTGACGGATAATGACTTCGAACGCATCGAAGCCGCCCTCGTCCCGGCAGCCAAGGCGGCTGCGGCAGCCAAGAAGGAAGGCTAAATGAGCACCACTATCGTCCACCTGCTCCGGCACGGCGAGGTTTACAACCCGGACCGCATTCTTTACGGTCGTCTTCCTGGCTACCACCTGAGCGCGCGGGGAAACGCGATGGCTGAGCAGGTTGCTGAGGCACTGCAAGACCATGACATTACCTACCTTGCGGCGTCTCCTTTGCAGCGTGCCCAGGAAACAGCAGCGCCACTGTCCCGAAAGCTGGGGCTGGACGTAGACATCGATAAGGGCCTGCTGGAGGCAGGAAACCGGTACGAGGGGCTGCGCGTGAAGTCCTGGAAGTCTCAGCTGTGGAACCCAGTGCGCTGGCCACTGATGAAGAACCCATCCCTGCCGAGTTGGGGCGAGCACTACAGTGTGATCGAAGCCCGCATGATGGACGCCATCGAGCGCGGTCGCCTGGCAGCAGAAGGCCACGAGGCTGTGCTGGTGTCCCACCAGCTCCCAATCGTCATGGTGCAGCGCAGCGTGCAAGGGAAGTCGCTGGCACACAACCCAGCGATGCGCCAATGTGAACTGGCATCTCTGACCTCCCTGGTGTTCCAAGGTAACCAGATCACCGACATGTACTACTCCGAACCAGCGCAGGGAATATAGATGAAACGCTCCCTTATCGCTGTATGCGTGGCACTGTCCTTGGCCGGATGTTCGGCTGAGGACACCGCCGGGCAAGATGCCGTCGCCATCGGAGGCACCTGGTCTTTTGTGGCCCCCGGTGGACAAACCGACATTAAGTATCCGGAATCGGAACGCAAACCGATCCGCGAGTTTTCTGGTGAATCCGTGCAAGGCGGGACGGTGAACCTGTCAGATTTCGCAGGCCAAGTCGTGGTCATTAACGCCTGGGGGCAGTGGTGCGGCCCGTGCCGTTCCGAGTCCGACGACATGCAGGAAATCCATGAAAAGCTGCAGGAGACCGGCAAAGGCACTGTCCTTGGCGTCAACGTGAAGGATTATCAGCGCCAGATTTCCCGTGACTTCATGACGGATAACGGCCTGACCTACCCATCCCTGTACGACCCGCCGTTCAAGACAGCCGCAGCAATGGGAGGCTTGCCCGCATCCGTGATCCCGACCACCATCATTCTGGACAAGCAGCACCGCCCGGCAGCGGTGTTCCTGCGGGAAGTCACAGCGCAAGACGTGCTGGATGTAGCGTTGCCTTTGACCCAAGAGGCCTAAATGGGACAACAACTGGCAGATATCGCGGCCACCGGGCCACTGATTTTGGGATTGCTGGCAGCGGCGCTGGCTGGGTTTGTATCCTTCGCAAGCCCCTGCGTGGTCCCACTGGTCCCCGGGTACATGTCGTATCTCGCCGGGGTGGTGGGCAATGATTTGGAGATGAGTTCGGAGGGACCGGCCGTCGCAAAGCAAGGGCGTTGGCGCGTTGCCGGTGCGGCACTGCTTTTCATCGGCGGCTTCACCATCATCTTCGTGCTGGCAACGGCAACGGTCTTCGGCGCGATTTCGGCGCTGACGCTCAACCAGGAGCTACTGCAGAAAATCGGTGGCGTGGTCACGATCCTCATGGGACTGGTGTTCATGGGGTTGGTACCGGCGCTCGACCGCGATACCCGCATGCAACCCAAACGCCTCTCCACGCTACTGGGCGCGCCGCTGCTCGGCGGGGTATTCGCTCTCGGATGGACGCCGTGCCTCGGGCCGACCCTCGCCGCGATCATCTCGGTGTCCGCGGGGACCCAAGGAATGACCGCCATGCGCGGCGTGGTACTCATCATCGCGTATTGCCTGGGCCTTGGCCTGCCGTTCCTGGTGGTCGCCCTGGGGTCCGCGAAAGCGATGCGGGGTGTCGGTTTCCTGCGTCGCCACTCCCGCGGCATCCAACTAATCGGTGGCGTGGCACTGATTATTGTCGGCTTAGCCCTGTTCACCGGACAGTGGGCGCTGTTCATTAACGTCGTTCGACAGTGGACTGTCGATTTTGGTTACACCTTGATCTAGGAGACACCGTTGTTTAAGAGAGCACCTCTATTGGCATGGCGCTGGCTCACCAGTATGCGCACCGCGCTGATGCTGCTGTTTCTTCTTGCCCTCGGTGCGATCCCAGGCGCACTGCTCCCACAGCGCTCCCTCAACGAAACCAAGGTGGACGAATACCTGGCCGCCAATGGCGAATTGGCGAAGTGGTACGACCGCTTCCAACTCTTCGATGTTTTCTCCTCCCAGTGGTTCACCGCGATCTACGTCCTGCTTTTCGTTTCCCTTATCGGCTGCATCCTGCCGCGCTCCTGGGATCACTACCAGGCGTGGAAGGCCGACCCGATCCGCGCACCGCGTAACTTTGAACGCCTGCCACTGCACGGATCTGGAGTCGTAGACAAGCCACTTGCTGAAGTGGAAGAGGACGTTCGGGATGCGTTGAAAGGCTGGCGCCTCGCCTCCTACACGCCGGAACAAGACCGCGCCGGGAAGCGCTCCTTCGCAGCTGAACGCGGTTATTCCCGCGAGTTGTTTAACCTGATCTTCCACCTCGGACTCGTCGGAATCCTAGCGACGATGGCAGCCGGGAAAATGGTCTACTACGAAGGCCAAGTCATCGTGGTCGCCGGGGCAGAGAACTCGGAATTTTGCAACACGGCCGTAGCGAACTTCGACAGCTTCCGTGCTGGCACGCTTGTCGACGGCACTAAGCTGAATCCCTACTGCGTGAACGTCAAAGACTTTTCCGCCGAATACCTGCCAAACGGCCAGGCCAAAATGTTCACCTCCAACGTGGACTATGCAGCCGGGGCCGACATCACGAAACCTCATTCTGAGTGGTCATCGTACACTTTGAAGGTCAATCACCCGCTGCGTATCGGGGAAGATCGCGTGTACCTGCAGGGGCACGGCTTCGCCCCGCGGTTCACCGTGAAATGGCCTAACGGTGAAGAACGCACCCAAATGGTGCAATTCCGGCCCGATGACCCGACCTTCTTCCTATCTTCCGGCGTGATGCGCTTTGACCCGCCAGCGGGAATGTACCCAGAACTTAAAGACCGCAGAGCTAACGGCATCGCGATCCAAGGTCTGTTCGCGCCGACTGCGCAGTGGACCGGTGAAAACGGTGCATTGCTCTCCTCCGCATACCCGGCGATGCGGGATCCAGCAGTGGCCATCGACATCTACCGTGGCGACGCTGGCCTGGATTCCGGCCGCGGGCAGTCCATCTTCACCCTCGACCCAACCCTGATGCACACCGGAGTGCTACAGAAACTGGAACGCGTCAACCTAGGGGTAGGGGAATCCATCACACTTGACGACGGCACCGTGGTCACCTTCGAAGGTGCCAATGAGTTCGCTAATCTGCAGATCAGCCACGACCCGACCCAAGTGTGGGTTCTGGTGACTTCCCTCATCACTCTGGCTGGCCTGGCAGGATCGCTGTTTGTCAAGCGACGCCGCGTCTGGGTACGCCTGTCACCTACAGATTCAGGCACCCTGATTGAAACCGCAGGCCTAGCCCGCACTGACCGCGCCGGGTGGGGAGAAGAATACGAACGCATCCACCGCCGACTCCTAGGGCTGCCGGAGCCGGAGGAGGACTAGAGATCTTTTCGCATCTGGTACGCATTCTTGTCGGCCTTAGGTGAGCCTCGAGTAAAGGCTTTGGTTCAAATTTTGTCCCGTAGCACATGAATTCTTCCTGATCTACCACCTGGTGAATTCCCATCGCGAATTCACCAGGTCGAAGGAGTGAGATGGCATCCCGGTGGGTTCCGTGCCAATAGCTAAGCGCATCTTGTCCTACAGCCTCCGTACCAATGCTTAGCGTTCAGGGACAGCGGTAGGTAGTGCGTAAGGACCTGTTCCAGCCGACTTGAGGCTTGCCCGGGCTCAGAGAGAACGGTTTAGCTTCACGCTTTGAAGCATCACTTGTCAAACAGATTACTCATTTGTTCTTTTTATTAGCATCTTTCTGGCATACATCCTTCTAATGGAAGTAAAAAAACCTGAAAATGAAAGTGAAACTAATGGTAACCAAAAAATGAGGCCATTTTGAACGGGCCCTTCAACGAAGTTCCTGGTGGCAAAAAATCCCGTCACTCCGATAGCTATTGATAACCAGTCATAGCGAAAGTTTTTAATCCGAACATTATTCAAAAACGTTGATTGGATCAGGCAAATTGGCGCAATGACAAATCCTGCAATTTGAAAAAACATTGAGATCTCATTTTGGCCGTCGAGGAAAGATCTGGTAGTTGCAGTGATGATTGTGGCGATTGCAATAAACAACAGTTCGATTGTGGGGATCCGCCAGTAGGGAATCGATGATAGGGGCCTGTTAAGAACTTCATCTTGGTCTGGTATTACCAATTTGTTAAGTACTCCCCCGTTTGTACCAAAGCGTGTCGTGCGTAGGATTCTGCAATGCAGGACTGGGTGACTGTTGGGGAAGCATAAACACCTCGACAATTTGCTATCATTTTGTCCTTAAACTGTGGATTGCAGATTGAAAGCCTATTTTCGCGATCTGTATATTTGACAAAACACTGGTCATGAATTGCGCAAGGACCGCGAAAATCTGCCATGATAAGGCTTTGTGGTGGCATCCCGCCCCAAAGGTCCGTTGACCAGGTGCAGAAGTCGTGCACCTTTCTGCGTGGCGCTTGAGGGTTGTATTCGTAATCGAGGGGCCATTTGATAGGTGAACTTACATAGTATTCCTTCCCGTTTTTCGTATAGTATGAATCTTGTTGTGGAATTACGTCTGCCAAATTAATGAAAGCTGCACCATCTCGAGGTTTTGTCATTGGGGCTGGGTGGGATTTGGTGTACGAGTCCTGAGTCTGGTGTGAAATTGATGGTAAGGTTTTTAGATCGATTCCGAGGATTTGGAAATTAAAGTCATATAAACCTCTGGAAATTTGTTTTCCGTTAATTAGAATACTTCCATTCCAGTTAAAAAGATCTTTTAATATCAATGGTTTATTGGAGAATTTCTGACTATATCCTGTTTCTTGGTCGAAAAGAGGGTCGGAAGTCGGGTAACCATATTGGCTCATTTCGTATCCTGCTCGTTGCCAGACGGCGCCGATCGCGCCCTCGATTGGGTGTGCTCCGTAGCTGGGGTGCCAATAGATCATGCCGAGAGCGAAGCGGTTGTAGCGTCCGATGCCGTCTGGGGTGCCTTCTTCATCGGTAGCCGGGTATCCGAGAGGTCCGCGTTCTTCACCGGTTTCAATCCATTTCTCTAGGATCTTGCCTTCGATAGAGACCACGCCGGACAGGGAAGTGTAGATACGTCCACGTTGAAAGGATTGCTTGCGTCCGACCCCGTCGCCGGTACCGATCTCATCGGACGTTGGGTAGCCTAGGCGTCCTTGTTCCCAGCCGTTGCGCGCCCAGACGATGGAGTTGTGGGTGGTAACTGACCATGCTCCGGTATCGGGGTGCCAGTAAATAAATCCGTTGTCGAATTCGGTGCGTTTACCCACCCCGTCGGGGTTGGTCAGTTCCCCTGATTTGGGTAGCCCCAGGAAGGAGAGGGGTGTTTGTCCGGCCCAGGCGACGGCGAGGGATTCGTATTTTTCCCGGATGGTGCCGCAGACCTGGTGGGGGCTGGGCCAGTAGGTACGGCAGTTCTCTGCTGCCAGGGGCTGCATGAGGGGTTCGTCCCCTGGTGTGGTGATGCCGAGTTGCTTGGCTTCTTGTACTTCAGCCCTGTCGGCTTGCTCTTTTGTCACGCCTCCGGGCAATTGGATGCGGTCGGAGCGCATGTGCCCGTCGATGATCTCGGGTTGCGGCTTGCCGAGGTCGGTGGGGAGGGTGTGTTCGTAGTAGTGGTTGTCGATGTTGTTTTTATTGACGCCGGGTTCGTTAAAGTCCCAGCCTGTGGTGTCAACATCGTAGATGTCTCTTTCGGATGGATGGCGCAGTTCATCGAGACTTGTTGTTGGCATGACCGGGTCTGCTGTGGCCGGGTCGAACGCGTCTAGCTGTGTGGTGAGGTCTGTTTCCTGCGCTGAAGCGGGGATGGGGTTAAAGCAAACGGTTGCGAGCACGGCTAGTGTGGCCCCGAGTTTTTTTAATCTGTGTGTCATTGCTTCGTCTTTCCTGGAAAGTGGCAGTGGTATCGAGCTTGATGTCAGATTTTCGACAGTCTGAGTCAATAGTCTTACGAAGAGGATAAGTGAAGCTGTGCACAGTGTCTTGAAAATTGAAGGAAAAGTTTTGCCACTGTCTAATTGTGTCTTCGGCATCCTTTCGCCATAGGGCAGGTGATCCCTGGCTAGCGAAAACTTGGACAAATCCCAGCTTGCCCGCTATGGTGTCTGTATCCATCAAAAGTTTGATTCTGCTTTAAGGATTCGCCATGCTGGTCAACCAAACGCTCGCCAACTACTCGGACTTGAGCTTCAAGACGGCCTTTGTCATTTACGTCTTCGCGCTCATCTTGGCGATCGTCTACTACGCCAAACAGTCCCAGGTCCTCTTTGAGCCTGCGCGTGAACTGGTCGGTGCTGGTGGCCCGGCTGCCTCAGAACCTGCGGTCATCAAGGATGTCGGTGCGGAGAAGTTTGCCGGCATGGCGCAATCCATGATTTGGTTGGCGATCATTTTCCATGCGGTGTCCGTGGTGCTGCGAGGGATGTCGGCATCCCGCTTCCCGTTCGGCAACCTTTACGAATATGTCGCAATGGTGACGCTGGTAGCGATGGCTATTGCCGCGTGGGTTATTCAGCGTCGCGAACTGCGCGTAATGTGGCCGTGGGTGCTCACCCCGGTTATTGCCTTGCTGTTTTACGGTGGGGTGAAGCTTTATGCGGCATCTGCTCCCGTCGTCCCCGCGCTGCAATCCTTCTGGTTCCCAATCCACGTCTCCACCGTCTCTATTGGGGCGGGTGTTGGCATGATTTCCGGCATGGCCTCTCTGCTGTACATCTTGCGCATGTACCAGCCAAAGGGGGAGGAACAGGGAATCTTCGGTGCGATTATGCGTCCGCTGCCATCGGCAAAAACCCTGGACGGGCTCGCATACAAAGCCGCGGTGTGGGCTCTGCCGGTGTTCGGTCTGGGCATTGCACTTGGCGCCATTTGGGCAGAATCCGCCTGGGGGCGCTTCTGGGGGTGGGATCCTAAGGAGACTATCTCCCTGGTTACCTGGGTGCTGTACGCTGCATACCTGCACGCCCGCGCAACTTCCGGCTGGAAGAATTCCGCTGCCGCCTGGATCAACATCGTGGCATTCGGGATGATGGTGTTCAATCTTTTCTTCATCAACATGGTCGTGTCCGGCCTGCACTCGTACGCCGGCCTGAACTAGGCCCGCGGGAAATCCAGCGTACGGATGGGATGTTTGACCTATGGTTTCGTCCCATCCGTACGCCTTTTTCTGACGCGCTATCCTTAATGCTATGAAAATCCTGGTCACCGGCGGCGCCGGCTTCATCGGCTCGAACTTCGTGCACCGCACGCTCGCAACGCGCCCCGATCACAACATCACTGTACTCGACAGCTTCACCTACGCCGCGAATGAAGCCAACCTCCCACGCGACATTGAGGTGCTGCGCCAGGATATTCGCGAGCCGCTGACCGGCAGCTTCGACCTCATCGTCCACTTCGCCGCCGAGAGCCACAACGACAACTCCCTCCGCGACCCCCTGCGCTTCATCAAAACCAATGTCGAGGGCACGACCCAGCTCCTCGAGTATGCACGGCTTAACGACGCCCGCTTCCACCACATCTCAACCGACGAAGTATTCGGTGATTTGGCCCTCGACGACCCCGCCCGCTTCACCCCGGACACCCCTTATAATCCGAGCAGCCCATACTCCGCCTCCAAGGCTGCCAGCGACCACATTGTGCGAGCCTATGTGCGCTCTTTTGGTGTCCAGGCCACGATTTCTAACTGCTCTAATAACTATGGGCCACGCCAGCATCCAGAGAAATTCATCCCGCGGCAGATCATCAACCTGCTGCATGGGGAGAAGCCCCGACTTTATGGCGATGGGCTGAACGTACGCGACTGGATCCACGTCGATGACCACAATGATGCTGTGTGGACTGTGATTGAGCGAGGTCAGATCGGCCAGACTTACCTGATCGGGGCCGATGGTGAGCGCTCCAATAAAGACGTGGTCCGCGCCCTCAATAAGGCTTTCGGCCGCGGCCCACAGGACTTCGTGCACATCACGGACCGGCCGGGCCACGACCGTCGTTACGCAATTGACCCGTCTTCCACGCAGGCACTCGGCTGGCGCGCTACCCGCACCTTCGAGGAGGGGCTGCTTGACACTATCAAGTGGTACCGCGAGAACCCTGAGTGGTGGGGCGCATCCCGCGCTGCGGCCGAGGCGGCCTACGCGAAAGTGGAGCGGGAGCTGGAGTAATTCCCATGTGCGAGACGTGGAATTCGAGACTCGGAGCTGCAAACCCGCTATTTCGCGAAAAGCACATGTGAAGCTCCCACTCTCGAATTCCAGGACTCGCGTTTTACCAGCTGACCCATAAACCAGCCAAGCGAACTACACTAGACACCATGTTGAAGCCTGTTGCAGAAGTTCACGGTGTTTTCCTTTCCGAGCCGAAGATTTTCCCCGACCGGCGCGGCACTTTCAACGAGTGGTTCAAGGCCTCTGAGTTTGAAGCGGCCATCGGATACCCTTTTGACCTGCAACAATCTAATATCTCCTTTTCAAAGAGGGGCGTGGTTCGGGGCCTGCATTTTGCTGATGTTCCGCCGGGGCAGGCGAAGTTCGTGACCTGCATGAGTGGCGCGATTTGGGATGTGGTGCTGGATTCGCGCGTCGGTTCGCCGACGTTTGGCAAGTGGTTCGCCACCCAGCTCACCGCTGAGAACCGCTGCAGCCTTTATCTCCCGATCGGTGCGGCGCACGGATTCCTGACTTTGGAGGATTCGACCGTCGCTTATCTCACTTCCTCTGAGTATGAACCGGCGCTGGAGCACGGGATCGATCCGTTTTCCGCGGGCATCGAGTGGCCAGCAGCGGACTACATCTTGTCTGACAAAGACCAGGAAGCGCCCGCATTCGCTGACGCGAAGCTGCCCCTCTGGGAGGACTGCGCCGAATTTGAAGCAATGCTGCGTGAAGGGTGGGCCGAGTGAAAGGCATCATCCTCGCCGGCGGCACCGGATCCCGCCTGCGCCCCATCACCCTCGGTGTTTCCAAACAGCTGGTCCCGGTCTACGACAAGCCAATGATCTACTACCCGCTGAGCACCCTGATGCTCGCCGGGATTCGCGACATCCTGATCATCACCACGCCGGAGGACCGCCCGCAGTTTGAGCGCCTGCTTGCCGACGGCAGTCAGTTCGGCATCTCATTGACATTCAAAACCCAGGACGCCCCGCGCGGTTTGGCGGAAGCATTCGTCCTGGGTGCTGACCATATCGGTGATGACTCGGTGGCATTGGTGCTGGGTGACAACATTTTCTATGGTCCGGGGCTGGGCACCCAGCTTCGTCGGTTCCAAGACATCGATGGTGGTGCCATTTTTGCCTACTGGGTCGCTGATCCCTCGGCTTACGGTGTGGTGTCTTTCGATGCGGAAGGCAAAGCGACGGGCTTGGAGGAAAAACCCGAGAATCCATCCTCGAACTACGCTGTTCCTGGCCTGTATTTTTACGACAACGCAGTTGTTGACATTGCCCGTGGCCTGCAGCCCAGCGAGCGGGGAGAGCTGGAAATCACGGACGTAAACAAGGTCTACCTGGAGACCGGAAAACTACACGTTGAGGTGCTTCCTCGGGGGACTGCCTGGCTCGACACCGGCACGATCGACACCCTTATGGCCGCCGGCGACTACGTGCGCGCCATCGAACAGCGCCAGGGGCTCAAGATTGGGGCTCCGGAAGAAGTCGCCTGGCGGATGGGCTACATTACAGCCGATGACCTGGCACGGCGCGCCGAAGAACTCAAGGCTTCAGGGTATGGCGAGTACCTGCTGCAAGTGCTGCGGCGCGGGTAACAGCTGCCGAATTTCCTGTGGGTTCTGGCCAAAGAGCACCCCCGTTTTGGCTAATCAGAACCACAAATTTGCCACTACTTAATGATGTCCGACGCCAGCGTCTCGATACAGGTAAACAGGCGTTCGTTGACGGAGTAGTAGGCCCACTTGCCGCGCTGTTCGCGTTTGACGAGGTTCATGGCGATGAGTTTTTTCATGTGGTGGGTCACGGTGGGGGCGGAGACACCGAGGGCTTCAGCTAGTTCGAGTCCGCAGACGTCTTCGCAGCCTTTTTGAGCGACCAGGTGCAGGAGACGAAGCCGGGTTGGGTCGGCGAGGGCTTTGAATACGCCGACGATGTGGTCGAAGTCGGGGTTGTCTGACACTGGGCGGAGGGGGCCGGTGGTGCCCGTTACATCCAGTGGGCTGGTGGTGGCTGCCATGGAAGTCATAGGTTTGATAGTACGCCTTTGATCAAAAATGGCTTAAGAGTCCTGGTTGTCGCGTTTTTCTTGCTCGCGGCGCCACTCTTCCTCACGGCGTTTCTTGAAGCGTTCCTTTTCGATTTTCCATAGGAAGTCTTCGTCATCGTCAGGGCCTTTGATCATGGGGCGCTGCTGCGGACGTGGTGCGCCACCGAGGGAGGTGGGGGCGAAGGCTTTCCAGAGCAGGTAGATGGCAGCGATGATCAGAATGAGTAGTAACAAACGTCCCATGGGGATACTTCCTTAGATGCCTCTAGTATGGTCAAAGCTGTGAATCAAGAACCGATCCTCGATAAGTCCCTGCGAAACCGTGCGTGGCGAGACATCGCGTTGTACGGGCTCGCACGGTTGGCGCTCTTCATCGTGCTCACCGTGATTATTCAGTCTGCTGCCTACCTTATCGGAGCCCCAGTTCCGCTGCTAATTTCGGCACTGCTGGGCCTGCTGGTGGCATTCCCGCTGTCAATGTTCGTCTTTAAAGGCCTGCGCCTTAAGGTAAACGAAGAGCTCGCCGAGTGGGACGCACAACGCAAGGCACACAAAGCGTGGGTGAAGAAGGAACTAGCCGAACGCTAGGGGATCATGATCCGAGTGTCGTGCGCCGACATTGTGCTTATCGCCGCAGTTTTGCTGAACGCTGTCTGTGGCGATAAGCAACTATGCAGTTCCTTCTTCGGCTTTACTAGTGGGGCCACAGACAACAAAAGTGGAATGGGTATTTGCTGTTGTGGGCTGCCTGCTCATGGTGCTACTTACACTTTGGCTGATCACCTCCGGGATTGGATCACCGGCTATGTGCTTTTTCCCTAACCTAACAGTGATTCTTATCCCCCGAACGCTAAGGCCACAGCGGTAATCACGGACCATGCCAGCATGGCTCGTCCGGTGAGCCCCAAAACTGGGATCAGTGCGGGGCCGAGGGCCCCGGAACGGATCGGCCTGGAGGCGGGCACCAATAAAACAGCGGACGCAAGTCCAACCAACGCCCACGGGGTGCAGAGGACACTGAGCAGCAGCGATGCGCCCAGCGGCATGGCGGCGAGGATGAGCCAGAGGCGGCGTGTCCCGGCATCACCAAGGCGCACAGCCAGAGTGATCTTCCCGGCCTCGGTGTCTGTCGGGATGTCACGCAGATTGTTGGCCAGGTTCACGGCGGCGGAAATGGAACCGACGGCAATGGCCGTCGTCAAGCCAGCGAGCGAAACGCGCCCAGCCTGCGTGAACTCCGTGCCACACACGGCGACCAAGCCGAAGAAGGTAAAGACGGCGACCTCGCCCAACCCACGGTAACCATAGGGGTTGGAGCCACCCGTGTAGAACCACGCCGCGAGGATACAGACCAGGCCGACCAGGATCAGCCACCAGGCGGACGCCAGAGAAAGCGCAATGCCAAGGACACCGGCCACACCGAAAGCAATGAACGCAGCCCGTTTCACAGAAGCGGGCGCAGCGATTCCGGAGCCGGTGAGGCGGAGTGGACCAGTGCGATCCTCATCAGTGCCCTTAATGCCATCCGAATAATCATTGGCGTAATTCACACCGATAATCAGCGCCCACGACACCCCAGCCGCGAGCAAAGCCCGCCACCAGCTAAAACCACCCTGAAACGCTGCAGCCCCCGAACCAGCAATAACCGGCGCGAAAGCATTAGCCCAGGTATGGGGGCGGGCGGCCTGAAACCATTGAGACGCAGAAGGCATAACTTCACATACTACTAGGGCAGTTCCCAGGAACCGCGGGTAGTGTAGTCAAAAGCCAAACAGACAAGGAGTCGCTGCATGATGTGGATCGGATACGCACTAGGGCAAATCGCCAGCTTCTTCCTCACGTGCTTCCGCATCATCCCACTGTTCATCGCCAATAGGCTATCGCGCACAAAAATCCCGCAAGAGGGCGACGTCATCATTTCGCTGACCACGCACGGCAAACGACTGACCAAGGTGTATCTCACCCTGGAGTCCATCGCGCGTGGCTACGAAAAGGCCCCCATCGTGCTGTGGCTCGACGAACCCGACTTCAACTCCGAATACCCAGAGACCCTGAAACGCCTGATCAAACGCGGCCTGCAGGTGAAATGTTCCGACGGCCGCTATGGACCCCATACCAAATACTGGGGCCAATTCCGCGAGGTCGCCGGCACCGGAACCCGGGTTGCCACCATCGATGACGACATGATTTACCCCGAATGGTTCCTGCAGAACCTCCTATTCATCGGGGACCTGCGCAACGATGTAGTGATCGCTTACCGTGCCCACCGCATCGAACTGCGCGATGACAAAATGATGCCCTACGCCAAATGGTCCGCGGCCGACACCTGCCAGGCCAGCTTCCTTCACTTCGCCACTGGCGTCTCCGGTGTGCTGTACCCAGCCTCCTACATCCAGTACGTGGTGGACCAAGGCGATGTTTTCATGAACCTCACCCCGCGCGCCGACGACGTGTGGCTCCACGTCTGCGCGCTTCGCTCCGGGCACCCAATCCGCCAGGTCTACGCGCAGCCACGGCACTTTGCTGTCATCCCATCTACGCAGGTAGGGGCCCTGGTAGTAGGAAATACCCTGATGGGTGGCAACGACGAGCAGATCAAGAAGGTGTACACCGAGGAAGATGTGGCGCTGCTACGCGAGTGCTCGAGGAAGGAAGACTAACCGTAAGTAAAATTCGACATTTTGAGCCGTTTTCGCGCCTCACAGAACGAAGAAATGTCGAATTTTACTTACGCTCCGTCAGCAGCTTCGTCACCTTCATGCGGTCCACTTTTCCCGGTCCGGTGAGCGGAAGCTCGTCCAGATGCAGCAGCTGCTTAGGGAGCTGCCATCGTTGCAGCTCATCAAGTCCCTCGATGACATCGCCCGGTGTGGCCTTACCTGTGTAGGCGGCCACGATTTTCTGCCCCAGTCGCTCATCGGACACCCCAACCACGCATGCGCCTGTCACACCGGGGACGTTGAGCAACGCCTCTTCCACTACCTCCGGATGAATCTTGAGCCCACCGGTAATAATCACATTGTCTAGTCGACCCGTCACCCGCAACACTCCTTCGGTGAGGACGCCAGAATCCGAGGTAGCAAACCACCCGGGTTCCGCGAAAGCCTCATGGTCTGGGGCATTGCGGTAACCAGACGCGATCATCGGTCCGCCTAGGTGGATACGCTCACCGACTGTGCGTACTCGCGCGCCAGGGAGGGGCTTGCCGTTATATACACAGCCGCCTGCGGTCTCAGAGGAGCCATAGGTAGTCACCACATTGATTCCGAGTTCCCGTGCGGCTCTTAAGGTTTCGCGAGTGGCCGGCGCGCCACCGACCAAGATGGCGTCGAAAAGGCGGAGCGCTTCGATGCCCTGCAGGGTCTCCATGGCTTTGAGGAGTTGATTCGGCACCAGGGAGGTGTAGGAGCGGTCGCCCGTGCTGGCCAGCTCAGACGCTGCGGTGGAAAACGCATCCAGGTTAAAACCCGCGCTTACATCCTGGTGGGTGGGTTCGATCCCGGCGATGAGGCTGCGGACGAGCACCTGGATGCCGGCGATATGGTGTGCAGGGAGCGCCAGATGCCACTGGCCGGGCCCTCCGAGCGCTTGGTGCGTGGCATCAGCAGAGCTCACGAGGTTCAGCGGGGAAAGCATCGCCCCCTTAGGGGTTCCGGTACTGCCAGAGGTTGCCATCACCAGCGCCGTGTCTGCAATCGGTTCGCCCACGCGTTGCGACGCCCGCAGCGTCGCCTGTCGCGCACGGTCTTTCTCCGGTAGGGGGAGGAGGGAGCATTGTCCAGAAATGGCTCGCTCCAGGTCGTCCAAGATGGCGATCGGATTGTGCGCAGGGACGATAAGGGGGTCGAGGCTGAGTGATTGCACAGCAGTTAAGTGTAGAGGGTGCGTCAATACCTCTTTGATAACCATTTGATAACGTTGGAAAAAATGCCTATAAGTGCAGTGTGTTGTGGTCAAGTTTTAAGATTGTTTTCTTGGTGCGATACAGAAAACCCCAGGTATGAACCTCTCCGTGACCTTTCGCTGCGCTGGGCGTGGCCTATCATTGAACGATATAGGTTGAACACAAAAGGAATATCCGTGCTTAAAAGGTCCATTAGTATCGCAATGGCATTCGTTGGCATCATCGTTGGTGCTGGCTTCGCTTCCGGACAGGAAGCGCTCCAATTCTTCGTCGCTTTCGGGCAGTGGGGAGTTGTCGGTGCGGTCATAGCCGGTGTGTTGATGGCTGTCACCGCTATGATCGTTTTGAAATTTGGTTCTTACTTTCTTGCTGGCGAACACACCGCAGTATTTGATCGGGTCACCCATCCCATCGTTGCGCGGGTGTTGGATTACGGCATTATGGCGACCCTATTCTCAGTGGGATTCGTCATGTTCGCGGGAGCTGGCGCTAACCTACAGCAGCAGTTCGGACTGCCGATGTGGGTAGGTGCGCTGCTGATGCTGGGGCTGGTCATCGCAACCGGATTCCTGGACGTCGACCGCGTCAGTCAAGTGATTGGTATCGCCACCCCATTCATCATTTTCTTCCTGGTGCTGGCGATGGTGTTTTCTCTTCGTGACGCCCCAAGCGACCTGAGCACCCTGCAGCCCTACGCTGATTCGGTGCAAACCACTTTGCCCAACTGGTGGGTGGCATGTCTCAATTACCTCGGATTCAACATGATCGTGGCAGCGTCCATGAGCATCGTGATCGGTGGATCTCAATACGATACGAAGGCCGCTGGGTGGGGCGGGCTCTTCGGTGGCCTGATCTTCGCGGTCTTGCTCGTCGGTCTGGTGCTCTCGCTTTGGGTGGCGCTCCCAGTGGTGAGCCACGAGGATATGCCGACCCTCGCTTTGGTCAATAACGTTAATCCGCTGCTGGGCAACGTAATGGCAGTCGTTATCTACGCCATGATCTACAACACCGCGATTGGCATGTTCTACTCGATGTCTCGCCGGCTCACCGCGAACAAACCGCACCGCTTCCGTGTTGTCTATATTGCGATGGCTCTGGTCGGTTTTGTTCTCAGCTTCGTAGGCTTCAAGACTCTGGTGTCCGCCCTTTACCCACTCCTGGGTTATGTAGGTGTGATGCTCATTGCCACCCTCATCGCGGCGTACCTGCGTGGCCGAACCCGAATTAACGCGGAAATTGAGCGACGCGAGACGATGCGTACCCTCGTGTCGCGCATGCTGAATCCGGCAACCGTATTTACCCGCAGGCATGCCCGCAAGCTGCGTATTGTGGCGGAACAGTCTCCGGTGAGTAATGAGGAACTTCGGGAGGCCGTGCTCCTGGAGGTGGCTGACGAGCTGGCAGCCGATGACAACGTCGATTTCACCGACGAGCAGGCTGCCAAACTGCGTGAGAAGCTAGCGGAGGAAGCGGAGCAGAACCTTAAGGAAGCTGCAGCGAACACCGCTGGCCAATCGCCAGATGATGAAGAGCGACCCGATAGTGAAACCGGGTCAACTCGCCCGCTAGCGCTGCACTAGTAGTAGTAAGGGAATTCGGTCCAATCCGGATCGCGCTTTTCCAAGAAACTGTTTTTACCTTCCACGGCCTCATCGGTCATGTAAGCCAAACGGGTGGCCTCACCTGCGAAGACTTGCTGGCCCATGAGGCCGTCGTCGGTGAGGTTGAAGGCAAACTTCAGCATGCGCTGCGCGGTGGGGGATTTGCCGTTGATTTCGCGCGCGACCTGGATAGCCTCTGCTTCAAGCGAGGCGTGGTCCGCCACGATATTCACAGCTCCCATGCAGTGCATAGTTTCGGCGTCGTAGGTGCGACCGAGGAAGAAGATCTCCCGGGCAAACTTTTGCCCGACCATTTTGGCCAGGTAAGCCGAGCCGTATCCGGCGTCGAAGGAGCCGACATCGGCGTCGGTCTGCTTAAATTTGGCGTATTCGCGGGAGGCGATGGTCAGGTCGCACACCACGTGCAGGGAGTGCCCGCCACCGGCCGCCCAGCCATTAACGACGGCGATGACCACCTTCGGCATGGTGCGGATGAGGCGCTGAACTTCCAGAATGTGTAGGCGCCCGCCTTCGGCTTTGGTGCGTATTTCATCGACTGTGTCTGCGGTTTCGCCGGAGGCGTAGCGGTACCCCGAGCGACCGCGGATGCGCTGGTCACCTCCGGAACAAAATGCCCAGCCACCGTCTTTTTCGGAGGGGCCGTTACCGGTGAGGAGAACGGTTCCCACATCTGGGGTGCGGCGGGCGTGGTCAAGGGCGCGGTAGAGCTCGTCCACGGTGTGGGGGCGGAAGGCGTTGCGTACTTCTGGGCGGTCGAAGGCGATGCGCACGATGCCGTCGGCACGAGTTGTGCCAACGTGGCGGTGGTAGGTGATGTCGGTGAGGTCTTCGAAGCCTGCGACGGGTTGCCATTGGGTGGGGTCAAAGGGATTAGTCATGGTCTCTACTGTATGTGGTTCCCGTCCTGCGCCGCGGAAGCTCACTATCTGCTGCCTCCCCCTGGCAGGAGATGGTGGCTTCCGCGGCCTGCTCCATTGCTGCAATGCGCCCCCAAAGCTCCCCCGATGTTGCTTCACATTGCAGTGTGCAACTTCTCATCCTGCCCCCGTCAGGTGAGTGACATCACCTTGCGGTGTTGCGCTGATGTCTGAAATAAGTATGACGTGTTGATAACGATGTTCGGTGGTGAGATGTGTGAATTTCATCCCTGTTATTTGCAATGGCCTATGTCTGCTGGGAGTGTTGCCACCGATAGGGACATTTGTTCCACAAAAGCGGTGAGTATCAAGTCCCCTAAGCGGGGGATTAAGTGTGACTTGATGGTTTGCGAATTACAGCTAGGGTGAAAGTCATTACCCATCTACAAGAAAGTAGCCCAATGATTCCCTCCCTGGATGAGCTCATCGAACGCTCTCACGTAGTTTCACTGCCAATGCGGGTGAAATTCCGCGGTATCACTACCCGGGAGGCCCTCCTCATTGAGGGACCGGCCGGCTGGGGAGAGTTCAGCCCGTTCAAGGAGTACGAGCCAGCAGAGGCAGCAAACTGGCTAGCCTGCGGTATTGAAATGGCCTACCAGGGGCCGCCCCTAGCGCTCCGGGACACAGTGGAAGTCAACGCAACCATCCCTGCGGTAGCTCCGGAAATGGTCCCCGAACTGCTGGAACGATTTCCCAGCTGCATGACCGTGAAAGTGAAAGTGGCAGAAAAGGGACACACGCTGGACATGGATCGCACCCGTGTCGAAGCAGTCAGAGCAGCCCGCCCTGGTGTGAAAGTGCGTATCGATGCCAACACTGGTTGGAGCGTAGACCAGGCAGAAGAGGCTGCCAAGACCTTCGGGCCACTTGATTACCTGGAACAACCCTGCGCCACCCTGGCGGAGTTGAAAGAGCTGCGCACTCGCCTCATTAGGCAGGGGATTTTCCAGCGCATCGCCGCGGATGAGTCGATCCGCAAAGCCGACGACCCATTTCGGGTGCTTGAGGCGCGCGCTGCGGATGTGGGCGTCGTTAAGGCAGCGCCATTGGGTGGGGTGCGCCGTCTCCTTCAGGTTGCCTCCCACCTGCGCAAACACGGCATGGACGTCACGGTTTCCAGCGCGCTTGATACTGCGGTGGGGCTCAGTGCCGGTATCGCCGCTGTTGCTGCCTTGCCGACGCACGATGACGACGATCTCATTGCCGTGCCGCCGGCACCGGCTGGGCTGGGCACCGGATCGCTCTTCCTGGAGGATGTAGCACCCGCAAGGGAGCTGGTGGATGGGCACCTGTCCGCCGACCCAGTGGCCCCGGACCCTGCTAGGCTCGCTGAGCTTCGGGCCGATCAAGATACGCGTCAGTGGTGGATCGACCGCCTGCGCGCGACGCATGCGGAATTGGCGCGACGCAACAACTAGAATATGGCCACATGACCGCTACGGATGTTGCTGCCCGAATTGTTGCTGAGCTGGTTGCCAGTGGAATGACTGACATCGTTGCGTGCCCCGGCTCGCGCAACGCCCCGCTGCTGCTGGAGCTGGCCAGGTCCCCGCTCAAGCTGCACATGCGTATCGACGAACGCAGCGCCGCCTTCCTCGCCCTCGGCATCGCCCGAGTGCAAAAGCGCCAGGTAGCTGTAGTGATGACATCCGGTACCGCGGTGGCGAACACCCTGCCCGCGGTGATCGAAGCGCACCTGACCAACACGCCTCTGATGATCCTGTCAGCGGATCGCCCGCGCTATTTCGTTGGCACTGGCGCCTCCCAAACCATCGAACAGTGTGGGCTGTTCGAGCCGTATGCCACGACCTTCGGCATCGATGTGGAGACCCGACCGGAGACCGCCGCCGTCACTGTGCGCCGCGCGCTCGCTCGCCCGGTCTCCCATGTGAACGTGGCGTTCCGTAACCCGCTGGTGGGCGAGGCTCCTGAGGTCACCGCAGACGTCCACGACATCTCGCTTGGTCACACCGACTGGGGCGTAGCTGATATTGACCTTTCCAAAAACACTTTGGTCATCGCAGGCGACGGTGCCTGGCAGGTCCCCGGCCTGGAGGATGTACCCACCATCGCCGAACCAACCGCACCGGCGCCACACAACGCGGTGCATCCACTCGCAGCCCACGTGTTCCACAAACCTCAGGTGTCCGCCGAGGACTATGTGGTGCACACCAAGCCAGAGCAGATCGTGGTGGTAGGGCACCCAACTTTGCACCGTGGGGTGCTCAAACTGACCCAGGATAAGGACATCGATATCACCGTGCTCACCCGCACGGCAAACTACACCGACCCGACCGGGGCGGCGCGCCGGGTGGCATCCACGGTGCGTGTCACCGGGCAGCCGTCCACGCAGTGGCTGAAAATCTGTGAAGCCGCAGGCCAGCTCGCTGCGGATGCGGTGCGGGACGGGTTGGAAAGCTGCGCAGACTTCACCGGGCTGCATGCCGCTGCCGCGATCGCAGATACCTTGGGGGTGGGGGACACCCTGGTCGTTGGGGCGTCCAACCCGATCCGCGATGTTGCCTTCGTCGGCTTGCCTTTCGACGGCGTGTCTACCTACTCCCCGCGCGGCGCAGCCGGAATCGACGGAACCGTCAGCCAGACCATCGGGATTGCGCTGGCCACCCAAGCACAATACCCAGCTGAGATTCGGGCGCCCCGGACCGTTGCCCTGCTCGGCGATGTCACCTTCTTGCACGACATTGGGGGACTGCTGATCGGGCCGGACGAACCGCGCCCAGAAAATCTCACCATCGTGGTGGCTAACGACAACGGCTGCGGCATTTTTGAAACCCTGGAACAAGGCGCGGAAGAATACCGTGACCGCTTCGAGCGGGTCTTCGGTACGCCACACGATGTGAACCTTGCTGAGCTTTGTGCTGGTTACGGCGTCGGCTACGAGCGGGCGGAAAGTGTGCAGGAGCTCGTCGATAAGCTGCTCGATGACATTGAGGGACCGCCACAGTTTCGTGTGATCGAAGCAGTGACCACCCGCGATGGGCGACGTGACCTGCACGAAGAGATCGCCAAGGCCGTAGCCTGGTAGTCATGCACCGCATTCACCGCAGGGTCACCCAGCTTGTTCTCGCGCTCTACCTGTGCGCAGTAGTCGGTAGTGCGGCGCTCGTTATTGGGCCGCTGCTCAACGATCGTGAGATTGCCCAGAACCATGGGCGGGCACTTGCTCGCGTCACCTCAGTGACATCCTTTCGCACCACAATCGACTACCAAGACGAAGCAGGTCTCTTCCACGCCCCCAAAACTGGAGTGCTTTACCCCGGCGGGCTAGGGGAGGGCCAGCGGGTGTGGGTCGAGTATTCCAAACGTGACCCTGAGCTGGTGAAGGTGCAAGGGCGCAATTGGACTCTGGCATTGCTACCCGCCGCAAGTGTGTTCCTCATCTCAACTGCCGTGTTTGCGCTGCTCCTCACCCTGCTGGGGTGGTGGCGTAAGCGTCTCAACCTGCGCGCCGCGCTGTTGGAAGGGGGCTAAGAGTTAGGATTGCGGTTCGAAACGTTTGCCGGAATGTTTCCCTAACTTAACCTTCTGACAAGGTTGTGGTGGCTTTCAAAGGAGAGTATGGATTCCATGCGAGTTGCAATTGTTGCTGAGTCCTTCCTTCCAAATGTCAATGGCGTCACCAACTCGGTGTTGCGCGTGCTGGAACACCTGCACGAGCATGGCCACGAGGCCCTGGTGATCGCACCAGGCGCCCGCGACTTCGAGGAAGAGATCCCGTCCTACCTTGGGTTCGAGATTTTCCGTGTCCCCACGATCATGGTGCCACTGATCAACTCCCTCCCAGTGGGCGTGCCCATCCCGGCAGTCACCCAGGCGCTTCGCAACTTCAACCCGGATATCATCCACCTCGCCTCACCATTCGTGCTTGGTGGCGCTGGGGCGCTGGCCGCACGTCAGCTCCGCATCCCGGCGATCGCGGTGTACCAAACTGATGTGGCGGGATTTGCCACGAAGTACAAGCTCACCCCGTTGGCTGCGGCGAGCTGGGAATGGACTCGCACGCTGCACAACATGTGTCAGCGCACGCTCGCACCTTCCTCGGTGACCATCGCCGAGTTGGAAGCGCACGGGATCAATGAGATCTACCACTGGGGTCGTGGTGTCGACACCGTCCGGTTCCACCCTTCCAAGCGCAGCGAAGAGCTCCGCACTACCTGGGACCCCACCCGTTCCAAGCGGATCGTCGGATTCGTCGGGCGCCTGGCTGCGGAAAAGGGAGTAGATCGCTTGGCTTCGTTGGCGGATCGGGATGACTTGCAGCTCGTTATTGTGGGCGATGGGCCGGAGCGGCAACACTTGGAATCCCTGCTCCCGACGGCAGTGTTTATGGGAGCCTTGGGAGGGGAAGACCTGGCTCGCGCATACGCCAGCCTGGACCTATTCGTCCACACCGGCGAGTTCGAAACGTTCTGTCAAGCGATTCAGGAGGCCCACGCCTCCGGCATCCCGACCATCGGACCGCGCGCGGGTGGCCCCATTGACCTCATCACCCCAAGTGTGGATGGGGATTTGCTCGATGTGGAGACCTTCTCTGAGGAGCTTCCAGACGCCGTCGACGCGATTTTGGACCCACGGCGCTACGATCGTTTCGCAGCCGCATCCCGCAATACCGTGCGGACCAAGACTTGGTCGAGCCTGTGCGAGCAGCTCATAAAGCACTATGACGCCGTGATCGAGCAGTCCAAACGCGTGCCGCTCACCATCTTTGGCCCACGTCCAGAGCTCCCACTGTGGGCAGCGAAGGCACTGGGCGCGCGAATCAGCTAGCGCGCACTTCGGCTACATTTAAGGGCGTGGCTAAAAAAGGAATTAAGGCAACTCTGGACAAGCAACCCGTTGACGTGGCCCGGATGTTTGACCAGGTAGGCAAGAAGTACGACATCACCAACACCATCCTCACCTTGGGGATCGATGCCCACTGGCGTCGCCGGACCCGGGAGCGCCTGGCGCTGCGACCCGGAGAACTGGTGCTGGATCTTGCCGCCGGCACGGCCGTGTCTACCGTCGAACTAGCCAAGTCCGGCGCCACCTGTATCGCCTGCGATTTTTCCTTAGGGATGCTGGCTGCTGGCAAGCACCGCGATGTTCCCAAAGTGGCCGGCGATGGTATGCAGCTGCCGTTCCGGGACAATACGTTTGATGCCGTGACCATTTCCTACGGCCTGCGCAACATCCATGACCACGAGGCTGCGATCCGGGAGCTCGCGCGCGTCACCAAGCCAGGTGGTCGGCTATGCATCGCCGAGTTTTCCACCCCGATTGTGCCGGTATTTTCCCAGGCTTACGCCCTCGTGCTGCGGGTACTGCCAGCGATTGCACGCGCCGTCAGTTCCAACCCCACCGCCTACGAGTACCTCGCTGACTCCATTCGTGCCTGGCCGGATCAGGAAGAACTCGCCCGCCGGATCAACAACAATGGTTGGGCAGGCGCGGGATGGCAGAACCTCACCCTCGGAATCGTGGCGCTGCATTCTGCGGTTAAGCCTTAGGACCAGAGCGGGGTGTTGTGGCGTCGTGAAGCAAGCAGGTGCCCGGCGCCACGCCACACGCGGGCGACCACGTCGCGGTCTTCGTCGGTGATGAGGTTGCCCATTAGCCGTGCTGCGGAGTTCATTACGCCGGGCACCCGCAACCCCACCGGACCGAACACCGGCAGGAACTGCGGGTAGGTGAGGGCGCGAGCCAGGGTCCGGGCCAACAGGAAGGCTTCACCGTAGTGTTCCCGCAGCGTAAACGGCCACACGAGAGAAAGATCCTTACCTTGGGAGCAGAGCTTGATAGCGAGCTCGGCGGTCTCCAGAGCGTAGTCGATGCCCTCGCCATTGAGCGGGTTGACGCAGGCAGCGGCATCGCCGATCAGGGCCCAGTTCGGGCCCGCAACACCCGACACCGCGCCACCCATGGGGAGCAGCGCGCTCGCGACATTCTCCGGCTCCCCAAGCTGCCACTCCTCGCGTACCGACGCCGCGTAGCTGCGCAGCAGTTTCTTGGTATTGACGCGGGCCGGACGCGCGTCAGTCGATAGCGCGCCACAGCCAACATTCGCGTAGCCGGTGCCGAGCGGGAAAATCCACCCATAGCCGGGTTGCACGTCGCCGTCGGAGGACCGCAGCTCCAGGTGCGAGTGGATCCACGGCTCATCGCTCATCGGGGTAGAGCAGTAGGAGCGCGCAGCAATCCCATACACTTCACCGCGGTGCCACCTGCGCCCCAGCAGCTTGCCGAACGTCGAGCGCACCCCATCAGCCACGATGACATAACGGGGATGCACGCGCTTTACGACGCCATCCACCCGCACCTGAACCTCAGAAATTTGCCCGTGCGCGAGCGTTGGTTCCCCGGCCTCAGCCCCGAACCATACCGTGACCCCGTCTTGGGTGAGGGCATGCTGCACCAACAGGTTGTCGAACTCGGTGCGGGGCATGGCTGAGCCAACGTCGCCAAAGGTCGACTGGGGCCAGGGGGCCTCGATGGAACCGCCGAAACCATGAAGCTTGAGGCCGCGGGAGGAGTAGCGCTGTGTGATCTGCTTCGCTAGGCCGATTTTCTCCAACTGGTGCATGGCACGAGGGGTGAGGCCGTCGCCGCAGGTCTTGTCGCGTGGGAAGGAAGCGGCGTCGATAAGCAGCGCAGAAAGCCCCTGCTTAGCGGCGTAAAAGGCGGCGGCGGCGCCAGCTGGGCCGGCCCCTATGATCAGGACATCCGTTGAGAAGATTGCACTCACGTCTTCCATTGTGACAAGTTCAAAGCAGAAACACTCACCCAGGGTGTGTATGTCGGAATTGTTTAAGCTACCGTAGATACCTAACTAGTTAATCCGTTTGGCCTCTCTTGCAGGGGGGCGCAGTATAGATCGAGGGCTACGACGAATGAGCAACGGCCAAGCCGGCTTGCCTAACACTGGTGAAAAACCAGAACAGCTTGTCACCCAAGTGACCGCCACCGCAGGAAATACCACGCAGGTTTCCTTGGGTGACCCGGAATTGACCGCCTCGATCACAGCAGGCCTCAGCCAGGTGGAGGAACTCCTGCGACAGGAGCTGTCTCGCGGTGAGGACTTCGTTACGGATAAGGTTCTCCACCTCGCCCAAGCTGGGGGTAAGCGTTTCCGCCCGATGTTCGCCCTCATCGCGTCCCAGTATGGTTCCGCGCCGTGTTCGCCAAAGGTCATTTCCGCGGCGACGATCGTTGAGATGACGCACCTGGCCACCCTGTACCACGACGACGTCATGGACGAAGCCGACAAGCGTCGCGGGGTTGACTCCGCCAACGCGAGGTGGAATAACTCTGTTGCCATTCTCGCTGGTGACATTCTGCTGGCCAACGTTTCCCGAATCATGGCCGAACTTGGGGTGGAAACTGTCGCGCACTTCGCAGAAACCTTCCATGACCTGGTCACCGGGCAGATGCGCGAGACCGTCGGTGCCCGTGGCGGGGACCCCATCGAGCATTACATGGACGTGATCAAGGAAAAGACCGGCGTGCTCATCGCCTCCGCCGGATACCTGGGAGCGTTGCATTCCGGTGCACCCGAGCCGATTCGAACGGCGCTGAGCAAGTTCGGCTACGACATCGGCATGGTGTTCCAGATTGTTGACGACATCATCGACATCTTCTCCGACTACACCCAATCCGGAAAGAACCCAGGCACTGACCTGCGCGAAGGTGTCTTCACCCTCCCCGTGCTCTATGCGCTCGCAGAGGAAGGTGAAGTGGGCGACGCGCTGCGCGCTAAACTCACCGGCCCGATCGGTGGCGATGACGCCCTCCTCGCCGAGGTACTCGATCTGCTCGCAAAGTCCACCGGCCGCGAGCGGGCACGTGCCGACGTCCACGCACTGCTTGCCGACGCCGAAGCCCAACTCGATCTCCTCCCAGCAGGCGCAGCCACCGAAGCGCTCCGCACGCTCGCTAAGATCACCGTCTCCCGAGTCGGATAAAAATAGCTAATGACCTGCCGATTTGCTTAAGTCGGTGGTGTTCGTAGTAGAGTGTGTAACGCACCTTGAGTGCGAGCCAGATTGCCCGAGCGGCCAAAGGGAGCGGATTGTAAATCCGTCGGCATTGCCTACGTTGGTTCGAATCCATCATCTGGCACAACCACAACCCGCCTTTCTAGATTTTCTAGGAAGGCGGGTTTTTGGTTGATTGGTAAGGGTTAAGCGCCCCTCCAGGTGCATGTTTTGCTCCTTTTGTACCCGCCTCATTATCTGCCCCATGTTAGGTGATCTGCTACTGCATAATGCCAGGTGGTGGTAGGGGGATTTTTCGTAGCATGGGGCAGATTTGTTTGGTGTGCACTCCTAAGGAGGGGTGTGGTTACCGGGTTAATATCTGCCCCGTGTTAGGCACTCTGCTACTGCATAATGCTAGGTGGTGGTAGGGGGATTTTTCGTAGCATGGGGCAGATTTGTTTGGTGTGCACTCCTAAGGAGGGGCAGCAGTAAAAATGGAAGTTAGACGTCCCGCAACCAACTCGACATGGCTGTTAATCTGGTGCATTGTCACTTAAAAAATAGCCTCTCACCACGCGATTTGTTTATTGCAGTGTTATCCGGTTATTCTTTTGAAGGCTTCAACGGAGCGGGCAGGTAAAACTGCCAGGCACAAGAGAAGCTGTGCCCCCTTAGCTCAGTCGGCAGAGCGTTTCCATGGTAAGGAAAAGGTCGACAGTTCGATTCTGTCAGGGGGCTCTGTTCTTTTTTCAGTCCTGTGCTGATTAATGAACGTGGCGGTGTAGCTCAGTGGTAGAGCAAACGACTCATAATCGTTGTGTCGCGAGTTCAATTCTCGCCATCGCTACCGAAGCACATGTGTGCGGGGTCCTTACGCGAGAGTGTGAGGACTCTTTGCACAGTTGCTTCGATATTGAAAGTCACCTTGGTGGCTGGCCTTATTTGAATTTAGGTCAGTTTCAGCTAGAGTGGTTCCGTATCGCTCGTTGCGAGTGGTGCATGAAGGGGCGTAGCTCAATTGGCAGAGCAACGGTCTCCAAAACCGTAGGTTGCAGGTTCGATTCCTGTCGCCCCTGCAAGGAAACCTTCATCAGTAAAATCCAAGGAGCTTAGGTGTCTGAAGATCGTCAACCAGGAAATGCGGCGGCTGCTGCTCGCCCTGCTGGTAAGCGTCAGGTCACTGGAGTTTCTACCACCTCTTCCGCACAGATCGCAGCTAAGAAAGCTTCCGCTAAGAGCGCTGGTGAAGATCAAGTTGGTGGTGGCGTTGCCACTTTCTTCCCCGAGGTTGGCTCGGAGCTGAAGAAAGTTATTTGGCCCACTGGCAAGCAAATGGTCACCTACACCATCGTGGTTTTCCTCTTCCTCATTCTTGTGACTGCACTGGTATCCGGAGTGGATTTCCTTGCTGGTCTCGGAGTTGAAAAAATCCTCGCCGGATAGTTAAACTAAACACCCAGATAATCCCGCCGAGTACCCCAAGGGTACGGCGGGATAATTTATTGCCCATGCCTTCCGGGTAGGATGGCTAACAACTGGCTTAACCCTCAAGCAAGAAAGTGCACAATGAGCGACGAATTTACGCCTGAGACGGATCTCGATACCGATCTGACTGATGCCGCCGAGGCTGCTGACGCGAAAGAGCAAGCAAGTGATGCTGAGCTGGCGCAGGTTGCTGAAGCTCTCGGTGATACTGAGGCAACTGCGGAAGATGCTGCTCTCGCCGAATACAAAACCCGCCTTCGTGCCTACATCCGTGAGCTGAAAAAGCTACCCGGCCAGTGGTACATCATCCAGTGCTACTCGGGGTACGAAAACAAGGTGAAGGCCAACCTGGACATGCGCGCCCAGACCCTTGAAGCGGAAGACTCGATCTTCGATGTGGTTGTGCCTATCGAAGAAGTAACTGAGATTCGTGACGGCAAGAAGAAACTGGTCAAGCGTAAGCTGCTGCCGGGTTACGTCCTCGTGCGCATGGAAGTTAACGATCGCTCCTGGTCTGTCGTTCGCGATACCCCAGGCGTCACGTCCTTCGTCGGCAACGAAGGCAACGCGACCCCAGTGAAGCACCGCGACGTCGCTAAGTTCCTCATGCCACAGACCGCACCTGCGG
This sequence comes from Corynebacterium hindlerae, assembly GCF_014117265.1. Taxonomy (NCBI): domain Bacteria; kingdom Bacillati; phylum Actinomycetota; class Actinomycetes; order Mycobacteriales; family Corynebacteriaceae; genus Corynebacterium; species Corynebacterium hindlerae. The sequence continues at coordinate 1,166,216 of NZ_CP059833.1, read as the reverse complement.
AGGGCGACGTGGAGCAGACCACCGCTGACGGCGAGAAGGTTATCGCCCAGCCAGTATCTGAAGGGGCTAAGGCGCCTCAGGTGGACTTCCAGGTCGGCGAGGCTGTCACCATCCTCACAGGTGCGCTTGCATCCGTGTCGGCCACGATCTCCGAGATCGATGCAGAAAACGGCAAGCTGCAGGCTCTGGTATCTATCTTCGGTCGCGAGACCCCAGTGGAGCTCACGTTCGATCAGGTGGAAAAGATCTCCTAACTACGGCGTCGGTAAGCCCGCTACAGCAATTTGGTGCTGCGGCGGGCTTTGCCGTATGGTAGAGCATCGCGCGTAAAACTTTTCGCGCCCATAATCATCCCCGGTGGCTCACGCATGTGGGCATCCGGACGTCTATTTCGAACAACATCGATGGCGAAATAGGCGGTACCACGGAAAGAAGGTTTAATCGATGGCTCCTAAGAAGAAGGTCTCCGGCCTCATCAAGCTGCAGATTCAGGCTGGTCAGGCTAACCCTGCACCACCAGTTGGCCCAGCACTCGGTGCTCACGGCGTCAACATCATGGAATTCTGCAAGGCTTACAACGCTGCGACTGAAAACCAGCGCGGTAACGTGGTCCCAGTTGAGATCACCGTCTACGAAGACCGCTCCTTCACCTTCAAGCTGAAGACCCCACCTGCTGCGAAGCTGCTGCTCAAGGCTGCTGGCCTGCAGAAGGGTTCCGGCGTTCCTCACACCCAGAAGGTCGGCACCGTGACCATGGATCAGTGCCGCGAGATCGCCACTACCAAGAAGGAAGACCTCAACGCTAACGACGTCGAGGCAGGCGCACGCATCATCGCCGGCACCGCCCGCTCCATGGGCATCGTCGTCGAGGGCGAATAAGCACTCGCTTAACGACGCCCATAGGGCGTCATTCCTGTGGCAGGGCCAGCTCCGGCCCGCACACACCACACAAATCAGTTAAGGATTTTTCACAATGAGCAAGAACTCTAAGGCATACAAGGCTGCTGCTGAGCTGATCGACGCCGGCCGCATCTACTCCCCACTCGAGGCTGCAAAGCTGGTCAAGGAGACCTCCTCCAAGAACTTCGACGCATCCGTCGACGTTGCCATCCGCCTGGGCGTTGACCCACGTAAGGCTGACCAGCTCGTTCGCGGCACCGTTAACCTGCCACACGGCACCGGTAAGACCGTCCGCGTTGCAGTCTTCGCTGAGGGCGAGAAGGCAACCGAGGCTGAAGCAGCAGGCGCAGACATCGTTGGCACCACCGAGCTGATCGAGCAGATCACCGCTGGCACCATCGAGTTCGACGTTGCTATCGCAACCCCAGACCAGATGGCCAAGGTTGGTCGCGTTGCCCGCGTCCTGGGCCCACGTGGTCTCATGCCTAACCCTAAGACCGGTACCGTGACCACCGACGTTGCTAAGGCAATCGAAGAGGTCAAGGGCGGCAAGATCTCCTTCCGCGTGGACAAGGCTTCCAACCTGCACGCACTGATCGGTAAGGCTTCCTTCGACGCTGAGAAGCTGGCTGAGAACTACGGCGCGCTCATCGACGAGCTGCTGCGCCTCAAGCCATCCTCCGCCAAGGGTGTCTACCTGAAGAAGATCACCATGTCTTCCACCACCGGCCCAGGCCTGCCAGTGGACACCAGCGTTCAGAAGAACTACGCAGGTTAATCCCTATCTCTGAAAGTCCTCGCCTCCAAGCGAGGACTTTTTACTTTCCCGGGAACAATCTCCGTGGTGCAGGCATCTTACTTTCGATACAAAAACTGTATTCGATCTGTTATCACGCCGTTGACGTGCAGAAACGAGCGGATTACTGGCCAAAGGTCGCAGAGATGTGAAATCGTTTCTCAGCGCGACACGGTGAGCCTTGATAATCTGACATTCTGTCTCAACTACTAGTAAGGAAGAAATTGTGACTACACCGCAGAACCCATTCCAGGACAACAACTCTGGCAACGAGTATGGCCAGGGGAATAACAACAACCCTTACAGCCAGAACTCGGGCGATGCTTACAGCGCAGCTGGTAGCTACCCGAATTCCGGCTACTCTGATCAGCCACTGATGGACGAACGCCCTCAAAACTACCTTGTTTGGGCGATCTTGGCCACTGTCTTGTGCTGTGTACCAACCGGTATCGCGTCGATCGTGTTCGCTACTCAGGTCAACAGCAAATGGGATATGGGCGACAGGGAAGGCGCCCGCAATTCTGCAAACAAGGCAAAGCTGTGGGCAATCATCTCTGTGGTGGCCGGCATTATTGTTGGCATCGTCAGCATCGCCGTGCAGTACTCACTCGGTGACCTTGGTTCCTCCGTCTAGTCTCAGGTGAGTCGGCTAACTTCACATCCGGTTGCTCCGCTTTTCGTTGGTGCTACGGCAGTCTGTGGCTGCGTTGCTGTCGCAGTCGCAGACCCAGAAACCCCTGGTGGTGTGATCCCAGTGTGTCCGACTAAGGCATTGCTGGGAATCAACTGTCCGGGGTGTGGCTCCATGCGAATGATTCAGTGCCTCACGCAATTACGCTTTAGCGATGCGCTTCGTTACAACGCCCTCGGGCTCCTCTTCGTTCTTATCTTGATTTGGGCGTGGGTGGCTTGGTTGGGAAAAACTTGTGGGAAGAAGATCCCTGACTTTTTGCAATGGAAGCATGCACCTGTCGTCGTCGGGGTGCTCATCGCCGTGTGGTTTGTGATCCGAGTACTGCCGTTTGAACCGTTTCGCAGTTTGCAGGTGTAAAACCCACTGGGCTGGCGATTTGTGTTTTCCGCTAGGTAACGGCTAGAGTACCTAGCGAAGTTTGAACCGCCGTGCCAAACGGCGTAGCTCAAGTTTCACCGAAGACCGTTGGTCACCTCACTTCAGAGGTCGAAGGAATTCCCACTAGGGGATCGGCCCACGCAGGAGTAACTAGAGTCCATCCTCACAGTATGTGAGTTTGTTCCCTGTGCTCTTGCACGGGGTTTTTTGTTTGTTCAAGAAACCTCGGCGGACAACGTACATATACATGAGGAAGGAGGCGAAGTAATGGCAAACGCAAAGAACACCGCTGCTCTGGCAGAGCTGAAGGAGAAGTTCGCAGCTGCGAACTCGATCGTCCTGACCGAGTACCGTGGCCTGACTGTGGCACAGACCACCGTACTGCGTCGTGCTCTGGGCTCTGATGTCCAGTACTCCGTCGCCAAGAACACCATGATCAAGCTGGCTGCTAAGGAAGCTGGCATTGAAGGTCTTGATGATCTCCTTACCGGTCCTACCGCTATTGCTTTCATCAAGGGCGAGGCTGTAGATGCTGCTAAGGCACTGAAGAAATTTGGTGGCGACAACAAGGCATTCGTGGTCAAGGGTGGCTACATGGATGGCAACGCTCTGAGCGCAGCTCAGGTCGACGCTATTGCCGAGCTGGACAACCGCGAGACCACTCTCGCAAAGCTGGCTGGCGCCATGAAGGGCAACTTGGCAAAGGCTGCAGGCCTGTTCAACGCTCCTGCTTCCCAGGTCGCACGCCTCGGCGCTGCGCTGCAGGAAAAGAAGCAGGGCGAATAATTTCCCACCGCCGGGAAAACAAAACCATTTACTTCCCTGACTCACCAGAGTCACACAAACGAAAGGACTTGCCACCATGGCTAAGCTCACCAAGGACGAGCTCATTGAAGCTTTCAAGGAAATGACCCTCATCGAGCTCTCTGAGTTCGTTAAGGAATTCGAAGAGGTCTTCGAGGTCACCGCTGCTGCTCCAGTTGCAGTTGCTGCTGCAGGTGCTGCAGGTGGCGACGCTGCCGCTGCTGCTGAAGAGAAGGACGAGTTCGACGTCGTTCTCGAGGACGCTGGCGCAAAGAAGATCGGCGTTATTAAGGCTGTTCGCGAGATCGTTTCCGGCCTGGGCCTGAAGGAAGCTAAGGAGCTCGTTGAGGGCGCACCTAAGGCTATCCTCGAGGGTGCTAACAAGGACGACGCTGAGGCTGCTAAGGCTAAGCTCGAAGAGGCTGGCGCAAAGGTTACCCTCAAGTAATCTCGCTTTCTCAAGCATCAAACCCGCTCACCGTTTTGGTGAGCGGGTTTTCTATGAGGTGGCTTTTTAGGCGTGCTTTAAGAGGACAAGCTACTTCAACTGGGGGATTCTAGGTCCGACAGTATGGTGAAAGCGTTGCCGACGTTTAATACCTTGGTATCTGCAATGGCAGTTGCTGATTTCAGAAGTGCTTGTTCCAGCACTTCATTCGGAGTGGCGGGGTAGAGGCTCTTCAGAAGCGCCAATGCCCCGGCTACATGCGGTGCCGCAATGGAAGTGCCCCCTCTGTATCGGTAAGAAAACTGCTCGGGCTCTCGTTGCCCTTCTGTCGTTGCAACTGCAACATCGTCTGCATAGTCGCCACCTGGGCCGTAAATGGCCACAGTTTCTCCACCGTTAGAGGTTTTGGCTTGTCTCAATTCGAGATTGGTGGCGCCTACGTTGATGACTCCTTGGCAGTTGCCGGGACTGTAGAGTGCTGCGTCTTCGCCGTAGTTTCCAGCTGACGTGATAACGCTTACCCCTTTCTGTCTAGCAGCATCGATTGCCTCTTGCAGTCCGGGAGAGCATTCCTTGCGGAGCGCATAAGAGATGTTGATAATCTCAACCGGCGTGTCCCGGGTAACGACACCTTCGACGTCGTAACCTGCCGACCATAAGATCCCGGAGATTATGTCGCTGACCGCGGCTCCACAAGGGCCAGCTACGCGCACCGGCACGATCCTAGCCTCAGGTGCTGCACCCATGACACCGAACGGATTGCTGCCGCTATCGGCGATAGCACCAGCTACCATCGTGCCGTGAAAAGTAGAGGGAATGAATTCGTCATTGCCACATTGGCCGACTTCAGCCCAGTTTCCCGGGTCTGTCGGATCGTTGTCTCGTCCGTCGCCGTCGCGGGAGTTGGCTGGTTTAGCGATCACATCCACTCCTGGTGCTGCAGCAGAGTTAAGTGCGGGATGTGCGGTGATTCCCGAATCAAGTATTGCTATTGACACTCCAGCTCCCTTGGACTGCTTCCAAGCTTCGGGAAACCCAAAGCTCTCAATGTTCCAATGCAAGTTTGGTGTCTGCGCTGCTGCGCTCTGTTGGTGCCCAAGATAAAAGGTGCGGGTTGCATACTGCTTTTCAACGACCATTGCCTCCTCGTCTCTTTCATGCCACCGCACGTTGGAATCATTGCTTAGATGCAAGTCAAGTTCTGCGTCGGACATTCCGGGCTTTAACTCACAGTCCAGAACCGACATGCTGAGTCCCAGGTCAAGGGTAGAAACTTCCGAGCATGTCGTCTCGATGAGACTAGAAACAGTCCCGTCGAGGTCAGATGTGCGGACGATCATTTGTGTTGATCCAGCTTGTGCCTGCGCGTGAGACGGAGAAATAAAAGTTGAGTACACGACTGCAGTGGCAAGAATTGCTGTCTTCTTCATGAGGCGATCTCGTTTCGGAATATGCCAACGCAACCCACTCGAGACAAATGCTTTTCGGGACGTGTGCTTTTGACTTTTTGTGTTTCCACGTGCCGACTGTGTGGGAATTTTCTGGCTCGAAGTACCGAGCTATCTCGGACGAAGGCCATCTCTGCAGATATCATGACGATGGCAAAACTAACCAACCCCATGACGATACCAATTGAGGCATGGAATAGGAAGAACATGATAAGTGTTGGTATCCGACTCCATTTGTTGAGTACGAGGAATGGGAAGTAAATCTGCATAAACACCGTGAGGAATGACGCAGGGATCAAAACCCATTCGAAACTGAGCATGAAATTGCTTAGCCACGGTAAGTTCTGAAATTGAATTGAGGTGAGACTACGGCTAACGCCTTCTCCTGCAAGCCACGTGTCACCAGCTACTTTGGCCAAGCCGGCGATGGTATAGACGACACACACCTGAAAGACGAAGAGCATCCAGGCGCAATTTGCGATCGGCAGGTACCAGGATTGTGTTGATAGCGAGAATGGGGGACGGAGGTGAAAGCGAGCGTCGAAACTCCACACGTCTGATGCATTCGTGAAGATGAGAAAGATCAAGGCAATATGAAGGAGATTGTCGCCACCATCTGTCAAAAGCGGGTTACTATTGCACAGAGAGCGATAAGTGATGAGAGTGCCGAGGGTACTCAGGCGGGTGAGAAATCCCAGCGACATGGTAAGTGCGGTCAATGTGCAGGCACCGACAAGCAGAAGCGAGTGCCAGTCGTAGCTCACTGACGACGGGGTTGCCGATGCCGGAAGGAAACTCCGTTCTGCACCCCAGACGGAATTCCACGCCGGGATGTCGGGAACTATTGATAAGAGGATGGCAATACCGAAACCGATTCTGACCATGGCCATGCCATGGCTAGGGTAAAGCTTGGTATGTTCAAGAGTCGTTATGAGGTTACTTAATTGCATCGAAATCAACCCCACATGTTAGCGGCTTTAAAGTGCGAATCCCCGGTTTCTCGCGCTGGTTATCAAGGCCAGGAATGGGCACGGCGACTAAACGAATAGTGATGGTCCCGCCATCTTCGTGACAGCGCTTCTTAAGTTCGTTTCCTCCAAGTCTTTCCAGAGCGGCGAGGGCGAGGCGTTCATTGTCCTTGGCAAGCGATTCCACGAGAAGAGGATGACTTTCCTTGATTTCTTCGGACACCTGTGTGACTTGTTCATTGGTGGCGAGGAAGGCGAATGGCGGTACCGTTGCATTTGAAGTTTTGCTGAGTACGGTCTCCTCGCTGGATATGTATGACTGCGCGAGAGAATTCATTTCTCGGGTGGACTTCCTAGGGATGATTCCTTCGCGGCTTTGAGCGATCTCTGGACTTGTAAGGTTAGTGAATTCCTTCTGCTCGTCTTCCGATTCGTATTTTGCGAGGATACCGACATCGCTTACAGGGGCATCTGGTGCAAACAGCGTCCATCGCTGCGTGAATACAGGATCGATGATGTTGTCCACGGTAATTAGTTGGTTGCGCATGTGGCTGTCTGGAAGATTGTAGGTCACGGTTAGCAACGCGAAAGTGACAGTGGAGGCTACTCCCATCAACGTCACTCCGCGCCGAAGCCTGGAGTAAGTGGGTGTCGGCATCTCTTTATCTAAGTGGTTTCAAATCGACAATTGGAGGGAACAAAGTGCCGACTAGAGAAAACTCTAGGTTCGGCAATTTGTTAGGAAAAGACTGATCAGACCGGCTTACCAGATTCCGATCAGTTTCTTGCCTGCTTCGGTCAGTGCGCCCTTCGCCAGCTGTTTTCCGGCCCACTTTGCACCCTTGGTTACCAATGCTGGCCACTGGCCGGTGGCCATGTCTTCTGCGGTGTCTTCAGCGGTCGCAGCATCCGTCATCGCTGCATCAAAAGCGGTTGATTGATCTTGGACGGCAACGACAGGAACTTCTGCTCGCGCTGGTGCGGAGTCTTGTGCCATGGCAGCGGTCGTGCTGGAAGCGATGATGGTGACCGTTGCGAGAGTGATTACGGTGTTGCGAAGACAATTTTTCATGGTGTTCTCCTGAGATGCGAGTGGGATACATTGCGGGTCACTCGGTGACCCAGGTGTAAATATTAGAGAGAGGATATAGTTTTGCAACGACGTGAATGAAAATACCTTAAAGGTGAAATCTATTTGCATGTCAATGTTTTGAAAAATAAGAATGGCATAAAGGGCAGGCTGGGTTAGCATATTTATTAATTTTCAGGTTAGAAGTTCTGATATTGTGGAAAGTTGCAACCTTTTAAAAATGACTGCGATGGGGGCAGGTGTTGGGGGTGAATTTCCAAAAGCTTGACCGGGCCTACGTTTGACCGATTAGTGCATTTTAGTATTGTGGAATTATGGAAAATCAGTTTATCAATGTTTCTGACCTCGCTAGCAGGCTCGCTCGCTTAGAAGGAAGAGTGGAAAGTCTCGAACGGAGTGAGCGATTGCAAGTGGTTTTTCCTGGAACCAACATGGAAGCCGAGCATGTGGCGTCCAATGGGTTGTTAGGATCAGTCAGCTTTTCTGGCAATGTGGCTTTGGACGGTTCCCCGCTCAATTATCAATGGCAACGTACTGTACATTTCCTCTGCGATGAAGCATGGGATCGAAGTTTGAATCGCTTAGCAGCGCTGGCCCATCCAGTGCGTCACACGATTCTGGCTAAGTTGCTGGGACAGCCGTGCACGGTGCTTGAGCTCGTGGAACAGGGCATTGTGACTTCAACAGGTAAGGCTTATCATCATTTGGGCGAAATGCAGTCCGGTGGGTGGGTGGCTAAGGATAGTGACGGGCGATATTCCATTCCGGCCAGCCGAATTGTGCCATTGTTGGTTCTTGTTGCCGCTGCCGAGGAGCATTGATATGACACGTCTTGCTGTCAAGAAAGCCGTCTCTACCATGGCCATTGTCTTCTTGATCGTGCTGTCCTTCATCGGTACCCCTCCGCACCCGAAAGCTATGCGCAGTTCGCAAGGAGACGAGGAGCTTGCAGAAAAAGCCCGGCAATTGCTGGAGGGTAGGCACTCAGAGGTTTCAGTGATGTATCTGGATAACGGAGTAGTACATTTCGCAGGTTTCGGGGCCAATCCTGAATCTGAGTACGAAATCGCATCACTCACAAAGACTTTCACTGCCGATCTCTTCCGAATTGAGCTTGCCAGCGGAAGGGTTTCAGAGCGAACGACTGTGTTTGATATCTCTCCTCATCGGTTTGCTGATTCTGAGATAGGTTCAGTGACATTGGCTGAGCTAGCAAACCATACTAGTGGTCTTCCTCGATTAGGCAACTTGGGTGTCTGGCCGACGGCTAAGGCCTTGATCGGGAGAAACCCATATCAGGGGATTTCAGTCGAACGGGTGTATGAGATCGCTGGTGGATCAGTGCTGAAGGGGCGAGGGAAGTATCGGTACTCCAATCTGGGTTATGCGCTACTGGGAAACCTCTTGGCAGAAAACAGAGGTGAGTCCTTTGCAGAAGCACTGCACTTAGAGATTCTAGGACCGCTGAAAATGGACAAAACTTTCCTCATGGAAGAAGGGAGTGTGTCTGCCTCTGCCCCGCGCGGATATAACAGCGCGGGATACGAGGCTGCGCCTTGGGAAATGTCGGGATTCTTACCTGCTGCCGGGCTTCGTTCAACTCCTCAAGATTTAGCGAAGTACGCCCAATATCTCTGCAGGGTGGGAATTTCTCCAAATAGCTGGCTAGAGAAAGAAGACGGAGAGGTCCTTGTGCACGACGGAGAATCCTTTGGCTTTGCCTCCGCGTTGGTAGTGTCCCCGGGCCGTGAGCAAGCACTGTTGATTGTATCGAACCGCTCGGAATCTGTACTGGAGGATGCGGTCACCTTGTTTAAAATTCTGAGGGGTACTAGTCCATGATTCCTTGGTTGATTTGGAAGCGAGGTATGGCAACCACTATCGACTACTTCCTATTTGCAGGGGTGTGCGCCGTTACTACCCTGTTTAGGGGAGCATCATTCCGCGGTCGCGACCTTGTTGTGGTCACCGTGGCTATCTATGTCGCCATTGCGGTGATGCAGGCACTTTGGGGGAAAACTCCGGGCAAGTATCTTTGTGGCCTTTCAGTCGTCAGCCGGACTGGTGGGCGCCCGAGCTTGTGGGCTAGCTTTACGCGTAACGCATGGATGCTGTGTGGAGTAGTGCCGGTGATAGGTGGGGTGTTGGAGTTGCTTGTTGTGTCATTCCTTCTGGTGACAGTGCATCGTGATTCCTTGAGCCGAGGGGTTCATGATGTCTTTACAGAAACCGCGACAGTGAAGGGGGTAGGCAATGGTTAGGGTGGCCGTAGTAGGGGCAGGTCCAAACGGATTGACTGCTGCCGCTTTACTAGCTAAAGCGGGCGTGGAAGTCGAAGTTTACGAGGCCAATAGTGAGCCTGGTGGAGCGGCTCGCTCGTCGCGCCAGGTTTTTGGTAGTGGCACCATCGTTGATCTCGGGGCGGCCGGTCATCCGTTTGGAGTGGCGAGCCCAGTTTTCTCTAACTTGGAGCTCGAGCGATACGGACTGCGTTGGCTTCACGCAACTCATCCAATGGCTCACCCAATGGATGATGGCCCTGCTGCGGTGTTGTATTCGAGTCTTGACGCAACGGCGAATCAGTTTGCTGAGAATACGCGGGACGGAGTGCGCTGGCGGCGGCTGCATGAACAGCTATGCCTGCACATCGATGATTATCTGGAGGACTTCCTCAGCCCAATGCTGAGAGTCCCCAGACATCCGATCAAAATGGCAATTTTCGGTCCAGTCGGCTTATTGTCGGCCCGAACACTCGCCTCGCGAGCATTTGTAAGCGAAGAAGCCAGGGCATTGCTTGCAGGGTCAGCAGCCCATGCCATTTGTCCACCGTCTCATCCTTTTACCAGCGCTTTCGGTCTCTTGTTCAGCGCTCTCGGTATGACTCGTGGTTGGCCGGTTGCTGCTGGTGGCAGCCAGTCGGTTATTCGAGCGCTTCTAGCTGTCTTGGAAGAACATGGCGGAATACTGCATACCGGCGCGTGCATTCGCGATCTCCGAGAGCTAGGACGGCGAGACGCGATTGTACTCAATGTCGCTGTGCCACAAGCGCTTAGATTTAGTGGGGTTGATATGAGTCCGCGGGTATATCGGGCACTTGATAGATGGGTGCCCGGACCTGGCGTGTACAAGGTGGACTTCTTGCTCGATCGTCCTGTGCCGTGGTTGGACCCAAAGGTTAAGGAAGCTGGAACTGTTCATGTCTGCGGCACGATGGCGGACATTCAAGCAGCAGAAGAGCTAGTGCACAAGGGAGTGATGCCTGCGCGTCCTTTTGTAATGGTTTGTCAGCAGCAGGTCGCCGATCCGTCTCGAGCTAGTCAAGGCCGTCAGGTGCTGTGGACATATGCGCATGTCCCGCATGGGTATCGGGAAGTCTATATAGGCGAGGTGATGGAAAAAATCATTCTCCAAATCGAAAGATTTGCTCCAGGTTTTCGGTCGTCGATAGTGAACTATCATCTGTGCAGCCCTAAGGACTTGGAGCGAGGAAATGAAAACCTTGTTGGTGGAGATATAGGAGGCGGTGCGATGAGCGGTGCGCAGGCGTTGTTTCGGCCTAGGGTTACTCGCGATCCATATGTGATTGGTTATGCAAATGATGTGCCAGTTGTTATGGCCAGTGGCTCGGTTCCTCCAGGGGCTGGTGTACATGGCATGGCTGGCTACCATGCGGCACGTCGTGTGCTGCAGCTTGTTGCTAAGGCGGAGAAGTCATTCGTGCCAGGTATTGTATAGGCCATGCTTCCTAAGTCCCGAATCTTTTCCGCGCTGACAGTTGGCCTCGGTGTCATGTTGCTGGTGTGGGGATTTCTGGCACCGCAGTTCCTCCATTTTGATGGTCGGATGCCACTGGACCTGCGGAACACTACCGTCACGCTGCAAGACGAGCAAGCTCAGACGCTGGTGCGACAGCAGGGGAAAGTGGTGACTGTACCGGTCACCCGCCAGTATCATGCTGAATTCATGGACCCGGTGGATGCTAATTCCGTGACCACACGGTTGGGTGTCACCACGATGCGGGGCAGTAACCAGGACGAGCTTGATCGACTTATTGACGCCACCGTCTGGAGCTACCGCCTGGATCGCTACACCGGCCAGGCCTTGACCCCTGCGACGCTCGCGGATCAGCCTGCCAGCGCCACCCGCCAGGTGCCCATTGATGCGCTGTGGGTGAAGTTCCCCGTCAATTCAGCGCAGCAGACCTACCAGGTATTTGATGTGACGTTGCGCAAGGCCGTGCCGGCGACCTTCCAAGAGGAGATGGAAACCCAGGGACGCAGGGTCTACCGTTACCGGCAGGACATCGAGCCGACAAACGTGGCGATGAATTATGCCGGCCCGTTTAATACCACCCAGTTGGAGGAAGGGGAGCTGGGGTACCTCTTCCACTCCGGCACCCGCGACTTCTACGTGGACCAGAAGTCGGGGCTGGTAGTGGACATCCATGAAAAGGTGGATGATTTCTACGGCACGCGAGAAGGGGAAAAGAAGGAGCAGGTGCTGCTTTTCGACGGCCGGATGGCTGAAGCCTCGCGTAATGAGATGCTTGCTCAAGCCGAAAGTATCAATGACGGCTCGGTCATCAGGATCTTGAATCGAGTCGCAGCGGGAGTGGGTATCGGCTTAACTCTGCTGGGGTTGTTGGGAGTGTTCGGCGTGATTGGTCGGAAACGTTAGGCGTGTCGGCTGTCCTGGGCGCACTACTGTGTTAGAGTTCCCGCAATGCATGCGTAAGCAAACGCTTTACTTCCAGGCCTATCTGATATAGGCTGTTTCGTTGCACTGGAATCTGTCGCCAGTTTTTTCTGAAAGACCTTGGCTATCGGAATGAAAAAACCGATTTGACAAGGTCATTCCGTGCTATCTGGATGTAATGTCCAGTGGCATAACTGGTGCGGTTTCCTCAGCAGACCGAATGCTCAAAGTAAGTGATTGCCACCCTTTACCCACTTTAGGGGGTGGTGACCACGTGAGGTGCTGGAAGGACGCATCTTGGCAGTCTCCCGCCAGACCAAGTCTATGGCCGAAATCCCCGGAGCTCCGAAGCGATACTCGTTCGCTAAGGTAACGGAGCCAATCGAGGTCCCTGGGCTTCTGGATCTTCAGCTCGAATCTTTCGCATGGCTGATCGGCACGCCGGAGTGGCGTGCCCGCATGCAGGAAGAAGTCGGCGAAGGCCAGAGGGTTACCAGTGGCCTCGAAGATATTTTGGAAGAGTTGTCCCCAATCCAGGACTACTCCGGAAACATGTCCCTTTCTCTGTCCGAGCCTCGCTTCGAAGAAGTGAAGCACTCTATTGATGAGTCCAAGGACAAGGACATCAACTACTCTGCACCGTTGTACGTCACCGCGGAGTTCGTAAACAATGAGACCGGCGAAATTAAGTCGCAGACGGTCTTCATTGGCGACTTCCCGATGATGACGGACAAGGGTACCTTCATCGTGAACGGCACCGAGCGTGTCGTTGTCTCCCAGCTGGTTCGCTCCCCAGGTGTGTACTTCGATCAGTCGATCGACAAGTCCACCGAGCGTCCGCTGCACGCTGTGAAGGTTATTCCTTCTCGTGGCGCGTGGTTGGAGTTTGACGTCGATAAGCGCGACACCGTTGGTGTCCGTATTGACCGCAAGCGTCGCCAGCCGGTGACCGTCCTGCTGAAGGCTTTCGGCTGGACCACCGAGCAGATCAAGGAACGCTTCGGCTTCTCCGAGATCATGATGGCAACCCTCGAGTCCGACGGTGTATCCAACACCGACGAGGCCCTCCTCGAGATCTACCGCAAACAGCGCCCAGGCGAGCAGCCTACCCGCGATCTTGCACAGTCCCTCCTGGACAATTCCTTCTTCCGTGCAAAGCGCTACGACCTGGCTAAGGTCGGCCGTTACAAGGTCAACCGTAAGCTCGGCCTCGGTGGTGACCACGATGGCTTGATGACCCTGACCGAAGAAGACATCGCTACCACCATCGAATACCTGGTGCGCCTGCACGCTGGTGAAACCTCGATGACCTCCCCAACCGGCGAGATCATCCCAGTTGAGGTGGACGACATTGACCACTTCGGTAACCGTCGTCTGCGCACTGTCGGCGAGCTGATCCAGAACCAGGTCCGCGTTGGCCTGTCCCGTATGGAACGTGTCGTGCGTGAGCGCATGACCACTCAGGACGCAGAGTCCATCACGCCGACCTCCCTGATCAACGTTCGCCCAGTGTCTGCGGCGATTCGTGAATTCTTCGGAACTTCTCAGCTGTCCCAGTTCATGGACCAGAACAACTCGCTGTCGGGCCTGACCCACAAGCGTCGTCTGTCCGCACTGGGCCCTGGTGGCCTGTCCCGTGAGCGCGCCGGCATTGAGGTCCGCGACGTTCACCCATCTCACTACGGCCGTATGTGCCCAATTGAGACTCCGGAAGGCCCGAACATTGGTCTGATCGGATCCCTGTCGTCCTACGCTAAGGTCAATTCCTTCGGCTTCATTGAGACTCCGTACCGCAAGGTGGAAAACGGTATGCTCACTGACCAGATCGAGTACCTGACCGCTGACGAGGAAGACCGTTACGTCATTGCGCAGGCTTCCATCGACGTGGACGAGTCCGGCAAGATCGTTGATGACACCGTAGTGGTGCGTCTGAAGAACGGCGACATTGAGGTCGTTGACTCCAAGACCATTGACTACATGGACGTCTCCCCACGCCAAATGGTGTCCGTGGCAACCGCCATGATTCCATTCCTCGAGCACGACGACGCAAACCGTGCCCTCATGGGCGCGAACATGCAGCGTCAGGCCGTGCCGCTGGTACGCTCCGAGGCTCCATTCGTAGGCACCGGCATGGAAAAGCGCGCTGCTTACGACGCCGGTGACCTGGTGATTTCCAAGAAGGCCGGCATTGTGGAGAACCTCGCTGCTGACTTCATCACCATCATGGGTGATGATGGCATCCGCGATACCTACATGCTGCGCAAGTTCCAGCGCACCAACCAGGGCACTTCTTACAACCAAAAGCCACTGGTCAATATCGGCGACCGCGTCGAGGCTGGCCAGGTGCTTGCCGACGGCCCAGGTACCGCTAACGGTGAAATGGCCCTCGGTCGTAACCTGCTCGTGGCATTCATGCCATGGGAAGGCCACAACTATGAGGACGCCATCATCCTGAACCAGCGCCTGGTGGAAGAGGATATCCTGACCTCCATCCACATCGAGGAACACGAGATCGATGCTCGCGACACCAAGCTCGGTGCCGAAGAGATCACCCGTGAAATCCCGAACGTCTCTGAAGATGTTCTGAAGGACCTCGACGAGCGCGGTATCGTCCGCATCGGTGCAGACGTCCGTGACGGCGACATCCTGGTGGGTAAGGTCACCCCGAAGGGTGAGACCGAGCTGACCCCAGAAGAGCGCCTCCTGCGCGCCATCTTCGGTGAGAAGGCCCGCGAAGTTCGTGACACCTCCATGAAGGTGCCGCACGGTGAGACCGGTAAGGTCATCGGCGTCCGCCGCTTCTCTCGCGAGGACGACGACGACCTCGCCCCTGGTGTCAACGAGATGATCCGCGTGTACGTGGCTCAGAAGCGTAAGATCCAGGACGGCGACAAGCTCGCTGGCCGCCACGGCAACAAAGGTGTCGTGGGCAAGATCCTGCCTCAGGAAGATATGCCATTTATGCCAGACGGCACCCCAGTGGACATCATCCTGAACACCCACGGTGTGCCTCGCCGTATGAACATCGGCCAGGTGCTGGAAGTTCACCTCGGTTGGCTTGCCGCTGCTGGTTGGCACATTGATCCGGAAGACGTCAAGAACGCAAAGCTGCTGGAGACCCTCCCAGAGGAGCTCTACGACGTTCCAGCCGGTTCCCTGACCGCCACCCCGGTGTTCGACGGCGCAACCAACGAAGAACTTGCTGGTCTGCTGGCTAACTCACTGCCAAACCGCGACGGCGACGTCATGGTGGATGAAAATGGCAAGGCGCAGCTGTTCGACGGCCGTTCCGGTGAACCATTCCCATACCCAGTGTCTGTCGGCTACATGTACATCCTGAAGCTGCACCACTTGGTTGATGAGAAGATCCACGCTCGTTCCACCGGCCCTTACTCCATGATTACCCAGCAGCCACTCGGCGGTAAGGCCCAGTTCGGTGGCCAGCGCTTCGGGGAAATGGAAGTGTGGGCAATGCAGGCGTACGGCGCGGCCTACACCCTGCAGGAATTGCTGACCATCAAGTCTGACGACGTGGTTGGCCGTGTGAAGGTCTACGAAGCCATCGTGAAGGGCGAAAACATCCCGGATCCTGGTATCCCTGAGTCCTTCAAGGTTCTGCTCAAGGAGCTCCAGTCCTTGTGCCTGAACGTGGAGGTTCTCTCCGCTGACGGCACCCCGATGGAGCTCGGCACCTCTGACGACGACGAGTTTGACCAGGCTGGCGCCTCCCTCGGCATCAACCTGTCTCGCGACGAACGTACCGACGACATCGCGTAACTCACGGTCTTAGCAGCTTAACGACGGCCATAGGATTGCAACCTATGGCCCGTCGATAAGCGCGAAGGCGAAAAACGAACAAGTTCTTTAGAAAACCCAAGACATTTTAGGGAAAGGGAGTTACGTGCTCGACGTCAACTTCTTCGACGAGCTCCGCATTGGTCTCGCCACCGCCGACGACATCCGTCGTTGGTCTAAGGGCGAGGTCAAGAAGCCTGAGACCATTAACTACCGTACTTTGAAGCCTGAGAAGGACGGCCTGTTCTGCGAGCGCATTTTCGGTCCAACTCGCGACTGGGAATGCCAGTGTGGTAAGTACAAGCGCGTCCGTTACAAGGGCATCATCTGTGAACGCTGTGGCGTTGAGGTGACCAAGTCCAAGGTGCGCCGTGAGCGCATGGGCCACATCGAGCTCGCCGCTCCAGTAACCCACATCTGGTACTTCAAGGGGGTGCCATCACGCCTCGGCTACCTGCTGGACCTGGCTCCAAAGGACCTGGAGCGCATCATTTACTTCGCGGCCAACATCATCACCTCCGTTGATGAAGAGGCTCGCCACAACGACCTGACCACTCTGGAAGCAGAAATGCTGCTGGAGAAGAAGGATGTTGAGGCCGACATGGAGTCTGAGATCGCGGATCGTGCTCAGAAGCTGGAAGAGGACCTCGCTGAGCTCGAGGCCGCCGGCGCTAAGGCTGACGCCCGCAAGAAGGTCCAGTCCGCTGCAGAAAAGGAAATGCAGCACATCCGTGAGCGCGCTGAGCGTGAGATCGACCGCCTGGAAGAGATTTGGCAGACCTTTGTCAAGCTCGCTCCAAAGCAGATGATCATCGACGAGACCATCTACACCGAGCTGGTTGACCGCTACGAGGATTACTTCACCGGCGGCATGGGCGCCGAAGCTATTCAGGAGCTCATCCGTGGCTTCGACCTCGACGCCGAGGCTGAAGAACTCCGCGAGATCATCAACAACGGCAAGGGTCAGAAGAAGATGCGTGCCCTCAAGCGCCTGAAGGTTGTTGCAGCCTTCCAGCGCTCCGGCAACGACCCAGCTGGCATGGTCCTGGACTGCATTCCAGTGATCCCACCAGAGCTGCGCCCAATGGTTCAGCTCGACGGTGGTCGCTTCGCAACCTCCGACCTCAACGACCTCTACCGCCGTGTGATCAACCGCAACAACCGCCTCAAGCGCATGATCGATTTGGGCGCACCAGAGATCATCGTGAACAACGAAAAGCGTATGCTGCAGGAATCTGTGGACGCGCTCTTCGACAACGGTCGTCGCGGCCGCCCAGTGACCGGCCCGGGCAACCGCCCACTGAAGTCCCTGTCTGATCTGCTTAAGGGCAAGCAGGGTCGCTTCCGTCAGAACCTCCTTGGTAAGCGCGTGGACTACTCTGGTCGTTCCGTTATTATCGTTGGTCCGCAGCTGCGCCTGCACGAATGTGGTCTGCCGAAGCTGATGGCTCTTGAGCTGTTCAAGCCATTCGTCATGAAGCGACTGGTGGAAAACGACTACGCACAGAACATCAAGTCCGCAAAGCGCATGGTGGAACGCCAGCGTCCAGAGGTGTGGGACGTCCTCGAAGAGGCCATTTCCGAGCACCCAGTGATGCTGAACCGTGCACCTACGCTGCACCGCCTCGGTATCCAGGCCTTCGAGCCAGTGCTCGTCGAGGGTAAGGCAATTCAGCTGCACCCACTGGCCTGTGAAGCATTCAACGCTGACTTCGACGGTGACCAGATGGCAGTCCACCTGCCACTGTCCGCTGAAGCTCAGGCAGAGGCCCGCGTGCTGATGCTCGCTTCCAACAACATCCTGTCGCCAGCATCCGGTAAGCCTCTGGCTATGCCACGTCTGGACATGGTCACCGGTCTGTACTTCCTGACCCTGGCCAAGGGCAAGGATGAGTTCGGCGGCCAGGGTGCTTACGAGCCAGCAACCGCTGAGGGCATTGCTCAGGGCGTGTACTCCTCCATGGCGGAAGCCATCATGGCCTACGACCGTGGCGTGCTCGGCCTGCAGGCACCGATCAAGGTACGCATCTCTCACCTGCGTCCACCAGCAGACATTGAAGTTGAGCAGTTCCCAGACGGCTGGAACAAGGGTGACACCTGGATGGCAGACACCACTCTGGGGCGCATCATGTTCAACGAGCTGCTGCCATGGAACTACCCATACCTTGAGGGCGTCATGGTCCGTAAGGGTGGCGGCTCCGACAAGATCATGCTCGGCGACGTCATCACCGACCTGTCCGCGCGCTACCCAATGATCACCGTCGCGCAGACCATGGACAAGATGAAGGATGCCGGTTTCTACTGGGCAACCCGTTCCGGCGTGACCATCACCATGTCTGACGTGCTTGTGCTTCCGAACAAGGACGAAATGCTCGACCGTTACGAGGCCGAGGCCCGTACCATCGAGACCAAGTTCCAGTTCGGTAAGCTCACCTCCCGCGAGCGTTACGACCGCCTGGTCGAGCTGTGGAAGGACGCCACCGACGAGGTTGGTAAGGCCGTTGAGGACCTGTACCCAGATGACAACCCGATCCCAATGATCGTGAAGTCTGGTGCAGCAGGTAACATGCGTCAGATCTGGACCCTGGCCGGCATGAAGGGCATGGTTGTGAACTCGAAGGGTGACTACATCACCCGACCAATTAAGACCTCATTCCGTGAAGGCCTGACGGTTCTCGAGTACTTCAACAACTCCCACGGTTCCCGTAAGGGCCTGGCCGATACCGCACTGCGTACCGCAGACTCCGGTTACCTCACCCGTCGTCTGGTTGACGTTGCTCAGGACGTCATCGTCCGCGAAGAGGACTGTGGTACCCGCCAGGGCGTCCGCGTCCCAGTGGCGGAGAAGTCCGGCGATAAGTACGTCCGCCACTCCCTGGTTGAGACCTCTGTCTCTGGCCGAGTATTGGCAGCAGACGCCGTCGATAAGGACGGCAACGTCGTCCTGGCCGCCGGCACCGACCTCGGCGAGCTGCAGATCGACGCACTTGTCGACGCCGGAGTTGAGATCGTAAAGGTCCGTTCGGTCCTGACCTGCCAGACCCCAACCGGCGTGTGCGCGAAGTGCTACGGCAAGTCCATGGCATCCGGCCACCAGGTCGACATCGGCGAGGCCGTCGGTATCGTCGCAGCACAGTCCATTGGTGAGCCTGGTACCCAGCTGACAATGCGTACGTTCCACCAGGGTGGTGTCGGTGGTGACATTACCGGTGGTCTGCCACGTGTCCAGGAGCTTTTCGAGGCCCGCGTTCCAAAGAACCGCGCCCCAATCGCCTCCGCCGCTGGCGTTGTCCACCTCGAGGACGAAGGCAACTTCTACACGCTGACCATCGAGCCAGAAGACGGCTCCGACAACGTGGTTTACGAGAAGCTGTCCAAGCGCCAAGGCCTGGCAATGGTGAAGGTTCCAATGGAATCTAACCCAGACGCCATGATCGAGCGCACGCTGCGCGAAGGCGACCGCGTTGAGGTGGGCGACCGCCTGCTGCGTGGCCCAGCTGACCCGCACGACGTGCTCGAGGTGCTTGGTCGCCGTGGTGTGGAACAGCACCTGATTGATGAAGTGCAGGCCGTGTACCGCGCCCAGGGTGTGGCTATCCACGACAAGCACATCGAAATCATTATTCGCCAGATGCTGCGTCGCGGTACCGTCATCGAATCCGGTTCCACCGAATTCCTGCCCGGCACCCTGGTTGATCTGTCCGAAGCAAAGCGTGCTAACGCCCAGGCTATCGCCGACGGCGGCCAGCCAGCCGAGCTCCGCTCCGAGATCATGGGTATCACCAAGGCCTCTCTGGCTACCGAATCCTGGCTCTCCGCGGCCTCCTTCCAGGAGACCACCCGCGTGCTTACCGACGCCGCCATCAACAAGCGCTCGGATAAGCTGATCGGCCTCAAGGAGAACGTGATCATCGGTAAGCTGATCCCAGCTGGTACCGGTATCGCCCGCTACCGCAACATCTCGGTCAAGCCAACCGAAGCAGCACGCAACGCCGCCTACTCGATCCCAACCTACGGTGATTCGATCTACGGCGACGACGGCTACGGTGAGTTCACCGGCGCCTCCGTGCCACTCGACGAGACCTTCTAAGGTCCTCGGTCTGCTTTAGATAACGAAAACCCCGCTTCGCACAAACAACCTCCCAGTGGGTGGGAGGGTGCGAAGCGGGGTTTTCTCTTTTGTCGAATTTGTAGTTCCGTTCGGCTGAAACGGGGTGGCTTCGTCACAAGTTGGAGCTGATTCGACAGAAGGTAAGTAACTACGACCGAATATCAACCCTCTGCAACCACATCACCGACAGCCCCCAACCCAAGACAGTAAGAACCACTGACGAGGCCACGAGTGCAATCAAAGTAGAAAGGTTTAGATCTCCCGCCGTAGACACTGCAGTGCTGCCAAGAGAAATCGTATTGGTTATGAGTGCAGACGGAAGGACCCACATGAGCTTTTCAAAGCCGGCGCTCACTACTCCATAAGTAAGGATTGTGCCGCCTAGTGCTATGGCAACTGGTGCCGCGAAATTGCGGATAATCATCGAGAAGAAAGATTGCCAGGATGCCACTGCCGCTCCCGGTAGTATCGCCAATACGATTCCCGCAATATTTTCCCATGGCAAAGACCCAGGTACGCGAAGTACCATGCCGGCAATGATGCCAAATAGCAGGAGCATGAGTTGCATGAGCGAAACCAACACCACCAAAGCGCCGATCTTTGCGGCGATTGTTCCCCCAACTCCCCGTGGCATTGTCATCAACTGATTCCAGTTGAATCCGCGGTGTTCGAGACGCCACGCAGCAGAACCAAGGATCGCGATACCGATAGTCATGAAAAACAATCCATAAAACAGCACGACCTGAGAAAGATAGCTAGACCAGCCCGCAGTGAGCATTTCCTTATTTGCCGAGTAGTTTCCAGCTCCATAACTGACTGAAATGAACGGGATGAGTACTAAAACCGTCCAAATGTGGGATCGTCGGAACTTAAGGAGTTCATTTCGAAGCAGCATTGTTAGTACTCCCTTGAATTAAGTCGATGGGTCAAAAAGACAAAACTGGCCGCAGCAATCACCACGAATAATCCCCATGGAACCCATGCTTGTTGAACTGGGATGACACCAGCGTCCGTGAAGGTGTACGGGGTTATCACTGCGAAATAGCCAAACGGATTGATCATGCTTAACCACTTCGGTGAGAGCATTCCCCAGATACCTAACAGCCCACCGAGAACGCCCACACCAAGCACTACCAATTGGGATTCGAATCGGGCAGCAATCCACATGAAAATTGCCAACATCGCTGCACTTGTGCCCAAGGCGCCAGCCGCGGTACCTACCCAAACTCCCCAAACTTCAGCTGAAGGACCGGGAGCCCCCAATGTGAATGGCGCACCCAAAATCACGCCCAATTCCACGACGCGCAGTAAGACCAAAATGAACAAGAAGATCACAAACTTTCGACGGAGCAACATGCCGGGCCAGGTACCTGCAACGGCATTGAGACGCCAACCGCCGGCCAAGTGCTCGGGATCTACAGCACGGCTAGCAAGCAGCGCGAGTTGAATAGGAGCAAGCAACGACAGCACCAACAAATAGCCGATCAAGTACGTCGCCCATTGTTCATCTGGGTTCACGACAAAAGAATCGATTTTCCCTGTTTTAAAAAGCCCCATGCTGGTGAACAACACAATGCCCACCGTCAACCCGATTCCAAAAAGCCCCACGTGAGAGCGTCGAAGTTTAGCGACTTCGATGGCAAGGTTTTCTATCATTGCAAGCCTCCTCGACCAGTGAGCCCGATGAAGACTTCTTCCAAGCTACGATGCTGTCGGACTACCTGAGTGATCGGAATTCCTTGCTCAACGAGACGCACGCACATTTCCGAAACGTCCTGCTCACTCAGGTTTCCGAGCAGCAGCCCTCCCGAAACTGTTGCGGGGTCTAGAGCCCGCAACGCATCAGCTGCCCGTGCTGGAGAAGGGGTCTCCACAAAGACATCTGGCAGCTTGGTTTCGAATAGCTCCCGCTGCGTCCCTTGGAATAGGAGCTGACCTTGGTGGATGATGCTTAATTCTGTCGCCATCTTTTCGATCTCGGAGAGTAGATGACTCGACACCAGTACCGTGCGGCCTTCCTCGCGAGCAAGGCTGACGATGAGCTCTCGGATTTCCTCGATGCCCGCTGGATCTAGACCATTCGTTGGCTCATCCAAGATGAGAATCTTAGGGTCGCGGAGCAACGCCAACGCGATACCGAGTCGCTGCTTCATGCCTAGCGAGTAGTCTTTGACCAGCTTGTCCATGTGTTTTTCCAAGCGCACAAGGTGGATCGCACGCTGCACATTTGCCGGCTCAGCGCGCAGCAGTCGTGCTGCGATCCCTAAGTTTTCGGCACCGGTGAGATGCAAATATGCCGACGGTTGCTCGATTAGAGAACCAACATGCGCTAGCACTTGGCTACGAGTCTCGCGGTTCATTGGCCGCCCCAGCATGTAAATTTCGCCATCGGTCGGCTTGAGCAGCCCGAGCATCATTTTCATGGTGGTGGATTTGCCAGATCCATTTGGCCCCAACAAGCCATGAACGCTGCCTTCGGATACTGCCAAATTTAGCTTGTCGACGACACTAGTCGAACCATACTTCTTGGTGAGATTTCTTGTCTCAATGATTGTGGTCATGAAGACCATCTTGTCGTTTCTGAGCTGCTAAAACATCGACTCCCAGGAGGATCTTTTCGTCATACCCAGGCATGATGTCGCTAGGGCGTGTCTGACAATTTCTTCAGCCAGGTCATGACGGCGATAGCCATCACGCCGGCCCGGTAGACAACCGCAAGCTTGTCGTACCGGGTGGCCACACCCCGCCACTGCTTGAGGTTGCCGAAAAACCGTTCCACCACGTTGCGGCCCTTGTAGGACTGCGCATCGAACGTCGGTGGACGCCCACCCTTCGAGCCTTTCCGCTTCCGGGCGGCGATCACGTCCTTCTTCTCCGGGATCGTCGCCGTGATCTTGTGCTCGCGCAGATACCTGCGCACAGCTTTCGATGCATACGCCCTATCCGCGCGGAGTTCATCGGGCCGGGTGCGCGGTCGGCCCACCGTCCCGGGCACCCGCAGGCGTTTCGACAACGGGATCAGGACCGGGCAGTCACCGCGGTGGCCCGCAGTGACGATCATGGTCAGGGGCATGCCGTGGCCGTCGACCAGGGCGTGGACCTTGGTAGACAGACCACCCCGTGATCGGCCGACCGCGTGATCAGGCGGATCGGCCAGCGGGTTGTTGTAATTCGACAAAGCCCCCTGTGACCCGCGTGATGTTCGTGGCGTGCTGATGGGCCCGGGTGATCGTCGAGTCCACCGACACCGACCAGTCGATCAGGTCTTCTGTATCGGCCTGTGTAAGAAGTCGCTGAAGGATCACGTCCCAGGTGCCGTCCTTGGCCATCCGGTTGTGCCAGGTGTAGACCGTCTGCCAGGACCCGAAGCAGGCGGGCAGGTCACGCCACGCGATCCCTGCCCGCAGGCGGTAGAGGATGCCCTCGAGCATCTGCCGGGGATCGGAGAACGGTCGGCCTTTTCTCCCCGTGCGACGGGGCAGAAGCTCTTCGACCATCTCCCACTGGGCATCACTCAACATGTGAAAACGCGTCACGGGAGCCAGGGTCCCATGCCGCGCTTCCCTCAATTGTCAGACACGCCCTAGGCACACCGGCGGGAGGACCGGCACCGCGGAATGAAGCCGAAAACCGCGTAACCGACGAGGAACAGGAAGCTCAGGCCGGTCCAGAGGACGTTCATCCAGGGAATGTTCGTGGAGTAGTAGTCCAGGCCGCGCGAGGACATTTCCCACCACACCGTGTACGCCACGAAGGGGATGTGGAACACGATCACGGCGATCAGCGACCCCAAGCCTGCGAGTTGCTTACCCCACACATTGGTCACGCGCTGTCGGATCCACTCGTTGACCTCGAGAAACAGGACAATGCCCAGCGGAACAAGCCAGACGAAGTGGTGGTACCAGGAAAACGGAGAGATCAGGCAGGAGCTGATACCGGTGAGCGCAAACGCCATGGAGCGGTTGTCCCGCAGCATCGCCGTGCGCAGTGCTAGGCAGGTGACGGCAAAGATCACGACGACGCAAAGGATCCAGACCCAGCCGCCCTCCACGTCGAAGTTGCAATGCAGGACCGACAAGACCGACTTCGAGCCGGTGTTGTCCGAAGTGCCGATTCGCGAGGAGTCGAGCATCGCGCGGATCCAGTAATCATTCGCGTCGCGCACGAATAGGTAACCGATCACGACGGTGACGGCGAAGGTTGCCACCGATACGACGGCGGCCCACCAGCGCCTCTGGAACAGGAGCACCAGGCCCATGTATGCGGGCGTGAGTTTGAGACCTGCGGCGATGCCGATCCCGACTCCAGGCAGACGCCGCCGCGCGGGAAGGATGTCGAGCGCGACCAGAAACATGAGGAGAATGTTGATCTGACCGTAGAACAGAGTACCGTGGATGGCTTCGTTGCCGATGCTGGCGACGGGGAGCAAGGCGCACACGACGAGAGTGAGCGGGGTAAGGCGGTATCCGCGCTCGTGGATAACCATCGCGATGACCGCGGCGAGCAAGCCGATCATGCCGACCTGCCACAGAATGATCAGCGCGTTTTCGGAGAGAAATGAGAAGAACGCAAAAACGACACCCGCAAAAGGCGGGTAGGTGAAACCGAAACCCTCGAGGAAGATCTTGTCTTACAGGATCTCGCCGTGAAGCACCGCGGCGCCCCCCTGCGGTAGATCTCGAGGTCGAAAGGGACGCGCCACTTCAGCGCGTGATCGCCGGGGTAGTCGCGGAGCCGCTGGGCCATCCACAGGATGAACACAACGAGCCCGCCGATAAGGGTCGGGGTACCGGCAAGAATTTTGCGCAAGGTCGTCGCCTCTCGGTCTTGTGTCGTTTCCTCACGCCTGTGGCTGTCCGAAATCCCTGAGACGTTGCGCCATCGGTTCACTCAATATAATCAATCGGTCAAACATTTCGTGTGTTACAGGCCGTGCGAAGTGTGAGAGCTCGGCCGGCTTCCGGGGGCCGGGCATCCTAATTCTGGCGAGGCGGCTGTCCGCGACAAGTGTCGAAAGTTTCGGTTCCTGTAAGGGGGCGCAAGGTACGGAATCGGTACAGGCGCCAAAAGTAGGGGTGCCGAAAGCGGTCGCAGCCCACATTCTTGCCGTTGGTACTGTACCAGTAGTGCACTAACGATATGGCAACCACGCACGCGGCGAGCACGCCCGCCACCTCCAAGTCCCTCATCCTCCCTTATCTCCTCGTACTCCTTGCTGCTGTCGCCGCCCTGCAGATTTTCATCGCCGTGCAGGGCATTACCCCGGTTGCCGCCATCGGTTTATTCGTTATCGCCGCGGCCATCTTCATCTGGCACTGGGGCAACCGGAAAGCGTTGAACAAAGTTCGTTTCGGCAACGCAGTCACACATGCAATGGCCTATGTTGTTGTCAACGCATCGTTCGCGCTCCACGCCATGCTGGGCGGTGCATTTACCGCCGGCGCGCCCGAGCCCGGCTGGGTCGCCTCCGCTATTGCCATGCCCGCCTTCTGGGGTATCGGACTTGTTGTGCATCTGTTCGGCGCCACCCTCGGCGGCGGGTGGAAAGATTAATGCCTGCCAAGGCCAACCGCCCCGACGAAACCCAGGAATGGCTGGACCACCAAGCCGAGACATGGGTGGGGACCTACAAGAAGGCCATGCTCGCCCCGGTGATCCTCGCGGTGGTCGAATGTCACCAGCCTCTCGGCGTGGCAGAGATCGCCGAGCGCGCCATGGCCGCCACCGGTTGGACGTTGACCGAACGCGGCATGTACCGCACTGTCAAGCGCCTCGAGGGGCAAGAATTCCTCTCCAGCCGGCACGTTGCGACCGCCCGGACCGGCGCGAAGAGCAAGGAAATATCACTCACCAGTCTGGGAGCCGAATACCTGGCCCGAGTGCGCGCATCGACGGTCACGCTCCCGCGATAGCGCCTGCACCCGCAACACGGGTTTGGAGGGAAACGCCGCGTGCTTCGTCGGGAAGCGAACAAATTCCTTAACTATGACACCTCCATTGCTCACGCTGGACAACCTCGTCATCTCCCAGGCCAAATCGTTTATGGTCGACGAATTCACTATCACGGACGCGCGCGGCGTGCCTGTCGGTGCCGTCGTGCAGGGCTCGAAGATCGGCGACTTCTTCATGGGCTCGCGCAGCCTGGCAGTCGCGTCGACGGACCCGCAGGGAAGTCCCGTCGCGCCGATAATCGTGATCAAGGACCCGCCGAACCTGCTGCACGACACCTACGAGGTGTACGCCGCGGCCGGGGAACAGCCGCTGGCGCGCATCCGCAGGGAGATCACGTTGTTCAAGACGCGACTGACGGTGGCCATGGAAGGGTTCGCGGACGTCGAGGTAGCCGGAAACCTATGGGACCTCGATTTTTCCATGTTGTCGCAGGGCCGCGAGATTGCGCGTGTCAACGCGGGCTGGGCTGGATTAGGTAACGCGTTTCTGGGCAAGAGCACCTACCACCTGGCGATGACCTCGGGCCTCAGCGAGTGCCAGCACGCCGCGATTCTAGGCACGACGATGAGCCTGGACATGCTGCGCACCAAGAAACGGCGGAGCGGCTAGAAATGTCGAGGCCCGTTACGGGCCGAGAACGGACCGCAGTCCGGCTTCCAAGTCGGCGAGGAGATCGTCCGCGGAAGATTCCGGTGCCCTCAGGTTGTCGATGGTTAAGCCGTTGACCAAGGCGGTGATTAAACGGGCGCGCTGGGCGGGGCTATGGGCACTGTGGGTGCTGTGGGTGTCGTCGATCGGCCCGGTGCCGTCGGCGCGTGCCAGAGCGGTTTCGAGAGTGGTGCGAAATTGGGCGAGCGCTTCGTCGTAAAGTTCCGCGAGCCAATCGCGGGTGGCGGACGCCGATCCGAAGGTGACCCACACGCATGCGTCCTCGGAGCGTACGTTTCCGATCG
Organism: Corynebacterium hindlerae; assembly: GCF_014117265.1. NCBI lineage: Bacteria > Bacillati > Actinomycetota > Actinomycetes > Mycobacteriales > Corynebacteriaceae > Corynebacterium > Corynebacterium hindlerae. The sequence goes on along the minus strand of NZ_CP059833.1, from coordinate 1,139,184 downwards.
GGAGTAGCTCGGCGAGGCGGGCCACCGAAGTGGCGAAGAGTGTGTCGCGGGGCTGAACCGCTTCGCTGCGGGCGGCTTGTCGCTGGATCGAGCGGATAAACGCGTGGGCGAGCAGGGTGTCTTTGTCCTTGGCGTGATATTGAACCGTGCCCGGCGCCAGGTTCGCTTCCTTGGCCACCGCGCGCACGCTGACGGCATCGAGCCCGCGGGACACGATGATCCGGATTGTGGCGTCCGCGACAGTCGTCGCCGTGGGCGATAGTTCCTGATCGATCGAGAATGCGCGCATCGTTAATTGCCTTCCTGTTGTATCAAGCATACATGTGTCGTACGATCGTACGGAAGCCATACGATCGTACGAGGCTTGCGTGGGCGAGGAACGGCGAACAGGAGAAAACATGGGAACTGCACTAGCACTAATCGGCCTCGCGTTATTGGACAGCCTCAGCGTGGGGACGTTAGTGATCCCTTTGGTGCTGATCGTGCGGAAAAGGCGAGTAGATCTCCCCGCGCTTGGCACCTACTTAGGCACCGTCGGGGCCGTGTACTTCGCGCTAGGCGTCGGAATGTTGCTGGGAATAAACGCCCTCGCGGAGTTCTTTAGCGCCCTCGCCGGTACGGACGCCTTCAACTGGATCACCTTGGCGTTGGGCGTGGCTTTGGCCGCTTTCGGAATACTCGCGCCGAATCCACGAAAAAAGGACCGTTCGTCTTCGGGAACGGTGGCAAAGGCGGACACGACCTCCGGGCGGGGCCTTGTCGCGATGGTCGCGCTCGGCCTAGGTGCTTCGCTCACCGAAGCGGCGACGATGCTGCCCTATATCGCCGCGATGGGAATTATCAGTTCCACGGACCTCGCCTTCGCCGCGCAAGTAGCGGCGATCGCCGCGTATTGCCTGCTGATGATGGTGCCGGTGCTCGTCGTCATCGTCCTCGCTGCGGCGTTCGGGCCGCGGGTGTTCCCCCGGGTTGAACGCGCCATCCCTCGCTTGGAGTACGAGGCGAAGGTGACGCTGCTGTGGATCGCGGCCATCGTCGGCGTGTACATGGCGATCACCAGCGCCGCCGCGCTGGAGTTGTTCTCGTTCTCCGGCTAGCGCCCCGGAACAAGCAGGCCGCTCTCGTAATACAGGATCACCAGCTGAGACCTGTCGTGCGCGCACACTTTGCTCATGATCCTGTTCACGTGCGTTTTCGCCGTGTGCGGCGAGATGAAAACGACTCGGCGATTTCCTGGTTCGACAGGCCTTGGCCCACGGCGAGCAGCACTCCGCGTTCGCGCTCGGTCAGTCGCCCGAGTTGCCGCACGGATTCGTTGCGGCGGGAGGATTCCGGTGCCGTGACGTACCGCGAAATTAACGCGCTCGTCGCGGCGGGGGAGAAAAGGGAGTCGCCGGTGTGGACCGCGGCGATCGCCCGCACGATGTCCCCGGGCTCGGCGCTTTTACCGATGAAGCCGCTGGCTCCGGCGCACAAGGCGGCGACGACGTATTCGTCTTCCTCGAACGTGGTGAGGATGAGAACTTTGCAGGGTAGGCGGCCCCCACATATCGCCGCGGTGGCCTCGATCCCGTCCATGCCGGGCATGCGCACATCCATGAGCACCACGTCCGGTGTGAGCCGCCGTGCCATGTCTGCTGCCTCGCGGCCGTCAGCGGCCTGTCCGACGACTGCTCCAATACGTTGGGGCCGTTGGTGCCGTCGCCGGGGTTGCGGCCTTCACTGTCTGATGAAGAGTCAACTCCGGAGCCGGCTGCGAATCGTCCCCCTAACGCAGTCATCGCGTACCACGAACGCAGTATGTGTGAGGCTTCGTTAATCCCGCCGCCGATGCTGTTGCGGTTTCCGCGCGTGGGCGCCGCGTGTCCGCGACTCCACCTGATTCGGTGAGGAAGCACCCGAGCTGAGCTGCCGATTTATTCTTCGTGTTCATGGGCCGGGCAGCGTGTTTGGCCAGCTGGTGCGTGGTTGTCTACCGGGCTGGCGTGATGGCTATCGCCGTCATGACCTGGCTGAAGAAATTGTCAGACACGCCCTAGGACTCAAGTAGGTCTTCTCTAGAAACCAAACCGGTACGATATGCCAACAGCGCGATATGTACTCGATCTCGAGAATTGGTTTTTGCCATCACACGGCCTACATGCGTTTTCACCGTGGGCATAGAGATGAAGAAGCGCTCACAAATTTCCGCGTTCGTCCACCCTCTTGCGATAGCCACCAGAATCTCACGTTCACGGCTTGTTAGATCAGACAATCGTTGCTGATCAGTGGCCGAAACTTTGGCCATTTGCGGTTCTTGCAACCTGTGGATTATCCGATTGGTAGCCCGTGGTGAAATAACTGCGTCGCCATGAAAGACCGTTCTGATTGATTCCAACAACACCTCTGGCTCGGCGTCCTTCAAAATGAATCCACTCGCCCCGGCAGCCAAACCGCCGAGAACATACTCTTCATCATCGAAAGTAGTGAGGATAATCGACTTTGTTTCAGGTGCAATCTCGGCAAGCTGAGCTGTTGCGGATATTCCATCGAGAATTGGCATCTGCACATCCATTACGACCACATCTACAGGCTGCTGCTGAGCCTTATCCAAAGCGTCGGCACCATTTGTCGCCTGCCACATCAGCTCCATGTCCGACTGGGAACCAATGATCTGACTGATGCCATGGAGAAACAGCGGTTGGTCGTCGACAAGCGCAATTTTCATGCTCGGCCTCCCAGCGGAAGTGTGGCGCGAACCTGCCATAAGCCGTCGATAGGGCGAGATTCGCAAGAACCACCGCTTAGCTCGGCACGCTCACGCATCCCGGTAATTCCATGTCCGATTCCGGTAGGGCGCATTTCAAAGGGATTTTGCACGGTGACTTTCACTTGATCAGGCTGCCATTCCAGCTCAAGATCAGCGCTACCGGCACCATGCCTTTGGGCATTCGTCAGCGCTTCCTGCACAATTCGGTAGATCGTCAACGACACCGCACCATCTAATTGGTCCGGCGCCTCACCGATCTGGTTGTAATTCACACGCATGCCTTTGATCTGTTGTATGAGTTCAGGAATGTCGTTTGCCCCGATACTTGGCGACACCGCGTGTCCTTCACCTTCACGCAGGTAGCTCACCACGGAGCGCATCTGGCGAAGCGACTCACGGCCCACCTGCGCGATCGACACCAACGCTTCATCCTTCGCTGCTTCAGTATTGGCATAACGGCCACCATCGGCCTGCGCAGTAATAACGGTCAGAGAATGCGTGACCAGATCATGGATTTCACGAGCAATATGCTGGCGCTGCGCCTCCAGAGAACGCTGCAAGAGCTCTTTCTGCGCTTCCAAGGTTCGACGGCGCAATTCACCCATCATCGCGCATGCAGCAAGGAGGGTGACGCTCCAAAAAACGTAAAAGGCTCGTTTGAGCGGATCGGTGTCAGTTAATCCCGGCGTGAAAATGGCTAGTCCGATGATGTCGCCCAAAAACAGCACCGCAGTAGCAACAGCGCGCGTAGGTTCAACGAAGTCCCGACGGACAATGTAGGCCGCTAATCCAGCCACCAAGATACATGCAACAGTTATCTCAAACCTGAGCGCCGACACTGAAAGAATTGCGAAGAGCGCCAAGAATGTCGTTATTGGCCAACGCTTACGCACCAGTGGCGCAATACCCAGTGTGATCGTGAGCCACAGATCCAAGTCCCACAGACTGGAGAACTTCGTCCCCAAACAAGACAAGGCGACCAACACAGCTGCTGCAATGGCGTCAACCGCCCGGAAACCCTTCACGTCATAGACAGTAGCTAGATGCTTGTCATCACCGCATCATGCCGTGGTATGACTGCGCTACCGTAGTTCAATGCGCATCGGAAGGTTGTTGCCAGAACCTACAGTAAATCCGGCCGTTGCTAGCGGGGCACGCGCTTGACGGTGACGCCGCCCATCAGTGCCAGTCCGGTGACGCGCAGGGTAGGGGAGTTTGCTGGAAGCTCATTGAGCACAATGGTGACTTGGCGATCATCCCTGACTTCAAAACCACCCATGACAGCAATGCCATCGCACTTGATGCGCACGTCTTCCGGAACGATGATGTCGATGCCGCCCATGATCGACCACGCGTGGATGGTGATGTCTCGGCCGGCGAAGGTCGCCTTGGTCAGGTCGATGATGTTCCCGCCCATTACGGTGATGGATGTGTGCGACGATGCGATAGTCCAAGCACCCCTCTTCTCTGATCCTCCCATCAGGGAAAAAGAGAACTGATCCCCGGAGGTAGTGGGTGCGATTGTTTGCGCGGAGGTCGCCAGTTGGGCATCCGGGCGGCGGACGATCTCCGCGCTAATGACCGACGCTGGATCGGGCAAGAGATCTGTCAAAGGCTCTAGCAGCTCGTGGCGGTATTTTGCCTGGGTAACGACCTTGGTGCGCTCATCGAACTCGGCGAAGTCCAACTGCCCATTAGTGAGGGCCTGGTTCAGCACTGCCAGCACTTGATTGCGTTCGTCGTCAGTTGCTCGAAGTTGCGGTTGATTCACGCACCTTAGACTACTGAGGGATTTGGGAAAATGCGGGGTAATGCGGTAATGTTCCTTGCAGTCCCACATTTTCAAGGTGGGAGCCTTGCAAACGTCCAGCTCAATGGGGTTCGGTGCGTTGCAATGGAAGATCACGGTAGCGGCCCCGGAAAGAGCCCCTTTTTTCGTTTGTCTACCGTCTTTTTCCAGGCTACAACTAACATCGTCACAATCGAAAGACATTCAATGCCTACTATTCAGCAGCTGGTCCGCAAGGGCCGCCATGATAAGAGCACGAAGGTCGCTACCGCTGCACTGAAGGGTTCCCCTCAGCGTCGTGGCGTCTGCACCCGTGTTTACACCACCACTCCTAAGAAGCCTAACTCCGCTCTGCGTAAGGTTGCCCGTGTGCGCCTGACCTCCGGCATCGAGGTTTCCGCATACATCCCAGGTGAGGGTCACAACCTCCAGGAGCACTCCATGGTGCTCGTTCGTGGCGGTCGTGTTAAGGACCTCCCAGGTGTTCGCTACAAGATCGTGCGCGGCGCACTTGACACCCAGGGTGTTAAGGACCGCAAGCAGGCACGTTCCCGCTACGGTGCAAAGAAGGGATAAGAGGAATGCGTAAGGGAAAGGCTCCAGTACGCCCGGTCGTCAAGGACCCGGTATACGGCTCTGAAACTGTCACCCAGCTGGTGAACAAGGTTCTGCTGGACGGTAAGAAGTCCACCGCAGAGCGCATCGTTTACAACGCACTCGAGGTTTGCCGTGAGAAGACCGGCACCGATCCAGTGCTGACCCTCGAAAAGGCTCTGGGCAACATCAAGCCAGACCTCGAGGTTCGCTCCCGCCGTGTTGGTGGCGCAACCTACCAGGTTCCTGTTGAGGTTCGTCCAAACCGTGCAAACACCCTCGCACTGCGTTGGCTCGTGACCTTCACCCGCCAGCGTCGTGAGAACACCATGGTTGAGCGTCTCGCCAACGAGATCCTCGATGCAGCTAACGGTCTTGGCGCTTCCGTGAAGCGTCGCGAAGACACCCACAAGATGGCTGAGGCTAACCGCGCCTTCGCTCACTACCGCTGGTAGTAACTGCGACAGAACAAGGCCCCGTCGCCGATCACACCCGATGCCTGAAACGGGCTCGCGGCGACGTCGGTACGGGGCCTTATTCAGGCCAAAGTCCATTATGACCCGGCAATCCTCAAACAAGGGCTGTAAAACGGGGCAATCAATGGCAGAATTGATCGAGTACTATATTCATCGGCAAAATGCGCCGTCGACGCGTGGGATAACCATGGCCGTCGATAGGCGCAGATTGCCCACAACGAACGAGTTGGGGAACCACTGTGGCACAAGAAGTGCTTAAGGACCTGAACAAGGTTCGCAATATCGGCATCATGGCTCACATCGATGCTGGTAAGACGACGACCACCGAACGTATCCTTTTCTACACCGGCATCAACCGCAAGGTCGGCGAGACCCACGATGGTGGCGCTACCACCGACTGGATGGAGCAGGAAAAAGAGCGCGGTATTACCATTACCTCCGCTGCTGTGACCTGTTTCTGGAACGGTAACCAGATCAACATTATTGACACCCCGGGCCACGTTGACTTCACCGTTGAGGTGGAGCGCTCCCTGCGTGTCCTTGACGGCGCAGTTGCTGTCTTCGACGGCAAGGAAGGTGTTGAGCCACAGTCCGAGCAGGTGTGGCGTCAGGCGGCGAAGTACGACGTTCCACGTATCTGCTTCGTGAACAAGATGGACAAGCTCGGTGCTGACTTCTTCTTCACCGTTGGCACCATCGTCGACCGCCTGGGTGCAAAGCCATTGGTTCTGCAGATCCCAATCGGTGCAGAAGATGACTTCGACGGCGTTGTCGACCTGATCAACATGCAGGCGCTGACCTGGCGCGGCAAGGTTGAGGTCGGTACCCCAGCTACCGTCGAAGAGATCCCAGCTGACCTCGTTGACACTGCAAACGAATGGCGTGAGAAGCTGCTCGAGACCGTCGCCGAGTCCGACGAAGAGCTGATGGAGAAGTACTTCGGTGGCGAAGAGCTCACCGTTGAGGAGATCAAGGCAGCCATCCGCAAGATGACCGTCAACTCCGAGGTCTACCCAGTTCTGTGTGGTACCGCATACCGCAACAAGGGTGTCCAGCCACTGCTCGACGCAGTCATCGACTTCCTCCCGAACCCACTGGACATCGGCGAGGTTCACGGCCACGCTGTCGGCGACGAGAGCACCACCGTTGTGCGCAAGCCTTCCGACGACGAGCCATTCTCCGCTCTGGCATTCAAGATTGCTGCTCACCCATTCTTCGGTAAGCTGACCTTCGTCCGCGTGTACGCAGGCGTTGTGGAGCCAGGTGCTCAGGTCATGAACTCCACCAAGGGTAAGAGGGAGCGCGTCGGTAAGCTGTTCCAGATGCACGCCAACAAGGAGAACCCTGTTGACGCAGCACACGCTGGTAACATCTACGCCTTCATTGGTCTGAAGGACACCACCACCGGTGACACCCTCTGTGACCTCAACGATCAGATCATCCTCGAGTCCATGGACTTCCCGGATCCAGTGATTGAGGTCGCCATTGAGCCTAAGACCAAGGCTGACCAGGAGAAGCTGGGTACCGCTATCCAGAAGCTGGCTGAAGAAGACCCAACCTTCACCGTGAAGCTGGACGAAGAGACCGGCCAGACCGTCATCGGTGGCATGGGCGAGCTCCACCTCGACGTCCTGGTTGACCGCATGAAGCGTGAGTTCAAGGTTGAGGCAAACGTCGGTGCGCCTCAGGTTGCTTACCGCGAGACCATCCGCAAGGCTGTCGAGAACCTCGACTACACCCACAAGAAGCAGACTGGTGGTTCCGGTCAGTTCGCAAAGGTCATCGTTTCCATCGAGCCTTACGCTCCGGCTCCGGAGGAGCTCGAAGAGGGCGAGTCCCCAATCTACAAGTTCGAGAACGCCGTCACCGGTGGTCGTGTTCCAAAGGAATACATCCCATCCGTCGACGCTGGTATCCAGGACGCTATGCAGTACGGCTTCCTCGCTGGCTACCCACTGGTCAACATCAAGGCAACCCTCGTCGACGGTGCATACCACGACGTTGACTCCTCTGAAATGGCCTTCAAGATCGCTGGTGCTCAGGTACTCAAGGCTGCTGTCGAAAAGGCAAAGCCAGTACTGCTCGAGCCAATGATGGCTGTTGAGGTCACCACTCCTGAGGAGTACATGGGCGACGTCATCGGCGACATCAACTCCCGCCGTGGTCAGGTCAACGCAATGGAAGACCGCTCCGGTGCGAAGGTCGTCAAGGCTAAGGTGCCACTTTCTCAGATGTTCGGCTACATCGGTGACCTGCGTTCCCGCACCGCGGGCCGCGCAAACTTCACTATGATCTTCGACTCCTACGCAGAGGTTCCTGCGAACGTCGCAGCCGAGATCATCGCAGAGCGTACCGGCAACAAGTAAGCCGATTACCGCTCAGGGAGGGCTAGTTTTGCCAGATTAATTAGCCCTCCTATAATGCGAATAAGCCGTTTGGGTAATGGCTCGCTGAGTCTCCCGAAAAAGGGGGATTGAGCTGGCCATTACTCATGGCAACACTAGGCTTTTCTCAAAGGGTTTGTTTTCTACCGTTTGGGACCCTAGTATCATGTAACTGGCAGAAATAATGCTGCACCTATTTAGCGCCTCGCGTGAGGCACCGAATGGGTACGGATACAAACCACCAAATGTGGCTGCGAAGGTCGTAGCCACCATGAAGTCCAGGAGGACATACAGTGGCAAAGGCGAAGTTCGAGCGCACGAAACCGCACGTAAACATCGGCACCATTGGTCACGTTGACCACGGTAAGACCACCACCACCGCGGCTATCACCAAGGTTCTGGCTGACGCTTACCCAGATCTGAACCAGGCTTTCGCTTTCGATGCCATCGACAAGGCACCGGAAGAGAAGGAACGTGGCATTACCATTAACATTTCCCACGTTGAGTACCAGACCGAGAAGCGCCACTACGCACACGTTGACGCTCCAGGCCACGCCGACTACATCAAGAACATGATCACCGGCGCTGCTCAGATGGACGGCGCAATCCTCGTGGTTGCTGCTACCGACGGCCCAATGCCTCAGACCCGTGAGCACGTTCTGCTCGCTCGCCAGGTTGGTGTTCCTTACATCCTCGTTGCGCTGAACAAGTGCGACATGGTTGACGATGAGGAAATCATCGAACTCGTGGAGATGGAAGTTCGTGAGCTGCTGGCTGAGCAGGAGTACGACGAAGAGGCTCCAATCGTTCACATCTCCGCACTGGGCGCCCTCAACGGCGAGCAGAAGTGGGTTGACTCCGTTCTCGAGCTCATGCAGGCTTGTGACGACAACATCCCAGATCCAGTCCGTGAGACCGACAAGCCATTCCTCATGCCTGTCGAGGACATCTTCACCATCACCGGTCGTGGCACCGTTGTTACCGGCCGTGTTGAGCGTGGCCAGCTGAACGTGAACGAGGAAGTTGAGATCCTCGGTATTCGCGAGAAGTCCACCACCACCACCGTTACCGGTATCGAGATGTTCCGTAAGCTCCTCGACTACACCGAGGCTGGCGACAACTGTGGTCTGCTGCTCCGCGGTATCAAGCGTGAAGACGTTGAGCGTGGCCAGATCATCGCTAAGCCAGGCGCTTACACCCCTCACACCGAGTTCGAGGGCTCCGTCTACGTTCTGTCCAAGGACGAGGGTGGCCGCCACACCCCATTCTTCGACAACTACCGTCCACAGTTCTACTTCCGTACCACCGACGTTACCGGTGTTGTGAAGCTCCCTGAGGGCACCGAGATGGTTATGCCTGGCGACAACGTCGACATGTCCGTCACCCTGATCCAGCCAGTCGCTATGGACGAGGGCCTGCGTTTCGCTATCCGCGAAGGTGGCCGCACCGTTGGCGCCGGCCGTGTTACCAAGATCATCAAGTAATCTGTTGATCCTGTAATACGCAGGATTAAAAGGGCTGTTGGTTCAACCAACAGCCCTTTTTTGTTCGACAATAAATAGGTGAGAACTACAAATTGCCTTAGGATAGGTGATATGACTAACGGAACCTCTCGTACTGGCCCCAAGCCGCGGTTCGCTGAACAAGACGCCGTTAACGTTGCGCTGGAACTTGGCCTCACCAATTTCACTCTCGGCGCTGTGGCTGACAGACTAGGTGTCCGTAGCTCTGCGCTTTACCGCATCATCGCCTCCCGAGATCACCTCGTCGAACTGTGCGTCAAACACGTCGCAACAAACTGGCCATTCAAACAAACTGCAACCACATGGCAAACTAATCTGACTATTGGCGTCAACGCCCTATGGGAAATCATGGATACCTACGAGGGGCTTGATCAAACAATGCTCACTAGCGCGACGTCATCGATTGCATTTCAAAAGCATCATCGGGAGTTCAAAGATCGTCTTAACGGAACTGGCTTCCCCTGCGACGATGCGACGGCTGATTTACTCATCGAGTTTGTTTTTGGCTCAGTGATCGCTTCGCATTGTCAGGTGGCAGCCGTTCGGGCAGCTCATAAGCTCCACAATGGATCAGACCCCGACCAGCACTGGCTGGCGCGAGGCTACGTGGACGAAAAGGTCGCGTTCTTTATCAACGCCATCGAACAAGGATTGTCAGTTCTTCCGTTCAACGGGAGCGATATGGAACCGGAAAACGACGTCTAGCGTTTCTCTGATTGCCCGGTGCAGGTCCTGCTCCGCAGTCACAGCGTGCTCCTCGAGCGTCCGCAGGTTAACTTGCGGTTCAGCATCGACCGTGATGGTGATGACCCGCGCGCCACGATCCCACCGTGCTACTGAATGAGCACGGATCACCCGTGGCAAGGCCTCGAAGGAGTCGGCTATCGCACCGGCAATTGCGCTGAGGTCATAATCGATCGCGCCCGTTGGAGTGCTGGCTGGTGAAGAGACCCGTCTGATGTGGTAGCGCTTGAGGTTCATGTATAGGCCGAGTACGCCGAACAGCAATGCGAGTATCCCGACGGCGCTGACAGCAACCAAGAACCAGGGCGACTGCGGGATGGTGCCCCACTCGTGGGGGCGCATGGTATCGACCAGTTGCTGCGCGATGGGAACGTCGAAATATAGCGCTACGACTAATGCGCCGGCTCCAGTGGCGAGGAGACCGGTGAGGAAAATGATGAGGCGGTTGAGGGCGTCGGTAAGCTTGCTCATTGGTTTTCCCCTGGTTGTTGTTGCAGGCGGACCTGAACCTGTGGCGCATCTGCTAGCGGGGCGACCACGTTATGGACGGTACTGGTCACGCGTTCGACGAGGGTACTGTCAGAGTGGTTGCCTGAGATAGTCACCGTGACGTGGCGGGGTGAGGCGTAGGTGGAGGCGCGTGCCACGCCGGGAACGCGTTCCGCAGCGGCGGTACAAAGCCTGGCGATGTCAACGTTGCGAGTCCAGTGATTCTCGGCCATGCGTAGCTGAATGTGGGTGCGTGGTCGGGGCTTGAGCGCGATCACTATGAGTGCGAATCCAACGGCGACAACCAGGCACCCCATCGGTAGCATCCACGGCTCGTACTTGGCGCGCGCGATGAGCTCGAAAACGGGGGTGAGCAGGCTGTTGAGCTGTGTTCCGGTGCGTTTGGTCCATAGCTCACGGGCAGCGCAGATGGCGACCCCGAACAGCGATAGGCTCATCAAAATCGCGACGATGCGCGATGCCGGGGTGGCGCGGGGAACGCGTGTAGTCATCGGATACCTCGTACAGTGATCGGGGTGGTAACGAGTGGTGGCAGTGCTAAGTCTTCTACCAGGACGCGGCCTTCCCCTGCGACCACCGGACCGACCACAACGTTGCAGGCGAGCACCTTGATGCCGGTGAGGGTATGGACATGTTCGACGATGGTGTCGCGAACGGTTTCGGCAACGTCGAGCAGGGGAGCGGGCCAGGTCACGGCAATGAAGGCCTCGATCGTAGCGGTGTCCCCGTCGTCGTCAAGCTGCACGTCAAACCGAGGGAAGGCACGTCCGGTAAGGCGGCCGACCCCCGACTTAATGGTGGCGGTGCCGGGGACGCTTGCCACTGCTGCCGCAACAATCTTGGTGACGGCCCGCTCGCTGATTTTATCCACGGCGACCTCGGCTCACACTGTCCCACAGGGCGCGGAGATCGATGAGCCCATCGAAATGAGCTCCCACGATACCGCCGATCGTCGCGAACAACGCGGCCCACAGCAGCCCGGACAGACCGCCGAAAATGACAGCGAAGGCGAACAGGAAGCCGATCGCGATGCCGATTAGGACGTTGCTTTTCATATTGTTACGTCTCCGATCGTGACGTCGATGGGTAGGTCCACCAGTTCGCTCACTGCGTGCCGGATTGTCGTAGCGAGCTGGTGCAGGTCGCCAGCAGTGAGCTTAACGACGACATGAACTTCCAATCGCTCCGCCACGAGGCGTAGCCCCGGAACCCGCAGGCCGGGGTAGAGGAGCGCAATTTCCCCGAATTGCCCGGAATGGAGGTGTGCGACGCCGTCACAGGAGCACACCGCATCCTGGATGTGGGTGGCTAGCGAAGGTTCAAGGTAGTCAGTCATCTATTTCACGCGGGGTGTTGCGGTTGCTTCCTCGTAGTTGTCATCGAGCTGCGCAAGGTGGACGTCGTGCACGGTGATGTTCACTTCGGTCACCTCAAGGCCCGTCATACGTTCTAACGCGGCGATAACGTTCCGGCGGATCGCGGCAGCAAGTTCGTGGATGGCCACGCCGTACTCGGCGACGATGGCGATGTCGACGGTGGTCTGGGTTGGGCCCACCTCAACGGAGACACCCTGTTGGGCGCTGCTTCGGGCCCCAGGGATGTTGTCTCGCAGCGCACCGACCATACGGGTAGGGGTGGCGCCAAGGGAATAGACTCCGGATACCTCACGGGTGGCCATCCCCGCTATTTTCGCCACCACCACGTCTTCGATGAGGGTACGGCCACGATCAACTCCGGAGGCTGGCTGGACGGGATCGGTCACGGGGAACTCCTTCATAGTGTGGTGCTGTTTTCATTCCTTATTGTAGGGGGAGATAACACAGCAGGTGAGCCTGGGTGTGTGATGCGTAACAAAGGCTAGGAAAAGGGCTTGAGTTTTTGGGTGGGACATGTTTTAATAGCCAGGTTGCTTTAACAACACGTGAACATTTCTTAACGTTCACGCTGATGGTGAGGCAAACATGATCTTCCTTCTCTCACCTCGTGTGAGAAGGTTGTTCACTTCCTTGGAAGTGGAGAACCGAAGCATGAAGGGGCATGGCAAATAAACAGCGGCAGTCGGCAAGGAACACGCTTATCGCGAGATAGGTTCCCTTCCACTTGACGTAAGAGTCCATAAGTATGGCGTGCGTAACACGGTACTTATCTCTTGCAATCGAGGCTCGACGTAAAAGGTGTTGTTGCTCATGCAAACTTCATCTCTTCGAGTTCATCAAGATTGACAGTCAAGTAACTGGCGTTGTGCGCCAAGCCTCTGACAGGCTCGGACAACGTTATAGAGAAATCAGCGAATTCCCACCGCTCAAGAATTGATGTGGGACAGCGAGGAAGAGGATAAGCGTGGCGGGACAAAAGATCCGCATTAGGCTCAAGGCCTATGACCACGAGGCAATCGACGCTTCCGCAAAGAAGATCGTCGAGACGGTCACCCGTACCGGTGCCCGTGTAGTTGGCCCAGTGCCACTGCCTACTGAAAAGAACGTTTACGCAGTTATTCGTTCTCCACACAAGTACAAGGACTCTCGTGAGCACTTCGAAATGCGTACTCACAAGCGTCTGATCGACATCCTCGACCCAACGCCAAAGACCGTTGACGCTCTCATGCGTATCGATCTTCCGGCCAGCGTCGATGTGAACATCCAGTAATCGACCAGAAGATACTTGGCGGAGAATAAATAATGAGTGAAAACGAAGTAAAGGGCATTCTGGGCACCAAGCTCGGCATGACCCAGATCTTCGACGAGGACAACCGCGTTATTCCGGTTACCGTCGTTGAAGCTGGTCCATGTGTCGTAACCCAGATTCGCACCGTTGAAACCGATGGCTACAACGCCATCCAGATCGCCTACGGCGAAATTGACCCACGCAAGGCTAACAAGCCTGCAGCCGGCCACTTTGCAAAGGCTGGTGTTACCCCACGCCGTCACGTAGCCGAAATCCGTATGGATGACGTTTCCGGCTACGAGGTAGGCCAGGATGTCACCGTTGACATCTTCGAAGGCATCTCCTTCGTCGACGTCACCGGCACCTCCAAGGGTAAGGGCTACGCCGGCGGCATGAAGCGCCACGGCTTTGCTGGCCAGGGCGCAGCTCACGGTAACCAGGCAGCACACCGTCGCGTCGGTGGTATCGGTGCTTGTGCTACCCCAGGCCGCGTCTTCAAGGGCACCCGCATGGCTGGCCGCATGGGTAATGACCGCGTCACCACCCAGAACCTGAAGGTTCAGAAGATTGACGCCGAGGCAAACCTGCTGATCATCAAGGGTGCAATCCCAGGTGTTCGCGGCGGCCTCGTAACCGTTAAGACCGCAGTGAAGGGCGGTGCACACGCATGACCAATCTGAAGCTTGACGTCCACACCGCTGATGGCAAGACCGACGGCACGGTTGAGCTGCCTGCAGAAATTTTCGACCGCGAGGCATCTATCGCTCTGATGCACCAGGTCGTAAATGCACAGCTTGCTGCTGCTCGCCAGGGCACCCACGCTACGAAGACTCGTGGCAAGGTCTCCGGTGGCGGTAAGAAGCCATTCCGTCAGAAGGGCACCGGTCGCGCTCGTCAGGGCTCGATCCGCGCTCCTCACTTCACCGGTGGTGGCATCGCTCACGGCCCACAGCCTCGTAACTACGCGCAGCGTACCCCTAAGAAGATGATCAAGGCTGCTCTGTTCGGTTCCCTGACCGACCGCGCACGCAACGATCGTATTCACGTGGTTACCGAACTTGTTCCGGGCCAGACCCCATCCACGAAGTCTGCACGCGCATTCATCGAGCGTCTCACCGAGCGCAAGAACGTGCTCGTTGTCCTCGGCCGTGAAGACATCACCGCATGGAAGAGTGTTAACAACCTCCCAGGCGTTCACACCCTGGCAGCAGATCAGCTGAACACCTACGATGTTCTCAAGTCTGACGACGTAGTGTTCTCTGTCGAGGCTCTTAACACCTTCATCGACCGCGCTACTGGTGCGGCCAAGGAGGAGGCTAAGTAATGGCTACCATCGCAGATCCACGCGACATCATTCTCGCACCGGTCGTTTCTGAAAAGTCTTACGGCCTCATGGAGCAGGGACAGTACACCTTCCTGGTTGCTCCTACCTCCAACAAGACTGAGATCAAGATTGCTATCGAGCAGATCTTTGGTGTCAAGGTCGCTTCCGTTAACACCATTAACCGTGAGGGCAAGCGCAAGCGCACCCGCACCGGTTACGGTCAGCGTAAGGCAACCAAGCGCGCCATCGTCACCCTGCGCGAGGGCAGCGATCCAATCGACATCTTCGGCGGTTCCGCTTCCTAATCGGGCGGAAAGTTAAGGACCAGAAAACACTATGGCTATTCGTAAGTACAAGCCGACAACCCCGGGTCGCCGCCAGAGCTCCGTTTCGATGTTCGAGGAGATCACTCGCTCGACTCCGGAGAAGTCTCTGCTGCGCCCACTGTCCAAGTCGGGCGGCCGTAACGTTCACGGCCACATCACCACTCGTCACAAGGGTGGCGGACACAAGCGCCAGTACCGCGTCATCGACTTCCGTCGCTCTGACAAGGACGGCATCACCGCAAAGGTCGCTCACATCGAGTACGACCCAAACCGTACCGCTAACATTGCTCTCCTTCACTTCCGTGATGGTGAGAAGCGCTACATCATCGCTCCTAAGGGACTGAAGCAGGGCGCTATCCTCGAGTCCGGCGCTAACGCCGACATCAAGGTTGGCAACAACCTGCCACTGCGCAACATCCCAGCCGGTGCTACCGTGCACTGTGTTGAGCTGAAGCCAGGTGGCGGTGCCAAGATGGCCCGCTCCGCAGGTGCTTCCATCCAGCTGCTGGGTAAGGAAGGCAAGTACGCAATCCTGCGTATGCCATCTTCCGAAATCCGTCGCGTCGACATCCGCTGCCGCGCAACTGTTGGTGAGGTCGGCAACGCTGACCAGATCAACATCCGTTGGGGCAAGGCTGGCCGTATGCGTTGGAAGGGCGTTCGCCCAACCGTCCGTGGTGTCGTTATGAACCCGGTCGACCACCCACACGGTGGTGGTGAAGGTAAGACCTCCGGTGGTCGTCACCCAGTTTCTCCTTGGGGTCAGCCAGAGGGTCGTACCCGCAAGCCAAACCGTCCGTCCGATCGTCTGATCGTTCGTCGCCGTCGCTCCAACAAGAACAAGAAGCGCTAAGAGGAGGTAGAAAATGCCACGCAGCCTTAAGAAGGGCCCGTTTGTCGATGAGCACCTCCTCAACAAGGTGGACGCTCAGAACGAAAAGGGCACCAAGCAGGTCATCAAGACCTGGTCTCGCCGTTCCACGATTCTCCCTGATTTCATCGGTCACACCTTCGCCGTCCACGACGGTCGCAAGCACGTGCCGGTATTCATCGATGATTCCATGGTTGGCCACAAGCTCGGCGAGTTCGCACCAACCAAGACCTTCAAGGGTCACGTCAAGGAAGACAAGAAGGGACGTCGATAAGCGATGAGTGACCAAATCACCACCGCCCGCGCGACCGCGCGCTTCGTCCGGGTCACCCCGATGAAGGCACGTCGTGTCATCGATCTCGTTCGCGGCAAGTCCGTGTCCGAGGCACTGGCTATCCTGAAGTACGCCCCACAGGGCGCTGCAGAGCCAGTAGCAAAGGTCGTTGCATCCGCAGCCGCCAACGCTGAGAACAACTTCGGCCTGGATCCACGCACCCTGGTCATCTCCGAGGCTTACGCCGACGAGGGCCCAACCATGCGTCGTTTCCAGCCACGTGCTCAGGGTCGTGCATTCATCATCCGTAAGCGCACCAGCCACATCACCGTGGTTGTCGAAAGCCAGAAGGAAGGTGCCAAGTAATGGGCCAGAAGATCCATCCTCACGGCCTACGCCTGGGCATTACTTCCGATTGGAAGTCCCACTGGTACGCCGATAAGTCTTACTCCGATTACATCGCAGAAGACATCAAGATTCGCGAGTTCCTCTCCAAGGGTCTCGACCGCGCCGGCGTTGCCGACGTCGTCATCGAGCGCACCCGCGACCGCGTCCGCGTCGACATTCACACCGCTCGTCCGGGCATCGTGATCGGTCGTCGTGGCTCCGAGGCTGACCGTATCCGCGGCCAGCTGGAGAAGCTGACCGGCAAGCAGGTTGCACTCAACATCCTTGAGGTCAAGAACATCGACGCTAACGCTCAGCTGGTGGCACAGTCCATCGCCGAGCAGCTCACCAACCGTGTGGCATTCCGCCGTGCAATGCGCAAGGCAATCCAGGGCGCAATGCGCCAGCCACAGGTCAAGGGCATCAAGGTTGTATGTTCTGGTCGTCTCGGCGGTGCCGAGATGTCTCGCACCGAGCGCTACCACGAGGGTCGCGTTCCGCTGCACACCCTTCGCGCCGAGATCGACTACGGCACCTACGAGGCTCACACCACTTTCGGCCGCATCGGCGTCAAGGTGTGGATCTACAAGGGTGACGTCGTTGGTGGCCGTCGCGAGTCCGAACTCAACGCACCAGCTGAGCGCCGCGGTCGCGGCGACCGTCGCGAGCGTCCACGTCGCGGTGGCCAGCGTCGTCAGCGTGCAGAGCAGAAGCAGGAGGGCTAAGAATGCTTATCCCTAAGCGCGTCAAGTACCGCCGTCAGCACCGCCCACACCGCACTGGTGTTTCCAAGGGTGGCAACCGCGTTACCTTCGGTGAGTACGGCATCCAGGCTCTCGAGCCTGCCTACATCACCAACCGTCAGATCGAGTCCGCTCGTATTGCAATCAACCGCCACGTCAAGCGTGGTGGCAAGGTTTGGATCAACATCTTCCCAGACCGCCCACTGACCCAGAAGGCACTCGGTGTGCGTATGGGTTCCGGTAAGGGTGGCGTGGAGAAGTGGGTCGCTAACGTCAAGCCAGGTCGCATCCTCTTCGAGATGTCTTACCCTAACGAAGAGGTCGCTTTCGAAGCTCTTCGTCGTGCTGGCCAGAAGCTGCCTTGCAAGGTCCGCATCGTCCGGAAGGAGGACCAGTTCTAATGGCATCTGGTATCCCTGCACACGAGCTCCGCGAGCTCAACGCTGAAGAACTGACCACCCGTCTGAAGGAAGCCAAGGAAGAGCTGTTCAACCTGCGCTTCCAGATGGCAACCGGCCAGCTGACCAACAACCGCCGGCTGCGCGTGGTCAAGCAGGACATCGCCCGCATCTACACGGTGATCCGTGAGCGCGAGCTGGGCCTGTCCGTTGTCCCGGGAGCTGAGGCTTAATCATGAGTGAGGCAACTGTGAACAACACCCCAAAGAAGGAAAAGGGCGCCCGCAAGGTCCGCACCGGCTACGTGGTTTCTGACAAGATGCAGAAGACCATCGTGGTTGAGCTCGAGGACCGTAAGCAGCACGCTCTGTACGGCAAGACCATCCGTACTAACTCCAAGGTGAAGGCCCACGACGAGAATGAGATCGCCGGCATCGGCGACCTGGTTCGCATCGAGGAGACCCGCCCGCTGTCCAAGGACAAGCACTTCCGCCTCGTCGAGATCGTCGAGAAGGCTAAGTAAGCTTCGCCCTTGTGGCTAACCGCCAAAGCCCGCCGCCGCCAGGTGGCGGGCTTTTCGCGTGCCTGTCGCCGCGCAATGCTGATTCGTTAGCTAAGCAGGGCAAACGTTATTGATTCGTTCGTTCAGAACTGGCTCGTCATAATTAGAATCGAATGTGTTATCAACGAGATCACAGGGGTCGCGAGTGTACACCAACGACATACCGCCGATCCTCGAAGGTTTTACCGAGTATGGCGTCATCATGTTGCTACCCGGAGCGGTGGTGACTGGCATCGCTTTCGTCGCGCAGTCGGCGATGGGCAAGGAGCCACCGATGCGCGTGGCAGCTGGCTGCGCAGTAGGATTCGTCGGCAGCGCGGTGGCAACGGCGCTGGCGATGTTCGTGGGGAACTTCTTAAGCGGTAATTTTGGTATCAAACATGCGCTGGTATGGGCGGTGTTCGTCGGTATCGTAATGGCACTTTGCTCCCACTTCTATAACATCCGCGGTTTAAGTGTGCTGCACCTGGCTGTAGCCGTCATCTGCGGTAGTGGTTTGCCGTTTTGGCTGGAATACGCGATTACCGGCCCCGGGGACGGGACCGGTCTATGGGCTATTGCGTTGATCTTCGCCTGGTTCGTCGTTGGAACTACAGCGCTTCTCGTTGCGCTCGCTATGTGGATCGCGCGCGCAAGTCGCGGTCGCCCAAGGCGGTGAGCGCTGGCGCCTTTACGACGGCAACCCCGCTCCCGGATACACGTGAATAAGTGCTCGGGGTGGTTAGATAAGCACCGGAAATTTAGCGTACGGATGGGATTTTTCGATCGTAAATCGTACCATCCGTACGCTCGATTTCGCTGGCAATGACATAATCGAAGGTGTGTTAGATTTTCGTGATGCACAAGCTGTCGATGCGGCCAAATTGTATTACCTCAGTGGCCTGAGCCAAGCAGATGTGGCGCGCGAGTTGGGGATTTCTCGGCCGACGGTGTCCAAATTGCTGCAGTTAGCTCGGGATAAAGGGTATGTGGTGATCTCGCTCCATGATCCGCGCGAGCGAGCGGACGAGCTGGTGGAACAGCTTAAAGCGGAGTTTGGTTTAGCGGATGCCCGCGTGGTGCGTCCGGCAAACAATAGCGCGGCTGAGCTGTTGGCAAGCCTCGGCGCTGCTGGTGCTGCACTGGTGGAAGAGCTTGTTCATGACGACATGAAGGTTGGTGTTTCCTGGGGCAACACCATGTTTGCTGTGTCGGAACATCTGCGGGAGCAGAATCTGCGTGGCGTCGAAGTAATCCAGCTAAAGGGCGGGCATTCACACACCGACCTGAACACCAAAGACATTGCTACGTTGTCGCGGTTTGCTCGGGCATTTAATGCTGAGATGAAAATGCTGCCGTTACCCGTGATCTTGGATGATGTGGTGACAAAAGAGCTTGTGGTAAAGGATCGTCACGTAGCTAAAGTGATGGCAGCTGGCGCGTCGTCGGATTTGGTGGTGTTTACGGTGGGGGACGTGCACCGCGAAAGCCTGCTGTTGAATTTGGGGTATTTGTCTGACAGTGAAACCGAATCGTTACTTGCAACGGCGGTGGGCGACGCGTGTTCGAGGTTTTTTACTGCGTCAGGAGACATTGCCAATCCCCGTATTGATGCCCGTACGATCGGAATCTCGTTGAGTGACTTAGGGGAGCGTCCGCTGAGGGTATTGGTGGCTGGCGGCGTAAATAAAGCTGAGGCCATTAAGACAGCGTTGGCGATGGGGATGGCTACGCATGTAGTCATTGATCATGTGACCGCACTGCGTGTTCTTAATTTGGATAGCGTGTGACATTTATCTAAATGTGGAACAATTGTAAATGAAGGCATTGTCAAATGTGCCCTAGGGGGTTATTGTGAGGGAAGAAGAACATTCATTCCCTTTGAAGAGGAGGACACATGTCTACCACTTCCACCCCTCACATCAACCCAAACGGCGCGCCAATCGCAAAAACGGTTCTCATGCCTGGCGACCCGCTGCGTGCCAAGTTCATCGCCGATACGTACCTCGAGAATGTTGTCCAGTTCAACGGAGTTCGTAACATGCTTGGCTTCACTGGCACCTACGATGGCGCGGAAGTGTCCGTCATGGGGTCAGGCATGGGCATCCCTTCCATTGGCATCTACGCTTCAGAGCTGATTAAGTTCTACGATGTCACCCAGATTATTCGCGTTGGTTCCTGCGGGGCAATGCAGCGCAACGTAGATCTCTATGACGTCATCATCGGTATGTCGGCGTCCACTGACTCTAACTTTATGAGCCAGTACAATCTCCCTGGAACCTGGGCTCCTACCGCTTCCTGGAAGCTGATGAAGGTGGCCATCGAGGAAGCTGAAAAGCAGGGTGCGAAATACCACGTGGGTAACATCCTTTCCTCGGATGTTTTCTACAACGACGATGACTCCGTGAACGAGCGGTGGGCCAAGATGGGCGTGCTCGGCGTGGAAATGGAATCGGCTGCGCTCTACGCAATCGCAGCGCGCCACGGCGTGGACGCGCTCGGAATCTTCACGGCCTCGGACAACCTCATCACCGGAGAACGCACCACTGCCGAAGAACGCCAAACCGCGTTCACTGCAATGATGGAAATTGCGCTCCCACTAGCAAAGATCTAAGCGACGCTGATCATGGACACCACACAAGAAACCAGGCCCGCAGCCAATGATCTTAATCCCAAGGCTGCTGTACCAATCCTGTTGTTCTCCTTCGTCTTTTGCCTGATTGTTGATAATGGCTTCAAGACGATGACGATGCCGATCGCTGAAGGGCTCGGCATCTCAGATAACACTGCTTCTCTCCAGGCATCGTTGGCCGGTGTGGTTATCGGCATCGGTGCAGTGTTCTACGCCGCTCTCGCGGATTCGATCTCAATCCGGAAGTTGATGCTGGTCGGTATCGCTCTTATCGGCGTGGGCTCCTTGCTCGGATACTTCGGGTCCAGTTCTTGGGCACTGGTCCTTAGTGGCCGACTAATCCAAACGTGTGGTTTGGCTGCAGCGGAAACCCTCTACGTCATCTATGTGACCAAACACCTGGAGGAAAAGGATCAGAAAACCTACCTGGGTTTCTCTACCGCAGCTTTCCAGCTTGGCCTGCTTGTTGGCGCACTGACCTCGGGTTACATCGCCACCTATGTGTCATGGACAGCGATGTTCCTGGTTCCGTTGATCCTCCTGTTGGCTGCTCCGGTGATCCATAAGATGGTTCCCGAGGACGACGCGGTTGAAGGCCATCTGGACGTATTCGGCCTGCTGTTGATTGCAGTATTCGCTGCTAGCCTCACCATGTACATGCAGGCGTTTAATCCGCTGTGGCTGATCCCAACCGTACTGGGTATTGCGCTGTTCGCGTGGCACGTTATGACTCACAAAGGTGCGGTTGTTGCTCCCGAGTTCTTCAAAAACGGACGCTACGTATGGGCTTTGGTGCTGGTGCTTATCATCTACTCGACGCAGCTTGGTTTTATCTTCCTGCTGCCATACGCAGGTTCCGAACTACACGGGCTAGCTCCAGATAAGGCTGCGCTGCTCATGGTCCCAGGCTACATTTGTGCCGTTCTAGCAGGTGTGTTCTCCGGCGCTATTGGTAAGGTGCTCAGCTCTCGAACCACCATCTTTATCGCACTGGGCATGATCATCCTGGCCTTGGTGCTCTCAGCAGTGCTCATTGAAGTCTCCGTCATCGCGCTGATCATTTCCATCGTGCTGTTTGCTACTGGGTTCGCTTTGATGTACGCCCCGCTGGTGAACACTGCGCTGCAGAACATTACGGCAGCGAAATCAGGCATCGCCATTGGTTTCTACAACCTGACCATCAATATCGCTATCCCGCTCGGAATCGCTTACACCGCGAAACTCCAAGACATTGGTGCGAGCTGGTTCGGTGGTATGTCTAGCGCCACCACTGGCCAAGGACAGATGTTTGCCACCGTGCTGTGGACGCTGGCGCTGATAGCGATCGTCGGCACTGTCATCTATTTCTTCGCAGATCGGGCGTTGTTGTCTAGGGAAAGGCAAGCAGCGGTGTAATCCCGGCTGGTAGCCAAGTTCGATTCACAATCAAATGACAAGGAGTTTTGTCCCATGTTGGAAAAGTCTGCTGTCGCGCGGCTCATTGATCACACTCTGTTGAAGCCAGAAGCAACTGTCGACACTGTCAACAACTTAATCAAGGAAGCGCAGGAGCTGGGCACCTACTCGGTGTGCATCTCTCCGAGCCATCTTCCCGTCACCGTCCCAGAGGGCCTGCACGTTGCTACTGTAGTTGGTTTTCCTTCCGGAGCTGTCAAAGCCGAAATCAAGGCTGCCGAGGCAGCTCGGGCCGTGGCCGATGGCGCGGAAGAAGTAGACATGGTCATCAACTTGGCGTTGGCCAAGCAGGGACTATGGGAGGAACTTGAAGCTGAGATCGCCGCAGTGCGAGCAGCTGTTCCAGCGCCAGGCGTACTGAAAGTAATCATCGAATCAGCTGCACTTGAGGACGAAGAAATCGTCGCAGCCTGCGAAGCAGCCGAACGTGCCAAGGCTGACTTCGTTAAGACCTCCACTGGGTTCCACCCGGCAGGTGGTGCTTCACTCCATGCAGTGGAGCTCATGGCGAAAACCGTGGGTGGGCGTCTTGGAGTTAAAGCCTCCGGTGGGATTCGTACTGCAAAGGATGCCTGCGCGATGGTTGAAGCTGGCGCCACCCGCCTAGGACTTTCCGCTTCTGCTGCGATCCTGGGTGAATTGTCATGAGCCTGATCGAGACCGCCCGGAACTGGGCAGCGCACGATCCAGATCCAGAGACCAAAGCCGAGATTCTCACACTCGTTGATGCCGGCGACGAAGCTGAACTGGCACAGCGCTTCCAGGGGCCATTAGCGTTTGGTACCGCAGGGCTGCGCGCCAAGGTTGGGGCCGGTGAATCACGCCTCAACCAGGCGGTTATCACCCGGGTAACCTATGGGCTCACGGCCTGGTTGCGGAGCAAGATTGGTGCGGATCCAGTGATCGTCGTGGGGTGCGATGCCCGCCACGGATCGAAGAAGTTTCAGCAGGTCGCAGCCGAAGTGATCTCGGCTTTGGGGGGACGAGCCTTGGTGCTACCACCTGAGAACCCAACACCGCTTACTGCTTTTTCGGTGAAGAAGTATCACGCTGACGCCGGCATTATGGTGACGGCGTCGCATAACCCGCCGGCAGACAACGGCTACAAGGTGTATCTCGGTGGCCGGGTTGCCACGGGCGCGGCTGAGGGGGTTCAGTTAGTATCCCCGGCAGATAAGGAAATCGCCTCGGCTTTTGAAGCGGCTCCCATGGCGGATGAGATCGCGCTGAGCACGGATAATATCGAGCAGGTTGACCCTCGGGAGGAGTACATTGCCCGAGCCAAAACACTCGCTGGGGAGCACCGGGATGTCACCATTGCGCTGACTCCAATGCACGGGGTAGGCGGGGCGATCGGCCACCAACTCCTCAGTGAACTCGGCTTTACTGTGTCGGTAGTGCCGGAGCAGGCAGACCCAGATCCGGATTTCCCTACGGTATCTTTCCCGAATCCAGAGGAACAAGGTGCGCTTGACCTGGCGAAACGTCACGCCGAGAGTATCGATGCTGATGTTATCATCGCCTATGATCCCGATGCGGACCGCTGCGCGGTAGCTACCCGCGTTGCGGGACAGTGGCGACAGCTCAGTGGGGATGAAACCGGCGCACTGCTTGGACAGTACATCGCAGCGCGTGGAGCTACCGGAGCTTTTGCTAACTCCATTGTGTCGTCCCGGCTGCTCGGGCAGATCGCGAAGGCTCATGGGCTCCACCATGAGAACACCTTGACTGGTTTCAAATGGATCGCCCGAACCCCGGAGTTGGCGTTCGGCTACGAGGAAGCGATTGGATACTGCTGTGATCCGGCAGCGGTGGCTGATAAAGACGGTATTTCCGCCTCGGTGTTGGTCGCTAGCTTGGTGGGGGAGCTGAAGGCTCAGGGCCGTACTCTCATGGATGCGCTCGATGATCTTGCTCGCACGCATGGGTTATATCTCAGCGCGCCACTGACGTTCCGGGTCAGTGACCTCTCGCTGATCGCGGAAGGCATGCATACGCTGCGCACAAACCCACCGACGCAATTAGCCGGTGCAAAGGTGACGGAGGTCATTGATCTTGCCGCTGGCACGTTGCCGTGTGGTGCAACGGATGGCATGTATTTTGTCACCGAGCGGGATGACCGCGTGATCGTCCGGCCGTCGGGCACCGAGCCGAAACTGAAGTGCTACCTAGAGGTAGTGTTCCCGGTAACCGGCGAAGATGTTCCTCGGGAGGCCGCCCAGCAGCGGCTGACGGAAATTTCGGAGGAACTGCGCGCACACCTGGGAATGTAACTACTGAGGTGGGATATGTAGGTTAGGGGATATGAAAGACCCGACCCGTATCCCACCTTTGCTTTCTCTGGTGCAAGATTTGTGGGAAGCGCTACCGGATTTGGAGTTCGCTGATGTGCTCCGAATGTTGGACAGTGCTGGGGTACAGCAGCTGGATGATGAGGCGGCTGCCGTGCGGTTAACCAAGCTGTGTGCCGAGTATCCGCGCCGGTTAGACGGCAGGCCAGCGGTGGCGCACGTGGATCGGTGGGCCATCTCAGTGGATGCACAGCAGGTGGCGGTGCGTGGGGTGCATGGTAATCAGGCGCAGCCTGTGGTCTGGGAGTATGACCGCATTGTCAATGTTCAGGTTGGTGCGCCGCTGCATATTGTTGACACGTCTGGACAGCATCGCCGATTTGGGGTGGTGCAGCGGATCCAGCCTTTGGACGTCGATAAGCTGCGGCTTGAGGCGCTGCCCGAGCTTCACCGCGACGGCATTGGGGACCGCCACTACCTAGTCCAGTTGGGCGATGGGGGAATGCTGAGCATTGGGCGTCGGCTCAGCGCTTTTGCGGCTTATCGACGCCATACCACGCGGGAATCCCTGGCCTGGAGCCAAGTCCGGCAGCGTGGTGAAGTGATTGAGGTGAGGCTTCGCGATGGGGGTGGCGCGCGAAGTTTCGAGCCGGTGGTGCATGTTTACCGCGTCGCGTAGGAAAACAGATTTTGTTGTGCTATAGGCGGCGTGCTAGGCTGGCGTGGTTGCAAAGCTCGTGAGCTCTTTTCGGCTCATTTTCGACAACTGTAACACCGACCGCGTGCGCTCGGGACGGAAATCCGGCGTACATCAAGATTCAACCAGGTCAGGAGACCCTAGTGATTCAGCAAGAATCGCGTCTGAAGGTTGCCGACAACACTGGTGCACGTGAAATCCTGTGCATCCGCGTTCTCGGTGGCTCTACCCGACGCTTTGCTGGCATTGGCGACGTCATCGTCGCTACTGTCAAGGAAGCCGCTCCAGGCGGCAATGTCAAGGCTGGCGACATCGTCAAGGCTGTCGTTGTTCGTGCGAAGAAGGAAACCCGTCGTCCAGATGGCTCCTACATCCGCTTCGACGAGAACGCTGCCGTCATCATCAAGAACGACAACGAGCCAAAGGGCACCCGTATCTTCGGCCCAGTCGCTCGTGAGCTTCGTGACAAGAAGTTCATGAAGATCGTTTCTCTCGCACCGGAGGTGATCTAACCCATGAAGATCCACAAGGGCGATAACGTACTCGTCATCTCCGGCCCAGACAAGGGCGCAAAGGGCAAGGTCATCCAGGCTTTCCCAAAGACCAACAAGGTCATCGTCGAGGGTGTTAACCGCATCAAGAAGCACGTCGTGAACTCTGCTCCAGAGCGCGGCGCTGAGTCTGGCGGCATCGTTACCCAGGAAGCTCCAATCCACGTCTCCAACGTCATGGTTCTGGACTCCGACGGTAACCCAACCCGCGTTGGCTACCGCGTAGACGAGAACGGCAAGCGTGTCCGCATTTCTCGCAAGAACGGGAAGGACATCTAACATGAGCGACAACTACACTCCACGTCTCAAGGCCCGTTACCGCGAAGAGATCCGTACCAAGCTCAACGATGAGTTCAAGTACGACAACGTCATGCAGATCCCAGGTCTGACCAAGATCGTGGTCAACATGGGTGTCGGCGACGCTGCTCGTGACTCCAAGCTGATCAACGGCGCTCTCGAGGACCTCACCGCAATCACCGGTCAGAAGCCAGAGCTTCGCCGTGCGAAGAAGTCCATCGCAAACTTCAAGCTCCGTGAAGGCATGCCAATCGGTGCCCGTGTTACCCTGCGTGGCGACCGCATGTGGGAATTCCTCGACCGTCTGCTGACCGTCGCCCTCCCACGTATTCGTGACTTCCGTGGCCTGTCTGACCAGCAGTTCGATGGTCACGGCAACTACACCTTCGGCCTGACCGAGCAGACCATGTTCTACGAAATCGACGTAGACAAGGTTGATCGTCCACGTGGTATGGACATCACCGTGGTCACCACGGCTACCAACAATGACGAAGGCCGCGCGCTGCTGCGCGAACTGGGCTTCCCATTCAAGAAGCCAGGCCAGGCGGATCACTAGTCAGTGATGCCTGAAGAACCCAGCACCTTCTGGTGCTGGGTTTTTGCATAAGGGGGCTTGCGAAATCGAGCGTACGGATCGGATTTTTCAGGCCCGGAAAATCCCATCCGTACGCTCGATTTGGACCCGGTTAATCTGATAGCTCGTCGTTCGGATCCAGATCCAGCATTCGTTTCTCATCTGGCCGGTTCGGTAGAACATTGTCCACGTAGGACTGCGCCGCGGTGGCCAGATCCACGGGTTTTCCTTCCTCTTCGGATAAAAACCACTGGTGGTCGATGATCTCGTGGAACAGTTGCGCGGGTTGTAGCCTGGAAGAGTATTCGGGTGGGATGATTGCCAGCGTGGGATCGAGCACATCCCTGAGCCAGCGGTGTGCGACTTGCTCGAGCGGGATGTCGTGCAGCTCACCGACGGCGCGGTAGGTCTCAATCGTGTTCAGGATGCGGCGGGCTTGCCCTTCCTGCACGTCCAGGCCAGTGAGTCTCATGAGAGCGCGGTGGTGGTGGCCGGCGTCGACCACGCGAGGCCTGATGTTGAGGACGGACCCCTCCTCGCCAGTGGTGATCTTGAGCTCGCCCACATCGAAACCGAGCTCATTGAGCATTTCGATCCGCCGGTGGATGTGCCAGGATTCCGTAGACGGGATTGCTTCCTCCGCGGTGAGGGCGTCCCACAGCAATTGGTATTTCTCTACGATGCGCTCGCCGATTTCAATCGCATCGGCGTCGGTAGGCAGCAGCCCGCCGCTTTGCAAGTCCATCAGCTCACCGATGATGTTGACGCGGGCTATTTCGAGGTCGTGAAGGCGGCGTTGTTTGCTGAGGTGCGGTTGCACGTCCCCGGTTTCCGCGTCGACGAGGTATCCGGAAAAAGCGTCGGCGTCCCTGCGAAACAGTGTGTTGGACAGGCTGACGTCGCCCCAATAGAAGTTGAGCAAATGAAGCCTGACGAGCAGGACGGCGAGGGAGTCGATGAGACGCGTGGCGGTTTCGGGGCGCATACTTTGGGAGAACACAAAACGGTAGGGCAACGAATATTCCAGATGTTCTGTGACGAGAGCTGCGGTGAGCTCCTCGCCGTTAGCGTCACGACGCCCAGTGATGACGGCTAACGGCCGCACTGCCGGGGCACCCATCCGCGAAAGCTCTCGGAGCGTACGGTACTCGTGGTAGGCGACCTTTTGCCCGATTTCCTTAATAGCGATCACCCGGTCATCCGCATTAACAAAGCGAACAACGTGGCGTGAGATTCCGCGAGGCAGGCTCGCGAGCAGATCAGTGGGCCATTCTTCCAGCGGGATATCCCAAGGCAATGACAACAACGCGGGCACAAGCGTGCTGTTGGTTATTTGCATGTTGGGTTGCATCGAAGCCTCCATTTCGTTGACAACGCGTGCGGGGCGGGCCGGATAGAATCCAGCGCCGCCCCGTGCATAGCTAGTACAGCAGGCCTAGTCTGGCAGGCGATCTCCGGTGGCAGGGGAGAAGTTGTGCTGTGCTCCTTCGCGGATTCGAACGTGAACGATGGAGCCGATTGGTGGCGCCGCGTGCGGTGCGGTGCGGATGATGATCTGGTCGGTGGACTCGTCATCTGGGTTGGCGTCGGTGCCGGAGCCAAGGTTGCCGCCCCCTTCCAGCTTGCCGTACATGTAGGCGTCGGAACCGAGCTCTTCCACCAGGTGCAGCTTGACTGGGATGGTGTTTGGCTCATGCTCGGACACGATGTCCAGGGCTTCTGGGCGGAAACCGATGGTGATGTGGCCGTTGTCGGCAGGCGTCAGTGCGGCGCGGGTGGCTTCAGATAATGGGACACGGGCATTGCCGAGCACAGCGTCGGTGCCTTCGACCTTGAACTTGCCCAGGTTCATCGCTGGAGAGCCGATGAAGCCGGCAACGAATTCGTTGGCTGGGCGATCGTAGAGTTCGCGTGGGGTGCCGACCTGCTGCAAGACACCGAACTTCAGCACAGCGATGCGATCGCCCATGGTCAGGGCTTCCGTCTGGTCGTGAGTGACGTACAGGGTGGTCACTCCCAGTTCGCGCTGCAACGCGGCGATCTGGGTGCGAGTCTGGACACGGAGCTTGGCGTCCAGGTTGGACAGTGGCTCGTCCATGAGGAACACCTGCGGCTTACGCACAATCGCGCGACCCATTGCCACGCGCTGGCGCTGACCACCGGAGAGTGCCTTTGGTTTGCGATCCAGGAAATCCGTGAGGTCGAGCGTGCGTGCGGCTTCTTCCACTCGGCGATCGATCTCTTCCTTTGGGGTCTTGTCAATCTTGAGGGCAAAACCCATGTTCTCGCGCACCGTCATGTGTGGGTACAGAGCGTAGTTCTGGAACACCATCGCGATGTCACGCTCTTTTGGTGCTGCGGTAGTGATATCGCGATCCCCCAGCAGAATGCGACCTTCGCTCACCTCTTCGAGGCCTGCGAGCATGCGCAGCGTGGTGGACTTACCGCAGCCGGACGGCCCGACGAGGACGAGGAACTCACCGTCCGCGATCTCAAGGTTGAACTTATCGACCGATGGTTTTTCCGCACCGCGGTAAATGCAGGTGGCGTTATCGAAGGTCACTGAAGCCATGAGGAAAATCTCCGTTCTTTATCGGCGGGAACGCGCCGAACGATCCGAGTAAAGAATGACGTAGTGGAACAAACCACTGCTATTCAGTTTAGGCATTATTGCCACTAAAAGTTTGGGTTTGAGACGTACAGCTCAGTTGGCAAAAAGGTTTACCGACGCTACAGATTCTGCTACCTCGAGTGGGCGAAATCTTTGCCCAGTTGACGGGGATCGGATCTACCTGATGAAACAAAACCTGAAGGTGATTTTAATAATCCATTAATAAAGGTTAAGATTACGCTTGTGGAAAATGGGCTGCGTTCAGTGCAGTCCAGCTGTACAGCAAGCTACCGTACGCCCACTTCTTACGAAGGGCCTTGTCTGACACTAGCTGCACTTCAGGAATTGCCTGCTGAGAGAAAAGGAAAGAGCGCGACATCGTGACTGAATCGCACAATGCGGATATTGAAATTGTGGGATACGTTCCTGGCGGTTTCGACATGCTGCACATTGGCCATCTCAATATCCTGCGTGCAGCCCGGCAGCGCTGCACCCGGCTTGTCGTTGGGGTCGCCACTGATGAGTCATTGATTCGGATGAAAGGCCGTGCACCGGTGATACAAGAAGCCGAGCGTGCGGAGTTGGTTCGTAGCTTAGCCTTCGTTGACGAGGTAATCCGCGATGTTGACCAAGACAAACGTATCGCCTGGAAAACTCGCAATTTTGATGTGTTATTCAAAGGCGATGACTGGAAGGGCACCCCTAAAGGGGATCGCCTGGAAAGAGAACTTGCTGAAGTTGGGGCTCGGGTCGAGTATTTGCCGTACACGCCGACAACCTCCTCGACGATGCTGCGGGAATTCCTGAGTCAAGCAACCAAGGCTGGGGTAGTACATACCGCTCAGTAACACAGTGCGTACTGTGTGACCGTTTGCCTTAGCTAATCATGAGGGCACCATGGAGAAACTTAAAAATACTGTTAAAGAAGTTCCCGAAGGTTGGGCGGGTCGCTATCGGTGGGCGATCTCCGCGCTTCATTCTGCTCAGAAACCTTCTCCCGGCGTTCCCGCCTACACCAGGTGGGTTAATCGGCGTGGCGCGAGAGTAGTGGCCGCTGCTGGCTTCGCTAGCGCTTTAACACCAAACCACATTACGGCGTTATCGGCGCTGTTGTCTGTGACAGGAATGTTCGTGTTGCTTTGTTACGAGCCTTCCCTTTGGTCTGGCATGGTAGTAGCCACGCTCCTTGCCGCCGGGTATTTGTTTGACTCTGCCGATGGGCAGCTCGCCCGGGTCTCGGGGTTGTCTTCTAAAACAGGCGAGTGGATTGACCACGTTGTTGACGCGTTTCGCTCCCCTGCCATCCACATCAGCACAGCAGCCGCAATTTTGCTGTACTGTCCGGATTCCTGGTGGCTGGCAGCTATCGCAGCTATTTATTCACTGGTTACGAGTGGCCAATTCTTGTCCCAAATTCTGGCGGAAGCCTTTGTGCGGAAAGCAGGGCGGCAGCAAACCCGCGGTGGTGATCTACATTCATGGATGTTGCTTCCCACTGACCCGGGAACACTGTGCTGGTCTTTTGTACTGTGGGGATTTGCGCCAGCTTTTGGCGCAGTTTATGCCGCTCTGGCCTGCATCGCGTTGCTTCACAGTGGCATGTCACTGCGTCGGCGCTACCGAGATTTGCGCGCACTGGATCGCGCTGCGCAGGAAGAGAGCTGACCGATGCCGAAACTAAGTGTCATTCTCCCTGCACGAAATGCTGCTACTACTGTCGAGCAGGCTGTGTCCAGCACTCTGCGTGCCCTGCCTGACGACGCTGAACTGGTTGTCCTTGATGATGGTTCCACCGATACCACCGCAGCAGCAGCGTTGCGTGCCGGGGAAACATCCAACGGGCGAAACAGTAGGCTCAAGGTAGTGAGCCGCCCAGCTTCAGGCGGGATCGCTCACGCCTTGAACTGGTTGATCGACAACACTGATTCTGAGTTCATCGCAAGGATGGACGCCGACGATATCAGTGCCCCCTGGCGATTTCGTACTTCCTTACCCGCGTTGCAGCGTGGGGATGACGTGGTGTTCCAGCAGGTTGCCTTCTTCTCGGGCAAAGTGCTGAGACCACAGCCACCGCTGGGTATTCCCTCTGAGGTGTTTCCGCTCTATTTGCTCCTGACCAATCCGGTTTCGCACCCGACGATGGTTGCCACTCGTGCAGCCCTCAGCGAAGTCGGTGGTTACCGTCATGTGCCAGCTGAAGATTACGACCTCTGGATTCGCTGCGCAGTGGCAGGTTTACACCTGCAGCGTCAGCCATTGTGGGGGCTGGCATATCGGGTGCATCCGGCTCAAATTACCGCCTCTGATCAATGGCGCACAGCCTCGTGGACTAACCCAGACCAAGCGACTGCGTATGCTCAGTTGGCTAGTCAGGTGGTTGGAGTCCCTATTGAGAGACTGGTATCTGCGGCACTGCTTCCCGTCGATAAGCGGGCGGCAGCGCTGGAGCGCGCCGAGCGGTACCTAGGACGGGCCATCGCCGCGACGTCCCAACCACACCGAATGCTGTTGCAACGCAAACTGCGCACCAAACTGAACTGGGCGCGGCAGTTCACGACCCCAACCGATGCTGATTTTTCCAAGCCCATGACCGAAGGAATGCCATGACCACAAAACATGTGACGGAAGCTGGAGCTGTCTCAATGGCACAGCTCAGTTACATCGTTCGCAACCGGCGTCTGTGGATACTCCTAGGGGTTGTGTTGGGGATTGTCGTCGCCATGGCCTACCTGGTCACAACGCCTAAGCAATACCGGGCAACAGCCGTAGTGAATATCGTTCCTATTAGTTCTCAGCCCGTGGCCGAAGGGAAAGCGGCTTCAAGCCTGATCGACTTAGCTACGGAAAAGCAGCTGGCTGAGTCCGCCAGCACCGCAAAAGTCGCTGCTGACGCTCTTGATTGGCGCTGGACCCCTGAGCGACTCAGAAGTGGTGTAAAGGCCAGTGGTGACCCAAATGGCACGGTCATCAACATCAGCTATTCCGATTCCAGTAGGGAAGACGCAGTCGCAGGTGCCAACGAACTGGCCGACGCTTACCTGCTGGTGCGTACAAACTTGGCTACCGAACGTGGCAAAGACCTGGAAAAATCCCTCGACCAGGAAATCGATCGTTTGGAAGGAGAACTCCGGGAAGGACAAAACAACGTCTCCGGCCCACGAGTGGACGACGTGCGTGCACAAACAATTCGCAGCGCGATTGAGACACTTCAAGACCGAAAACTTACTATTGCCGGGTTTGCTCCCCGGTCGGGTGAAGTGATCACTCCTGCGCACATGGGTAGCGCGCAGGAAACGCCGGAAAAAACTAAGATTGCTGTGTTGGGAATTCTCGCCGGACTTTTTGTCGGTGTTTTGTTGGCTTTCGCGGTTCACCTCCTTTCCCGTAAACCTTCCGACGACGAGGATCTCGAATTTTTGCTTGGGGTTCCGGTATGGCAAGCCGAACGCGACGTACCTCCTAGCACGCGTTGGGAGCTAGCAGCGGAGTTCGTCCGTCATGCAAGTCACGAATCCCACGCAACTGCAGTGCTTGTGGACACGAGCTCCCCGGAAGCTGTTGTTGCTGGAAAAACAGTGACCTCGGCTTCCGGCGGTGCGTTGATTGATGTCAATAAGACCCGGGGTGCGTTGCTGCGCAGCCTCAATACTGCTGACGCTGCCATTTTGGTGGCACCGCTGACGTGGACAAAAAAAGAGTTGCTGCAGCTCAAGGATGATCTAGAAAATGTTGGTACTAACTTGCTTGGCGTGGTCCTGGTAGATGAGGGGCTTCCTACACGTGAAGAGACGTCCGTATACGACGAGGAGGACCCCAGCACAGCTGCTTTCGGAGGTGCGGACCCGGATGCTTCCATTCCTCCAACTCCGATATGAAGACAACCTGATCGGACACCTCACCGGATCGCGGCGTTGCCGCCACAAGAAGAGGACAGCGGTTTGATAGATAATCAGCGCAGCCTAGTCGGGGTTCTGGATACCGAAACGATGGAACTAGGGGTGATTTCTGGGGATTTCTCAGCGCCGCGGGCAGCAATTCTGGTTCGAAAAGGTATCCGCACTCTCGGATACACCTGGTTGGATGGCACCTATGATTTGGTAGAGCGAGCGATTGCAGCTACAGAAGGTGCTGATGCGCAACGCGCTTGGGATTGTTGCAGTGGTTCGCAGCTTAAAGCAAGCGTAGTGCTTTGTACCTTAGGATCTACTGCTTTGCTGCGAATTGCAGTGGAATCTTTGTTGACCCAAGACCATGAAAATTTTGAGTTGATCGTCGTTGATAATGATCCAACGAGTGGCAATGTGGCCCAACAGCTAGAAGCTATCTCTGATCCTCGGTTACGTATTGTGGCTGAGAGCAGGCGAGGGCTGTCGTTTGCGCGTAACACGGGTGTGAGCGTTTCCACCGGTGACGTGGTTGCCTTTACTGATGATGACGCTATCACCGACCGTCACTGGCTCTCTGCCCTACTTGCTGTGTTTGAAGCAGATGATGAGGGGCGTGTGGGTGCGGTTACGGGCCCAGTCTTTCCAGCGGAACTGCTACATCCTTCGCAACGCTTTTTTGAAGCCCGTGGTGGGTTCCCGAAGGTCACCTCGCCTACGGTGTGGTCGCTATCGAAAAGCAACGCCTCAGTTGTCGGGTTTGGCGAACCTGGCGAGGGCGGGCCGCTGTATCCTTTCGCTACCGCGCGGGTGGGGGCGGGCGTATCGATGGCTTTTCGACGGGCAGTTCTGGAGGAAATCGGTCCATTTGATACGTCACTTGGCGCGGGCACTCTAACCAACGGTGGCGAGGATCTTGATGCCTTCGCGCGCGTGCTGCACGCCGGTTTTGCGATCATCACGAACCCGGACGCTATCGTCCATCACGTGCATCGCCGAGATCTCAGTGGCCTGGAAAAACAGAGTTTTGGCAATGGCACCGGGATGGCCGCACTGCTGTGCAAAACGGTGGTGCACCGTCCTCAATCTATTGTGCAGCTGGCAGGTCGGATCCCCGCAGTGGCGCGTAGGTTAGCGCCCGGATCTCAGCGCATGGTCGGGTCAGATCCGGATGTGCCGCGATCATTGACTAAGGCAGAGATCACCGGCTTCGTGATAGGCCCGTGGCGATATTTACGTGCTGCGGCAAGGCAGTGGCGGTCATGGCGCTAGCTCAGCCACGCACAGCTGTGGATCGGTTGCCCGGCTGGCCTGTTGTGTTGCCTTTTGCCGGCTACCTAGCCTGGTGGTTGCTAGGTATTGGGGATTTCGTATGGCTCATAGCAGGCGTGGTCATGGCGGTGTATTTGTTGAGCATCCGGGAGTTTCACATCCCAAAGCACCTGCTGCTGTGGCTGCTTTTTTGCGGTTGGGTCGTGGTGTCCCTTGCTATGAATGACACTGCGGGACGTATCGTGGGCGCCACCTATCGGCTGCTGCTATACGCTGCGGCGGGGATGTTTGCTGTGTACCTTTACAACGCTCGTCGAGCACTGCCAATGCTGCGGGTTAGCCGCGCCATGGTGTGGCTGCTTGCGGGTATGACGCTGTGCGGATACTGGGCGTTGGCAATGCCTGAGTTGGTTATTCGTACACCGATGTCCTATGTCATCCCGGGGGCGTTGCAGCGTAATCCCTTGGTTTCTGACATGGTGGTTCGCAGGCTGACCCAGTGGAAGCCAGATGCGTGGGTGGAACAAGCCGTTCGGCCGGTGGCACCGTTTTTGTATGCGAACACATGGGGAAACGTGTACTCGGTTGTGTTGCCTTTTGCGCTGATCTACTTGTGGCTTACTTGGCGAACTAAGCGAAAATGGTGGGCTTTGGCCATCGTGCTAGCCAGTGTTCCTCCGGCACTATCTACCCTCAACCGCGGAATGTTCATTGGCCTCGGTGTGGTGGGGCTGTGGGTGATTGTGCAATCCTTGCGTCGCGGGTTCATAGTGCCACTACTCAAGTTTGCCGCAGGGATGGCGGTAGCCAGCGCAGCGTGGTTCTTTTCTCCGTTCGGTGAAAACTTCTTTTCGCGAATTGAAGAGACAAACTCTACGGAAGACCGCAAAAGCCTGTACCTGGACACTTTTGACCAAACGCTGATTTCCCCGCTGTTTGGGCATGGTTCACCGCGTCCTGCGGAGTACCCGTGGTTACCTTCGCTCGGAACTCAGGGACAGCTGTGGACTGTCATGTACTCGCATGGGTTTATTGGCCTCGCGCTGTTCTGGGGTTGTCTAGTGGCAGTAGTGCTTTATTCTGCGCGACGAACTGATTTCGTGGGAGCGATGCTCGGTGGCATTGTTCTTGCTTCCATCGTGGAAACGTTCTACTACGGCATGATGACCGGGATTATGGTCACGATGGTTGCCATAGGAATGCTGCTGCGGCCCACGGAAGGAGCTAACAGCGGGGATCGTTCGGGAATTGAAGATCTGCCAGCTTCCACTGTCCGTCGACCTTCTCGAATGAGGCGAGCAACGCCGAGCGTTGCTCCTCGGCGGGGACGTGTGCGTTGACATGCACATTGTTCTTATCGAAAAGCTTAATATCAGTGCTGTCCACGCACAGGTGCGCGTTCATTACATTCGGTGTTTGGCCTGGGGTGATCTCAGAATGGATGACCTTAGCTGCGCCTTCCTGGCGCAGTCCATTAGCTTCCAGTTCTTGGCGTTCGTTTTCCCGTGCCTCTAGTGCAGCGCCGGTAAGAACGTGTGTCAGATCAATGTTGTCCGTCGGTTGCTCCAAAACGGTCATACTTTTTTCTATTGCGTCTGCCACGAGGTCTGGGGTGATACTTTCTGCGTCGGCTTGCGTTGGTGCAGCGACAGTTGATGTAGACCGTTGGGGAGTGGGATGTGCTGCATCCTCGGACGATGCGTGGCTGCTGGAACTTGCCACTGCCTCGGTCTTAGAAGCTAATGAAGGATCCTTGTCCGTGCTGCAGGCCACCAGGCTAGTAGCGAGCAATGCAATGGCCGACAGTTTGCCTCGTGTTGACTGGGTAAACATTGTGCTCCGCTCATCCGAAAGACCAATGGAATACGCAAACCAATCCATCAGTAAATTCATAAAAAAGCTTAATTTTAAAATCATTCTATACTCAGGATCTAGCATTTACTGCAATCGGGTACTGGCTAGGCCCTGCTCAGTGGAAAGGAGCCGATCCTATGGTGGCTAGTCACCAAGCCCAACGCAAGGAGTTAGCTCGCGGTGGATCGCTGAGTTTTGTTGGCTCAGCGTTTAGCGCGGGCATGGGTTTCGTACTCACCGTGATCGTATCCCGCTTGATGGGGGCGGAGGGCGCCGGTCTGTTCTTCCAGGTCACAGGTATCTTCGCTATGGTGTTGGCCTTCGCAAAATTTGGAATGGACTCTACCTCCATCTACCTGATTCCTCGTGTAAAGGTAGACGACGCTCCTAAAGTGTTTTCGGCAGCTGTAGCCTGCGTTGGTACGGCGCTGGGGGTGAGCGTGCTGCTCACCGCAGTGATGGAAGTGCTGTCCCCCTTCATCTGGGCCGAGGAAAATGGCGTACTGCGCGATGCCGTGCGGGCGGTGATGCTGCTGGTTCCTTTTGGGGCTGTCATGCTCACAGTGACGGCGATCTTGCGATCCCTTGGCTCTGTGCGGGAGTACGTTCTGATTTCTAACATCGCGCTTCCGCTGCTGCGCCCCATCTTTGTCGTCATTGCAATCCTAGGTGCGGGCTCAATCGCTGTGGTCTCGGTGGCGTGGGCGGTGCCGTTTGTCCTGCTTTCTGTTGTTGCTGGAGGCCTGGTCATGCAGCACATTAAGGTGCTGGAGGGTGCGGTGTTGGGGCCTCGGTTGCCATCCTGGCAGCGATGGTTCGAAGTGTGGCGTTTTGCTACCCCGCGTACTGTCTCGGCTGGTTTGGAGCAAGCGCTGGCTTGGCTTCCTGTCCTCATGATCGGTTGGCTGCTGAGTGACCAAGCTGCAGGTGTTTATGGTGGTGCAGCGCGGTTTATTCAGGCAGGGCTGCTTGTCGACGCCGCATTGCGTGTTGTAGTTTCCCCGAAGTTTTCGGCGCTGCTGCATCGGAAACAAAATGAGCAGGTATGTGAACTGTACACAACGGCATCAATATGGTTGGTGCTCTTGGCGTCACCGGCATATGTCTTGTTGGGCATCTTTTCTCCAGTGTTTCTGGGGTTGTTTGGGGAAGAATTTGTTCCTGGAGCGCTGTCGTTGTCCATCCTGGCGTTGGGTATGGCGGTCACCTTCATGGCTGGCAATATTCATTCGCTGCTCATCATGAGTGGTAGGAGTGGATGGGCTGCTGCAAATAAAGCAATTGTGCTGGTCATCTGCGTTGTGGGAAACCTAGTGCTCATTCCTGCTTTCGGATTGCCGGGAGCAGCTCTGGTGTGGATGGTATGTCAAGTGCTTGATGCGTTACTGGCTGCCGTTGAAGTGCGGGTGTTTTTGGGAATCTCCATGCAGCCCCTTGAGGTATTGCGTCCATTAGCTGTCGTGTTAGCTGCCTTTGGGCTGCCAGCTTGTGCGGTGTTGGTCTTGTGGGGCAACACTTTGATGTCGTTGTGTGTGACGGGGGGTGGGGGTGTAGTCGTCTTCTTTGTTCTTTGTTGGAAGTTGCGTGAAGAGCTGCAGTTGGATGGCTTACTGGCTACGTTGCACGCTCAGCAAAACAGATAACAACAAAGTATTATTAATAGTAGCAGTAAATTATATTCAGCTAACCTCGCTCTTATAAACAGGGGTAAACACTTATTTTTTACCCTGCAAGCCTGGTTTAATGACAGAAAATTGCTGAAAACCTAAGAAAAACATTAATGTATCAAGTTGTAATTCTTGTACGCTAGCTGTCTGAGTGTGACTACTTGATCCACCGACGGCGATGCGGATCGGTGGCAAAGGTAGAAAACATGCAACGACTTCGTCGAGTCAGCGCACTCGTCGCAGGCATCCTACTCAGTGTGACCAGTCTCGGGGTTCCTCCCGTAGCACAGTCCGCTGATGTGGTTGCGGGTTCTGTCGTCCGAGACGGTACGACGTCAGCAACAGCAGCAGCATCCTGTTGGGAAATTAAACAACAAGCTCCCCAGAGTAAAGACGGTGTTTACTGGCTCTACACCCCGCAAATGTCGGCCCCTGCACAATTCTTTTGTGATCAAACCAGTGCAGGTGGCGGCTGGGTTCTCATTGGTAAGGGGCGGGAAGGATGGGATCGTTATCCGGACGGCCAGCGCACTCCTGCGGACCTATTGACGCGCAACCGCACGCCAGAAGACTTCCCAGTCGCGCAGCTAGCTGCGGAAAAGATTGACGGATTGCTCGCTGGCACTGCGGTGAATCAGTTGCCGGAAGGCATCCGCATCGTGCGATCCGCTGACAGTGCCGGCACCCAGTTCCGGGCAATGAACCTCATTCCGGAGCGAATGACAACATGGTCGTGGAGCTTGGCATCAGACCACGCACCACTGTTCCGGTACGAAGATTTCGGTCAATGGTTCAAAGCAGCATCCATGGACGAGCGCTTTGGCATTGACTCCATGTGGCGATCGCTCGATTTGACAGAAAGCAATCAGCGGGAATACCAGCTCGGCTTCGCCTATGGTCCTTTCGCATGGGGAGGTAGCAAAGATCCGGGAGACTTCTTGTGGAGTGCGACTGGCAACATGCCTGTGCCCTACACGGAGGTCTATATTCGGCCTCGAGTTTCTGCCAGCGACCCGCGTTTTGAGCGCATCGCTGATTCAGGTCTGGACTCCTCTCATCAGCGCCCAATAGCGTCGAACTTCGCTTCTCCCACCACCTGGGGAGTGACGGGGAACCTCAATGGTCGCACCACCGAAGGTAATGCGCCCGTCCAGGCATTCGCGGAAATCGGCGATACCATGTTTGTCGCTGGTAACTTCACTCAGGCCGAAGAGCGTCGGAGTAGCACTGTGATGCCGCGTACCGGCATCGCAGCTTTTGACAAAACCACCGGCGAACTACGCCCAGAGTTTAACGTCACTTTGGATAACCAGGCCAAAGCGCTTGTGGCAATGCCCAACGGGAAATTGCTCATCGGTGGAGATTTTCGCACCGCTAATGGCCAGCCCCACTCCGGCACTGTGCTGGTTGATCCCGCTACCGGCGCCATCGATGAGACTTGGAACCTGCAGATTATCAACCGACTATCCGGTGGCATGGTGAGTGTTAAATCCCTGGCCTTAGGCGGAGACAAGATCTACGTAGGCGGAAACTTCACGCACTTCACCACGGGCCACAACCACTTCGTATATGGCCGAGCTGCGGGGCGCGTGAATCTTAACGGCACCCCAGATCGGAGTTGGAATCCCGAATTTAATGGAACGGTACTGGATATCGATACCGATGAATCTGCTTCCACTGTGTATGTTGCGGGGTACTTCACTACTTCCGGCAAGACGACAGTAAAGAAAGCCGCAGCGATCTCCGCGGCGCCTGGTGCAGCAGTCGATTCCAAATTAAACTTCCAGGGCAGTTTTTTCCACGAACCGCAAACCTATCAACAAGCAGTGGACCACTCCGGTGGTTTGGTGTTCTTTGGTGGCGCGCAGCATGCGCTCTTTGGCTATGACCCAGAGACTTTGCAGCGAGTATCAGGGTCCGTGACCAAAACCCGAGGCGGGGATTTTCAAGCAATAGCCTCCGATGGCTCTGTCACGTACGCAGGTTGCCATTGCTCGCAAAACACCTATGAAAATGCCTATTCGTGGCCTACATTGAGTAACGAATGGACGCGTTCGGACAACATCCAGTGGTTCGGAGCATGGGATGCTGCTACTGGAAAGCAGCTTGGTCAGTTCTCTCCGTACAAGCTCAAATCGAAAAATGCGGGCGCATGGGCACTGTTTGTCGCTTCTGACGGTGCGGTGTGGGCAGGTGGAGACTTCACTGGTTCGTTTACCACGCTTAATTCCTCGCAATGGAATGGGGGATTTGTTCGTTTTCCAGCCAAGGACGTCCAGCCCCCTGCAGCGCCAACGCAGCTGTCCACTTCGGGTACAACGGCTGACTCAGTGAACTTGAGTTGGGAGCCTGTTGCAGATGCGGAAAACTACCAGGTGCTGCGTGATGATCGGGTAATCGCAACAGTTAATGCGCCGCGTGCCCGGGTCCCGCATGGCGGAGAGAATCGATTCTTTGTACGGGCCGTCGATAAGGCTGGCAATTTCTCAATGACAACGCCGGTGGCGCACGCCCCGAGCCCGCAGGAAGCGGAAAACAACCCAAGCGTTCTCATCGGAGCAGGGGAATCGTGGCAGTACTCCTATAACCAAGGCCCTGTCGAAGCTGGTTGGAACCTGCCAGCGGCTGATCGTAGTTCGTGGGCGGAAGGCGTCGCGCCACTTGGATATGGTGGCAAGTTGCTGACAACCCAAATCACCCCACCGGCAAATGGGCGACCGATTACTACGTGGTTTGCCAAGGACTTTGAGGTGACTGATCCGAAGAGCTTCACGACGGCCACGTTGGAAGTTGTGGCAGATGATGGCGCCGTGGTCTACCTCAACGGCCGTGAAGTCAGCCGAATTCGAATGGGATCCGGCGCCGTCACTCCCGATACCCGCGCCAACGGTGCTGTACCCCTGGGAGCTGCGCACGCGGAGCGGCACTCGCTGAGCATTCCGTCATCTTGGCTTAGCGCCGGAACTAACACCATTGGAGTGGAAACGCACCTAAATTATCGAGGTAGTGCGTCGATGAGCTTTGACGGGTCGTTGCACATTAGCGACTTCACACCGGCCGTCGACTCGCCCACGCAACCTGACCTTCCAACGCTCACCAACGAAGAGGAGCTGATCGGGGCTGGCAGCCAATGGCAGTACTGGTCCCAAGATGAGGAACCAGAGACACACTGGCACACCGCAGGTCAATTGACCGACTGGCAGCAAGGATCGGCGCCCCTTGGTTGGGGAGAAACATCCCTGGCGACGTCGATTGAGTTAACCGGAACCAAACGTCCGATTACCACGTACTTCGCGCATGACTTGAGGATCGATAAGGAAACGTTGCCCGCGGACGCCGTGATTGAGTTCCGGGTCCGGGCTGACGATGGAGCGTTGGTGCGAGTCAACGGAATGGAAGTCGGGCGGTTGCGGCTTGATGACGGGGAGATAAACCACTTCACCTACGCCAACCGTGCAGTTCACACTGAGACTGCCGCCGCAGAGCCCCTCGTAATCCAAATCCCCGTGGCGTCGCTCCATGATGGCGCCAACCGAATCGGGGTGGAAACACACGTCAATTACCGCGCCACACCGAATGTGACCTTCGACATGACAGCAAAGGTGATTAAACCATGACAACCAAAACAGCTTTTCCTGATGTAGTGGACTCGTTCGCGCGGGAAATCGCCCGTCCCGGCACGGTGGTCACCTGGCTTAACCACTGGTCAGTTTTTCGCACTGACCGGGAGGAACTCGCTCTCATGAGCGCGATTGGAATTGACGGTACCCTATTACAACTGCTCCTCATGAGGAACGGCTTAGGGATTGGTCGTACCTCCGCCGACCTGGTATTGCCAGTGCTTTTCGACGACATCTTGCAGCCAGGTTCCCGGATCGCCGTTATTGGCGCAGAACCAGGCATCGCGCGTGCAGCCGCCCAGCGGATCACCGCGCATAAGGCAATTGGTTTTGATGGTTTTGGTGAGCTTGCAGAGCTGCGTCGCGACCCACATAAGCTCCACGAGTTTCGCCCGGATGTCATCGTGCTGGGATTAGGCGCTGGCCTGCAAGATACCGTCGCATTAGAAATGCATCGACTGTTTCCGGAAGCCATCGTCTGTACCGCAGGAGGCTGGGTAAGCCAGCTAGCCAGCAAACAGCAATACTTCCCGCCGATTATCCACAAACTACGACTAGGGTGGGCCTGGCGCATCGCTCATGAACCTCGCAGGCTAATCCGGAGGTACACCATTGACGCAGTCGACTTTGTCAAGCGACGAAAAGACGTAGTCGGGTACTTCAAACGACTACCACATCGTGTGACCGCTACCGGTTTCCAACGCTAACCTTTACAGGGGGCAGCTGTAACAGCTGCCCCCTGTAAAGGTTATGCGATAGGGATTTCCCGCGCGAGACAAATCCCTTCGCCTTACTAGCAGAAAAACGCAGGTAGATGAAGGCTGAAGGCGTAGCAAATTGCTGCGGAAAGCTAATCGCTATCCGCAGCGCGGAAATGTGCGCTTACCAGCTCTAGTAGGCGCCCTCACGGGATAGAACGACCTTGAAGGTGCGGAAAAAGATCTTGGTATCCATAGCTATACTGCGGTGCTCGACGTAATGCAGGTCTAAGGCAATGGCTTCCTCCCAAGGGAGATTGGAACGCCCCATCGTTTGCCACAGTCCCGTGATTCCTGGTTTGACATCGAATTTGTGCAGGGCGCGCTGGTCAAAGTTTTCTACTTCACGTGGCAGTGGAGGTCGTGGCCCGATCAGAGACATGTTGCCCTGCAACACGTTGAAAAGCTGTGGAAGCTCATCGAGGCTGTACTGGCGAAGGAACGTCCCGAGTTTCGTGACACGGGGGTCGTCCTTCAGTTTAAAAAGCACATTGTTTCCGGCTCGTTCCTCTGAACCAGCAGTGACCTCCATGAGATGGGGGAGCATCTTTTCGGCATCGGTGCGCATGGTGCGGAACTTGTACATCCTAATCGGCTTTTGGTTGTGACCGACACGGAGCTGGGTGAACAATACTGGCCCACCGTCTTGCAGCTTGATCAAGAGTGCAATAACAGCCAGTAGCGGAGAAAGTATGATGATAGCGCTGAATGCAAAGCTGGCGTCAAAGACTCGCTTGATGACAAGGTAGGTAGCGCTTTCCGTTCGAGGCGGGTGAACATGTGTCTGCTGGAGCGGAAAAGAGTCGGCGATGACGGGGGTGAGTACAAGTTCGTGGGGCTGGGTGCGCATAGTCTCTCCTCGTTCGCAGCATTCTGGCCAACGAGATGAATTTCATCTATAGGAATGGGCCTAAGTTCCGTTGGCGCAGATCGCACTAAAGGGCCTAAATAAAAGCTGAGCAAAACCTCAGTATTAGACTTAGATACTAAGAGGATGTTGATGTTTTGTCAAAAATACATTCGCCCACATGTCTCGCTGCGCTGATAGACAAGAGGGGGTTCGTGTGTGTAGCGGGTTTTACTTTTATGCCTGATGGAAGGAAGTTTTGGTTAACGGGAATCCGCTGTTAAGGTTTCCGTTTTTAATCGAGATGGAGGACGGTTAACGGTGGGATGGTGCATCCCGGCCTGGAAAACAGGTTTACTTCAGATAAGTGAAACATAAGATTTAGATAAGTTCAGGTGCCTAAGGTGTGATGTCGGAGGTGGTGTGGAGCTCGCCTGTCGATGTAGGGGATGGGTTTAGTTACGGTAGGGCTTGCTATAACAATGAACTGCGTTAACCGCCACATAGGGGTAAACGTCATTTAATGCTTTCCGTGTGATCTAGATCTCCCTATTGTGTGTTGCAAGACACATGTAACCCGAAGGAGATCATCATGACGTACACAATCCCACACTTCATCGGCGGCAAGAAGGTAGAAGGCAACACCGCGAACACCGATGACGTGATGAACCCATCCACTGGCCAGGTGCAGGGCCAGGTCCCGCTGGCTTCCACCGAGGAAGTCAATGACGTGATCGCTAATGCTGCTCAGGCGCAGCAGGGTTGGGCGAAGACGAACCCACAAAAGCGCATCCGCGTCATTATGAAGTGGATTGCACTGATCAACGAGAACATTGATGAGATCGCTCGTACTCTTTCTCTCGAGCACGGCAAGACCTTCGACGACGCCAAGGGCGACATCATCCGCGGCACGGACGTGCTCGAGTTTTCCCTCGGCGCACCACACCTGCTCAAGGGCGAGTACACCACCTCCGCAGGCACTGGCATTGACGTCTACTCCATGCGCCAGCCACTGGGTGTGGTCGCTGGTATCACCCCGTTCAACTTCCCGGCGATGATCCCGCTGTGGAAAGCCGGGCCAGCGCTGGCTTGCGGCAACGCCTTCGT
This sequence comes from Corynebacterium hindlerae, assembly GCF_014117265.1. Classification (NCBI taxonomy): domain Bacteria; kingdom Bacillati; phylum Actinomycetota; class Actinomycetes; order Mycobacteriales; family Corynebacteriaceae; genus Corynebacterium; species Corynebacterium hindlerae. The sequence continues at coordinate 1,094,770 of NZ_CP059833.1, read as the reverse complement.
CCTCAAGCCATCGGAGCGCGACCCATCTGTTCCGGTTCGCCTGGCGGAGCTGTTCATCGAGGCCGGTGGCCCAGCCGGTGTGTTCAACGTGGTCCACGGTGATAAGACTGCGGTAGACGCGATCCTGGACTTCGATGTCATCAAGGCAGTCGGCTTCGTGGGCTCCACCCCGATCGCGCAGTACATCTACGAGCGCTGCGCTGCCACCGGCAAGCGCGCCCAGTGCTTCGGTGGTGCGAAGAACCACGCCCTGATCCTCCCGGATGCTGACATGGACCAGGTCGTTGACGCCATTGTCGGTGCCGCCTACGGCTCCGCTGGTGAGCGTTGCATGGCTATCTCCGTGGCTGTGCCAGTGGGCGAGGAGACCGCCAACACGCTGCGCAAGAAGCTCGAGGAGCGCATCCCATCCCTCAGGGTGGGGCACTCCCTGGACCCGAAGGCCGACTATGGCCCGGTGGTGGCGCAGTCTGCACTCGATCGCATTAAGTCCCTCATCGACGAAGGGGAAAAAGCCGGCGCTGATCTGGTGATCGACGGCCGTAGCAAAGGCGCCACGGACTCCGACTTCGAGGGCGACTCCCTGGAAGGTGGCTACTTCATCGCCCCGACCCTTTTCGACCACGTCACCCCGGACATGAGCATCTACACCGAGGAAATCTTCGGCCCGGTCCTGAGCATTGTGCGCGCCGAGTCTTTCGAAGAAGCCATCAAGCTCCCTAACGAGCACGTCTACGGCAACGGTGTAGCGATCTTCACCCGCAACGGGGCCGCTGCCCGCGAGTTCGCTGAGCGCGTGCAGGTCGGCATGGTGGGCATCAACGTTCCAATCCCAGTGCCGATCGCGTACCACACCTTCGGCGGTTGGAAGGCCTCCGGCTTCGGCGACCTGAACCAGCATGGCCCGGACTCCTTCCGCTTCTACACCAAGACCAAGACCGTCACCTCCCGCTGGCCGTCCGGTGCTGCCACCGGCGCTGACTTCTCGATGCCACAGATGGACTAGGAAGGACTACTCATGAGCACAATCGCATTCATCGGACTCGGAAACATGGGCGGCCCCATGGCTGCCAACCTGGTCAAGGCAGGACACACCGTCCGTGGCTTCGATGTCATGGAGGAAGCCAAGACCAAGGCGCGCCAGAACGGCGTCGACGTGCAGGAATCCGCCGCTGCAGCAGCAGAAGGCGCCCAGGTGATCTACACGATGCTGCCGAACGGCAAACTGGTAGACGCCGTGTTGACGGAGATCCTGCCGTCGGCAAGCGCGGGTGCGCTGTTCATTGACAGCTCCACCATCGCCGTGGCTGACGCACGGGCCGCAGCGGAGAAGGTGCAGGCTGCAGGCCACCGCTTCCTCGACGCACCGGTCTCCGGCGGCATCGTCGGCGCAGAGGCAGGCACCCTCGCCTTCATGGTCGGCGGCGACGAGGAGGTCTTTGGTGAGGCACGCCCGCTTTTCGACGTCATGGGCCGCAGCGCCACACTCTGTGGCGACATCGGTGCCGGTCAAGCCGTGAAAATCTGTAACAACATGATCCTTGGGGTGCACCAGATCGCTATCGCGGAAGCCATGGTCCTCGGCGAGCGCCTCGGCCTGGATCCACAAGCGTTCTTCGACGTGGTGTCCAACTCCACCGGCGCGAGCTGGGCGCTCACCACGAACTGCCCAGTCCCCGGCCCAGTGCCTAACTCCCCGGCGAACAACGACTTCAAGCCTGGCTTCGCCAACGCATTGATGAACAAGGACCTGGGGCTGGCGAAGGCCGCGCTGGAGGAAACGGGCACCTCAGCGGTGCTGGGACAAGCAGCAGCTGCGTTTTACCAGGAGACGGTCGACGCCGGATTCGGAGACAAGGACTGCTCCTACGTCATTGAGTTGGTTCGTGACCGTTAATGATGTCCTGGACTAACTCGGCGTAATAGCCAGTGATGTCAGCGGGGGAGAACTGCTCAAAGTCGGTATCTCCCACGCGACGCATCAACGACAATCCAGTAAGAAGCGCCATAGCCGCCTGGGCCCGCAACCGCGGATCCGGCTCCGGGTATGGCGCTTCCGCCCGAATACGCGCCTCCAACACTTCCAGGATGTCTCGCTTGATCCGCTCCCCAATAGCGCCCAAGTGCCTCTCCGAACCATCCGTCACCGTCATGGTGCGAATGATGGAGTAGTGGGCGGTGGTGGGAGCGGTCAATGTTTCTGCGATGGACGTCTTCCCGAGCTGATCGAAAGGCCCCTTAAACATGGCTTTCGCGCTCGTCGAAAAATCCACGGTTTTCTCGAACAAGGTCTCCTTGCTCTGGAAATGCTTAATAATCAGCGGGGCGCTCACCCCAGCAGCCTCCGCAATTTCCTTCAAGGACACTTGGGCGAACGTCCGCTCGCTGAACATCTGACGCGAGACCTCCAAAATCCGGGTCTTGGTATCAGAAGGCGGGTTCGCAGCCTGACGGCGCTCATTGGATTTCATGGCACTCGACTCCCTTGCGTTGGCTTGGTTCGACTACCCACCTTATTTGAATGAATCGGAGCTTTTCATGGTTATTCCAATGATCGGCATCTTCCTGTCGCTGATCGTGCTGATCGTGCTCGCCTACCGAGGCCATTCGGTCGTCATCGCAGCACCCATCGCGGCACTTCTCGCCACCGCGCTCTCAGGAGCCCCACTGCTGGCCACCTACACCCAAATCTTCATGCCAGCATTGGGCAAGTTCATCACTAACTACTTCCCGCTCTTCCTCACCGGAGCGATTTTCGGCCGCTTGATGACGGTCTCTGGTCTGGCACACGACCTCGCACACGGCATATCCAAGGCCTTCGGAGCCAAACGCGCCATGGCCTCCACCGTGCTGGCCACCGCGCTACTCACCTACGGTGGCGTGAGCGCATGGGTAGTGGCGTTCACCATCGTCCCGATTGCCACCGCGCTGTTTAAAGAAGCTGGCATCCCGAAGCGACTCATGCCGGCAGCCATCGCATTTGGCACCATCACCTTCGCCATCGCCGCGCTGCCAGGAAGCCCGCAAGTACACAACGTGATCCCCACCAAGTACTTCGGCACCACCTCCTACGCCGCCCCTGCGATTGGCCTCATCGGCACAGCGATGATGCTGGTGATGGGCATGATCTGGCTAGAGTATCGCGTTCGAGCGCTGCATCGCGCCGGGGAACTGTATGAGCCGGCAGGCGGGTCCGATTCCGGGGCCACCGCCTTGAAGGAACTGGAAGACGCCGAAGGCGGCCACTCCGTCATTCCAGCGCATCGGGTCGAGGGCAATGTGGCGATCCGTGGCATCCTTGGTTTCATCCCCATCGCCGTGGTGGTGGCGATGAACTACCTGTTCATCTACGTGCTTTCCAAGCAGATGGACTTCAGTTACCTGGCGGAAAAGAAGTTCGGCGGGGTGAAACTAGAAGCGGTGCTGGGAACCTGGTCGGTCACCGTCGCCATGGCTACCGCAATCATCGTTATCTTCCTCATGCGCCCCGGTCTGTTCGGCGTCTTCATCGAAGGCCTCGGTGACGGTGCGAAATCTGCCATCCTCCCGGTATTCACCACCGCCAGCGAGGTCGGCTACGGTGCGGTGATTGGCTCGCTGGCGGCCTTCACGCTGCTTCGCGACGGCGTGTTCTCCATCGCTGATAACGCCCTGATCGTGGGCGTTATCTCTACGGGCGTCATCGCTGGGATCACCGGTTCGTCCGCCGGAGGCCTCTCCATGACCCTGGAAACCTTCGGCGCTGACCTGGCTCAGATGGCCACCGAGCAGGGAATCTCACTCGAAGCGATGCACCGAATCATGGCAATGGCGTCCGTGAGCTTCGACTCGCTGCCTCACAACGGCGCGGTGCTCACCATGCTGCTCGTGTGCGGCATGACCCACAAACAGTCCTACAAGGATGTGGCAATGGTGACCGTGGTGATCCCGATCATCGCAGTGTCGGTCCTGCTTGCGGGAACTGCTGTGTTTTAACCATGATAGGGACTTTTTAGTGGCGACAAATCCCTACGCCTTCCACTGGTGTTTTCCCAGGTAAATTCCGTGGAAAGCGTAGGGGTTTTTCCTCGTCATACATCGCTATCGCTAGCGGCGCACAAACAACGCCGCGGTATCGGCGGGCACGGTGTCACTGTCCCCGCAATCCTGGCTACTGAGGAGTAACCCCCAGCCTTCTGGGACGGCGCATGGTTCATTGAATGTCACTACGATCAGGACATCAGGCCGTCCGTGGTCACGAGCGGAGTTGATGAATGCCAATGAGCCACTACCGGCGTCGAATTTCTGAAGTGAGCCCCGGCCAAGCTCAAATTCCTTCCGCAGCGAGAAAAGCTTCTTGAAAAAGCTCAGCTCAGAAGCAGGATCTTTGGTCTGCACGTCCACGCAAAAGGCTTCCCAATCCGTGGGCTGGGGTAGCCATGTGGATTCCGCGGTGGTGAAGCCAAAGTTGGGAAGCGTGGCTGTCCACGGCAACGGAATTCTGCAGCCGTCTCGGCCAAGTTCTTTGCCTGCGGTGCGGGGGAACGTGGGATCTTGACGGGCGACGTCAGGCAAGGATGTGTGTTCTGGGAGCCCGAGTTCTTCGCCTTGGTAGATGTAGGTGGAACCCGGCAGGGCGTTAATCAATGTGTGTGCCGCTCGGGCACGTAGCCGCCCGAGCGTAGCGTTAGGTTGTGGGTCGGTGGCACCAATGCCATTGGGCCGAGCACCAGGAATATCCAAGCCTAGGCGTGAGGTGGCTCGTACTACATCGTGGTTGGACATCACCCACGTGGCCGGTGCGCCGGTATGCTCCAGCGTCCGTAGGGAGTAGTCGATCACGTTCTGCAGATCTGAGCGGTTCCACAGGCTGGCGAGGAAATCAAAGTTGAAGGCCTGGTTCATTTCATCGGGTCGAACATATTCGGCCAGCTTTTCCGGAGTGTCCGCCCAGACCTCAGCCACGAGGAGTTTGTCCTCGCCGTACTCGTCCAGTACGGTGCGCCAGCTGCGGTAAATCTCGTGGACTTCCGGTTGGTTCCACATGGGTGGGGGAGGGACGTCGTCGTCAGTGGTGCCCTCGACCATCTCAAAGTGGAACTGCCAGTTGGGAAGGTCGAGTGACTTGCACAGGCCGTGAGCCACGTCCACCCGAAAACCGTCCACGCCTCTGTCCAACCAGAACCGCAGGATGCTCTCAAACTCTGTTCGAACCTCAGGGTTATCCCAAAATAGATCTGGTTGACTGGTGTCGAACATGTGCAGGTACCAGGAGGTATCCGATTCCCATGCAGACCCTGGGGCATCGGGCCTCGCCTTCACCTGGGTCCACGCCGGCCCGCCGAAAACGGATTCCCAGTCGTTGGGAGGCAGCTCGCCGTTGTCGCCTTGGCCAGGCCGGAACCAGTATCGGTCACGCTCTGGGGAACCTGGTCCTGCGGCGAGCGCCGACTGGAACCAGGGGTGCTGGTCAGAGGTGTGGTTGGGCACCAAATCGAAAATGATGCGCAGTCCGATGCTGTGAGCGTAATCGATGAGGTTTTCCACGTCTGCGCGGGTCCCATACATGGGGTCGATATCGCGGTAGTCCGCTACGTCGTAGCCACCATCACGTTGCGGGGAGACATAGAACGGGGAGATCCATACCGCGTCGGCGCCCAGATCAGCGACATGGCGGAGGTGCGATTTAATGCCTGCGATGTCACCGTGCGGCTGGGACGTTCCAGCGAAAGACTTGGGGTAGATCTGGTAAATAACGGCATGCTGCCACCATTGGTCGGGTGAGTGCTTACGCATTAGGAACGATCCTTTCCCTGGGAAGAGGACAAAATGACGGCGGTGAGTGCAGGGACGGCTACTGAGAACTCGCCGATCTCTGGAAGCTCACCTGTGCTGAAGATAGGGCGCTCGGCACCGGAGACAATAGGGTGCTTGACTACGTGGTGGTGCAGATTTATCACCACCAGAAGCGTTTCATCTGCTGTGCTTCGTAGGAAGCTGAGCAGCTTCGGATGGGGCTCATCGTGGCCGTCCTCGCTGCAGAACTCGACGTTCGCGGATGCTCCCAATGCAGGATGCTGCTGCCGGAGCCCAATCAAGCTGCGCACGGTTTCCAACATCGTGCCATTGGCGCCTTCTTGGCTGGTAACACTGACAGCAGGATCATCCCCTACCGGCAGATAAAGCAAATCTGTTGCCACGTCAGAAAAACCAAAGTTTAGTTTGTCGCTATCCCACTGCATGGGGGTTCGGGAACCGGTGCGTGCATAACCGCCTTCGTGGGTGGGCAACTGCCGGTAGGTCATCCCGATTTCGTCGCCGTAGTAGATGAAAGGGACGCCGGGCATCGTGAGCAGGAACGTGAAGAACAGCTTTCGTTCCGCTTCATTGAGGCGAGGTGCCAGGCGGGGGCAATCATGGTTACCAGAAATCAGGCTGAAAAAGCCACGACCTTGGATCTGGGCAAGCTGCGGCAGGTAGCAGTCCAAGAATTCTTGCGCGGTGGATTCAGAGTCAGAGTTGAAAAAGCTAAGGTCATTGACTCTATCGAGCGCAGTGTCCGTGTTACGCACGAGGTGGTTGTACCCATTCCCACGCCAGTCGAGGTAAAAATCTGCGTCAAAACCAGCCTCGACCGCTTGCCATGGTTTGCCCCATTCTGAAACGAAGAAGGCATCGGGAAATTCTGCTTTTACTTCGGCGAGGATGTTTTGCCACACGGTGATGGTTGTGGTTTTGTCGGTGCCGTCGTTTTTCACCAGTGAATCTGCCATGTCCACGCGGAACCCGTCGGCTCCGCGTGCGAGCCAGTACTTGAGCACATCAGCCATCGCTCGCCGGTTCGCTAGGGGGCCCGGGGCGTCGATAGGCTGCTGCCAGGGCCGTGTGATCTCGGCGAAGCCATAGTTTAGGGCCGGCTGGGACTTGAAGAAGTTCAGGATGTAGGTGGCATCGCGGGGCGTTTCCCCGCCGATGAACGGCATGCCGTCGCCGTGATCGAACGCATGCGAGGTCCAGATGTAGCGGTCCGAATATGCGTTGGGTGTCGCCTCGGAACTAAGCGTAAACCAAGGGTGCTGCTCGCTGGTATGGCTGGGAACAAGATCGAGGATCACCTTGATTCCGCGTTCGTGTGCAGCGGAAAACAGGGCGATGAGATCGTCGTTGGTGCCGTAACGCGGTGCCACCGAGTAGTAATCGGCCACGTCGTAGCCGCCATCTTTGAATGGGGAGGCAAAACATGGGTTGAGCCAAATTCCGGTGATACCCAAACTGGAAAGGTAGTCCAGGTGCGTTACGATGCCGCGTAGATCCCCGATGCCGTCTGAGTTCGAATCAGCAAAGCTAGCAGGGTAAATCTGGTAGAACACTGCGCTTTCTACCCATTGGTTCGACTGTGTCATCGTATGTAGTCCTTAGGTTGACGTCATCTGGCCACAGGTTACGGGAACTAACGCAACTAAAAGTGGGTTTGTGTTGGACAAAACATATTTTGTTGGCCGGCGACCATGGTTATAAGTGGGTTTGATAGTTGTCTTTACCGGTCAAGATACCTACTTTGGGGGATTTTTGAAGGCTTTGAGTCAGTGAGCGGAGCTGGGGAACAAACAATAACTGCTGGTTGTAGTCATGTTTGTTTTGGTTGTAACCGGTGTGAAATAACTATCATCAAAAATCTATATATCAGAGTCGCTGTTTAGGCTACGGTGAAACTTAGTACTTCGAAAATGTCCGTTTGTGTATGCGTATGTGTGCAAGGGCCATGGGCGGACATTCTCGCTTGTTCGTGCAGAAAGGGACTATCCGTACATGTTCAAAAGCAAGAAACTAATCAGCGTACTTGCCGCAACGACCTTGGCATTGGCTGGCTGCTCTGGCGGTTCTGACTCTGGTGACTCCGCAGGATCCGCTTCCGGTGACGTTCAGCTCACCGTTTGGTCCTCCCAGGAAGATCAGAGCGGCAATGACGGCTGGCTGCAGCATGTTGAAGCAGAGTTTGAAAAGGCAAACCCGGATCTCAAGATCACGTGGAAAAACAACGTAGTGTCACCAGCAGACGCAGGTGTCACCGTCAACCAGGACCCAAGTGCTGCGGCTGACGTGTACATTTACGCCAACGACCAGCTCGGCTCCCTGCTTGACGCTGGCGCAGTAGGCGAGCTCTCCGATGACGGCATGGCCCAACTGGAGAAGCAGGCTGAAGGCACCATCGCAGACTCGATCAAGGGGCAGGACGGCAAGTCCTACGGTGTCCCGCTTGAGCCAAACACCTGGTTCATGTACTACAACAAGTCGAAGCTCAGCGTTGACGACGTCAAGTCTCTCGACACCATGCTGGAAAAGGCGAAGGTCTCCTTCCCACTGTCCAACTCCTGGTACCTCCCGGCCTTCTACGCGGGCGCAGGCGCAACCTTCTTTGGCGCCTCCGGTAACGACGCTGCTGCCGGCATTGATATGGGCAACAGCGCTGCGGATGTAACTAAGTACCTGTCCAACATGGTGAAGAACCCTAACTTTGTCAACGACGTTGATGGTTCTGGTATCGGCGGTATGAAGAACGGCTCCGTGGACGTTGTGTTCTCCGGTTCTTGGGATGCCAAGAACGCTCGCGAAGCCCTGGGCGATGACTTCGGTGTCGCAGCTCTTCCTACCTACAAGCTGAACGGTAAGGATATTCAGCTGAAGGCATTCTCCGGTTCCAAGGCAACGGGCTACAACCCACAGTCCAAGAACGCTAAGGTCGCTTCTCAGTTCGCTGCTTTCCTGGCAAACACCGAATCCCAGAAGTCTCACTACGAGCTCACTGGTGTGATTCCTTCTGACCTGAACCTCAAGGATGACGCCTCGGTTTCTAAGGATGAAGTAGCAGTTGCTCTGTTCGACACCGTCTCCAAGGCTGCCATCCTGCAGCCAACCATCAAGGAGATGTCTCAGTTCTGGAACCCAACCGAGAACTTTGCGAAGGCACTGACTAACGGTGAAGTCACTGAGGCTAATGCCGCAGAGAAGACTGAGGCCTGGGCTGGCGCACTGAAGTAGCTGGTAGCTGCCTAACTGATGAGAGTGTTGAGCCCGGACTTAGTTTCGGGCTCATCGTATATCTCTACCTTTTCAGGGCAGCGTGGCTGCTCACTAATCCAACACATTGCAATGTGAGAAGGGAGAAGTTGGCTCATGTCTGTGGCGAGTCAACTGCAAGTTCCTCAAGCTGGGGCTGCTCCGAAGAAGCGGCGAGTGCCCAGTCAGCTTGATCAATACACAGTGACCCGATCATGGCGAGAAGGCGACCTCATCACCAAGTTGTCGGTGGTGGTTTTTGGCCTGGGCAATGTACTCCGCAAGCAATACGTGAAGGGCATCGCGCTCTTTGCTATTGAAGTTGTGGCGTTGTATCTGTTCTTTGCCAAGGGAGTTAGTGCACTGAAAGAGCTTCCTGGTCTTGGAACTGGTGAAGCAACACGAACCAAAGTCGACGGCTTTTGGGTTTACCAAAATAGCGAACCATCGGTGGTGCTGTTGCTCGATGGCATCGTGACCATCGCTATGATTTTGGCGTTTGTGTGGTTTGCTACGGTGGCCCTCCGTAGTGCGTTTAAAGCTCAAACGTTTGTGGAAAAGAATGGGCGTGCCCGCACGCTGCGGGAGGATCTGGCGGCGCTCAAAGACGAGGACGCTCCTATCCTATTCATGTCGTTGCCAACTCTAGGCATTGTGATTTTCACGGTGCTGCCCCTCGCGTTCATGATTAGCATGGCGTTTACCAGCTATGACTCTAAGCACGTGCAGAAGTTTGACTGGGTTGGTTTTGAGAATTTCAAAGCGGTCTTTTCCAACACTGGTGGCGACGTCAACCTGTCATTGTTCCTATCGGTGTTGTCGTGGACGCTGGTGTGGGCGTTCTTCGCCACGTTCCTTAACTATTTCCTTGGCATGTTCTTGGCCATGCTTATTGAGCGCAAAACTACACGCGGAAAAGCATTCTGGCGCGCGATTTTCTCCATGTCGGTGGCCGTGCCGATGTTCGTGACGCTGTTGGTCATGCACAGCATGCTACAGCCGCAGGGCATCATTAACCGCCTGCTTATCGACGCCGGTTTGATCGATTCCAGTTTGCCATTCTTTACCGACGCAACATGGGCCCGTGTCACCGTTATTATTATCAACCTGTGGATCGGTATTCCGTACACGGTGATGCAGGTGACCGGTATCTTGCAGAATATTCCGGGTGAACTGTACGAGGCTGCTCGTATCGACGGCGCGAGCTGGTGGCAAACATATCGCAATATCACGTTGCCTTACATGTTCTTTGTGATGACGCCGTACCTCATCACTACGTTCACTGCCAACGTCAATAACTTCAACGTGATTTATCTTCTTTCGGGTGGCGACCCGACCCCAGTCGGCGCTTCTGCTGGTAAGACAGATCTTTTGATTACGTGGCTGTACAAGCTCACGGTGGATAAGGGTGATTACAACGTCGGTGCCGTGATCGGTATTTTGACCTTCTTGGTCCTTTCCATTGTGGCTTTGATTACTTACCGTAGGAGTGGCTCTTACCGGAATGAGGAAGGATTCCAGTGATGAGTAAAAATTCTTCAGGAAACATGGTGAGAGCTCGGAAAGTCACCGATGTGATTGTTCACCTCTTCCTTGCAGTGCTGGCGATCATCTGGGTTATTCCGATCGTGTGGGTATTCGCCGAAAGCTTCAACAAGAATACGGCGCCGTACGCCAGCACATTCTTCCCGGAAGAGTACACATTCGATAACTACGTGGCGCTGTTTACTGACAAAACGGTGCTGAACTTCCCCCGCATGTTCATTAATACGTTTATTATTGCGTGCTTCACATGCGTGATCAGCGTGGTTTTCGTGCTGTTCGTTTCTTACTCGCTCAGTAGACTGCGGTTCCGGTTCCGTAAGGTGTACATGAACATCGCCCTGATCTTGGGTATGTTCCCTGGCATCATGGCCGTTGTCGCCATTTACTTCATTTTGAAAGCGATGGGCCTTACCCAGGGGTGGACTACTAATATCGCGCTGATTATCGTGTACTCGGCCGGCTCAGGTATGGGCTTTTATGTGATGAAGGGATTCATGGATACCATTCCAATTTCCCTTGATGAGGCCGCGATTTTGGATGGCTGCACCCGCTGGCAGGTGTTCACCAAGATTATTCTGCCGATTTCGAAGCCGATGATTGTGTATCAATCTATTGTGTCCTTCTTGACTCCATGGCTGGACTTCGTGCTGGCGAAGGCTATTGCGAGGACGCAGGAGCATTACACGGTGTCTTTGGGCCTGTGGAAAATGCTTCAGAAGGAGTACATCTATGATTGGTTTGCTCGCTTTGCAGCGGGCGCGGTGTGCGTTTCGATTCCGATTGCAATTCTGTTTATCCTGATGCAGCGGTACTACCAGGAGTCGATGTCTGGAGCCGTGAAGGGGTAGCCGCTACCAGGAGTCGATGTCTGGAGCCGTGAAGGGGTAGCCGAGAGAAAAACAGGGAGAGACTGTGAACAAGCGGTCAGTGACAGTCCGCGGTTTGGCCTTGTGGGTGGCGGTGTTCGTTGCCCTCGGGGTGGCGGGCATGGTGCTTATCCGCCCGGCCGACAATGGCTACGAGAATCTCAGTCTCTCTTTTTTGACGCTCGGGGTGCTGTGTGAACTGCTTTCCTGGTGCGCGATTCCTCTTGCGGCTTGGTTGCTGGTCTTCCTGCAGCGTCACGGTTTCGGTTACGGGGAACTGATGGTGGCCTCGCTGGCGGTGGCTGCCATCAGCGAGGTTCCTTATGACATCGTGAACCACGGCACGTGGATGTCGATGGCCTCGCAGAACCCGGTATGGGCCATCTTCGTGAGCCTGATTGTCCTGTCCGCAGTTGAGCGGTCGCGGGGGATCGGCACTGGCGCCCGCGCAGCGATGATTGTTTTCGTGTGTGTTGCGGCTGCGTTTTGGATAGTGGCCCTCGCACTGGGTACGCGGTTCGGAGTTGTGCCGCTGGGGCTGGCCTGTCTAGCGTTCCTGCTGGTGTTTCACACGCTGTGGGACAGAGAAAATCGGATGGTCTATGCTGCTGGCGTGTTGGGGGCCAGCATGCTGATCGTGCCCGCGCTGTCTGCAATCATTCTGCATTTCCGGCAGCCACATCCAGCGCCGCCTGCCACGCCGGCATGCGTGAAGTACGCACTGCTATACCCGTTCCTCCAGGTGGTCGGCGCTGCCCTGGTGGGCATTGCTTAACGACGCCCATTGCCCCACAATCGTGTCGCCGCTGGTGAGCTCAGACGCCCGGCAATGGCCGTCGACAAGCTGCACATATCATATTTGGAAAACTGCGTGCGATCGGGTACTCTGACACCCTGGACTTAAATCGTTGCTCTTTTGCATGCCCAAATAAGCGAGTTTTTAAGTGCCACACTGTACGTTTTCCCTACTTTGTTGTAGGCCCCCCGCCCAATGCGTCCAGCATATTCCAAGGCAGCGAGCTCCCTGGCTACTTAGTTCAGGTGAGCGGCAGTGGCCGGTAGAAAAGCTGATAACGCCGGGTGGGTAAGGGAACCGCAACGAGAAAGGTTCTAGGTCACCTATGACCATGACTGACCCTATTGCAGACATGCTGTCTCGCGTGCGCAACGCTAACCATGCGTACCACGACTCCGTGTCTATGCCTTCTTCTAAGCTGAAGGCCAACATTGCCGAAATCCTCAAGCAGGAAGGCTACATTGCCGACTACACCGTCTCCGAGGAGAAGGTGGGCAAGACCCTCAAGCTGGACCTGAAGTACGGCCCTGCTCGTGAGCGTTCCATCTCTGGCGTTCGTCGCGTGTCCAAGCCTGGCCTGCGCGTTTACGCCAAGGCTAACAACCTGCCAGAGGTTCTGGGCGGCCTCGGCGTGGCTATCATCTCCACGTCTCAGGGCCTCCTGACCGACCGTCAGGCTACCGAGAAGGGTGTAGGCGGAGAAGTTCTCGCCTACGTCTGGTAAGGGAGGATTGACACATGTCGCGTATTGGTAAGAATCCTATCGCCATCCCAGCTGGCGTTGAGACCAAGATTGACGGCCAGCACGTAGAGGTTAAAGGCCCAAAGGGCACCCTCTCTGTTGACGTCCCAGCTCCTATCGCTGTGAAGGTTGAGGACGGCCAGATCGTCGTTACCCGCCCAGACGATAACCGCAAGAGCCGCGCTCTGCACGGCCTGTCTCGTTCCCTGGTGAACAACCTCGTTGAGGGCGTCACCAAGGGTTACACCATCAAGATGGAAATCTTTGGTGTCGGCTACCGTGTTCAGCTGAAGGGTAAGGACCTCGAGTTCTCCTTGGGCTACTCTCACCCAGTTCTGATCGAAGCTCCAGAAGGCATCAAGTTTGCTGTTGATGGCACCACGAAGCTTTCGATCGAAGGTATTGACAAGCAGAAGGTCGGACAGATCGCTGCCATCATCCGTCGTTTGCGCAAGGATGACCCATACAAGGGTAAGGGCATCCGCTACGAGGGTGAGCAGGTCCGCCGCAAGGTCGGAAAGACGGGTAAGTAATGAGCAACGAGAATACTGCAAACAAGCGTCTGCCAATTGGCAAGGACATCTCCACTCGCCGTCGCGAGGCTCGTGCCCGTCGCCACTTCCGCATTCGCAAGAACCTGCGTGGCACCGCCGAGACCCCACGTCTCGTCGTGCACCGCACCTCCCGCCACATGCACGTGCAGATCATCGACGACCTCGCTGGTCGTACCCTGGCTGCCGCTTCCACCATGGAAGATGCAATCCGCGCATTCGACGGTGACAAGAAGGCACGTGGCGCCGAGGTAGGCAAGCTCATCGCTGAGCGCGCTAAGGCTGCTGGTATCGAAGCTGTGGTCTTTGACCGTGGCGGCTACCAGTACCACGGTCGCGTCGCCGCTCTGGCTGACGCCGCACGTGAAGGTGGTCTGAAGTTCTAATGATCACCGCAACCATGAACATCAACGGAAGGATCGCGTAATGCCGGGACGTGAACGGCGTAACGGCGGACGCTCCGCCGACGAAAACAACAACAACGAGCGCAACGAGCGCCGCGGTCGCGGCCGGGATCGTGACGATCGCCGCAACCAGCAGGACGAGCGCTCCCAGTACATCGAGCGCGTTGTAACTATCAACCGCGTGTCCAAGGTCGTGAAGGGTGGTCGTCGCTTCAGCTTCACCGCTCTCGTCATCGTTGGTGACGGCCAGGGCATGGTCGGTGTTGGCTACGGCAAAGCCAAGGAAGTTCCAGCAGCAATCCAGAAGGGTGCTGAAGAGGCTCGCAAGAACTTCTTCCGCGTCCCAATGGTCGCTGGCACCATCACCCACCCAGTTCAGGGTGAAGCAGCAGCTGGCGTAGTTATGCTCCGCCCAGCAGCTCCTGGTACCGGTGTTATCGCTGGTGGCGCTGCACGTCCAGTTCTGGAATGTGCCGGCGTTCAGGACGTGCTGTCCAAGTCCCTGGGCTCTGACAACGCTATTAACGTTGTCCACGCAACCGTGGCCGCTCTCAAGCAGCTGGTTCGCCCTGAAGAGGTCGCTGCCCGCCGTGGCAAGTCCCTCGAAGAGGTCACCCCAGCCCGTATCCTGCGCGCTCGCGCAGCACAGGAGGCTTAAATCATGGCCCTCAAGATTACTCAGGTTAAGGGCATCGTTGGTGCCAAGCAGAACCAGAAGGACTCGCTGCAGACCCTCGGCCTTCGTAAGATCCACCAGTCCGTCGTACGTCCTGACAACCCTCAGGTCCGCGGTCTGATCAACGTGGTTCGTCACCTGGTCGTCGTCGAAGAAGTAGCGGGGGAGTAGGTAAACAATGAGCGAACCAATTAAGCTCCACGACTTGCGCCCAGCACCGGGCTCTAACAAGGCTAAGACCCGCGTTGGTCGCGGTGAAGCATCCAAGGGTAAGACTGCAGGTCGCGGTACCAAGGGTACCAAGGCTCGCAAGCAGGTTTCTGCAGCATTCGAAGGTGGCCAGATGCCACTGCAGATGCGTCTGCCTAAGCTGAAGGGCTTCAAGAACCCTAACCGCGTCGTTTTCCAGGTGGTAAACGTTGCGGATCTGGAGAAGGCCTTCCCACAGGGCGGCGACGTCACCATCGCTGACATCGTCGCAGCTGGCCTGGTCCGCAAGAACCAGCCAGTTAAGGTCTTGGGCAACGGCGACCTGGGCGTTAAGCTCAACGTCACCGCAACCAAGTTCTCCAAGTCTGCCAAGGAGAAGATTGAAGCCGCTGGCGGCTCCGTCACCGAGGCATAAGACTTAAGACGTCACAGTCGGCCCCAACCCTGCTATTAGGGTTGGGGCCGACTTAGTTGATAGAGAGTATGTGTTTTCTGGTTTAAATAGGGGGTTAAGTAGCAAAAAGTGTGTCCGGTCGGCACCGTAATTTTTCGCCATGCCGATGGTGTATTGGTGGTCGGTTGTGGTAGCACACCCTGTCGAGCATCGTCGCGCATCGGCACACCATCAGCCTAGGCCCACGTGATAGAGAATACAAAAGGTTATGGCCTCAAACGGCAGTAGAGGTGTAGTAACCAATAGCGCGTAGCTGACCTTCTGGTATGGGTGTGACTTTTGACGCCGAAGACAAACAACCGCACCTGCTCACACAGGTGCGGTATCGAAGAAGTTCGTGCGTTCATAAAACACAAAGGAATGTAACGCACCGGTTTACCTATCTTGAGCAGGCCGTTTAACACAGAACTTGTCACTAGCCCGCTCTGGTATCCCGTAAAAGCTATTCAGTGCTGTTTCTGGGAAAAGCAAACTAAACGCGCTCTATGCCCCAAAACGAGCTAACGGAGGAAGGAATGGATTGCGTTACGAATCGCATCCTTTACCGGTGAGAACAGTGCAATGACACCAATGAATCCAGCCAAAGCCATGATTGGGCCAAACAGCTTCGAGAACCAAGTTTCCTTCTTGCCCGATGGCTTTTCCGTACTTTCACCGGCAGGCGTGACATTGACCTTTTTACTATCGGCCGGTGTAGTGGTTTCGGCTGGTTTGGTCACCGTGGGGGTTGCGGTGGTTTCGGCTGGTTTGGTCACCGTGGGGGTTGCGGTGGTTTCGGCTGGTTTGGTCACCGTGGGGGTTGCGGTGGTTTCGGCTGGTTTGGTCACCGTGGCGGTTGCGGTGGTTTCCGCTGGTTTGGTCACCGTGGCGGTTGCGGTGGCCGGGGTGCTTGCAACCGAAGTAGGGATGGACGCAGAAGGCGCTGGAGTATTTTCCAGTCCAGAAAAGATACCGAACCGGGCGGACAGCACCGTCCGGTTGTGAGTTGCAGAGTCATGGAGGGCTTCTCCATCGACAGCTAGTTTGTCACCTGCTCGGTAGACCTTAAGTTTGTCGGCATCGGTTCCTGGGTGCACTGTTTCGCGGGCCTTGTCTACCCATTTTTGATCCACTCCCCAATCGATGATGGAGAAGGCATCGTACTCTGTTGGCTCGCCGCCATCCTTTAAAATCTCGACGATGCGGTTGAGCTCGCCCAGACCTTCGTTAAACATCATGTGACGAGCGTGCTTTCCCTCACGTTTTTCGTCCGTTGCCTCAGCATTAGTGCTCAACTCCCACGCTGCAGCCGTAGCGGCAGTTAAAACCGGTACAGCTTTTTCGGACTCTATGAGGTCAACACCTACTTTTGCCAAGTCTAGCTGGCGTGCAGTTAGGTCACCTTCAGCTTTCAAAATAGCGAGCGCCAGTCGAGCCTTGGCAGCAAAACAAGCGTGCTCTGACCGCCAATGAATTTCATTGATGGTTTCCGAAGCGGGCCATGAATCGTACTTCTGGTTGCGGGCCGCCTCGTGGTACGTGTGTCGCAACATGGAAATTGTTTGAAATGTTTTAACTTCACCCAAGAATTGGTCAGCATCATCAGCGGGTGTGCTGAAGTACTTGTTTGGCATTGCATCTGCGGTCTGCGCAACAGCAAGCGAAGGTACTGCAACGTTGGCAACTGCGACACTGGTAAGTGGTATCGCTGTAGCGACGGTAAGTACAGCGATACGTTGGGCGAGGGATCGCGTCATAACTGGAAGTCCTCTCGAAAAATGAGAATGTAGCAGAACAGCTAGCGAGGTAAGGCTAACCTAACTTTTGTAAATATGGTAAATTCCCCGGAGCGGATGGGGGTATCGGGTGTGTCCCTCGCCTTCCGTCACGTTGCTGTTCACTTGTTTCTGTGCTGGGGACGACGGTCAGGGTGAGCTGTGTTCGACAAGAAAAGAAGGAAACTTCAGGTGCGTAATCTGTGAAGAGAAATGGTAGAAAATGTTTGGCTGGTTGACGAGTGGTATCTAAGAAGGGGTCACCAATTCTTAGGCCGATAATTTCCTTAGAACCGAACAGCTGGTAAAGTTGCCGTGTTGAATGTCTCTCGTGTGCTTTACTGTGCGAGCCGATAAAAATTACTTACACCGAGCCCGGTTTCCCAACAGAGAAAACGGGTGCCAGGAGGATATGTGTCCGCCCTTATCTCAGCGTTTAAGGACGTCGATCTTCGCAAGAAGATCTTGTTCACCATCGCGATGATCATTCTGTACCGCATCGGTGCTCAGATACCATCGCCAGGTGTTGATTACGCATCCATCGCGGGACGTCTGCGTGAGCTGACCCAGGAACAGAACAGTGTCTACTCACTGATCAACTTGTTCTCCGGTGGTGCACTACTGCAGCTGTCGATCTTCGCCATCGGCATCATGCCGTACATTACGGCCTCGATTATCACCCAGCTGCTCACCGTAGTTATTCCACACTTCGAAGAACTGAAGAAGGAAGGCCAGTCCGGCCAGACGAAGATGACGCAGTACACGCGTTACCTCACCGTCGGCCTGGCGCTGTTGCAGTCCTCCGGCATCGTCGCGCTCGCTGACCGTCAGCAGCTGCTAGGCCAGGGCGTGGAGGTGCTCAAGGCGGACCGCAATATCTTTGACCTCATCATCCTTGTTGTGACGATGACTGCTGGTGCTGTCCTCGTGATGTGGATCGGTGAACTCATGACCGACCGCGGTATCGGTAATGGCATGTCACTTCTGATCTTCGCTGGCATCGCCACTCGCCTGCCTGCCGACGGGATGAACATCTTCCGGAACTCGGGTGCTACCGTCTTCGGTCTGGTGCTCCTCGCCGTCTTGATCCTGGTCGTCGGCGTGATCTTCATCGAGCAGGGCCAGCGCCGCATTCCAGTGCAGTACGCCAAGCGCATGGTTGGTCGCCGTCAATACGGTGGCACCTCCACCTACCTGCCGCTGAAGGTCAACCAGGCCGGTGTGATCCCCGTGATCTTCGCGTCCTCCCTGATGTACGTCCCCGTGCTCATCACCCAGATCATTAACTCCGGCTCTGCTGTGGTGCCGGACAACTGGTGGCAGCGCAACGTCATCCAATACCTGCAGACCCCATCGTCCTGGCAGTACATCGTGGGCTACTTTGCGCTCATCATCTTCTTCTCGTACTTCTACGTCTCCGTTCAATACGACCCGAATGAGCAAGCAGATAACATGAAGAAGTACGGTGGCTTCATCCCGGGCATCCGCCCAGGACGCCCAACCGCGCAGTACCTCGGATTTGTCATGAACCGCCTGCTGTTTGTCGGTTCGCTGTACCTTGGCATTATTGCGGTATTGCCAAACATCATGATGGATCTTGGTGTTAACTCCGGTGCGGCAAACGCTACACCATTCGGTGGCACTGCAATCCTGATTCTCGTTTCCGTTGCCTTGACCACGGTCAAGCAAATCGAGAGTCAACTACTCCAAAGCAACTACGAAGGATTCCTGAAATGAGACTCGTACTCCTCGGCCCTCCGGGCGCAGGCAAAGGTACCCAGGCAGCCATTCTCTCCGAGAAGCTCGGCGTGCCACACATCTCCACCGGCGACCTGTTCCGGGCGAACATCGGCGAGGGCACCCCGCTTGGTGTTGAAGCTAAGTCCTACATCGACGCCGGCAAGCTTGTCCCTACCGATGTCACCGCGCGCATGGTGGAAGATCGTCTGAACCAGGAAGATGCTGCCAACGGCTTCCTGCTCGATGGCTTCCCACGCACCGTGGGGCAGGCTGACATCCTTGCTGACTTGCTGGCAAAGAAGGGTGTCTCACTCGACGGTGTTGTGAACTTCAAGGTGTCTGAGGACGTCGTCGTCGAGCGTATGCTTGCCCGTGGCCGTGCAGACGACAATGAGGAAACCATTCGCACTCGCCTCGGTGTCTACCGTGATGAGACCGCCCCGCTGATTGACCACTACGGTGACCAGATCATCGCCATCGAAGCAGAGGGCACCGTTGAGGAGATCAACGCCCGTACGATGGAAGCCCTCGGAAAGTAAACTTTTCCAGTGCTCAAGCCGGCTGTAGCTTTAGTGCAGTCGGCTTTTTACTTTTAAGTAGGAACCATGGGATTTCGGAAAAAGAACAAGAAAATTGCCGCCAAAACTGCCGGCGAGCTAGACGCGATGCAAGCGGCAGGAGAGATCGTCGGGCGTACATTGCAGGCAGTGAAAGCCGCAGCAGGCCCGGGCGTTACGACGCTCGACCTTGACAAGGTAGCCGAAGCAACTATCAGGGAAGCCGGCGCCATCCCCACTTTCCTCGGATACGAAGGCTTTCCAGGATCTATCTGTGCCTCGGTCAATGACGTGATCGTGCATGGCATTCCCTCAAATGACACGGTCCTCGCCGAAGGCGACTTGGTCTCCATTGACTGTGGCGCCACTTTCGACGGTTGGGTAGGGGACTCAGCATGGTCCTTTTGCATCGGCGAAGCAGACGAGGACGTGCAAAAGCTGAATCAGGCGACCGAGTGGGTCCTTATGGAAGGCCTGAAAGCTATGGTTCCTGGCAATCGCCTGACAGATGTGTCCCACGCGCTAGAGGTGGCGACCAGAAAAGCGGAGCAGAAGTTCGGGGTTGAGCTCGGGATTGTAGACGGCTACGGCGGACATGGTATTGGGCGTACCATGCATGAGGATCCGTTCCTTCCCAATGAGGGTAAGGCAGGGCGAGGGCCCCTCATCCAAGAGGGATCTGTCCTGGCAATTGAGCCAATGCTCACCCTCGGTACGGAGGACTCAGCTGTGCTGGAAGATGACTGGACAGTGGTCACCTTAGATGGTTCTTTTGCTGCCCATTGGGAACATACCGTTGCTGCAACTGCGCACGGTCCACGAATTCTTACGCCACGAAAATAACTACTAGTTGGGAATTTTCTTGGAGCTTGCCTTATACTCCTTGACTATGAACAAGCACCGTAAGCCTTCTGCTTTCCAGCGTCGCGTGGCTATCGCCGCATCGACGGTTGTAGCCGCCGCTGCTGTCATGCTGCAACCGGCTATGGCAGCCCCGGTCATTCCAGGTTCTTCGGTCCCTGGTTCCTCCGAACTGCAGACCGGATCTACCGACTTCGCCGCGGAAGCCGCATGGAATGCGCGTAACGCTGTCTACAACTCCACCGCAGGTTTGCCACCAGCGCAGCGTGACGCACTCCGCAAGGCTGCCGACGACAACCTCCGCGTGATGTTCCCGGGGCTGCTGGAATCGAAGATGCCAGCACCCGCACCGGCACCCGCCCCTGCGCCAGCCCCTGCACCAGAGGCGAACATTGACCGCGGATCTTGCCCGCCACAGGCACGGGTGTGCCTGGACAAGGCTGGCAACCGGGCTTGGCTGCAGCACGGTGGGGAAGTTACATACGGGCCGGTACCTGTGTCGCACGGTGCGCCAGGTTGGGAGACTCCGTCAGGTAACTTCCATGTCACCCGTAAAGTTAAGGATGAAATTTCCTACATCTTTGACAATGCGCCGATGCCAAACGCGGTGTACTTCACTAACGACGGTGTCGCATTCCATGCGGGACGCATCGACTGGCTCTCCCACGGCTGCGTCCACCTACGCTACGAGGACTCGGCAGTGTTCTTCAATGACCTTCAGGTCGGCGACATGGTTTACGTCTACTAACTATTCAGTTTCCGACACGCCCTAAGACCGCACCCTATTTTAGGATGCGGTCTTGCTTTTTATGGTAACCAGCCGGTATCCTTGTTCGTTGGTGTACGTACACGTGCGTTCACCCACCTTCCCACCCAAGGGAAAGTGACATCTACCAGGCATTTTGTACTTGGAAGTGCCAGGGAAAGCGGAGGATATGGCTAAAGAAGGCGCTATTGAGGTTGAAGGCAAGATCATCGAGCCTTTGCCAAATGCAATGTTCCGTGTCGAACTAGACAACGGTCACAAGGTACTTGCCCACATCTCGGGCAAGATGCGTCAGCACTACATTCGTATCCTTCCAGAGGATCGCGTCGTAGTGGAACTGTCTCCATACGACCTGACCCGCGGTCGCATCGTCTACCGCTACAAGTAAACAAAGTTATTCGCCTTCACATTCCAGGTGTTTTGCAGCTCTGGTGCGTCGATAAGCGCAGCAGACAAACACTTCTTTTACCTCCGGCTACGGTGGCTGGAGCCCTGTGATTGCGTAGCCCACTTCCCGGCTCATCCGCCCGGGTGAAGTGCTATGAGACAGGGATGAATGTGGAGAAAACCACCGCAACAACCGGAAAGGCACGTACCACTATGGCACGTCTAGCTGGTGTTGACCTTCCACGCAACAAGCGCATGGAAGTCGCACTTACCTACATCTACGGCATCGGCCCAGCCCGTGCTGCCAAGCTGCTCGAAGAGACTGGCATCTCTCCTGACCTGCGCACCGACAACCTCACCGACGAGCAGATCGCTGCTCTGCGTGACGTTATCGAAGCCACCTGGAAGGTAGAGGGTGACCTCCGCCGTCAGGTTGCAGCCGACATCCGTCGCAAGATCGAGATCGGCTCCTACCAGGGTCTGCGTCACCGTCGTGGCCTCCCAGTTCGTGGTCAGCGCACCAAGACCAACGCTCGTACGCGTAAGGGTCCTAAGAAGACGATCGCAGGAAAGAAGAAGTAAGAAATGCCTCCTAAAGCACGCACTGGCGCGCGCCGCACTGGCCGTCGCGTCGTAAAGAAGAATGTGGCGCAGGGCGCCGCATACATCAAGTCCACCTTCAACAACACCATCGTGTCCATCACGGACCCATCCGGTGCTGTTATCTCCTGGGCTTCCTCTGGCCACGTCGGATTCAAGGGCTCCCGTAAGTCCACTCCGTTCGCTGCTCAGCTGGCTGCCGAGAACGCTGCTCGCAAGGCAATGGAGCACGGCATGAAGAAGGTCGACGTCTACGTCAAGGGCCCAGGCTCTGGTCGTGAGACTGCAATCCGTTCCCTGTCCACCGCGGGTCTTGAGGTTGGTTCCATCACCGACGTCACCCCACAGCCACACAATGGCTGCCGTCCGCCTAAGCGCCGTCGCGTTTAATCAGGGAAAGGAAGAGTAACAAACTATGGCTCGTTATACCGGCCCTGTAACCCGTAAATCCCGCCGCCTCCGTGTCGACCTCGTCGGCGGAGACATGGCATTCGAGCGTCGCCCATACCCTCCGGGACAGGCTGGCCGCGCTCGCATCAAGGAGTCTGAGTACCTCCTCCAGCTGCAGGAGAAGCAGAAGGCTCGCTTCACCTACGGCGTCATGGAGAAGCAGTTCCGTCGCTACTACGCTGAAGCAAACCGTCGCCCAGGCAAGACCGGCGACAACCTGATGATCCTGCTCGAGGGTCGTCTGGACAACGTTGTTTACCGTGCAGGCCTTGCACGCACCCGTCGTCAGGCACGCCAGCTTGTCTCCCACGGTCACTTCACCGTGAACGGCAAGAAGGTCAACGTTCCTTCTTTCCAGGTTTCTCAGTACGACATCATCGATGTTCGTGAGAAGTCCCGCAAGATGATCTGGTTCGAAGAGGCTCAGGATAACCTCGTCGACGCAGTCGTCCCAGCATGGCTGCAGGTCGTTCCATCCACCCTGCGCATTCTCGTGCACCAGCTGCCAGAGCGCGCTCAGATCGACGTTCCAATCCAGGAACAGCTCATCGTCGAGTTCTACTCCAAGTAATCTTTCGCTTTTCGCCACCAACCTGGTGGCGGCAAGCACCACAGTCCATAACTGCCTACTGGCGTCAAATAGCGGGCGTCACATAAGGAGAAGTTCATGCTCATTTCACAGCGTCCAACGCTCACCGAGGAATACGTTGACGAAGCACGCTCTCGCTTCATCATCGAACCACTGGAGCCAGGTTTCGGCTACACCCTCGGTAACTCGCTGCGTCGTACCCTGCTGTCTTCCATCCCTGGTGCAGCAGTGACCAGCGTCAAGATCGACGGTGTGCTCCACGAGTTCACCACCATCGGTGGCGTGAAGGAAGATGTTTCCGACATCATCCTGAACATCAAGGGCATTGTGCTGTCCTCTGACTCTGACGAGCCAGTGGTCATGTACCTGAGCAAGTCTGGCGAAGGCGTCGTCACCGCAGGTGACATTCAGCCTCCAGCGGGTGTGGAGATCCACAACCCGGATCTGCACATCGCTACCCTCAACGAGCAGGGACGCCTGGACATCGAACTGGTTGTTGAGCGTGGCCGCGGCTACGTCCCAGCAACCCTCAACGCTGGCGGTGGCGAGATCGGTCGCATTCCTGTTGACCAGATCTACTCCCCAGTGCTCAAGGTCAGCTACAAGGTGGAAGCTACTCGTGTTGAGCAGCGCACCGACTTTGACAAGCTGATCATCGATGTCGAGACGAAGAACTCCATCTCCGCACGTGATGCCCTTGCTTCCGCAGGCAAGACCCTGGTTGAACTGTTCGGCCTCGCACGCGAGCTGAACACCGCAGCCGAAGGTATCGAGATTGGCCCATCTCCACAGGAGACTGAGCACATCGCAGCCTACGGCATGGCTATTGAGGATCTGAACTTCTCCGTTCGCTCCTACAACTGCCTGAAGCGTCAGGAAATCCACACCGTCGGTGAGCTCGCTGAGTGCACCGAATCAGACCTGCTGGATATCCGCAACTTTGGCCAGAAGTCCATCAACGAGGTCAAGATCAAGCTCGCCGGCTTGGGTCTGACCCTGAAGGACGCTCCGGAAGACTTCGACCCAACCCAGATCGAAGGCTACGACGCCGAAACCGGCGAGTTCATCGACTTTGACCCGGAAGATTCTGAGTAAAACGCCCTAAGGCTTCCGCCATCCGGGAGCCTGCGCTCATAAACCTGTACACGAGGAGTACAACAATGCCTACCCCTAAGAAGGGCGCCCGTCTCGGCGGTTCGGCTAACAACCAGCGTAAGATCCTGTCTAACCTGGCTGCTCAGCTGATCGAGCACGGCGCAATCAAGACCACCGATGCCAAAGCAAAGGTTCTGCGTCCATACGTAGAGAAGATCATCACCAAAGCTAAGGCCGGCACCATTGCTGACCGACGCAACGTAGCTAAGCTCATCACGAACAAGGAAGTTGTTGCTTACCTGTTCAACGAGCTGGCTCCTAAGTTCGAGAACCGTGCTGGTGGCTACACCCGCATCATCAAGCTGGAGAACCGTAAGGGCGACAACGCTCCTATGGCCCAGATCTCCCTGGTCCTCGAAGAGACCGTTTCCGCTGAAGCTACCCGCGCAGCCCGCGCAGCTGCTTCCAAGAAGGCTGAAGAAGCTCCTGTAGAGGACGCTCCAGAGGTCGAGGCAGACACCGCTACTGACGCAGCTGCTGAAGCTGAGGCAGTAGAGGCCGAAGCCGAGGAGAAGTCCGAGAAGTAATTCTCAGCTCCTGAAAAGCCGTCCCGTCATGAACGTCGGGGCGGCTTTTTGTTGTGTGTGGGTGGGGTTTTCTGTAAAACCCGGGAAGTGAACCTCGGGTTTCGGGCTAGAAATGCCAAATTAGCAAAAGTGAAGCCTGGAAAGTTGCCGAGATCCGGGAAATGCTTCCCGGGGATTGTAGGGGAGGTCTGTGAGGCTAAAAGATTAATTGGTGCCTCTCGTTCAAAAGCCTCTCTTTTATCCGGTATGGTGAAAGCGCTGGTCCTTAACGGGGGTTGATTTCCGTATGAGGCATGAAGAGGGGAATCTGGTGCAAATCCAGAACTGTCCCGCAACGGTAAAAGGAACATAACTAGAGGCGTTGATCACTCAATTATGTGCCTTGAGTCCGAGTACCTGCCAGCGGCAGACGTCTATAGGCGCTGCTTGATAGTTTGGACCGAGGAGTCACACAAGTGAAAAATTCTCCGCACCGGATTATCGGTGTTCTTGCTAGTTTGATACTGGCTATTTCTGCATGCTCTGCGCCAACTGTTTCGACACCTCAAGGCGTCGATAAGCAGGTGCAGGTTACAGATGACGCTGGCCGCACAATTACCTTTGACGAACCCGTTGACGAGATTGTTGTTGCGAACCGCTACAACAGTGAGTTGATTCGTGCGATGGGACACATTGAGAAGGTTGTATCTGTGGACACCAATACCGCGCAGGACCGCGCGTATTGGTCGCAGTTCGATCCGGACAACGTTATTGGTAAGGGGCAGAGCAACCTCAATATCGAGAAAATCATTTCCTTGCACCCGGATGCACTAGTGCTGCCCAAAAATGCTGACTACGAAAGTTATGCAGAGCAACTTGAGCCAGCTGGAATTAAGGTCGTTGTTGTCACCGGGTGGGATAACAAAGCTTTGGACAAGCAAATCGATATCTTGGGGCAGCTGTTTAACGACAAACCTGCAGCAGAAGAACTGATCAAGTTTTATGAAGAAACTCTCGCTTTGGTGAAGGAAAGAGTAGAAAAAGCACCTGAAAGGAAAACCGTGTATTGGGAATACGGTGACCCGTTCACCACGGCATTCCCGGGTACATCCAACGACGGGTGGCATAACATGATCGTTAATGCTGGTGGCGTCAACATTTTCGCAGATCAGCCAGCTACGGGCGATACAGTAGATCCAGAGTATATCCTGCAGACCAACCCCGACCTGATCCTAAAAGTAACTTCCGGTGGTGCACTGAAGAACACCGGTGTGTACACGCCGCCGGCTGATACTGAGTTCCCAAGCATCGCCGAGGAAATGATGGCCCGACCTGGTTGGAACAACCTCAACGCTGTGGCTAATGATCAGTTGTACTTTATGACTGGTTTCCTAGGGGGTGGCCTCGGCAAGGCTATTGGCACTGTATACGTGGCAAAATGGCTATACCCAGAGCAAATGGCTGATGTGAATCCAGATGACTTTTTCAACCGCTGGCTGGAACTACAAAACGCGAAGCCGGTAGACGGACACACATACCACGCCCACCACTAGTAATGGCACAACGGGCGAATTCATCAGTTAACCGCGAGCTACGGCGAAGAGCACTGAAATCCAGTGGTATCTTGGTTTTCTTCACTATCGCGATGCTCGCGGTTTCCTGGATATCGGTAACTAATGGCGTAGCGGGGTTCAATTCTATTGAGCTCTTGGCCACCCTACTTCCTCCTGGGTGGTTGCCTGCGCGCACTTTGGATTACGGCGAATGGGTCATTTTTTCAGGAATTCGACTCCCTCGGGCCATCATTGCAATCATCGCAGGGGCTGGACTCGCGCTGTGTGGCGCCGTGATGCAGATCATCACCCGAAATCCGATGGCAAGTCCGTTTACCACTGGAATATCAAACGCTGCAGCCTTCGGTGCCGGGATGGCCATTTTCTTTGGCTTGACTATCGCAGGGTCCCAAGGAGTAGCTATCACGTTGTGCGCCTTTGTTGCGGCGGCCGCGTGTTCGATAGTGGTAGTCAGTATCTCTGCTGGTGCGCATCGGGGTGCGGCTGCGTTGATCCTGGCAGGTATCGCACTTAGCTACCTGTTTTCCGCACTAACCTCCGGACTTCAGTATGTGGCCAACGAACAGAAGCTCGGTCCCATCCTGTATTGGGCTTTTGGTGATTTAGGGCGAGCTACTTGGCAACACATCGGTTACTTGACAGTTATCGTCACTATCGGTTTAGCGTATGTGCTGATCAATGGCGGGAAATTAGCCCGATTAGCGCTCGGAGACGAAGCAGCGTTAGCGTTAGGAACGCCAGTGCGCCGGATCCGGGTAGAGTCTGGGATCTGGGTTACCGTTATCTCTGCATCAATTATCAGCGTGACTGGGGTTATTGGGTTTGTCGGGTTGGTCGCACCTCATTTGGCATCTATGATTATCGGACATGACGAGCGGGTTCGTATGCCTTTGACAGCATTGATCGGTGGGCTTCTCCTGCTTCTGGCAGACCTGGCAGGCAGAACCGTTGTCAGCCCTGTAATTATTCCGGTAGGAATCATGGTTTCGCTCGTCGGTGTTCCCATGTTTCTTTGGCTCATTTTACGAGAAAATCGCAAGGAACTGCGATGACGATCACGGGATTAGCAGTAAAAGGACTTGCAGTAAGGCATAGCCGAAAAGGGGTGCTGGTCTTGCGTGATGCGACGCTTACAGTTCCTTCCGGTCAGGTAACGGGCATTATCGGGCCAAATGGTGCGGGAAAATCGACGCTGTTAAAAGCAGTGTGCGGTATTTTGCGTCCAGCATCGGGTGCAGTGTCGATCGGGGAAATAGATGTATTGAAGCTAAAACCTCGGGTTCGAGCAACGCACATCGGATATGTCCCGCAACAAGCTGAAACTTCGGGGAACGAACTGACGGTTTACACCGCGCTGGCTTTAGGTGCGGACGAAAAGGAAGCTCGGTACGACATTAAGCAGGCAGTGCTTGGTGTAGCACATCAGCTTGATCTTTCTGACCTGCTGTTTCGGAAAGTGAGGGAGTTATCTGGTGGCCAAATTCAGCGTGTACTCATCGGGCGTGCCCTGGTGCGTGACACTGAGTGCATATTACTAGATGAGCCAGTAAACAATTTAGATTTGCACTATCAAGTAGAGATTATGCATCTGCTCCGTCATCTTGCTCATGACTGTGGAAAAGCTATTGCTGTGGTGTTGCATGACATGAACCTGGCGGGCACTTATTGTGACCGGCTCGCCGTGGTAGCTGATGGGACGATACAACACTCCGGTGATGTAGCTGATGTGCTAACGGCTGATGTGGTGAGGGCACTATTCGGGGATGTCGCAGATGTGAGTCATTTCGGGCGACCATGGCGTGCGGTACTGCCGAAACGAGAAGGAAGCTAACAATGGTCGCTGATACCCATCGGCGGGGCGGCTTTTTGTTGTGTGTGGGTGGGGTTTTCTGTAAAACCCGGGAAGTGAACCTCGGGTTTCGGGCTAGAAATGCCAAATTAGCAAAAGTGAAGCCTGGAAAGTTGCCGAGATCCGGGAAATGCTTCCCGGGGATTGCAGGGGAGGCGAGCAACGAACAGTGAAGGAATCTAACAGTGATTGCTGACATCAATCGGCTAGGCGGTGCGTTTAGCGTCCGGGTGGAGCCTTTTCGACAAGAGGATTTTGTGGCGAGCAGGCTGTGTGATCCCACATTGCCCGATGCTGCAACAATGGTGGGCGCTCATGCTGCCGTGCGAGGACTTGAGCCAAATCGTTTCGCTGGTTCATTGGTTTTCCAGCGTTATTGCCACCGGGTTTGCGGTGCAGCTGTGGCGGCGTTGGTGTTGCATGACAGCGTGCTGGATGTATCCATGCCTAACTGTGCGATGCGGTTTCGGGAGGGGAGTCCCGATACGTTGATTCTGAAGAACCTAGACGTGCGGCCGGTCGCGGATCCGAAAGCTGTCGTTGATATGACGGTCGGGCAGCATCTTGAGCCGTTGGCACAAGTGATTTCGAAGGTGAGTGGCCCTGGGATGCCAAATTTGTGGGGGAATATGGCAGCGGGGTTTGCGGGGGCGTTTCGTAAACTTTCGTTGCAGGCACATAATTCTGCGGAGCTGGCTCGGGTGCGGGCGCTTGCGGAGCAGGTGGCGGCTGCACACCCGAAGTTGGAAAGGGGTGGGAGCTATCGGCTCGTGACACTGGGGGAGAAAACCCAGCTCCAGTTTGAGCGGACATCGTGTTGCCATTGGTATGCGGCGAAGGATGGGAAGTATTGTTCGTGGTGTAGCAAGATTTCGCCTCAGGAGCGGCAGCAGCGTTTCCTGCAGTTGCTTCAAGACCAGTAAGATAGCTTCATCATGGACAGCTCAGATTCAGTGAAACTTCGCCTCGACCTTGCCTATGATGGCACCGATTTCCACGGGTGGGCTCGACAGGTTCCGAAGGAGGGCGAGCCGGAGTTACGCACCGTGCAGCAGGTGCTGGAGGACACGCTGACGATGGTGCTGCGGGAGCCGATTCAGCTGACTGTGGCTGGGCGCACGGATGCTGGGGTGCACGCTCGGGGACAGGTAGCGCACTTTAGCGTCGGTAAGCAGGCGTTGGCGCAGCGCACGATCGATGGTGATCCGTCGCGACTTGTTCGTCGGTTGGCGCGCTTGCTGCCGGATGACATTCGCGTTCAGAGGTGTGGTGTTGTCCCAGAGGAATTCGATGCCAGGTTTTCGGCGCTGCGCCGTCACTACGTGTATCGGGTGAGCGCTGATCCCGCTGGGGCGTTGCCGACCAGGGCTCGTGACACGGCGCATTGGCCAAAGCCGGTGGATCTGGCGAAGATGCAGGCAGCAGCTGATGTTCTGGTGGGGTTGCATGATTTTGCGGCACTGTGCAAAGCGAAGCCAAATGCGACGACGGTGCGGGACTTGGAAGTATTCCAGTGGCATGATGTGTCCACTGCGGAGGAGCCACTGTTGTACGAAGCCCATGTGAGTGCTGACGCGTTCTGCTGGTCGATGGTGCGATCGCTGGTGGGGACGTGTCTGACAGTGGGCGAGGGACGCCGCGATACTGGGTTTGTCGCGGGGCTGCTCACGATGGACAAGCGTTGTTCCGAAGTGCCAGTGGCGCCGGCGCATGGGTTGTCGTTGGTGGGGGTGGACTACCCGGCGGATAGTGATTTGCAGGCGCGGGCGGAGGCGACACGCGGGCTGCGGACTCTTCCGTGACCTGTGACAGCGCGCCCTTGCCGGGGATTACCCCCGACATGGCCTAAGATTACTGAGGTTAATACGGCGCAAAATGTGAAGGTGGGTTAATGGGTATGGTCAGCGCAGCAGCGATAGCAGTTGCGGTGTTCACCGTTCCAGGCTTGATTGTTGCGTGGCTATCGGGTGCGCGTGGCCAGTGGGCTGTTGCGGCGTCACTCCCAGCGACCTTCGGCATTTATGGTCTGGCGGCGTGGGCGTTTGGCCTCACCACCATTACGTTTAACGCGAAGTCGGTGGCGCTGTTTACCGCTGGTCTCGCGCTGTTGGCGTTGGTGTGGAATGGCGCATTTTTTGCTTACCGACGTCGCCGCGCCGCCCGCCTCACCACCGAAGGCGACGACACGCAGCCTGCACCGCGGCGTGACTGGCGCACCGGAACCCTCCTGGATCCCACCTGGATACTGCCGGGCCTCGGTATGGCCGGTGGGATTGCGTACATTTTGCACAGGTCGCTGCAGTTACTCGGATATGCCGCTGGGAAGATGGATAGCATTTTCCAGGGCTGGGATGTGCACTGGCATGCCAGCGTGGTGCGCTACGCGGTGGAAACGGGTATCGTTTCGCCGACCCGCATGGGTGAGCTGCAAAACACTGAGACCCTGGCAAAGATGTACTACCCGACGGCATGGCACGCAGGGGCGGCTCTGCTGGCAGAGCTGGCGAACATCTCACCGATCGCAGCGACGAATCTCACCGGCATCGTCATTCCAGCTGTGGCGTTCCCGATCTCTGTGGGGCTGATTGCCTGGCGTCTGATCGGGCGCCGGGGGATCACAGCGCAAATCGCAGCTGCGTTGGCACCACTCATTGTTGGTGGCTTCCCGGTCCTCCACTGGATTGGCCTCTACGTGGGGGCCTGGCCTTATGTGGCGGCGGTCGCGACAAGTGGCATCGTGTTGGCCCTGTTCATGACGGTTCCTTATAGCCCGATCCGCAGTTTCCTCGCTGCGCTCGCGTTCATTGGAATGGTGCAGATGCACCCTTCCGCGGCGACAATCGTGGTACTCGGGTTGGCGCTGTGGTGGCTGCTGTATTTGCTGTGGGTGCCTGCGCGTAAGCCCGCCAGTGTGAAGGGACATATTGGCTGGAGGCTTCGCGACGTCGCATTGCTCGGCGTTACCGGCCTGGTTGGAGTGGTGGCGCTGCTGCCACAGATCCTCATTGGCGCGGAGCAATCTGAGGAAGTGAAAGCTTTCACCGCCACCGAGGACTTGAGCCTGGTGGAGGCCTGGAAGACTGCGATCTTCATGAACACCCGGCACGCTGTTTCCTTCGAGCTGAATGTGTCCCCGTGGGTGTGGATCGCTGGCGCAGGCGCAGTGGTGCTCGTGCTGTGGCGTCGTAACCTGTGGGCCCCGGTGTTCTGGTTCCTTAGTGTGTGCTTCACCGTTAACTCACTGCGTCCATTTGGCAACACGTGGGGCAAATACTTTGAGATGATCGGTGCGCTGCACTACAACACCGGGCACCGTCTGGTCATGCCGGCAGCGATGTTCACCGTCGCATTCGCAGCGGTTGCTATTGCCGTGGGTATTCGCCTGCTCACCGGTGGCCCACTAAAGAAGTACACGGTGGTCACTAGTGCTCTGGCGGTCCTGGTTGGCGGTGGCGCAGCGTATGTCATCCAGGACACCGTCCGCACCGGCATGGAGCGCGGCAGTGCGTGGGCCATCAACTCCGCCCGCGACGGCCGCCTGGTCAACGAGCGGGACTTCAAGGCTTTCGATTGGCTGGCCAAGCAACCACACGCCTACGACGGCACGATCTTCTCTAACCCCGACGAAGGCAGCGGCTGGATGTACGCCTACAACCGGCTGCCGGCGTTCTACAAGCACTACCTGTGGCCGAACACCACCATCGAGTCCAACACCAACAGCCTGTTCTGGCACCCGATGCGACTCGGCCAAGGCAACTTTGACGTTCCTGATGAAGCGAACCGTGTTGATGTGGCGGCCCGCGAACTGAACGTGAAATACATCTACATCTCCCCACCAAACTTCTGGTGGTTCCAGGCACCTCGCCCCGACTTCGAAACCGGCTTGATCAACACCCCAGGCGTCACCCCGGTGTACAAGGACCACCAGGTGATCATCTACGCCGTCAACGCCGCGTTTACTGACGAAGAGATCCTGAAACTTCGCGAGCCGGGCAACTCCCCAGAGAAACTGCCACCACTGCGCACCAAGGGCGAAGCCGGGAAGAACACCAGCTGGGCAGACTACAACGATCCGTACATCCACCGGCCAACCATCCCGCACCGCGGCCGCGACTCCCATTTCGAATGGCTCGTGGAACGTGACAAGCTCAAAGGACTCGATGCCGACGGTGTGAAAACCGGGGACTCTGTAGCTGCCGAACAACAAGACAAACCGCCGGCACCACCATCCCAGTAGCACTGCGAGCGCCACAGTCCCCCGGTAAGGTGTGAACACGAAGCAATCGGTCACACAAAAGGGGGGAAGGCCGTGAGCGGAGTAATTTCGTCCACCACCAAAGCGCAAATCAGCGGACACAAATTTCTAGTCCGGCGAGTAGAACATGGCGTGGTTCTCGGCGACACCAGGATGATCTCCGACCCACTAGGTGCCCGGAAACGCGCCGCTCTCTTTGGTCTCATCGGAGTGGCCATCATCGCTGTAGGCTCCGGCGCACTCGCACTGTTCGCCCCAGCGGCGGATCCTGGGGATGCGCCCATCATTCGCACCGAAAATGGTGCGCTGTACGTCCGGCTGCCCAGTGACAGCGGAACAGCGCTCCACCCGGTGGCGAATGAGGCTTCGGCGAGGTTGGTCGTCGGTAAGCCGGAAGCTGCGACGAAGGCGTCGGCCGCAGTGCTCGACGGACAGCAGCGGGGCGCTCCCATCGGAATCCTGGGCGCGCCGGGCGTGATCGCACCGCACCCGCAGCCCGCCCACACCTGGTCGGCGGTGCACAGCGGCAGCGACGTCACCGTTGTTGCAGGCACCGCCCCCGCCCCGCTTACCGACGCCCAGGGCCTCCTCGCCCACGCCGACGGAAGAACCTGGGTCATCACCACCGCGGGTCGAGCCGAGCTACCGCCAGACGACACCCCACTCGGCCGCAGCATCCGCCGGCGCCTCGGCATTACCATTGACACACCCATGTGGCGACCACCAGCCCAACTGCTGTCTGCCGTGACAGAACTGCCTCCCTACCGAGAAGTAACCGGCGACATCATCGCAACCGGCACGGAATACTGGCTGCTGCGCCACGACGGGCTCGTACCCCTCACCGGCCTCCAAGCCCAGATCGCCACCGACCTTGGGGTTGTGCAACGCCCCGTTCCGTCTCATGCATTGCCCGAGTACCCTGACGCCGTGCGCGTTGTCGCCGAACTTCCCCTTGCCACGGTGCAATGGCAAACACCAACACACGTCTGGGTACGCGCAGACGGCCGAGTCGGGCTTGGCGAACCTGCGCCACACGGTATCTCACTCGCAGGTCAAGCAACTGCAACACGCTTTTCGGGCCCAAGCATCGGCGCCATCGGTGTCGATACTGGTAATGGGATCGTGCTAGTCACTGATTACGGAGTAACCCACACGGTAGCCACCCCGGCGGATGCTACGGCGCTCGGCGTCGTTGATCCCCAAACCGCACCCTGGCCAATACTCGCGTTACTTCCGCGCGGCGCGGAACTATCTCACACTGCTGCCCTGAAGCCACAAGGGTAGGGGCCCTTTCGGGGAAGTGTGCGGGTGAAGGGGTGTTCCGGGTGTTTCAGGGGTTTTGACGATGTTGGATTGACGATGCTTCGAGGTCAGCTTAATGAAAAAGGCTGGTATCCAGGGATCATCGTCATTTCACTATCGTCTAAAGGCAATAGTGGTGGGCCGTCATGTGTTCTTGTGCCAGGGGGAGTGCGTCGGCGTTGGGTTCCACGGGCCATGTGGCGGGTGAAGGGGGCATTTCTGGGAAATGACGATGTTGGATTGACGATGCTTCGAGGTCAGCTTAATGAAAGAGACTGGTATCCAGGGATCATCGTCATTTCACTATCGTCATAGGACTTCAAAAACCCAGCCCTTCACATCATTTTGCGCCACGCTGCCAGTAGGATCCCGAGGCTCGCGAGCCCGATGGCGGTGATGAGTAGAAACGTGAGCGCGCGCTGCTGAATGCGCATGTCGGGTTCCGCTGGCTGCGTTAGTGATACTTGCTGGTGGTAGGCCTCGCCCATAATAACAGTAAGGGCGGTGGTGGATGAGATGTGTCCTGTTCCAGGTGAGGCGCTGGCTGTGAGTCTGGCACGCAGCTGGGCGGGCGTGTCCTCGGGATAGCGCTGCGTGAGGAGTGCCGCCACGCCAGACACCACTGGGGCGGCGAAGCTGGTGCCCATGAATGGTTGTTGCTGGGTTTGATGGTGCATGCCGGTGGCGAAGCCTTCGCCGTGCGGGCTTAGTCCTACCGGAACTCTACCGGGGGCTGAGTATGGTGTCCCACTGGTGGGGAGTGAGTATTGTGCCAGGTCGTGGCTTGTTTCGGACGCTGATACAGCGATGACGGTGGGAGAATGCGCTGGGTAGGATATGGATCCTGCTGGGCAGGCGGTGCCGATGTTTCCGGCAGCTGCGATGACCACGGCGCCACTGTGCTCGGCGCGGAGGAGGGCTTCGTCGAGCACGCGGGCGTCGAGGGAACCTGCGAGGTGCGCGGGGACGCAGGAAGCGAGGGACACATTGATCACGTGAGCGTCCATATCAACGGCGCGGTGCAACGCATCCGCCAAGGTAGCGATGGTCCCCGCTGACTCTTCTGGTCGGGCAGGGGAGCGCAGCACGCTGCTGGATTGGCGGATCGCGATGATCTCTGCGTCGGGTGCGATGCCGAGGAGAGCGTCGTCATGCTGCGGTGCGGGGCGGGCGGCGATGACCCCGGCGACGATGGTGCCGTGGCCGTCGCAGTCGTGAAACGCCCCGCCGCTTTCGCCAGTGCCGATGAGGTCCCCACCGTCCGCGACCTGGCCGAGGCGGGGATGGGGAGCCACACCGGTATCGATCACCGCCACCTTCACCCCTGCGCCGGTGGCGAACCGGTGGGCGAGCAGAAGTTCCGCGGGAGGGGAACCGTGAGGGGCCTGCGCCGGGATCGGGGCGGGGCATTCCGGTTCGGCTGCTAACGCAACAGGAGCAGGGGTACCCGCCAGAACAGCGAAAATACAAAGTAGTACTAGGGTGCGCATTAGCCGAGGCCTCTAATGGCGTCGAAAAGCCCGGCGAGGTGGGCTGCCAGCGGAAACACTGCCGCCAGGGCAAGCGTCTCCCCACGCTCCAGCCAGTTGAATACCGTTGGTGACAGCCCCCGGATCCGGTGCGCCCACAGTGGTGCGGTGAGCCCAAGCATCATCGCCACCACCGCCACGATTGCCCCACCCGGCCCGGCCGCCGGCCCGGAAAAGACCACCGCTCCCAGCCCGGCGAGGAACCACAACCACAGACCCCACATCGCTGGCGTGCTGCGGTGCCTCGTCGCGTGCAATGCCACCGCAATGCTGCTTGCCAGCGCAAAACCGCACACAAATCCAGGACTGGGGGTGCGCCACCCCAGATACAGCAGCGCCAACGCCGCCACCGCCCCAGCACCTAAACACACCCCGTCCAGCACCCTGGTCGCACGCCACGCCCGCTCCACAGGCTTATCGACGGCCTGATCAGCCACCCGCAAATCCTGCCCGGCAGCCGGGAGCGCTGGAACCTTCAACCCGGCCACCACGGTCGCAAGCTGAGGCGACGCCAACAGCACTGCGAAACACACCGCCACGGCAACCGCCGCAGCGGACAGCGTGCTCCCCGAGACAATGAGGACACCGGAAGCCACCACCACGATCGCGGCAGCCGTGAACAGCAATACCACAAGTGACAGCCCTGGTCTTGTCACCCACCACAGAAACAACGCGGTGACCAGTGCCGCCACCACCGAAGCGATGGCAAGCCATCCCACGTGTGCTGGATCGCTTGGCCCCATGCTGCCCGCTACCAATGTCCACACCGTAGTCCCAGAAGCTAACGGGAGGGCGAGAGCAAACATTCCAGCCGACAGATTTTCCTCTGGCGCAGCAGTTCGCAGCCACGCCGCCACGCACCCAGCGAGAACCAGCAAAAGCAGCAACAACGCGGAATTCGTGACAGTGGGAAGTGCGGCCGTCAGTGAGAGAAAACCCAAGCTGACTAGCCCTAGCAGCGCCGTGGACGCGGCGAGACCGTGGGCGGAAAAGGACAGGTCAAGGTCAGTAAGGGCTTCGGCGGCGTCGGTACGTAGCGGCGGATCGATGTCCTCCCATGGGGAAAACACCAGGACATCACCGTGTGTGACTCCAGCGTGGGGAAGTGGCACGGACATGTCTACCGGGGTGCCAGCCACCGTTCGTGCCAGCCACGGAACAGAGATCATGGGTGCTCCGGCGAGTTCCGTAAGTTCCGGGAGGGCTTCCTCCAGCGATGACGAGGCCGGAACGGTCACGTCCACTGACTTCGGCGGCGTCGAGGACAACTCGCCCACCTCGAACCGGCAAGTAATGCGAAATGACGTGGTCAGATGATGCGGTGCGGTCAAAACGAACCCCCATTGCGAAACCGAAAGCCTTGGTGCATCAACCCCCTTGGTGCACCAGCGCCACAACTGTGACTGCGGATACGCTCAGCATGGCCTAAACTTGGCGCCGTGTCCACTCGAAGCTTCGGGGGAAGCTCGTGGAATCAAACACTCAACCTGGGGGAATAATGACATCGACGTCGCTCGAACCACTTCATGACCAGCTGGAATTCGAACCAGAATACGTGATTGCGCCGATCAGTATGGCGGAGCGTGAACCCGCGCCACCCGTACCAAGCGGATCCATCCACACGGAGAAAATCCCTCCGGCGTCAAAACCACAGCCCATGCCATTGGTGCGCATACTCATGCCAGTGATCATGCTCGTGGCCATCGGCGGAATGCTCGCACTGATGATCACGGCGGGCGGGCAGGCTCACCCGATGATGCTCATGTTTCCCGTCATGATGCTGATGAGCATGGCCACCATGTTCGGCTCTCCACCGGGCGACGATATTGATGAAACTCGCCGTGCCTACCTGCGGCATTTGAGTGCGGTGCGGGATTCCGCGGTCCGTAATGCCTCAGCGCAGCGGGCCGCGGAGGTGCACAAACATCCGGACCCGGCGTTGCTTGGGGCAATGGTGGGAACCCGGCGGTTGTGGGAGCGCAATCCCGATGATCCTGATGCGCTGGAAGTCCGGTTGGGGCTGGGAACCACTGCGTTATGTACCCCAGTGGTAGTGCCAGATTCTGGAGCTCCAGAGGACCTGGACCCGGTGTGTGCGGTGTCGTTGCGGCATACGGTTCGCTCGGTGGGATCAGTGCCGCATATGCCGGTGGCTGTGCAGCTGCAGGCGTTTCGTTACCTCGGGGTGGCTGGGCCGATGGCGGGTGAGCTGGCCCGCGCGTTGATTATCCAGTTGGCGTTTCATCACGGTCCGGAGTGCGTCGGGATTGAGGCACGTGGGGACTCGCTGGCCTGGACAAAGTGGTTGCCCCATGCGCGGGAGCCACAATCCGCCCGCTTTCGGATTCTGATAGCAGACGACACCGCCGACATTAGTACTGAGCTGGATAATCCGCAGTGGACGACCATCGTTGCGCTCGGTCACCACGAGTACAGCGAGGTGGGGGAGTGGGCCCTCACTGAGGGGCTGTGGCTGACGGTTGGCGCGGATTCAGCGCGGACGCTGACGGTGCACACGGAAGGCGGGCTGGAGGATATCGGCGCGGCAGACGTTCTCAGTGAGGCTGCGGCGCTGCACTGCGCCCGCACGCTTACCGCTTATCGACGCCCCGCAGCTACCGCGACCCGCTCCCTCGATTTCTTAGGTCTGCACGGCATCGCTGAACTGGAAGAATTACGCCCTGAACAGCTGTGGCGGCCGAGCAAGAGCGCGCAGCAACGGTTGAACGTACCGATCGGAGTCACCGAATCAGGTGCGCCCCTGTACCTGGACATTAAGGAATCCGCACACGGCGGGGTGGGGCCTCATGGGCTGTGCATCGGGGCGACTGGCAGTGGCAAATCCGAAGCGCTGAAAACATTCGTGCTGTCCTTGGCGCTCACTCACTCCCCGGAGGAACTCAATTTTGTGTTGGTCGATTTCAAGGGTGGCGCTACTTTCTTAGGACTCGACGATTTGCCCCACACCTCCGCGGTGATTACCAACTTGGCGGATGAATCGAGCCTAGTGGAGCGCATGCATGAGGCGATTAGCGGTGAGCTGACGCGTAGGCAAGAGGTGTTGCGGCAAGCGGGGAATTTCGCCAATGTAGGCGAGTACCAGACTGCTCGGGAGAGCACCCATCCGCATCTTCCGCCCCTTCCTGCGTTGGTGATCGTGCTGGATGAGTTCTCTGAGCTGCTGGGCCAGCACCCGGATTTTGCGGATCTCTTTGTGGCGGTCGGCCGACTGGGCAGGTCGTTGCATATGCATCTGTTGCTGGCCAGCCAGCGGCTGGAAGAAGGTCGGCTGCGGGGCTTGGATTCGCACCTTTCCTACCGCATTGGGCTCAAGACGTTTTCGGCGTCGGAGTCCCGCCAGGTGTTGGGCGTGGTGGATGCGTACCATCTTCCGGCGACGCCGGGCGCTGGGTTCATTAAGTCTGATGCCAATGATGTCACTAGGTTCCAAGCGAGTTATGTGTCCGGACCAGTTCCCGTCCGCGTGGTGGGAACCGACACTGACCAATTGGGCGTGCAACTGTTTTGCAGTGCTGCTGATATCGCGGAACCGGAGGAGGCCCAATACCAGTTGGATTCTTCTCGGACGGTGCTGGGCGCGTTGATTAAGGTGATCGTGGCTGCGGGCCAGCAGGTGCGGTGGCATGCCCACCAAATGTGGTTGCCTCCACTGCCGGACCAGCTGCCGTTGGCCGGGGTGGCTGATGAGCTGGGGATGTGCCAGGCCGCCATCGGTATGGTGGACCGGCCGTTCCACCAGCGGCAGGACCCTTTCGTGGTGGATTTAAGTGGCGGCGCCGGGCACGCCGTGGTGTGCGGTGGTCCGCGTTCCGGCAAGACGACGGCGCTGCGCAGCATCGTGTTGTCACTTGCTGCCACCCCATCACACTGCTGATCTGCGGTGCTACATCCTCGACTTGGCGGGTACGGAGTTGGGCGCGATGGCGGCCATGCCTCACGTTGCTGGGGTCGCACACAAAAATGATCCCGAGAAGGTAAGACGTGTAGTGGACGAAGTACGGAGCTTCATCGATGATCCGCAGCCGGGCCACACGTTCCTCGTGGTGGACGGTTGGCACGTGGTGAGCAGCGATTTTGAGGAACTCTATGACTCGTTTGTCGCCATCGCATCTGATGGTTTGGCGGCGCGGGTCCATTTGTTGCTCAGTACACCGCGATGGAACCTGATCCGCCCCGCGATCCGAGACTTGCTGGGCACCCGGATAGAGCTCAAGCTCGGCGAGCCGATGGATTCAGTGATTGACCGCAAAGCGCAACAAAAGCTCTCGGATAAGCCGGGCAGAGGGCTGAGCAATGAGGGCGAATCAATCCTGGTGGCGTATTCCACCAACCAGGATGTCGGGCATGTCATCATGGCGGCGCGTAGCACGAACCTGCCTCCGGTGCCGCGTCTTAAGGAACTGCCCGTGTCCTTGGCGGTGGCCGAGGCGGGGCACTGCCCGGGCATCCCCTTCGGGGTGGGTGGCCCCAGTCTTGGTGCGCTCGGGTGGGACCCGGAATCTTCACCGCATGTGCTGTGCATTGGCGGGCAAGGTTCCGGAAAGACGGGGTTCATGAGGACGGTGGGCAGTGGCGTCGTCAAGCTCGGGCGGGAGGTCGCGCGCTTGGTGGTTATTGACCCGCGCCGCAGCCACCTCGACGCCTTCCCCGCAGACATGGTCGCAGCCTACGGCGCCACCACGGACGCCATCAGCCAGGCAGTCGCCAGCGCCGCCACCACGCTCAAGGGCCGACTGCCGGGCGCTGACGTCACTGCCGCCGACCTGCGCGCCCGGTCGTGGTGGTCAGGGCCGGAGATTTACCTGCTTATCGACGACCATGACCTGCTTGCGGAAGGCGCATTGCAGCCACTCATTCCGCTCATCCCGCACGCCCGTGACATTGGTTTGCACATTGTCGTCGCTAGGAAATCAGGCGGTATTGGGCGCGCGCTGTACACCCCGTTTTTCGCCACCGTCAAAGATAACTCGCCCAGCGTGCTGCTTCTCGACGCCGACCCAGACGAAGGCCGCATCTTCGGCATCAAACCAACCAAGCAAATCCCAGGCCGCGGTGTGTGGCACGTCGCCGGCACCACGATCGGGGCATGCCACGTAGCGCAAACCTAAGGAAGAACCATGAAACTCATCACGGTGACGGTGCTGGAGAACGCCACCATCTTCGAAGCAGAGGAACAAATACACCGATACGACCTGC
Source organism: Corynebacterium hindlerae (assembly GCF_014117265.1). Classification (NCBI taxonomy): domain Bacteria; kingdom Bacillati; phylum Actinomycetota; class Actinomycetes; order Mycobacteriales; family Corynebacteriaceae; genus Corynebacterium; species Corynebacterium hindlerae. Next base: position 1,054,399 of record NZ_CP059833.1, on the reverse strand, counting down.
CCTGCTCCGGGATCCTGGCGGGGTGGGCGGTAGCAGCCGTCGTTGACCAGCTGAAAGTCATGGCCGACGGGGTCTGGCCCGACATTGAAGTCGCGATCACCGGGCCAGACCGGGCCGTCGAAGTCCTCACCCGCACACTCCTGAACAAGTCCGTGGCAGCCTACAACGCTGATGAAGTCGAAACAGACCACCAGGCGCCGAAGGCGATCCGGAGACCAACCAAGGGACGTCGTAAAGCAGCGTTGCCAACGGTGAGCCTGTTCCATGTCGCCGTCGCGCTGGTGATCATTACCGTTTTGGTGTTGAGTTGGTGGGGGATTGATAGCCAGCCACACACCACCGCGCGGGCGGAAAACCCCGTGGCTACCGCTTCGCCCACGCCTTCCCATGGGGTGGTGATGGAATACGAACGCGTCCGGCTTACCTTGCCGCCGGGGTTTCGCATCGGGCCCCGGGAAGACGGCATCCTTGTTGCCACAGGAGAAGACCCCAACATGAGAATCCTCATTGCTGTCGATAACACCTACGGCGTCGACGCAGGCGCCATCCGCACCGAAATATCCAGTATGGTGGCCAGCGACCCGACACTCGAAGAAAGAGTAACGCGGAACCTGCGCCCCAACGACCCCACCGTCGAATACCTCGAAACCCCAGGAGACGGCAGCACTGTGGCCTGGGTTGTGTGGGTTACCGCTGGGCAACAATTCAGCGTCGGTTGTCACAGCAAGGGAGAACCCACCATCGCGCAAAAAGCAGCTTGCACCATGGCAGTAGAGAGCTTGGGCCTGAGCTAAAAACTTTTTTTAAAAATAATGGAACCTTTTCGGGCGCTCGCGGAGTCTAAACATAATGAGGGCAAAAAAATTGGCCCCACACTACACACCATTCATACGGGGGAATCACAGAAATGACTCAACTGTTCAGGACTGAAGCTGATGTCATGGTTGCCGCCGCCGGGCGCGTCGATGGCACCAACAATGAAGTACAAGGGGAACTGACCAGGCTGCGCAGCGTCGTCGACGGTCTCCGCGGCAGCTGGGCCGGCAACGCACAAGTCAGCTTTGACAGCCTGATGGAGCGCTGGAACACCTCGGCACGCGAACTGCACGAAGCACTCCAAGCCATCGCCGACAACATCCGCCACAACGCGAAAAACTTCGACGGCATGGAAGCCGAAAACGCCAGCGCATTCAACAACATCGAAGCCCAAGGCCTCGCGCTCTAACACCAACAGGGGGAAACCATGGAAAGCATGATCAAGTACCAATTCGGCGAAATCGAAAACGCAGCAGCCGACATCAACGCCACCTCCGGCCGCATCAACTCGCTTCTCGACGGCCTCAAGTCCCAACTCCAGCCCATGGTGACATCCTGGGAAGGTGACTCCGCGACGGCCTACAATGAAGCTCAGGCTAAGTGGGATCGCGCCGCGAACGAGCTCAACACCATCCTCGCGACGATCTCCAAGACCGTCCGCGAAGGAAACGACCGCATGAGCGACATCAACCGCATGGCCGCAGCAAGCTGGGGCTAAACCTACTACCAACCATCAACCGGGGTCTGCTGTTCGCGCAGGCGCCACCCGCACACTACTCGTTGTGGAAGGCGAGTGCGGGTGGCGCCGGCGCGATTTTCACTTTTAGGCACTCATGTTTTAGGATTGGTTGTCTGTGTGTGCAGCCCCAAGGGGCAGCAGCCGTTCGGGTCTCCACCGGCCGCCGAATCGGATCTTGTGCGCACGCGTCTTGGCTGGCAGTTCCTAGACAGACTTATAAGGAGTCATTTTGTCTACTTTTCACCCAAAGAGCGGTGACGTAACCCGCAAGTGGTACGTCATTGACGCTACTGATGTGGTTCTGGGGCGCCTCGCAGTTACCGCTGCTGACCTGCTCCGCGGCAAGCGTAAGCCATACTTCGCACCAAACGTTGACTGCGGTGACCACGTCATCGTTATCAACGCTGACAAGGTGCACATCTCCGCGAACAAGCGCGACACCGAGTTCCGTTACCGCCACTCTGGCTACCCAGGTGGTCTGACGACCCTTTCCCTGGGCCGTTCTATGGAACTGCACCCAGAGCGCGTTGTCTTCGAGGCAATCCAGGGCATGATGCCGCACAACAAGTTGACCCGCGCTTCCGTAAAGAAGCTGCACGTCTTCGCAGGTTCCGAGCACCCATACGCTGCTCAGAAGCCTGAGACCTTCGAAATCAAGCAGGTGGCACAGTAATGACTGAACAGAACGTAACCGAGAACCAGGATCTTCAGGCTGACGCTGCAGACATCGCTGCTGCAACCGCTGCTACCGAAGAGTTCACCAACACCATCGGCGACATCGTAGCCCCAGAGCCTACCGAAGAAGCAGCTGTTGCTGCTCCTATCGAGATGGACGGCCCAATCCAGACCGTCGGTCGTCGTAAGCGCGCCATCGTCCGCGTCCGCATGGTGCCAGGCACCGGCGAGTTCAAGTGCAACGGCCGCTCCCTGGAAGACTACTTCCCGAACAAGCTGCACCAGCAGCTGATCAAGGCCCCACTGGTCCTGATCGACCGCGAAGGCCAGTTCGACATCCACGCAAACCTCACCGGTGGTGGCCCAACCGGCCAGGCTGGCGCATTCCGCCTCGCGATCGCTCGCGCGCTGAACGCTTACAACCCAGCTGACCGCGCAGCCCTGAAGAAGGCTGGCTTCCTCACCCGTGACGCTCGTGCAGTCGAGCGCAAGAAGGCTGGTCTCCACAAGGCACGTCGCGCACCTCAGTACTCCAAGCGTTAATACGCTTCGTACTTACGCGAAACACCGCCCCTCCCGAAACACCATCGGGGCTGGGGCGGTGTTTTAGTTTTTGAGGGGGGGAAATCAAGCGTATGGATGGGACGATCCAGGCTTGAAAAGTACCATCCGTACGCTAAATCCCGCCGCGCAATCCCTACTTCAAGAGCACCCCAAAGCGATGCATAGTCTGCGAGATTGCTTGCTCCTTGAGGAAGAGCTGCAGTTCGATCCGGCCGTCGGCAAGCAGTGGGCCTTCGGCAAGGTAGGAGCCGTTCTCGGCGGCCTTGACGCGGAAGGAATCCGGCGCGGTGCCGATGATGCGGATCCGGGAGGACGCTGGGAAATCCGGAGCAGTGAGGCGAACCAGAGGCACCCCGGTGAGAGTGCTTGCGATCTTTAGCCGCAACTCTTCGCGCGGAGACAAGTCCGAGGCGTAGTACAGGTAGGACTCTGCCGGGACGTAGCGGAACACGTTGGATTCGCAGCGCAGTGCCGCGCGGTCGTGCTCCACGGCGAACTCGGTGGCCCAGGCCTGTGCGTCCAGCTCGGCGGCGCGGGTGACCCAGGTGAGGTCCTCATCTGACAGGGAAGAGGCGCGCAGCTGGCGCGTGACCTCAGGCGACAGGGACACGCCAGATAGCGGCTCCAAAGTGCCGTCGGTCCAGGTGCCGAACTGTGCCACGTAGTTCGGGCCACCAGCCTTGGCGCCAGGACCAATGGCGGAGTTCTTCCAACCGCCGAAGGACTGCCGTTCCACGATCGCACCGGTGATACCGCGGTTGATGTAGGCGTTGCTTACTTCAACGTGTTCGCGCCAGTAGGCGATTTCGTCTTCGTCGAGGGAATGCAGGCCACCTGTGAGTCCGAACCCGGTGGAGTTTTGCCATTCGATGGCTTCTTCCAGCGTGGAGGCGTACATGATGCCCGTGACGGGGCCGAAGCACTCGGTGGTGTGGAACCAGGAGCCAGGCTGGACGTTGTCACGGATGCCTGGGGTCCACAGGTCAGGTTCGATTTCTCGTGGCTTGAGCAGCCACGACTCTCCCGGTTCCAGCTTGGTGAGGCCGCGCTTGAGTTTTTCGCCTGGGGCTTCGATGAGGCCGTTCATCGTGGTGGAGATGTCGGTGCCGCGGCCGACGCGGAGGGTGGAGACGGCGTCGACAAGCTGGCTCTTGAAACGCCCGCAGTCGCCCACCAGGATCAGCAGGGAGGCGGCGGAGCACTTCTGGCCGGAGTGGCCGAAGGCTGACTTGTAGGCATCGGCGACCGCGAGGTCAGGGTCGGCGTGCGGGGTGACGATGATGGCGTTCTTACCGGAGGTTTCCGCCAGCAGCTTCATCTCTGGGCGCCAGGAGCGGAATAGCTTGGCGGTCTCGGAGGCACCGGTGAGCACCACGCAGTCCACATCGGGGTGGGAGATGAGGCGTTTGCCGGCTTCGGCTTCGTCGGCGTTGACCATCTGGAGTATGTCCTCGGTGATGCCTGCCTCGCGAAGGGCAGCCACAGCCACCTCGGCGCAGCGCAAGGTTTGTGGTGCGGGCTTCAAAATCACTCGCGCACCAGCTGCCAGGGCAGCGAACACGCCACCCATGGGGATAGCGACGGGGAAGTTCCACGGCGGGGTCACCACGACCACATCGTGCGGGGTGAAACGGTCATCGAGCTGTTCGGCGCAAGAGGCGTAGTAGGTGGCGAAGTCGATGGCCTCGGAAATCTCCGGGTCCGATTGGTCGACCGTCTTGCCCGCTTCATGCGCCATGACCGAGACCAAATCACCACGGTGCCGTGCCAGTGCATCCGCAGCCCGAAGCAGCAGTTCCACGCGGTTATCCGGCGAGGCGGCCGCGCGGGCCCGGGCCACGGCCTCATCGATGACGGCCGGGTCGGTGACCAGCGGGGATTGCGTCGGGCCGGGGTCTGTGGCGAGGTGGCGCAAGGCCCACTCGCGGTTGGCCTGCAACGCCGGGTCGGTGTCGGGTTCGTTGCGGAACGCGCCAGTGGAGTAACGCGCTTGCTTATCGACGCCACGGTCCTGATCGCGTTGCGGAGTGTCACGCACATTCCACCGGTCCGCTACAGCGCGGAGAAACGCATCGCGCTGACCCGAGAAATCGCCGACGGCTTGGGCGTGAAGGAAGTTTTCCTCAGCACCGTTTTCTTCCAAGCGGCGCACCAGGTAGGAGACGGCGACGTCGAAGTCTTCTGCGCGGACCACTGGCGTGTAGAGGATTTCCTCACCGATCGCTGGCGCCATGCCCTGTAGCATTTCCATGTCGATCTGTTTTTCCACGCCACGTTCTTTGGCCAGTTCTTTAGCAAACGCGATGGTGAACAGGTTGTGGCTGGCCACGCCGATGCGAATCGCGTCAGCGTTCTCCGGCTGGAGCACGTAGTCAAGCATCCGGTAGTAGTTCGCGTCCACCTCGTGCTTGGTCAGGTAAGGGGCCTGTGGCCAGTCGTGCAGCTCAGCTTCGACCTTTTCCATCGACAGGTTCGCGCCCTTAGCAAAGCGCACTTTGATGTTGGCACCGCCCTGTTCAGTGCGGGCACGGGCGAATTCTGTGATCTCCTGGAGCGCTGCGAAGGAGTCTGGCAGATAAGCCTGGAGCACAATGCCTGCGTGATAGGTGTGGAATTCATTCTCGCTGAGCAGCTCTTTAAACAGGCGCACCGTGAGCTGGAGGTCCTTGTATTCCTCCATGTCCAGGTTGACAAAAACCTCATTGTCTCGTGCAGCGCGGTACAGCGGACGCAGACGATCCTTGAGGCGCTCCAAGCTGCCCTCCATGTCCCACTGATTCAGCTGCGCGGCGACCGACGAGGCCTTGATAGAAACGTACGATACGCGCGGGTTCTTCACCAGTTCGATGGTGTCTGCCAGTCGCTTGTCTGACTCCTTTTCTCCCAAGACAGCCTCACCGAGCAGGTTGAGATTGAGCTGTACGCCCTGCTGGGCGGCCTCGTCAAGGAGCTTGTTGAGCTTCTCGCCATCTGCATCCAAAATGAGGTCTCCCACCAGCTGGCGGAACCGGCGCTTAGCTGTCGGAATGACAATGCTCGGCAGCAGCGGAGCGATCTGCGCCCCGGCCTTGAACAACAGGCGGTCGATACCGCTCACGAATCCGGGCGGATCAGGAAGCTCGCTGAGGGCCTTCGCAGCTGCCGTGTTGTCGGAGGGGCGAGCAACCTTATCCACAAAACGCATCGTGAAATCGATACCGCCCTCATGACGGACCATTTCAGAAATCTGATTGTCATCTGAAATCGACGAGTGCCACGCGGATGCCTGGTCAGCGGCGCGGGAAATAACGGTGGCAAGGGAGTCGGTCAAGGCTAGCCTCCTTGGGATAACTTGGTGTTTTATTAGAAAGCAGGTACTGGTGTGGTGACCACTGTGACCTCATCAGTGGTGGCGATGCTGCCACAGGTTGGTGTAGGTCATTCCCAGAATATGGGAACACCCCCCTTTAATATAGTGATGGGGTTCACATTGACCTAGTCTGGGTGGGGTAGGCGGGGTTTGTCGCGTTGTTTGTGGGTTGTCCCCGACATTACCCGCCCGAAGTTCGGGCTCATTGGGGCGATTTTGGGGCATTGTCGGGGCCGTAATGTCGGGGGCGTATTGTCGGGGACAACGCGGTAGCCAGGACATCCCCAATTGCCCCAATATTCCCAGCAGTTACGTTTTGGTCGATGGTGGGGCGGCGTTTCTTTTGGTCCCGACATTACCCGCCCGAAGTTCGGGCTCATTGGGGCGATTTTGGGGCATTGTCGGGGGCGTAATGTCGGGGGCTTAGCGTTTAACCCGCCGGGCGTAGGGGCTGGAAAAGCATCTAGGTGCGGGAGATGCGAAATCCCAGCGATTGGCAAAGAAAATGCCGGCACTATCGTTGAACATGGAACACCCTCCCGCGCCCCAATCAACCCGGCTACCAGAAATAAGCCGGGCCCAAGGCATAATGAAAGCTATGGCTCGACTCTTTGGAACTGACGGCGTGCGTGGACTCGCCAACGAAAACCTGACCGTCAACCTGGCGCTGCGCCTGGGACAAGCAGCCGCAGAGGTGCTCACGAGAGAGAACCGTAGCTCTAAGAGACGCCCAACGGCTGTGGTGGGTCGCGATCCACGAGTATCAGGAGAAATGCTGGCCGCGGCACTATCGGCTGGTATGGCGTCGCGTGGCGTGGACGTGTTGCGCGTGGGAGTGCTCCCTACGCCTGCGGTGGCATTCCTTACCGACGACTACGGCGCTGACATGGGCGTGATGATCTCCGCGAGCCACAACCCAATGCCAGACAATGGCATCAAGTTCTTCGCCGCCGGTGGGCACAAGCTGGCTGATGAGGTCGAAGACGAAATCGAAAGCGTCATGAACTCGATGCAGGACTGTGGCCCTACTGGTTATGGGGTGGGACGCGTCATCGAGGAAGCCCCAGACGCGCAGGAGCGGTACCTGAATCACTTGGCCGAGGCTGTGAAGACGGACCTCAGCGGAATCAAAGTAGTGGTGGACTGCGCGAACGGTGCGGCATCTGAGGTTGGTCCGCTAGCGTATGCAGTGGCTGGCGCCGAAGTTGTGGCAATTCACAACAAGCCTAACTCGTACAACATCAACGAGGACTGCGGTTCCACTCACATCGAACAGATCCAGAAGGCCGTCGTGAAGCATGGCGCTGACCTTGGCTTATCCCATGACGGCGATGCTGACCGGTGCCTGGCCGTCGACGCCGACGGAAACGTGGTCGACGGGGACCAGATCATGGCGATTCTGGCGATCGCAATGAAGGAAAACGGTGAGCTGCGGAAGAACACCCTCGTTGCCACGGTCATGTCCAACCTCGGATTGATGCTGGCGATGAAAGATGCCGGCATTGAAGTGAAGACCACCAAGGTGGGAGACCGGTACGTGCTGGAAGAGCTGCGTCGTTCGAGCCTGTCGCTGGGCGGCGAGCAGTCCGGCCACGTGGTGATCCCCGACTATGGCACTACCGGAGACGGTATCCTCACCGGCTTGACTCTGATGGCGCGGATGGCGGAAACCGCATCATCGCTAAAGACTCTGGCAGGGGCGATGACCGTGCTGCCACAGAAGCTCATCAATGTCCCGGTTACGGACAAATCCGTCATTATGTCGGACGAGCGCGTCATTAGTGCGATCGCCGAGGCTGAGGCGGAGCTCGGGGAAGCCGGCCGCGTCCTGCTCCGAGCCTCCGGCACTGAAGAAATTTTCCGAGTGATGGTGGAAGCCGCAGACGCCGATACCGCAGTGCGGATCGCAGGTCGCCTCGCTGCAGTTGTGGCCGCCGTGTAAAAAAGTTTTCGCCGCGAGGGAACCTTTTGCCCCCTGTGGAGAGTCAAAACATAGTGAAGGGGTTTTCACTAATCTGACTTTTCACAGGGGGAATTTTTGTGTTCGATCTGAAGGTCGATGTGCTGGCAAGCACCAACGTATTGCGCAGCCTTATCGACGCCACCGAAACGGAAATCACACGCCACCGAGCAATCACGCCAGGCTTCTCCGCTCTGGCCGCCGGACGTGATTTCGCAGGTCACGGCGCTGCCTTGAATCAGGTGTACTCGGCGCTGCACCGGCGAAATCTCGAGCTCATGCAGCAAACCGTGGCGGTGACCGATGCAGCGCGCCGGGACGTTACGACCGTGGGCGAGGCGGACACCCACAACGAAGCGGCACTCGACGCAGTAGCGCAGCAGGGGCTGACATGGGCAAAGTAAAGAAAGCGCAGCGGCTTTACGACGAAGCAATTGAATCCTTACGCGTTGCCGCCGGAGCCGACTGGAATGGCCCTGCGCATTCTTCCGACAAAGTAGCTGAAGCGTTGAACAGCACAGCGGGCATTGACACCAATGAGCTGCGCAAAAAGCAGACCGACATCACGTCTGGTGGCCGGGCAACTGGAGTGAAAAACGGGCGAGTTCTGCCGCAGATTGGTGCCATGCTCGTCGGCATCATCGGGGGAGCCATCACGGAAACGCTCATCTCCAAAGCCTGGGATTGGATCGCATCGGACGAAAAAGCCGAGGAATTCGGCGAAGACACCACAAAGGCAGCAGATCGGCTCGACGACGTGGAAAAGACCACAGGGGAGTGCGCCGAAAAACTGTGCTCAGAGACCAAATCAACGGTGTCACAACTGTGTTCGTTGCTACGAATGATCAATAAGGAAAAACACCCCAGGGAGTACCGCGCTGTACTCTCCGCCGCCGATTCGCTCATCAACCAGTGCGGAAGCGGGGTAATAGGGATTGCGGCGGAACGCGACACGTGCGTATCCGACATTTACAACCAACTCATCCAGCGGGGCTCCGAGATCTGCGGGGAAGATATCCAACCAGTACCTCTCGCGTGCGAACAACCCGTGGAATGCCCACCAGCGCCACCATGCGACGTCGCTCCGGCTTCGGCGCCACCTGCACCGGCACCGGCTCCGGCACCGGCGGGCCCAGCGCCCGGCCCCGCACCAGCGACAACGCCAGCGGCTACGCCACCGGCACCGCCCACTGCACCGGAAGTGTCGCCTGCACCGACAGCGCCACCCGTGCAACCTGCCACTGTGGAACCACCGGTAGAGAAACTTCCGGAACCAACATTTGAGCCTAAAACGCCAGCACCTGTCGAACCTTCGGCAGTGGAACCACCTGCAGTCAAGGACTGCGAGGCACCGGCGGACGTCCCCGAAGAGCCAGCGGATTGCGAGACCGAAACTGACACACCGGAATGCGATTCCTCGCCACTGTCGGCCGTCCTTGGAATTGGAATCATGGTCGCCATCATCGGCGTGATTATCACCGCGTTAGAGGAGTGCGTTGCTGCGCCCGAACCAGAAGCTCCTCCTGCCGCAGAACCGCCACCGCCGGTTGCTGAGGAGCCTCCGCCACCACCGAAGCAGCACGTTCCGCCACCGCCGGTTGCTGAGGAGCCTCCGCCACCACCGAAGCAGCACGTTCCGCCACCGCCGGTTGCTGAGGAGCCTCCGCCACCACCGAAGCAGCACGTTCCGCCACCGCCGGTTGCTGAGGAGCCACCAGTTGTCGCAGAGCCACCACCGGCACCGGAACCAGAGCTGGCAAGTAGCGGTGTGGCTCGAAAGGCAGGTGCGTGGTGAAACCCGACTTTGACACGGTGATGGAGCGATTCCGTGAGCGGGCTGCGCAGCGCATGGCTGATTTTGAAGCTGAACTTGCCCAAGCGAATAACACAGCAGCGAATGCGCGGAAGGCGGTGAGTGAGCAGCCTGTGGCGTCGATAAGCGCAGCACCGCAGCCTCGTGGCCCCCGAGTGGGACGACCGACTGCGGTGCGGAGTGTGCTGCGGAGTCAGCGCGGTTAGAAGGCGGTGTGCTCGATCTCGTCGAGCTTCAGGCGAACCCCGGTGGCGTCAAAACTGGTGACTTTCTTTGCCGTGGCCTCCGCGTTGGAGAAACCAGAGTACTTGTGCTGGCCATCCAGCCGGTGCAGGAGGAAGCCTGTGAGTAATGCGCGGGTGATTTCCTGCGCCCCAGTCTGTGGGCGTCCCATACCGACGGCCAACCGAGAGAAGGACAATTCGGGGAAACCCTGCTGGGTTGCGCCCTCGATCTCGCGATATGTGCAGGAACCCGCCCAACGAGCGGCCACATTCACCGGATTACCGGTAGTGACAAAGTCGCGCTCCGTTTGGCCTAGGACGAATCCCGGGACGTTAACGTTCATAGCTGCGTCCTCACAAGAAGGAGAGGTCGCAGCAGGGTAAAGGGCCGCCACCGCTTTGATGTGATTGCGTCCGGCAGCTGCCAAAACGGCGCACCCGGCGCCCATGCCGTGGCCAGCGAAACCGATCTTTCCCGGTGCGACAGTCACAGCACCGGTACCTAGTTTGACTCCGGTGAGGATCTGGAGAGTCGTCTCCAAGTCTGCCGCGAAACCGCGGTGATCCGGCATAAAGCCTTTTTCAGTGTTCGGAGCGGCGACCACGATTCCCCACGAAGCGAGGTGACGCAGGGTCGCGTGATAACGCTTGATGTCGGTCATCCAATCGTGGCCGAACGCAACAGCAGGAAGACCATTTCCTTCTGCTGGCGTATAAATCTTTCCTGGCAGACCAGCATATTCCAGGTCGCCGACGAGGACCCGGTGCGGGCCACGCTTGGACAGTTTGCTCACGAGTTTGTTCAAATTCTCAGCCACACCTGTTAAGGATAGTGGAAAACCGGCTTGAGGTTAGCTGATAGCAGAAGCTGAGACCTGGGAAAAGCTACTTTTTCGGAAAGAACTAGCCACCGAATGACAAGACAATAGGGTTTTTGCATTTAGAATCTGCTGTATGTGTGGAATCGTTGGATATGTAGGTAAGCAGCAAGGCCTGAACATCGCTGTCGAGGCGCTGCGTCGCATGGAGTACCGTGGCTACGACTCTTCTGGTGTCGCGGTGGCGAATGGGGCGGGGGCAGTGAGCGTCGTTAAGCGCGCTGGTAAGCTCGCCAACCTAGAAGACCGCATCGTTGAAGTTGGCGCGGACAACCTCGCCGGCACCACCGCGATCGGGCACACTCGCTGGGCAACCCACGGTCGCCCTACCGACCAGAATGCGCACCCACACCTTTCCTTTGACGGCAAGGTTGCCATCGTCCACAACGGCATCATCGAGAACTTCGCACCGCTGCGTGCTGAGCTGGAAAGCAAGGGCATCGAACTCAAGTCCGAGACCGACTCCGAGGTTGCGACCCACCTGCTGGCACTCGCCTACAACGACGGGGACACCGCCGGCGATTTCAAAGCCTCCGCTATGAAGGTCCTGAACCGCCTGGAGGGTGCTTTTACCCTGCTGTTTACTCATGCGGATCACCCGGACACCGTGATCGCGGCACGCCGTTCCACCCCGCTGATCGTGGGCGTGGGTGAAGGGGAGATGTTCTTAGGGTCCGACGTCGCGGCCTTCATCGAGCACACCAAGAACGCTATTGAGCTCGGCCAGGACAGCGTCGTGATCATCACCGCTGATTCCTGCGAGATCCTGAACTTTGATGGGACCCCAGCCGAAGGAAAATCCTTCACCATTGACTGGGATTTGGCAGCGGCGGAAAAGGGCGGCTTCGATTCCTTCATGATGAAGGAAATCTTCGAACAGCCAGATGCCGTCCGCGATACGCTCGTGGGACACTTCGTTGACGGTCGCATCGTGCTCGACGAGGACAACATCTCTGAGCAGGAACTCAAGGCGATCAACAAGGTCTTCGTCGTTGCCTGTGGTTCGGCCTACCACTCTGGTCTGCTGGCCAAGTACGCGATTGAGCACTGGGTCCGCATCCCAGTGGAGATCGAGGTGGCCTCCGAATTCCGCTACCGCGACCCAGTTCTGGATTCCAACACCCTCGTCGTCGCTGTGTCCCAGTCCGGTGAGACCGCCGACACCCTCGAGGCCGTCCGTCACGCCAAGACCCAGGGCGCCAAGGTGCTCGCTGTGTGCAACACCAACGGTTCCCAGATTCCACGCGAGTCCGACGCCGTGCTGTACACCCACGCTGGCCCGGAAATCGGTGTTGCCTCCACCAAGGCATTCCTGGCACAGGTCGCTGCGAACTACATCGTGGGTCTCGCCCTGGCGCAGGCCAAGGGCACCAAGTACCCTGACGAGATCAAGGAGATCTGGGAAGCGCTGGAAGAAACCCCAGCCAAGATCGCTGAGGTGCTGAAGTGTGGGGATCAGGTCACTGAGATTGCCCGCGTGCTGGGCGCTATCAAAACCATGCTGTTCCTCGGCCGTGGCGTCGGTTTCCCCGTTGCCTTGGAAGGTGCGCTGAAGCTCAAGGAACTGGCCTACATTCACGCTGAGGGCTTCGCTGCCGGCGAGCTCAAGCACGGCCCGATCGCCCTGATCGAGGACGACCTGCCAGTTGTCGTGGTTGTTCCGTCCCCACGGGGTGTGAAAGTGCTGCACTCCAAGATCGTCTCCAACATCCAGGAGATCCGCGCACGCGGCGCCAAGACCATCGTCATCGCGGAAGAGGGCGACGACGCCGTGGAGCCATTCGCAAACTGGCTCATCCGCATCCCGCAGTCCTCCACGATCATGCAGCCACTGCTCGCCACCGTGCCACTGCAGTTCCTGGCCGCCGAGATTGCCCGCCAGTGCGGCAATGAGGACATTGACAAGCCCCGCAACCTGGCCAAGTCCGTGACCGTGGAATAAGAGGGGTTTCCTGGGTGGTGTGTAAATCTGGCATTCGGATGGGATCTTTTTGGCGGTTTTCGTCCCATCCGTATGCTAGATTTCTTCCGCGCGCTGCTTAGGGGGATGCTCCGCACCCCAGTGCGGACAATTAGTTAGGAAATATGTGGCCCGCATTTACCCGAGTAGCGCTAGTGGGACCACGGCGACGCCGTCGGGGCGTCGGTACGCGTCAGTGCCGGTGGTGACCACCACCTTGTCCACCCGGCGGGGGCCGAGGTGCTGGCTAAGCCAGTGCAGGTGGCGGACATTCCGATCCGTGGGGGTGGGCTTGAGCTTGACCTCGAAGGCGATGACTCTGCCGTCGTAGCGCTCGACAATAAGGTCCACCTCCTGGGCCCCACCCTGGGTGCGTAGATGGGAGACCCCGGCTTCCGCCGCCTGCCCGGCAGTGCGGACCGTGAGCGTGGCCAAAGATTCAAAAGCTGGCCGAAAAGCTCCCAAGAGCGGGGATCTGGGGAAACGAGCATCTCAGGTGTCACGGCTAACAGCGCGGCGGCGATTCCAGGATCAAAGACCTGATGTTTCGGCGAGGCGGTAAGCTTTTTGAAGGGCGAACGATTAGGAGACCATGCCGGGACCGGATCCAGCAACCACAACTTGTGCAAGATATCGCGGTAACCCAATGCGGCATCCTTCGAGATCTTGGCGCTGTCGCTAGAAGATGCCGCGTGCAAGACTTTGGTGTACGAAGTGGTGGTCGATGATGCCGCCGCGTAAGCCGCCCACCACGCCCGGAGCGATTCGGGTTTGCGAACCAGCAATCCCTGGTCAGGGATGTCGCGGTCGATGACGCGCTGAATGTAGGCGTCGATAAGCTGGCGGCGTAGGCGGGCGGGCTGCCGATATACCCCGGGCAGTCCGGTGGAGCAAATAGCGGCGGCGTAATCAGTAAGTGTGAAATCGGTGTGACCTGCGATTGTGGCGCTGCCTGTGAAAAGCTCTGAAATCTTCACAGTCGGTGTTGTCTCCGCGCGCTCTGAGAAGGCAAGAGGACGCATCCGCAAACTAATCACGCGGCCCGTGCCCGAGTGGGAATCAACGCCTTGCTGCGGCGTAGCAATGCCGGTGAGCAAATAACGCGTGGCTACCTGCTTGTCCACATTCCTGCGAACCGCATCCCACGCCTGTGGCAGATACTGCCACTCGTCAAGACAGATAGTTTGATCTGCGACTAGGAGTGAATCCAGCTGGGCTTCAAGAATCGCCCGCTCATGAGTACGGTCAAGATAGTACTTGCGATCTGCGCGTCGAACAGCCGTTTCTGATTTGCCGACGGCCTTCGGACCCTCAATAGCGATAGCAGGCGCGCCCGCGAGCTAGTCTAACTCAACATCGATATAACGCATCAAATAGGCGGCATCGCTCGCAGCACTAGTAGCAGGGGAGTTAATGGCCATGACCTGCATGTTACCGCGCTAACCGCCGATTTATCGGCGCAGCGCCCCCACACGGCCCCTAGAACTTAAGCAAACGGCCCACACCCCACACGGCCCCATACCCCTGATCGGCCAAGTATAGCCCGGGCTACATTAGTATCTATGAGGCACATTGGCTTGTACACCCCTGACCAGATCCGTGCGGCGGAGGCGCCGCTTATTGCTCGTGAAGGTCAGGTGCTGATGAGGCGGGCGGCGTTTGCGGTAGCGGTGGAGGCTGCGCAGCTGCTGGGGAAGGTGTCGGGCGCTAGAGTTCTTGTGCTGGCAGGCAGCGGAAATAATGGCGGTGATGCACTGTTTGCGGCAGCTGAGCTGGAAAAACGTGGCGCGCAGATCAGTGTGTGGCAGCTGGGTAGCCGCATCCACCCGGCGATCCGCGCGATCAAGTATCCGCGGTTGGTGTCGAGCGCGTCAGCCCCCGGCCACATCCCGGACCTTATCATTGACGGCATCCTCGGCATCGGCGCGCGCGGCGCCCTAACGCTTCCCGGCAGCTTGAGGGCGCACGCCCCCACCATCGCCGTGGACATTCCGAGCGGCGTGGACCCGATGACGGGGCTGGTGGCAGGGGATGCCATTAAAGCCGATGTCACGGTGACTTTTGGTGGCCTCAAGCCTGCCCACATCCTGGGCTGGGAGTATTGCGGGCGAGTGGTGGTTAAGGACATTGGCATTACGCTGCCTAAGCCGTGGGGCTATAGTGCGGGGATTCCGCTGTGGCCGGAGCCGGGCCCGCATGACCACAAGTACACGCAGGGTGTGCTGGGGGTTTATGCAGGTAGCGTGCAGTATCCGGGGGCGGCGGTGTTGTGTGTGCAGGCGGCGGCGCGGGCGACGTCGTCGATGGTGCGTTATGTGGGGCCATGTACGCGTGAGGTGATTGCGGCGCAGCCGGAGGTGGTGATAGGGCAGGGGCGGATGGATGCGGCGGTGATCGGCCCGGGGCTTGGGCCTTCTGCGGAGCTTGCGCGCCTGCTGAAAGAAGATATTCCGCTGGTCATTGATGCTGATGCGCTGACGCAGCTGAGCCAGGATGCGTGGCTGAGGCAGCTGGTGAAAGATCGGCAAGCGCTGACTGTGCTCACGCCGCACGCGGGTGAGTTTGCGAGCTTAACAGGCGCAGCAGGCGCGCCAGACCGGGTCGCGGGCGCGCAGGAATTGGCGCGCCAGTTGCGGTGCGTGGTGCTGCTGAAAGGTCGGGTGACGGTGGTTACCGATGGTCAGCAGGTGTACTTGGTGGAGGCGGGGGCGTCGTGGGCGGCCACGCCTGGGTCGGGGGATGTGCTGGCCGGGGTGGTGGGGAAGGCGATTGCGTGGCGGCCGGAGGTGGGGGTAGTGGCGTCGGCAAGCAGGCTGCACGCTCTGGCGTGCGCCCGCGGCCCGGTGGTGGCGGGGGACATTGCGCGTGCGTTGCCGGGGGTGCGGACTAGGATGCTTAAGCATGGACTTGCTTAGCACCACCATTGACCTGAATGCCATCGCGCACAACGTCCGCCTGATTAAAGCGCGGGTAGCGCCGGCGCAGCTGATGTGCGTGGTGAAGGCTGACGGCTACAACCACGGGGCGGCCGAAGTGGCGCGCGTGATGGTAGAAAACGGTGCTGACCAGCTCGGGGTGGCGACGCTGGCCGAGGCGCACGCGCTTGCCGACGCCCACCTGCCCGCCCCCATCCTCGCCTGGATCTGGTCGCCCGAACAACACTTCCGCGCGGCCCTTGCCGCCGGGATTTCGCTGGGAATCCCCAGTATGGCGCATGCGCGCGCCGTAGCAGACGCCGGTGTGCGCGCCACGGTAGCGGTGAAGGTTGATACCGGGCTGAACCGCTCCGGGGTGCCCGAGGCCCACTGGCGGGAGTGCTTTGAGCTGCTGGCCTCCTCGCCCGTACAGGTGACCGGCTTGTTTAGTCACCTGGCCTGCGCGGATGATCCGGATGATCCCACTACCGACGCCCAAGCCGCGGCCTTTGAACGCGCCCTTGACCTGGCCCGGCAGTGTGGCCTGGAGGTTCCGGTGAACCACCTGGCTAATTCCCCGGCCACCCTCACCCGCCCTGACCTGCACTATCAGATGGTGCGCCCGGGCCTGATCTGTTATGGCCTGGAGCCGATCCGGGGCCGCGATCATGGCTTGAAACCGGCGCTGACTTGGTCGGCGCGCCTCACCTTGGTAAAGGCTATTGCTGCTGGTGAGGGCACTTCTTATGGGCTGACGTGGTGGGCGCCACATGACGGTAACTATGCGATCGTGCCGGTGGGCTACGCTGACGGGCTGCCCCGCGCCGCCCAGGGCCGCCTGGAGGTTGCGATCAATGGTAAGCGTTACCCGCAGGTTGGGCGGGTGTGCATGGACCAGATTGTGGTGTGGCTAGGACAGGACACCGCTGCACCAGGCGACGAAGCGATCCTGTTCGGTGCGGGCGGCATGAGCGCCACCGAGCTTGCCGACGCCACCGGCACCATCAACTACGAAGTTGCCTGCTGGCCAAAGGGCCGCACCGTGCGCCACTACATCGGAGGCCATAATGAAAGCTAGTTTCCCCACCGAAGGTTCCGCACGCTTCGACACCGCCGCCGACACCCAGGCGTGGGGGGTTGAGCTGGGGCAGGCCCTGGAAGCCGGGGATGTGGTCATCCTGGACGGCCCCCTGGGGGCCGGGAAAACCACACTCACGCAAGGAATCGCGCGTGGCATGGGGGTAAAGGGACGCGTCACCTCCCCCACCTTCGTGATCGCCCGCGAGCACCGCCCGCTTGCCGGCGGCCCAGCACTTATCCACGTGGACGCCTACCGGCTCCTAGATTCTGGGACTGACCCTTTAGGGGCCTTGGATTCCCTCGATTTGGACACGGACCTGCTGGATTCGGTGGTTGTTGCCGAATGGGGCGGGGGACTGGTGGAACAGATCGCGCAGCAGTACTTATTTGTGCAGGTCGACCGCGAAACCGCGGTGGCCGAGGATCCCACCTCCGAGGCGCGGATCATCAGCTGGCAGTGGCGGGGGTAGGCGCCTGCTAGGCCATTATCACTTCAGCCGAACCATGTCCCCGATTTCCCGACTGTAGACGTAGTCCACGATGTCGCCGGATCCGATGAGATCGATGGCGCGGTTGATCGCTTCCAGCGGGGCGAGGAACCATTCGGTGGCTTGGGCAGTGCCGCCGACTTTGGTCACCACGGATGCGTCAAGGCGCACGCTGGCAAAGACGCGGTGGATGAGGTGTTCGAGCGCGCAGGTTGGGTAGCTAGTATGCTGCCTTCCGCCCCGCCACTTCATCGGGGGCGTTTTAAAAAGTACCGGAATGCGCGCTTGTCATCCGGATCTTTGTCGTAGCCGACCACGCCTTCGGCAATGAGTTCTTTGAGGATTCGGTAGGCATGGTTTCCTTTCAGGCCCGTTTCCTTCGCTACTCGGTTACGCCTCATTGGAGCACCAATCCTGCTGAGGGCCGCAATGACCAGCTGTTTGGGGCGCGTAGTCTCCGAGTCGTCCGAGAGCTCCTTCGCTTCGATGCGTGTACTCGTTTTGACTGCATTGTCGTCGGTACGCGGCGCCAACATGTATTCCGTCGACCTGCCAGATCCGGTCGTTGTGGCGAGGCCGAAGCGGACCAACTCTTGGAGCTCGCCGCGCGCCTGCACTGAATCCATTGGGAACCTGGATCGGTAATCAGCATTTGAGACAGTCTTGCCCTGTTTCATGGCAACGAGTGCATGCCTTTGCGCAACGCTCATTCCGTTGCCGCCGGGAAGTGTTGCGAGCCAGGAGAGGTCATCCTGCGAGAGCATCGAGGATGAGGAAAGGATGGCCCGGAACTTAATCACTTCGTCTTTGAAGTAGGGCGCGGGAAGAAATGCCTCACGGAGGCTACGCGTGACTTCGGGAATACCCGTGGCGTGACCTTCGACGACGCGCTTTCCGTCTTCGGACGTAATTGCGGAACACATCCTGTACAACACAGGATTGCGCGCCCGGGGGCTAGTCTTGCCTAATTCCCTTTCCGTCAGACCCCACAAGCCGCCCGGGCTTTCAACAATGAGCTTGGTTGGGAGCTTCACGATCATGGGGTAGCTGCCCGTGCTGGCGCTGGAGAGATCACGGTGAACCAGAGCATTAGCAATAATCTCGCGGACAGCCACTGGCGGTATTTCGCTGGCATCGTGCCCATGTCCGAAACTATCAAAGGTCACGCCCCGCATGAGGTGTTTACTTACCCACTCCATTGCGGAGAAAAGCAGATCGGGAACCGGCCCGGAGAACTCAGCTCGGTCCGTGAGGCGGGTTTGTGGATTTCCACCGGAGTCGGGGCGCGCGTGAGCCTTCACGCTGGTGTGTGGAAGAAACTGCTGCGGGTGGATGCCCATCGCATACACCGCAGCCACAGTGGGTGCCCCCGTGGCGTGGTCAACAACGTTAGTGCGGATAAGCAGTTCGTCTCGGTTTAGTTGCCGCAACCTGGTACTTGCCGATTTTTGCGAGGCAAGGTACTGCTCAAGAAGATCGGGAATGAGATCCCTGTCAACGTCCGCTCCTTCAACCGGCTGCCGATCATCGAGAGGCTGGGAGCGCTGACTTATCAGATAGAGTTCTTCTTGCTCATCTAGCTGGTGGTCACCATCGCCAGAGCGGGTATAGGCGCGACCATATGCACCAACCCGAAACGGGCGACGATCGGATGGCTGAGGCGGTACGACGCACACCACCACGTGGGCGCCATCCACAAGCGCCGTCTCTACCGCTCCAAGCTGAACGGGCGGGACAATTCTCTCCCGCGCTTTGGTGGCAAGTGCGGCCATGAGCTCTTTGGGATTGCTCACTCCCGTGACGCCTACTATCCCATTGATTTCTGATACTCCAAGGACAATCGTTCCGCCCTCGGGCATGTTTGCAAATGCACTCAAAGTCTCATCAATGGAGCCGGGAAGCCCCTTGGAGGCGGCCTTGGCTTCAATATTCCACGTATCGGTCTCGCTCTCAATTAGTGCGTTGACCAGCGCAGCTACGTCGATGGAGTTCATGATTTCAAAGTATAGTGCAATGCACTTCACTTGCACTCTATTTTGAGTACAGGCTTGATTGTTCCGGTTATATCAATCGCATCGAATAAGGTCCCCGATTTCCCGGCTGTAGACGTAGTCCACAATGTCGCCGGATTCGATTAGCTCGATTGCACGGTTGATCGCTTCCAGTGGGGCGAGGAACCATTCGGTGGCTTGGACAGTGCCGCCGACTTTGGTCACCACGAATGCGTCAAGGCGCACGCTGGCAAATACGCGGTGGATGAGGTGTTCGAGGGCGGAGGGGCGCATGTTGTACAGCCGGTATGTTGCCACTACCTTTACTGGTGCCTTGAGGTAGGTGGGGCTCTTTTCGGCGCCGGCGATGCGTTTTTCTACTGGCCCGCGGGAGAAGCCGATCTTGTACAAGTTGTCCAATGTACGGATTTCGGGGTCGTCCGACAGGGACTTCAGCACGTAGATGTAGCCGGTTTCTTCGTCGGCGTCTCCGATTTCGTCGGCGCTGATGCTGGTGCGGATGACGGCCTGGCCGTTGGTTTCGTAGAGCCTGGTTGCCAGTGATTCGCGGTACATGCTGGATTCGGTGCCATTTTCGAAGATGACTCGCAGGCGGGGCTTGACTTCGCCTTGCGCTTGGTTAATGTCTTTAACCTCTGCAACGAAGCACAGTTGACCATTGATGAGGAAGAACCGCCCTTCCCGGATGTTGTGTTCGCCGGAGAACTTCCCTAGCGCCCAGGTGCCCTCCGCAAGTGCTTCATGCTTGGCTTTAAAGAGGTCGGCGAATGCAGTGAAGTCTTTCGCTTTGATACGAACGGCGCGTTCACCCTCATCATGGGGGCTTTTACGTGCGGGCAGGGTGGAGACGTCGAGGAGCCCGGTGGGGTCAGCTAGGAGGTCAAAGGTGCCTCCGGTGAGGAGGTCATCGAGGCTGGTGGGGGTTTCCTTGGTCGCTAGCAGGCCGTGAGTGTCATGCTCCTTCAGTTCGGCGATTTTGGAGGAACTACTGCGAATGCCGACCAGGCGCGCGCCGAGTTTACGTTCGGCAATGTCGAGGGTATCTGCGCTGGGTTCGCGGCCATGCTCGGCATAAAAGTCGTTGACTTCGTTAAAGGCCCGGACCAGGCGGTCGAGCTCGGTGATGGGGCGGGGCTCGTCTGGTATGTCAAGCAGGCCGTCGGTATCAGCGGCGATGAGTGCGTCGAGTTGGCTGAGGAGTGAATCATCTGACATTGACTAGTTCTCCTGGCTGGCGGCTTGTTCGGCTTTGCGGTCGGCGACTGCTTTGCGGACGACGAGGAGGGCGTCGGCAAGCTTGCGTTCTGCCGGGCTGTCGGAGCGCCGGTTGGGTTCGCGGAGGTTAACCTCTTTCCATGCCTTGACCTGCGGGAATAGGTGTAGTGCTTCTTCCAGGGACATCTCAACCCGCGAGGTGTAGATGGTGTCTTCGATCAGTTGTAGCACCGATGGGGTCACGGACTTCGATAGGATTTCGAAGGCCTTCTGGAAAGGGTTGATTTTGTCAATCAGGTTGATGTTGAGCTCGTCGATGTTGACAAACTGGTGCGCCATCTGGATGAAGCGCTTATCGCCTACCTCGCGGACTTCGCCGGTTTTAATCACCGAGTCCACCACTACGCGCTGGCGGACTTCCTCCACCTCAGTTTCGGTGAGGTCCGGGTATTGCTGCCGAATGATTTTCGGGATGAGCACCTTATTGGTGGTTTCCGGGTCGACGCTGCCGACGGCGGCGCGGGCGAAGGTATCGTCTTGCAGAATTTTTGCCTTCAGGTCATTGAGGTCGGTGGCGACGATTTGCTTGACCCGGTCGGTGGACGGCTCTTTCAGCCCCTTGATTTTCAACACACCGGGTTCAGATTTGTCGTCGTCGCTCCGCTTGGCTTTGAAGTTAAAGTTCTGGGCCAACACCTGTTCCATGAGCAGCGAGGCAGTAATGGCCTTGAGCATGTTGTTCACCGATACGGTGACTTCGCTTTGGGCTGCGTCTGGTTCTGCGAGCAGGTTGGTGAATTGGGCGTGGGTTTTGCCTTCGCTATCGCGGGTGACGCGCCCGATGATTTGGATGATTTCGGTCAGCGAGGCGCGGTAGCCCACGGTCAGGGCGTGCTCGGCATAGGGCCAGTCGAAGCCTTCTTTGGCCATGCCCAGGGCGATGATGATGTCTACGGCGTCCCGGTCTTTCGAGGCAACATCCGTGAGGTATGCAAGTGTGTGGGCGCGGGCTTTGTGGTCGGTGTCATCGACGAGGTCGGCGACGCGCAGCACTTCGCCGTTATCCCGCCGGCGCATTAGAATGATGCCGGTCTCTTCCTCTACCCCCACGTTGTCACCGATGACGTCGAGGATTTTTCCGACCTCCTCGTTTTTGTCCTTGGTGGATTCGCCAGAATTCACGTTGGGAATATGGAGGATTGTCTTCTTATCCAGGTCGAGGACCTCGTGTACGGTGTCGGTGTACTTCCCCTGGTAGAAGTGGTGCCCAATCCCCAAAGACTTGAGGTACTGGTAGCCGTTTAATTGGTCGTAGTAGTTGAAGGTTACCGGCGTGAACTTTGCTTCGTCGCCGGGCAGTAGCACGGGGAGTGCGTCGCCGCGGAAGTAGGAGCCGGTCATGGCGACGATGTGTGCGTCGGAGCCGTTCATCACTTCTCGTAGCAGTGAGCCGAGGCGGTTGTTTTCTAGGTCTGCGGAGACGTGGTGGAATTCATCAATGGCGAGGACGGTGCCATCAAAATCGGCGGGGCTGAGTTTGTCGAAGGCGAAGCGCAGCGTTGCGTGGGTGCACACGAGGGTGGCGTCTTTGCTGTTCATGAAGCGGGTAAAGGCGCTTACTTTGCTGGCGCTACTGCCCGGCTTGCAGAGGTTGTTGCGCTCCTCGATTTCCCAGTTGGCGAAGAATCCGTGCGATACGAGGTCGGTGTTGGCGAAGGAGCCGCCGATGGAGCGCTCCGGCACTGCGACGATGACTTTCTTGCGGCCTTGGTTGAAGAGTTTGTCCAGGCCGACGAACATCAGCGCACGGGACTTCCCTGAGGCCGGCGGCGCCTTGACCAGCAGGTATTGTGCTGCGCGCTGCTCGTAGACGCGGCGCTGCATTTCGCGCATCCCCAGCTCGTTAGTACTAACGGACGTCCCCGCCTGCGCGTAGTGGACGTTAACAATGTTCTCGCGCGAGTGTTTACCCATTGGTGGCCTTCTTTCGTGTCCGCTTCTGTGGCTTCGCCGTTTCCTCCGCTGCGATCATGCGTTCATACATAGCAAAGAGGGCGGACAGTCGGTCCTCGTCAGTTTCGTACGGGCGTTCGGAATAAAGCTTATCGACGAACCCATCCACGTCCTCATGGGCCTGGCGCAGATTGTCCGGCATAAGCTCCGGATCATAGAGCTGCGCCAGCGTTTTCTCACAGTGATATTCGCGCACGTCTAGGATACGCAGCGCCTTTTCGGTGAGCTTTCGCTTTTCGACGTCTGTTAATTCCCGCACCGGAAAATTGTTGTAAACGATGGTGTTGGAATAGCGGTAGTCCGTCTTCATCTTGCCACCGACGGCGCGCGTCCACACCATGTGCATCCGGGAAGTCAACAGGCCAAAAAGCCACGGCTCCGCGTCGTAGACGGCGAAGGCAGCGTTGGAGATAACCGTGTCCGGACCCAGGTATCCCATCGGAATGTAGTCCCGGCGTTCTGATGAAACGCTGGGCACGATGATGGAGTCGGTGGGTTTGTAGGCTAACTGCTTGAAGCGATAGGCCTTCGATGCAAAGTCGACAGTACTTTGCGCTTTACTATTTGCCCTAAATTGCGCGACCGCGTTAAAGCGAGTGGCGATTCCCGTGATCTTTTCAGCCTCAGCAGCCTTATTTTCTGAGACCCATAGGCAATATCGCTCAATATCTTTAATAAAGTCCGAAGCCCCCATAAAGCGTTTGATAAATTGTGCAGATTCAGGAGCAGAATCAACAAGCTTTTGCGCATCTTCAGGAGATAATATGAGATGGCCACCGTCAGTAGGCTTCGAACCAAACAGCATGTCCGGTAGCTGCTTTGACAAGGGACTCGAATGACGCTCCACAATAACATCCGGCGCGTCCACCAGATAGGGATTAATATTCGAGGCCTTTATCCGAGTATTGTCCGTGAACAGAAACTTTTCTTTCGCGGACTTATTGCGGAGGGATATAACAGCAACTGTCACACCGGCATTAAATTTTGCATTGTTGTCCCATTTAAAAGAGGTATATGCATAACCAATCTCAATGTCCTTACTGAGCACCGAGGGAAACATTAGCGACACGTGATCTCCCTGGGCAACTGAGTTTGTTGTAACGAAAGCGAGCTGGGCTGCTGACCTCCTGATATATTGTGCACCTCTCACAAACCACAGAGAAATATAGTCCAGGTTTTTCGAGTACTTCTGCTCACCAAAGACATATTTAAAGTCCTCTTTCTGTTCCGCAGTCTGCATACTTGATCCAACGTACGGCGGATTACCAATCAGGTAAATCTCATCCGTGCCATTGTTGGGGCACACCTCATTCCAGTCGATGCGAGTGGCGTTGCCCGCACGAATCTGCCCGGTTTCCTTCAGCGGAATGAGGGGAATTTCCAGATTAAACAGTTGTAGGAACTCTCGGTTCATCTGATGCTTGGCAATCCACAGGGACAGGATTGCCACCTCGACCGCGAAGTCATCAATCTCGATGCCGAAGAAGCTCTCGATGTTGATGCGGGATTTGTTAAAGAGAACATCGTTAGTGCCGAGCTCGCTCTGGCGCTGCAGGACAGCGTGCTCCAAGCGACGCAGCTCCTTATAGGCAATAACCAGGAAGTTTCCGCTGCCACAGGCCGGATCGAAAACCTTAATCGCACCAATACGCTCCAACAAGGCGTCCAGCTTCTTGGGGCTATCGTAGGCCTTGTCAAACTCTTCACGCAGCTCGTCCAAGAACAGCGGCTCGATCGTTTTCAAAATATTCGGCACCGAGGTGTAGTGCTGCCCCAAATTAGAGCGTTTACCCGGCGTAACAATGGCCTGGAACATCGAGCCGAAAATATCGGGGTTAATGTCCAGCCAGATTTGCCTGCCTAGCTCGATCAGCATGGCGCGGGCCTTCGCGGAAAAGCGCGGCACAGTCAGCTTTGAATCGGCATGAAACAGCCTGCCGTTGACATAAGGAAAACCTGCCAAATGCGCGGGTTTTTTCGCCGGATCCGCCTCATCCAGGGCTGCGAAGAGGTCCTTGATGAACTCGGCTGTATCGGAGCCATCCTCAAGCGTGTGTGAACCAATTGCGTTGGTGAATTGATTCTCGGCAAAGATGCCGGTGTCCTCAGCGAAATAGCAGAACAACAGCCGCGTGAAAAAGACGTTGAGGCCATGCCGGTTCTGTGGATCGTCCAATAGTCCTGGATTGGCGCTGGACAGCTCGTCGAAAAGCTTGCCCATCTTCTCCGCGGCCTTCACATCAGCGTGAGATTCCGCAGTGTACTGGGCTTTTTCCATGCCGGCCCAGGGCAGGAAGAAGGTGAAATGCTTATCAATTTCCCGCAGCGGGAACGCGCGGTTTTCAGCAGTCTTCGTATCGTAGGCGATGAGCTGAACAAAGTCGGTCACGATAACAAAGCGCGGCGTGAACTTGGTCACCAACGGGGAGATTCGCAAATCCTCCAATTCCGCAAGGAGATCGCCCGCAGCGTGGCGGAAATACACCACGTTTTTCTGAGCTACTTCCCGCTCCGGATCAGCGGCGACATTCAGTGAACCACTCCGCAAACGAGTCACACTACTTTTCGAGCGGCCAAAAGCAAGCAGCAGATCAAAAATGAACTCGCGGTCATAGGACTCGCGCCCCGCCAGGGGGTTGATACGCCCCTCGATAGCCTTGAGATTCAGTTTCGCCACTATAGCCGCCCTTCGCTCGCACGTGTGCTACGAAAATTGAGACAGGAAAGCCACGTGCTAACGGTTAATCCTACCGGATGCCCACAAGCGCCCAGAAGCACTGCAAGTACACTGTATCTCCCCAGGCCAGCCTGGAAAAGCTACTGCTAACAAGCAGCTGCGCGGTAGTATGCGGATTTTCCTGCGGGGCTTTCATATGCTTATACCTTATAAGCGCTTATGGGTTAGCTCGTAGCAGCAAAGCTAGGCCTAACGGCAACAGCTGAAAATAGGGATGTGCGAACAAGCCGATCAGCTCCCCGCGCCCCACCCGCTACGATGGAACCCGTGCTTGTTCTCGCTATTGATTCCGCCACCCCCACGGTCGTCGCTGGCGTGGTCGATTCCGCCACCAATGAAGTGCTGGGGCAGACCATCCTGAAAAATTGCCGTGACCACAATGAACAGCTGGTTCCGGCGACGCAAGCTGCGCTGAAAGAGGCGGGCAAGACTTTCGCGGATCTGGGCGCCATCGTGGTTGGCACGGGGCCAGGGCCGTTCACGGGTCTGCGGGTGGGCATGGCTACAGCGGCAGCGTTCGGCGACGCCCTCGGTATCCCTGTTCATGGGGTTTGCTCGCTTGACGCGATTGCCGTGCAGATTCCCGCGGAAGAGAAAGTCGTGGCGATTGATGCGCGGCGCCGTGAGGCGTATTGGGCGCGTTATGCAGGTGCGCGGGTCGGAGACCCGCAGGTCACGCCTTACGCGGACGTCCCGGTAGGGGCGGTAGTGAACGCGCCTGCCAACCTCGCAGAACATTTCCCGCAAGCGACGCACGATCTGTATCCGACTCCGAAAGCGTTGGTGCAGGTGGCGGACTTGATGCATGAGCCTGCGCCATTGCAGCCGCTGTATTTGCGTCGGCCGGACGCCAAAGAGCCGAAGCCCAAGCCGAAGAGCCCTGCGATTCCGGATGTGCAGCTGTGACCTGGGAAGTAAGACGCTTAACCCCAGGAGATGCTGCGCGGTGTGCCGAGCTGGAGCGCGTCCTTTTCGCAGGTGACGACCCGTGGCCGGCCAGCGCCTTTGAGGCGGAGTTCGCCCAGCCCAACAACTTCTATATCGGCATTGATCTTGATGGTCAGTTGGTGGGTTACGCGGGACTGTCGTTGTTGGGGAGATTGCAGGATCCGGAATTTGAGATCCATACGATTGGCGTGGATCCGCAGCACCACCGCAAAGGTATCGGTGCGGAGTTGATGGACCAGCTCATGCATGCGGCTGATACCTATGGCGGGCCGGTGTTCCTGGAAGTCCGTACAGATAATGACCCCGCGATTCGGATGTATGAAAAGTACGGATTTGTGCAGCTTGGGTTGCGGAAGAACTATTATCAGCCGTCGGGCGCCGACGCGTACACCATGAGGCGCGAGCCAAAGAAGAAGGAGCAAGAATGATCATCCTCGGCATTGAGTCGTCCTGCGATGAAACTGGTGTCGGCATTGTTCGCCTGGATATGGAAACCGGCGATGTTGAGATCCTTGCGGACCAGGTGGCCTCGTCGATGGAGCAGCACGCGCGCTTCGGTGGGGTAGTGCCGGAGATTGCGTCGCGGGCGCATTTGGAGGCAATGCAACCGGTGATGCGGGCGGCGCTGGCGGAGGCGGGCGTCGTAAAGCCTGATGCTGTCGCTGCCACGGTGGGCCCGGGGTTGGCGGGGGCGCTGCTCGTCGGTGCGTCAGCGGCGAAGGCGTACGCCGCGGCGTGGGACGTGCCCTTCTACGGCATTAACCACCTGGGTGGGCACGTTGCGGTGGCCAACCTGGAGGGGGAGAAGCTGCCGCATTCGGTGGCGCTGTTGGTTTCTGGCGGGCACACGCAGCTGCTGGAAGTGGAATCAGTGGGGGCACCGATGCGCGAGCTGGGCGCCACGCTTGACGACGCCGCAGGTGAAGCCTATGACAAGGTAGCCCGGCTCCTCGGCCTTGGCTACCCGGGCGGCCCGGTGATTGACCGCCTGGCCAAGCAAGGCACAGCGAACATTGACTTCCCGCGTGCCCTGCGCGGCTCCCTTGACTTCTCCTTCTCCGGTCTCAAAACTGCGGTGGCGCGCTATGTTGAGGCCGCTGAACGCGAAGGTCGCCAGATTGTGGTGGAAGACGTGTGTGCTTCCTTTCAAGAGGCGGTCTGTGATGCCCTCACCAAAAAAGCGGTGCGCGCCTGCAAAGAGGTCGGGGCGTCGGTGCTGCTGCTCGGCGGTGGCGTGGCAGCAAACTCTCGCCTCCGGGAGCTCGCCGCCCGACGCTGCGCATCCGCTGGCATTGAACTGCGGGTACCACGCTTCAAACTGTGCACCGACAACGGCGTGATGATCGCCGCGCTCGGCGCCCAACGCGTTTATGAACAGCATCAGCCCTCGGAACTCAGCATCGGGTGCGACCCGTCGCTGGAAGTGGAGATCCCACAGGTGTACGCGAATTAATCGCTCACCCAGCAGGTTTGCATCCCCCTGGGTACGCTAACAGGCGTACAAGTGCCCATTTTTAAAAGGACGTGCAACTATGACTGTTGGCTACCTTGTTTACCCTGATCTGACGAGCCGAAAGATCGAGTTCGAGATCGACCAAGCATCCCAGTTCCTGGGGCGTTTGGACAACGATCGTGTCTCCGTCGCCTTCCAAGAGGACGGCCGCACCCTCGCAGCGCTCTACTCTTCCGATGCCAAGAAAGAAGGAGCAGAACCGAACCCGGTGGCATCAATGGCGAAGAACGAGGCAGCGACAGGCAACTCAGCCTTCTTCACCGACCCCACCACGGCAATCTGCGGGCCAGTGATTTTCGTTGGTGCCGACGGCTCCGACATCACCGATGAAGAAATCACCCACGTCAACGATGGCATTCGCGCCGCGCGCAACTACAAAGACGACGAGCCGGAGGACTACAACCTGTGGCGCGGGGCGGTACTGAACCTGAACCGTTAGAAAGTGTCCGGTGCTGGATTTGGTAATGCAAAACGACTTTTGATCGAGGGAAACGTCACTTTGCATTACCAAATCCGACACGCCAGTTCCTCTGAGTGGATATTCCCTGTCGTTGCAAGCTAGCACTCGCACAGGTAGAGTGCCAGTAGGTTGTTTGGAACACAGTTGTTCACCCGCGACGACGGCTGTGCAGGCATTGCAACCGGCACATCAATCTCAAAGGAGCTCTAATCGTGGCAAACATCAAGCCGCTGGAAGATAAGATTCTGGTCCAGATCAACGAAGCTGAGACCACCACCGCGTCCGGCCTGGTTATCCCTGATTCCGCTAAGGAGAAGCCACAGGAAGCAACCGTCATCGCTGTGGGCGCTGGCCGTTTCGATGAAGATGGCGACCGCATCCCTATGGATGTCAAGGAAGGCGACGTTGTCATCTTCTCCAAGTACGGCGGAACCGAGATCAAGTACCAGGGCCAGGAGTACCTCATCCTGTCCCAGCGTGACGTTCTCGCTGTAATCGAAAAGTAGGTCGCCCGTGCCAAAACTCATCGCATTTGACGAAGAGGCACGCCAGGGCATCCAGGCAGGCGTTGACGCGCTTGCCGACGCAGTCAAGGTCACCCTCGGCCCACGTGGCCGAAACGTGGTCTTGGATAAGCCATTCGGTGGCCCAACCGTCACCAATGACGGCGTGACCATCGCCCGCGAGATCGACCTGGACGAGCCATTCCAGAACCTTGGCGCGCAGCTGGTGAAGTCCGTCGCGGTCAAGACCAACGACATCGCTGGCGATGGCACCACCACTGCAACGCTGTTGGCTCAAGCCATGATTCAGGAGGGCTTGCGCAACGTTGCTGCTGGCGCTAACCCTGTTGAGCTGAACCGCGGTATCGCCGCTGGCGCAGAGAAGGTGGTGGAGCTGCTGCAGGCTCGCGCTACCGAGGTTTCTTCTGCTGCCGAGATCGCCAATGTTGCCACCGTGTCTTCCCGCGACACTGAGATCGGCGACATGGTTGCCGGCGCGATGGAGAAGGTGGGCAAGGACGGCGTCGTGACCGTGGAGGAGTCCCAGTCCATCGAGACTGTCCTCGACGTCACCGAAGGCGTGTCCTTTGAAAAGGGCTTTCTGTCCCCTTACTTCATCACCGACGTTGATGCCCAGCAGGCAGTGCTTGACGACGCCCTGGTCCTCCTTGTCCGCAACAAGATTTCCTCCCTGCCAGACTTCCTGCCAGTGCTGGAGAAGATCGTTGAGTCCGGCAAGCAGGTCCTGATCATCGCCGAGGACATCGACGGCGAGCCACTGCAGATGCTGGTGGTGAACTCCATCCGCAAGACCCTGAAGGTTGTTGCCGTGAAGTCCCCATACTTCGGTGACCGCCGTAAGGCCTTCATGGATGACCTGGCAGTGGTGACGAACGCTACCGTCATCGACCCAGAAGTCGGTATCAACCTGAACGACGCTGACCTGAGCATGTTCGGTTCTGCTCGTCGCATCACCGTGACCAAGGATCAGACCATCATCGTTGATGGCGCTGGTACCGCTGCGGCAGTGGAGGCTCGTCGCGAGCAGATCCGCCGCGAGATCGAGTCCACCGACTCCACCTGGGACAAGGAAAAGGCCGAAGAGCGCCTGGCTAAGCTGTCCGGCGGTATCGCTGTGATCAAGGTCGGCGCAGCCACCGAGACCGAGGTGAACGAGCGCAAGCTCCGTGTCGAAGACGCCATCAATGCGGCCCGCGCCGCTGCTCAGGAGGGCGTGATCGCCGGTGGTGGTTCTGCCCTGGTCCAGATCGCAGCCGAGCTGAAGGACTTTGCCGAGCAGTTCGACGGCGACGCCAAGATCGGTGTCCTGGCACTGTCCCGCGCCCTAGTGAAGCCGGCCTACTGGATCGGCACCAACGCGGGCGTTGACGGCGCAGTTGTTGTTGCTCGCACCGCAGAGCTACCAAATGGTGAAGGTTTCAACGCTGCCACCCTGGAGTACGGGAACCTGCTCGAGCAGGGAATCATCGATCCCGTGAAGGTCACCCACTCCGCAGTGGTGAACGCAACCTCCGTTGCACGGATGGTGCTCACGACCGAAGCGTCGGTTGTGGAGAAGCCAGTTGAGGAGACCCCGGACGTGGGTCACCACCACCATCACCACCACTAGGATTGGTGCTAAAACGCAAAAGGCCTGCTTGCGAGTTGAGATCGCGAGCAGGCCTTATCTTCGCTATAACCAACCTTTCTTGAACATCTCGTGGCATTTTTTGAATTCCTCGTAATTGGAAATCTCGTGTTTTCCAATTATTAATTCGTCGTCTTTCAGGCCTAGGATTTCATCCCGCGTGGCATAAACTGGCTCTTCCGGTTTCAGAGTGCGTAGCTGACCATGGGGTGGGGTTCGGGGTGGCACAACATATAGGGGTCCTGGCCGGTACAAGATGAGAGTTGCGAAGCTTCCATCCAACCGAACCAGGACCCTACTGTGCAGCCTACTACTGGCAACCTCGTCGCCGACACCATCTGCCGCACCGCAGAAATCGGCCTCACGATCACCGGAGCCGCCGACGCCGGAAACATCACCATCATCGACGCCACCCCGGTGGCCGTGAACCACACCTGCCCGGACTGCGGGCACCCCGGGAAGCTGAGGGATCACACCCTGCGCCGGCTCGTTGATCTTCCCGTCGTCGGGTTCCCCACCCGCCTGGACGTCCGCGTCCCCCGCTTTCTGTGCACAGAGCCCTTCTGCTCTAGGAAGATCTTCCAGGCATCCCTGGCCTGCGCGGATGACGGATCCAAGCTCACCCACCGAGTCACCCGCTGGATCCTCCAGCGCCTCGCCATTGACCGGATGAGTGTGTCTGCCACCGCCAAAGTACTCGGTATCGGCTGGGACGTGGTCAACCAGGTCGCACTCGATGCCTGCCGCCAGCTCGTCTACGACGACGCACACCACCTCGACGGCGTGCGCATCCTCGGATTCGATTAGCTCGTCTGGAAACANGAACCGGCCCACACCATCTGGGGTGCCTTCTTCATCGGTGGCTGGGTAACCGAGGGGGCCTTTTTCTTCACCTGTTTCGATCCACTTTTCTAAGATCTTGCCTTCGATAGAGACCACACCGGACAGGGAAGTGTAGATGCGGCCACGTTGGAACATTTGCTTGCGTCCGACCCCGTCGCCGGTGCCGATCTCATCGGAGGTGGGGTAGCCTAGGCGTCCTTGTTCCCAGCCGTTGCGTGCCCAGACGATGGAGTTGTGGGTGGTGACTGACCAGGCTCCGGTATCGGGGTGCCAGTAGATGAACCCGTTGTCGAATTCGGTGCGTTTGCCCACGCCGTCGGGGTTGGTCAGTTCCCCTGATTTGGGTAGCCCTAGGAAGGAGAGGGGTGTTTGTCCTGCCCAGGCGACGGCGAGGGATTCGTATTTGGCTTTAATGGCGCCGCAGACTTGGTGGGGGCGGGGCCAGTAGGTGCGGCAGTTATCTGCTGTCATGGCCCGCAGCTGGGGTTGCTGCTCTTTGGCTTCCATTACTTCGGCTTGGTCGGCTTCGTGTTTGGTGACGGTGCCTGGGAGGGCGATGCGATCCGAGCGCATCTGTCCGTCAATGATCTCTGGTTGTGGTTCGCCGAGGTCGGTGGGGAGGGCGTGTTCGTAGTAGTGGTTGTCGATGTTGTTTTTGTTCATGCCGGGCTCGCTAAAGTCCCAGTCGGAAGTGTCAACATCGTAGATGTCACGCTCTGCAGGGTGGCGCAGCTGCGAAATGTCGGCTGTGACTGTTTCGTTGGCTGATTGATCGATCTCTTGCCCGTGTGCGGGGATCGGGTTAAAGCAAACGGTGGCGAGCACGGCTAGTGTGGCCCCGAGTTTTTTAGTCTGCGTGTCATTGCTTGTCCTTGAATGAGGTAAATCACTGGCAGTGGTAAACGTGGCAACTTCGTGAGTGTTGCCTGTAAGTAAACATAAAGTAATTGGAGTGTGCTGATTGGCAATTTCAGAAAAATTGGCGAAGAGAGGGGAGCAGCCTGCTAGAAATATGTCCGTACTCCGGTAGTGGACGCAGGTGACAGCATGTGTGGATCTTGAACGTTATTAAGGCCTATTGTGTTTTGTGTCTGTGCTGATATTGGATTGACGATGATCGCAGGTCACCCTAATGAAAACCTCTGGCATCGAGGGGTCATCGTCAATCCAAGATCGTCAAAACGCCGAGCAAGAAGCCAGGAAGTCAAGGAACCTGGGCACCAAAGGCTCCCCTGTAGATCTCCCTATCAGCCGTGATCACACATCTCTGACACCCGGCGACAATCCCCCCCGGAGCATGGAAACTGCAGGCTAGATGTAGCGACTATCCCAAAAATAGGGGATTAGCACCAGGCACCCCTCAGGGTGGGTTCTAAAAGCAGAGGCACAGAAGGGATTAAACCACCATGCGACGGTTGCTGCGGCGTGGGCGGAGGAGGAGGTCGCGTTCCGACTCACTGAGGCCACCCCAGATGCCGTACGGCTCGGCCACCTCTAGGGCGTGGCGACGGCACTGGGTGAGCACGGGGCACTCGCGGCAAATCGCTTTCGCGCGGTTTTCGCGTTGGGTTCGGGCCCGTCCGCGTTCCCCGTCTGGGTGGAAGAAAACTGCAGAGTCTTCGCCTCGACATGCGCCGTGAAGCTGCCAATCCCAAAAGTCTGCGTTCGGGCCTGGAAGTTGGCTAGGCTGTGGCATGCTCGATCCTCCTGTGAGCGGCAAACATTACTACGACAGTGATCTTTAATCCCCTGGGTAAACAAAGGGTGTCGGAAAAGATGAGCACGGGTTAACTTGATGCTTTGTTAGGGGAGGAAAACTGTATCTAGCTGCGCAAATCGGGGTAGATTAACTGTAGATGAACTTTTTCTGCGGATGATACGTTCATTACAATTTGCTTACGGATGGCGTGGAAAAACCAGCTGCTTCACGCAAATGGGTAAAAATATAGCGTTGGGCTATAGTCCGAAAGGGTGCCGACGATCAGGCTGGGAAGGTTTAAGACGTGAATGACTTAGAAGCTCAGCTAGTGGAGCTTGTTCCACTGGCTGCTGACGGTGACCGCCGTGCGCTTCAAAAGGTCATCACCCTCATCCACCCACTGATTCTGAGGTACACCCGAGCACGCGTAGGTGGTGGAAAGCACCCAACGGCAGAAGATGTCACTCAGGAAGTTCTGCTTGCGGTGGCGACCTCAATTGGCAACTATGTGGACCGTGGTCGCCCATTTATGGCCTTCGTGTACGGTATCGCCTCCAACAAAGTGGCTGATGCTCACCGCAGCTTTGCGAAAGACCTGTCCAACCCCACAGATGAGATTCCTGATTCTGCGCTAGAACACGAAACTCCAGAAGAGTTTGCCCTGGTCAGCGATGGTAGTAACAGAGTGAGGCTACTTCTCGATTCATTAAATGAGAGGGCACGCGAAATCATTACTCTACGTGTGTTCGTGGGTCTTTCGGCAGAAGAAACTGCCGAAATTATAGGTAGTACTCCGGGTGCGGTCCGAGTAGCTCAACACCGAGCTCTTGCCTCGCTTCGGAAGCAAATGGATGGGCAGGAACATTAAATGACCGATCGTCGTGACGAGAAAGGCGCAGCCGAGCAGTTCGAAGAGCTGTTCGGTACTGACGCTTTCCTCGATGACCTTTCGCGCGGCGTAGATCCGACCGGCGGCACTGATCCGTTGGCGGAGCTGATGCTGACACTGCATCATGAGGTCACGGCACCAATGCCCCCGGCACCAAGCCTGGACGATTTGCTCCCCGAGGAAAACCCAGCAGTTGCATCGTTGGACGCGCACCGCCGTCGTCGTGTCAGCCCATGGATGTCTGGTCTCGTGGGGGCTGCCGCCGCAACGATGCTCATTGCGGGCACTGGTGGTGCCGTGTACAACGCCAGCCCTGGTTCTCCACTCTGGGGAACCAAAACCGCTGTCTTTGGAGAACACGCTGCTGTAGTTGATCTGGCGAGCGCCCTGGAAGAAGTAGACAAGCGTCATTCCGAGGGTGACGTAACCGGCGCTATGGAAGTACTGGAGCAAGCCCGTGTCTTGGCGGACGCTGTCAACGCGCAGGACCGCGAATCGACGCAGCGCGCCATCCAGGCCCTCGAAGCCCGCATCGTTGAGGTGCCGACAACGGTAACGGAATCGGTATCCACCACTACCGTAGAAACGTCCGTCTCCACCTCTACAGAAACGACTACCAAGGAACCCACCGTACCGGCATCGCCAATCTTCATTACGGAAACCGAAACGGTGACAGTCACCGTGGTGCCACCAGTAGCTACGGGTACGCCGACGCCGACGCCGGAGCCGACGCACCCCACTGATGGAGTTACCTCCCCATCAGCCACCCCTACGCCAAAGCACTAAAAGCCAAAAGCCTCGCAGTGATGCGAGGCTTTTTCGTGTGGCCAGAGCGGAGATTTAGCGTACGGATGGGACGATCCGTGGCTTCAAAATCCCATCGGTACGCTAAATTCCGGGAACCTATCTAGCTTCTAGTCCATCCAGGTACCCGAGGCAATAGTCCCACGGTACATACGCTTGCACATCCGGGTTTGCGGATGGTTCGTGCACTGGGCTTTGCTGGCCACTGAGGATGGACCGCATGTTGTCCTTCATGATTTCCCAGTTGTAGTAGTGTGGCTCGGCGCAGTCTTCGCAGAAGAAGAAGATTCCGAGGACGCCGCGGGGCTCCAGGGCTGCCTGGAACTTTTCCAGCAGGGTGAGGTCTTCGAGGACATGGGCGCGCTCATCGATGGTCAGTGGCGGGAAATCATCCTCGGGTTCGAGGAATGATGCGGGATCGTTGGGATCGTCCGCAAAAGGGTCGAGTGGCATTCCTTCAAAGTTCACAGTGCAAACCTTACCGTGAATTAACTTAAAAGCCAGGAACGCACTACTCTAGGAAGCAATTACTTGCTTCGAGGAGGACTAGATGACTGACAATCGCGTAGCGACCGGTGGAGATGATCCAAATAAGGTTGCCCTTGTGGGCCTGACCTTTGATGATGTGCTGCTTATTCCGGATGAGTCCAACGTTATTCCATCCGATGTGGACACCTCCAGCCAACTGACTCGTGAGGTTCGACTCAAGACCCCAATCGTGTCCGCTGCCATGGACACCGTCACCGAGGCCCGCATGGCTATTGCCATGGCTCGCCAGGGCGGTATGGGTGTGCTGCACCGTAACCTTTCCACCGAGGATCAGGCGGAGCAGGTCGAGATCGTGAAGCGCTCCGAGTCCGGCATGGTCACCAACCCGATCACGTGTTCTCCGGAAATGACCATCGGTGAAGTTGACGCGCTGTGCGCCCGCTACCGCATTTCCGGTCTCCCTGTGGTGGATGAGACCGGCAAGCTGGTGGGTATCTGCACCAACCGCGATATGCGTTTCGAAGCGAACATGGACCGCAAGGTCGCTGAAGTCATGACCCCGATGCCGCTCGTGGTGGCTGAGGAAGGTGTCTCCAAGGAAGAAGCACTGGGGCTGCTGTCCGCAAACAAGGTAGAAAAGCTTCCGATCGTCGATAAGCAAGGCAAACTGGTCGGCCTGATCACCGTCAAGGACTTTGTGAAGACCGAGATGTACCCGGATTCCTCCAAGGATGCCTCCGGTCGTCTGCTCGTGGGTGCAGGCATCGGCACCGGCCCGGATTCCTGGGCGCGGGCAGGCGCGCTTGTCGACGCCGGAGTTGATGTCCTCATCGTCGACACCGCACACGCCCACAACCGTGGCGTCCTGGACATGGTCGCCCGCGTGAAGCAAGGATTCGGCGATAAAGTCCAGATCATCGGCGGTAACCTCGCCACCCGTGGCGCCGCTCAGGCCATGATCGACGCTGGCGCTGACGCCATCAAGGTCGGTATTGGTCCAGGTTCCATCTGCACCACTCGTGTGGTCGCCGGCGTGGGCGCACCGCAGATCACCGCCATCATGGAGGCCGCTGCCGCTGCTAAGAAGGCAGGCGTTCCGATCATCGCCGACGGCGGTATGCAGTTCTCTGGCGACATCGCCAAGGCACTGGCAGCTGGCGCATCCACCGTGATGCTCGGCTCCATGCTGGCCGGCACCGCAGAAGCCCCAGGCGAGATTACCGTGGTCAACGGTAAGCAGTACAAGATGTACCGTGGCATGGGCTCCCTCGGCGCTATGCAGGGCCGTGGCCTGACCGGTGAGAAGCGTTCCTACTCCAAGGACCGTTACTTCCAGGCAGATGTGAAGAGCGAAGAGAAGCTGGTGCCAGAAGGCATTGAAGGGCGTGTGCCGTTCCGAGGCAACATTGATTCGATCATCCACCAGCTGGTGGGCGGTCTGCGCGCTGCTATGGGCTACACCGGTTCCGCCACCGTGGAGGAGCTGCAAAACGCCCGCTTCGTCCAGATCACCGCAGCTGGCCTGCGCGAGTCCCACCCACACGACATTCAAATGACTGTCGAAGCACCTAACTACTACATGCGCTAAGGATTCATCGTGCGAGACATTGTCGAAATTGGCATGGGCCGTGAAGCGCGCCGCGCTTTCAGCCTGAACGACATTTCCATCATCCCTTCGCGTCGCACCCGTTCCTCCAAGGACGTAGACACTACCTGGCACATCGACGCGTACACCTTCGACATTCCTTTCATGTCCCACCCGACCGATGCTTTGGCAACGCCAGAGTTCGTCATCGAGATGGACAAGCAGGGTGGCCTCGGAGTGATCAACGCCGAAGGCCTCTGGGGACGCCACGCTGACCTGGAAGGCGCCATCGATCAGGTCGTAACAGCTGCGAAGGACGAGCTGCTGTCCACCGACATCCTCAACTCCAAAGCAATCGCTAAATTGCAGGAGCTGCACGCGGCGCCGTTGGACACTGACTTGCTGTCTGAGCGGATCGCCGAAGTGCGTTCCTCGGGTGCGACGGTGGCAGTGCGAGTGTCGCCGCAGCGGTGTCGTGAACTGGCACCGGTCGTCGTGAAGGCAGGCGCTGAGCTGCTCATCATCCAGGGCACGCTCATCTCCGCGGAGCATGTGCAGGCCGACGGCGAGCCCCTCAACCTGAAGGAGTTCATCGGTAACCTGGACGTTCCGGTAATCGCCGGTGGCGTGGGCGACTACACTACCGCGATGCACCTCATGCGTGCCGGTGCTGCTGGAATTATCGTCGGCGGCGGTGACAACACGAACGTCACCGCCCTCGGGCTGGAAACCCCGATGGCTACTGCCATTGCCGACGCCGCAGCCGCGCGACGTGAGTACCTGGATGAAACGGGTGGTCGCTACGTGCACATCATCGCGGATGGTGAGATTGAAACGTCTGGTGACGTCGTGAAGGCCATTGCTTGTGGCGCTGACGCCGTTGCGCTGGGCGCCCCACTCTCGCAGGCCGCAGAAGCAGCCGGCAAGGGTTACTACTGGCCAGCAGTGGCCGCGCACCCACGGTTCCCACGAGGCGTGGTGTCCGCAGAATACCTGGAAGACACCCCTGCGCCATCCCTGGAGGTTGTGCTGCACGGCCCATCTACCGATGCATTCGGCCACCTCAACTTCGTCGGTGGTTTGCGTCGCGCACTGGCCAAGTGTGGTTACACGGATCTCAAGAGCTTCCAAAAGGTAGCGCTCGGGGTTCGTTAACCCCACCTCGCTTTAACCAAGGCAGCCAGCATTCCTGTTGGCTGCCTTTTTGGTTCGCCCCAGGGTAGTCGCGTCCACATGTCCACGTGGGCTAAACTGCAGGTGTGACTCAACATCGCCCAGTACTCGTCGTCGATTTCGGCGCCCAATATGCCCAGCTCATTGCGCGACGTGTGCGTGAAGCCCGGATCTACTCTGAGGTTGTTCCACACACGGCCAGCATTGAGGAAATTACCGCTAAGAACCCGTCTGCGCTGATTCTGTCTGGCGGACCGTCCTCCGTCTACGAGGACGGCGCGCCGAAGATCGACCCGGGCGTGTTCGAGCTCGGACTGCCGGTCTTTGGCATCTGCTACGGCTTCCAAACCATGACTCACGCCCTCGGTGGCGTTGTCGCCAACACGGGTAACCGTGAGTACGGGCGCACCGACATGTCTGTCACCGGTGGTATCCTCCACGCAGGTTTCGAGCAGACACACAAGGTGTGGATGTCACACGGCGATGCCGTGCATGAAGCCCCTGAAGGTTTCACTGTCACTGCGAAATCCGCTGGTGCGCCGGTTGCGGCGTTTGAGTGCGTCGAAAAGCGGATGGCTGGTGTGCAGTACCACCCAGAGGTCATGCACTCGCCACATGGCCAAGAAGTGCTGGTCAAGTTCCTCACTGAGATCGCTGGCCTGGAGCAGGATTGGACCCCGGCTAACATTGCTGAGGAGCTCATCGTCGCGGTGAAGGAGCAGGTTGGCCCAGAGGGGCGCGCGATCTGTGGCCTGTCCGGCGGTGTGGATTCTGCGGTGGCTGCCGCCCTGGTGCAGCGCGCCATCGGGGACCGCCTGACCTGTGTGTTTGTTGACCACGGTCTGCTGCGCGCGGGCGAACGCGAGCAGGTGGAGAAGGACTTCGTGGCCGCAACCGGTGCGCGGTTGGTGACTGTGGATGAGCGCGCTGCGTTCCTTTCCAAGCTCGCCGGTGTGACCGAGCCGGAAGCCAAGCGTAAGGCCATCGGTGCGGAGTTCATTCGTTCCTTCGAGCGCGCCGTCGCTTCGGTGCTGGAAGGCCAGGACGTGGGCTACCTGGTGCAAGGCACCCTGTACCCGGACGTCGTCGAGTCCGGGGGCGGCGCCGGCACCGCGAACATCAAGAGCCACCACAACGTCGGTGGCCTGCCTGACGACGTCGAATTTGAACTCGTCGAGCCACTGCGCCTGCTGTTCAAGGACGAGGTCCGCGCCGTCGGCCGTGAGCTGGGCCTGCCAGAAGAAATCGTGAACCGCCAGCCGTTCCCAGGCCCAGGCCTGGGCATTCGCATCATCGGTGAAGTCACCGAAGAGCGCCTCCAAACTCTGCGCGCCGCTGACCTGATCGCCCGCACTGAGCTCACCGCAGCCGGCCTGGACAACGAAATTTGGCAGTGCCCCGTCGTGCTGCTTGCCGACGTCCGTTCCGTCGGCGTCCAA
The DNA here is from genome assembly GCF_014117265.1 of Corynebacterium hindlerae. Taxonomy (NCBI): domain Bacteria; kingdom Bacillati; phylum Actinomycetota; class Actinomycetes; order Mycobacteriales; family Corynebacteriaceae; genus Corynebacterium; species Corynebacterium hindlerae. Next base: position 1,014,968 of record NZ_CP059833.1, on the reverse strand, counting down.
GGCGACGGCCGCACCTATGGCCACCCGATCGTGCTGCGCCCAGTGTCTTCCGAGGACGCGATGACCGCTGACTGGACCCGTCTGCCTTACGACGTTCTGGAGAAAATTTCCACCCGCATTACCAACGAAGTCCCGGATGTGAACCGAGTGGTGCTGGACTGCACCTCCAAGCCTCCGGGAACCATCGAGTGGGAGTAACGTTCGAATAAGCGCCCCGTGGCCAGTGCCCGGGGCGCTTGTTTGTGCTTTCACTTGATAGCGATTCGGTGCGCGGATTAAATCCCTACGCCTTCCCGTCACGTTTACCTAGGTAAATACACCGGGAAGGCGTAGGGATTTGTTCGCCAGCACCAATCGCTATCCGCGAGCGGCCACTAGTTGATGTTCAGTTCACCACCGTTGCTGATGACTTTGACGGTGAGGGTTTTGCCGTCGGCATCGAGGTTGTAGATCTCTTCGCCTTGAGCGAGCGGATCGGTCTTGTCGCTGTGCCTGATTCGGACACGAGTGTCATCTGGCAAGGTGAGGTTGAGGTCACCGGAGCCGTGGGTGATAGTGACGGTTCGCTTCTCATCGAGTGGACCCACATTGGACAGGTCGAAGTCGACGTCGTTGTCTCCGAACTCATGGTGTCGTTTCAGGTTGCCGACGTTAGCAACATAGACGTCACGGTCTTCTTTGCTGTCTTCGAATGCTGGTTCGCCGCTGACATAGTCGTCGTTCATGGCCGCCAGGACGGTGCCGCCAAATGTGGCGACTCCTGCGATGGCGAGGATGAAAGCCAGCGCGATGCCGATGAGGATACGGAAGACCCATTTGAGCGGGTTGCTGCTTTTCGCTGCGTAGGTGGAGGCGTTGGGGTCCGGAAGGTCCCAGGCAAACGGTGCTGCGCCAAGTGGGTCCCAAGATGGAGGAGTGCGGTCGTTGTTGTCGTTGTTCATGATTCCTGCTTTCTGAAAAACTTAGGCGATGGGGGCGCGCTTGTGGAGGAGGTACCAGACACCGAAGGTGACGGCGAAGGTGATGAAGGTGGAGCTGCCGATAAGCGCGATGAGGCTGGTTCCTACCGTGCCCAGGCCCAATACGAGGACAGCTACCAGGAGCCACCAGCCGAGGCGCTGCTCTGCGGGGGCGTGCCCACCACCTGGTTTGATTGCGGCTTCGATGGGGGAGAGCTGGCAGTCTGGGCGCCGCATGATCAGCCATGCGATGAGGTAGGCGAGCACACCACCGCCGAAGAACGCGGCCAAGAGAAAATAGATCCGGACGAGTGTGACGTCTACCTGGTAGCGGGCGGAGATGCCTTCGCAGACACCGGCGATTTTCGCGTCACCGTAGATGCCTTTCGGGAGGCGCAGTGGGCGCTGCGCCCACATCTGTTCAAAGCTTGGGGAAAACTGTTCTGTCCCTGGTTGTGTCGTTGTCATGCTTTTATTGTGGCTGCTCAGGCACCCTAAATACATCGGGGTTTGTCCTGATTTAGCCCTGAACTTAAAACGTCAGGGTTACCTTTTTGAGCCCACGCATGCTTGTCGACGCCTCCCCCCTAGCGCGAAAAGGCCCCGCCGGTGCGGGGCCCAAGGTGTGCAGCGATTGGAGTTAGTAGCCGATGTAGACATCACCGATACCGCTGGTGATGTTGACGGTGAGCATGTGGCCGTCGCCTTGGTTGTAGAGTCCAGAGACGCAGTTGGACTCTCCGACGCGGTATTTGCTGACGCTGGTGTGGCACTGGAGTTGCACCGGAACGTCTTTAGGCAGCGTGAGATCAAGGTCGCCTAGATCGTGGGTGACGGTCACGGTGCGGTCATTCGGTAATGGACCGAGTTGGCTGAGATCTAGGTTGAGATCGCCGATGCCGTTATCGTAAGACTCTTGCAATTCATCAGGGGAGTTGACGACGATGAGCGCGGAGGCCGGCTCTGACATGGTGTCCACAATGCGGCCGCTAAACATGCTGGCCAGTGCCGTGCATCCCAAGATAATGACAGCGCCTGCGATCCATATCCAGCCGTGCGACTTCTTTTTCGGGGCGGGAGGCGGCGTAGCTGCGCCGGGCTCTGGCAGATGCCACAGCGAAGGGACCGCGCCGAGCGGATCCCACGCTGGTGGGGTAGGCATTTCAAACCCAGGTGCGGGGTGGATCAACGCGGTATCAACCTTCGGCGGCGTTGGTTGTTTGGTGTGTAGGAAATACCAGGCGCCGAACGCCAATCCTAATGAGACAAGGGAAGTTCCGCTGAGGAAATCACCGCTCGTGCTGGTGGCGCTAAACCCGAAAATAACGAGGGCGATAAGGAGCCACCACCCGGTTTCTTTTTCCTTTTTGTATTCGTCGCCGAGGTTTTTAATCATGGCTTCGATGGGGGAATATTGCGTCGAGAAGCGTGGCATGATGAGCCATGCCACCAGGTAGACGCCGAGCCCTCCTCCCGCCAAGCCAGCGGCTACGAATAGGATGCGGATAAGCGTCGGGTCGATCTGGTAGCGAACACCGATGCCTTCACAGACACCGGCGATTTTTGCATTGCCCCCTTGGCTGGAAGGGATGCGGGCAGGGCGGGTCTCCCACATGGCATTAATAGTCTGTGTATTCATACTTTTATGATCCCGCAAAACAAGGAAGAAAACATCAGGGTTTCCACTGATTTCAAAAAGATAAAAGCGTGCGAAGATAGCAGTCATGATGTACCCCAAGTTTTATCGCCCGCGGAAGCGTGTTGTTGGCGGCGTGGCGTCTGGTTTGGCTGTTCACCTTGATGTTGACGTGCTGACCGTGCGCCTGGTGCTGCTGGTGTCGTGTCTTCTTGGTGGCATGGGGCTGGCATTTTATATGGGCACCTGGATGTTGACGAAGCCGTCCCCGGTGGGACAAGAACCGGAAGTGCCGACCAAAACGGAGATCCCGCGGCTCGTCAACCTCGGGATTGTGGTGCTGGGCATGGCAGCGGCGGTGCTCAGCTTGTCAGTGCTGACAGGCTTCGAGGGTTCCTCGTTGATCCCGCTGCTGGTGGTGGGCGTTGGTGCGTTAGTGGCGTGGCGGGCCTACGACCAAGGAGTGGAATCGCTCGCGCAACCCAAGAATGCGGTCTCTATTTTCGGGGGCATGAGCTTGGTGCTGCTCGGAATTTTTGTCGTGGCGGTGAACTGGGCTGATCCTGCGTTGTTCGTAGCGACGATCGTGGCGGTGATGGTAACCCTGTTAGGCGCCGCGGTGCTGGCGATTCCGCTGCTGCTGCGTATGTGGCAGCGCCTCACCGAGGAACGCGATGAGAAAGCCAAAGCGGAAGAACGTGCCGAGATCGCGTCCCGCATCCACGATTCGGTGCTGCAAACGCTCGCCCTGATTCAGAAACGCGCCGAAGACTCCGCCGAGGTCGCGCGGTTGGCGCGGGGACAGGAACGCGAACTACGGCAGTGGCTTTTCGACGGCAAAACCTCCTCTTCTAGTACCGTCTCCCAAGCCCTGGAATTAGCAGCCGGCGAAGTGGAAGATATGTACGGGATCCGTATTGCCCCGGTGACGGTGGGGGACGCTCCGATCACTGATGAAACACAAGCTGCCGTGCTGGCGGCTCGTGAAGCCATGGTCAATGCGGCGAAGCACGCACAGGTGACGAACCTCGACGTGTACTGCGAGGTCTTTGGGGATGTGGAGATTTTCGTCCGGGACCGCGGGGTAGGCTTCGATCCTTCCCAGGTAGCTCCTTCCCGGCACGGACTGCAAGACTCCATTTGCGGTCGCGTGGAGCGCGCCGGGGGTGAGGTGTTTGTGAAGACGGCGCCTGGTGAAGGCACTGAAATACATATCCAGATGCCAGTAGACTCGGAGGCATGATACGTGTCTTTCTTGTTGATGATCACTCCGTCTTCCGCTCCGGTGTCCGCGCGGAGATTTCCGGGCAGGTGGATATCGTCGGCGAGGCAGGCAGCGTAGCGGAGGCTGTCGAGGGGATTTCACGCACAAATCCGGATGTTGTGCTCCTCGATGTGCACATGCCCGACGGCGGTGGCCTCGCAGTGATCGCCGGCGCCCCCACCCCGCGCTACCTGGCGTTATCCGTATCCGATGCCGCTGAGGACGTGATTTCCGTGATCCGCGCTGGCGCCCGCGGGTACGTCACCAAATCAATCAACGGCGCCGAGCTTGTCGACGCCATCCGCCGAGTCCACGAAGGCGACGCAGTGTTCTCGCCACGCCTCGCAGGTTTTGTTCTCGATGCCTTTGCCACCCCTGATGCGCACGCGGGAGCAGGTGTAGTAGACGAACCGGCCGAGCAGCCAGAGCTAGTTGACGCACTGACCCGCCGAGAGCTGGAAGTATTGCGCTTGCTGGCCCGCGGTTACACCTACAAAGAAATCGCCGCCGAGCTGTTTATCTCCATTAAGACAGTAGAGACCCACTCTTCGAACATTCTGCGCAAGACCCAGCAATCGAACCGGCATGCGCTGACGCGGTGGGCGCAACGGTATGACCTCGCCTGAGAAGGTTTGAAATGGACAGAGGTTTTGTTAGCCGTCATGAAACCGTGCGCTCTCGGCTTGACGAGCGCCACAACGACCCGCAATACTGTTACCCATGGAGGGAACAAGCGTTCGAAAAATTGTGGCGGGTGAGCTCTCGACGCTAAGTCGGGAGGATCGCATCGCCACTCTTCGGGCGCGCATGGAAGCCGTAGGGGCGGCGCCCAGGCCAGAGCTTCCGGAAGAACAGGGGATACCTGCCCCGCCGACGCTTCAGCTAACCTTCCCGCGTCGCGCGGTGGTGCACTGCACGGATACTCCCGCTTTTGTGGTTGAGATCATTCGAGCAGCGGTGCAGGAAGGAAATTCTGTTGCTGTGGTGGGCTGGCCAGAGCTGCTGCTGTCGGATGTTGCGCAGTCGCTGCCCAACGTAGTCACAGTCCCTGACCCGGGCCCGGATCCGCTGAATACCGTGGCCGTGCTGACTGAGGGGATGGATGTGGTGATTTACCGGGCAGAGGCGCCCCAGGAATTGTCGCCAGTGCGGGCACGCCCGCTGTTGGGCAAGGTGCGTAACGGCAACGCTGCGGTGCTGCTTGTGAATCTTACGAGCCCGTCCCCGCACCTGACACTGACGGCTAAAGTGACGCGTTTTCATGGTATCGGTCCTGGTACAGGCCGGATTCGTGGCCTGGAAATTGACGTCGAGATAACAACAAAAATGGGGCGCCGCGTCCAAAAGCTCACGGTGGGTGAGGCGCAGTCGCATTTGCGGGTGGTGTAAATGCGGGTCATGGCGGTGTGGTTTCCGGACTGGCCAACCCATGCGGCTGGGGTGGACGCCGTGGTGAAGCAGCATCGCATCAAAGCCTGCAGTTCGCGGGCTCGATCCCAGGGGCTGCGTCGGGGGATGCGGGTGCGGGAGGCGCAAGCATTGTGGCCTCAGGTGGCGCTCGCAGAATGGGATGAGGACCGGGATGCGCGAGAGTTTGAACCGGTGTTGCGGGAACTGGAAGAGGTGACACCGAGCGTGGAGGTGCTGCGGCCAGGCCTGGCGGTGGTAGCTGCTGATGTGGCGGCACGGTTTTATGGCGGCGAAGAACAGGCGGTGCAGTTATTGGCGGACGCGGCAGCGCTGCGGGGAGTGGACTGCATGGTGGGGGTTGCTGATGAGATTACGACAGCTCTGATTGCTGCCCGTGCGGGGACAGCGGTTGCACCTGGTGCCAGTACCCAGTTTTTGCGCAAGCAGCCGTTATCGGTGCTGCGGGCGGAAGAGGCGTTGGGGTGCGATCCGGAGGTGGTGCGGGGTTTTGAGGGATTGGGCGTCGTGAAGCTTGGCGAGCTGGCTGCGTTGCCTGCCGCTGCGGTGGCGACCCGGTTTGGGCGCGCCGGGCTGCACTGCCGACGGGTGGCGAGCGCCCAAGAGATGCGGAAGGTCGCGCCGGAGTTGCCGACCGCGGAGCTGCGGGTAGAGCTTACCCCAGAGGAGCTGATTACCCGGGTGGATGAGGCCGCGTTTGTGGCGCGCACGTTGGCGGTGACGCTGCATGATAAGTTGCGCCAGGCGGGCGTGGTGTGTCAGCGACTGAGGGTTATTGCAGAGTTTGACGTGCAGCTGGAACGAGTGTGGCGTACTCGGGAGGCGCTTACGGAGCAGGCGACGGCGGACCGAGTGCGGTGGCAACTGGACGGGTGGCTGACGAGCCGTGAACTGCCGGGTATTCGTACGCTCGCGCTGGAGCCGGTTGAGGTGACCGCCCCCGGCAACGATGCAGGGCTGTGGGGCGGTTCCGGGGAGCGTGCGGCGCAGGTGCGCCGGGTGGTGTCGCGGGTGCAGTCGATGCTGGGGACAGATGCGGTGCTCCAACCGCGGGCCGTGGGTGGTCGGGGTCCCGCGGAGTGTGTCGAACTGGTGCCCTACGGGGAAGAGGCGGCCCCTGCGCGTGCGGATGGGCCCTGGCTGGGGGCGATTCCCTCACCACGCCCGGCGCGCAGCGTCACGCACCCGGCCGCAACGTTGCAGCTTATCGACGCCACCGGCTCCGATGTGTACGTCACTGCGGATGCGGTTCTCAACACACAGCCGGCATGGTTGGTGCGTGGTGGCCGGAAGTTTCCCGTCACCGCGTGGGCGGGGCCGTGGCCCGTGGACGAGCGCTGGTGGGAGGAAACCGGGCGGAGGTATGCGCGCCTGCAGCTAGTGGCGCAGTATGACGACGCCCCGCGAGCTTTGTTGTTGCTGTGGCTCGCGGGGCGGTGGCGGGTAGAAGCTACCTACGATTAGTTCTGTTCGAAGTCGATGACGAGTCGCTTCGGGTCTTCCAGGAAGGAGACCGAGTACGGACGAGGCGCACCATTGAGTCCGATGATGAACTGGGAGCGGCCTTCAAACGTGCCACCGGAGACGACCTCATTCACGGCAGGGCCTGCGCCCTTGACGGGAGTGAGTTCTTGTTCGGGAACGCCAATTTCGAAGGGGTAGGTGGTGCCGTCGATGTTGACGTTGAGGAAAGAATCTCCGCTCACCGGAAGGTCTTGTCCGCTGGCCTGCTGTTGCGGGGTGGGGATGTAATCCACATGCCAGCCAGGGGTGCCTTCGCCCGTGAACTCGACTACCACGCGATCAAAGCTCTTGTGGGTGCCGGCGCGCATCGCGACGGGGACGAGCTTGGCGGGAGCTTCCATTGCGTGAGTTTTCATCGTCGGGTCTGTCTTGCCCAGTGGGGAGAGATCCGTAGATTCTGGGGCGGGGGAGGGGGTGCTATCGGTTGCTAGCGAGTGCTTTTGGATGTTGGTGGGCCCGCCAGACGATGTTTCGGTTGTGCCGCATGCAGTCAGGCCGATAGCGGCCAGGCTGACAGCTGCCACGAGAGCTGTGCTGCGGGCATAACGAAAAATGGCATTCATGTATCTACCGTATCTAGAGGGGCCTATCAAAAGATAATTATCGGCGGAATCGTTGCCAAACAGTAATAACATCAGACACTTGAGTAACAGGTTAGGTAATCCTTAGCGAACAGGCTAGTCTGGTGCCATGAACGCCGATGTTTTTTGCTCTACGGGACGTGCGGAACCGCTGCCGGGGACCGCAAAAACGGGAAAGATATTCCTCGCCATCGAGCATGCACACGGCTGGGGCCACGATGTCATGGACGGTGACGCCTTCGGACCAGAGATCACAGAGCAGTTGGCTTCCTACCTGAAGAGAATGGGTGCCACGGTCCAGCTGATCCGCAAAGCGGGCAGAGAAGGACAGCAACGCGCCAACACAACAGTGTTCATCGCTTTTACAGAAGTAGGAGTGGTAGAAAAACTGATGATCTCGGATATCTCGCAGTTGTGGGATATCGATATTTCCGCACCGGGGCGCTCAGGCGGGGAAGAGGTGGATCACCCCGTGGTGCTGGTGTGTACGCACGGCAAACGGGACCGGTGCTGCGCGCTCAAGGGGCGCCCGCTTGCTGCCGACCTGACCTGTGCCTTCGACGGCGACATCATTTGGGAATCCTCCCACACCAAAGGCCACCGCTTTGCGCCGTCGATCATCACCTTGCCGTGGGGCTACTCCTATGGTCGGCTCAACTCCTCGGCCGCGATCGACATGGTGCGCCACCTGCAACGGGGCGAGCTTTTCCTGCCAGGGAATCGGGGGCGCAGTTGCTGCACCAAGACAGAGCAAGTCGCGGAACTCGCGGTGGCCACGGAGCTCGTGGCAGCCGGTGAGCGTGTGATGATGGGTGCGCTCCAGGCCAGCGGGCAGAGGGTGACCCACCCCGACGGGCGGACGTGGGACATTACTTTCGCGAAAAAAGAAGTTCCCAATGTGATTTCCTCGTGCGGTGAGCCGCCAAAAACCGGGAAAGCTGTGGTGGTCGATAGGATAAAGCAGGTAATTTAAGGGGCATGAAGAAGCTCCTCACCCTCGACACCACCAAAATTGGCCAACCGCATGGAAACAGCGAAGAGTTTCCCGACCGTTTTCCGGAAGAACTCTCCTCCGGTACGCCACAGGAGCTGAAACAGGATCTGACGGATCTACTCGGGGCTGATCAGGTTCACTGGCGTGCCCTGGACCTGGTGCGCTACGCGTCAGACGCCAGCCACTACCGGCTATTTCCGCAGGTAGTGGTGGCTCCGCGTGAAGCCTCCGATGTGCAAAAAATCATGGCCTACTGTGAGGCGAACGGCCGAAATCTGGTGTTCCGCTCCGGCGGATCTTCCCTCAACGGCCAGGCGCAAGGCGACGACATCCTGGTAGATGTCCGCTCCAACTTCCGTGGCATTGAGGTACGCGAGGACAGCGTGTACGTTCGCCCCGGCGAAACCCTCACCGCCCTCAACGCGGTGCTGGCACGCTCTGGACGACGCTTCGCCCCAGATCCTGCCTCTGCGGTGGTGGCCACGATCGGCGGCATTCTCTCCAACAACTCCGGTGGCATGCGTTGCACCGTGGAGCAGGACTCCTATCACGCGATCCGCGAAGCCACCATCGTGTTGCCGTCGGGAACGGTCGTCGATACGCGCGCTGCTGACGCTGACGCCACCCTCGCCGCCGCTGAGCCCGAGCTGGTGGCGGGGTTGATGGACATCCGCGCCCGACTGCTTGCCGACGACGCCCTGGTTGCCCGCCTGCGCCGCAAATTCTCCATCCGTAACACCAATGGCATCCGCCTCGACGCCTTCCTCGACGCAGATACCCCCGTTGGAATCCTGCGTCGCCTGATGGTGGGTGCCGAAGGCACACTCGGTTTCATCGCAGACGCAGAACTGGAGACCCAACCACTGCCCACGGTCAAGGCCGTCACGTGGGTCATGCTGCCCACACTCGCCTCCGCGGCGGAGTGCGTCCCACAGCTCATGGCTGCTGGCGCCGCCGCCTGCGAGATCCTGGTGAGCCCCGTGCTGCGCGAATCGGTGGGTAACTTCAAGGGCGCGGACCCGAAATGGATTGACCTCGATGATGACGCCTCCGCGCTGCTGCTGGAAATCGCCGGCGTGGATGAGGCAGACCTCCAAGCAAAAATCGCTGCTGCCCAGGCAGTGCTTGCCGACGCGCCGCTGACCGCGCCACTGGACTTCATGCGGAACCAACGCGATATTGACCTGGCGTGGCAGATCCGTGGTGGCCTGTTCACCCTCTTCGGAAAGCAGCGCAAGGAAGGCACCGCATTGATCACTGAAGACGTGTGCTTCCCACCAGCAGAGGTGGGCGAGGCCGCGAAAGACCTGATGCAGCTGCTGCGCGAACACGAGTACCCAGAGATGGTCATGGGGCACGCCGCATTCGGAAACTTGCACTTCTTCATGACGCCCGCCTTCGGCAACGAAGCAGAAGTACACGCCTACGAAAACTTCATGGATGACCTGGTCAAGCTGGTGATCGATAAGTACGACGGCTCCCTTAAGGCCGAACACGGTACGGGACTTGCCATGGCCCCCTACCTGGAGCGGGAATGGGGCACGGAGCTGTTCAACTTGATGTGGGAGGTCAAGCAACTGCTCGACCCACACGGGATCCTGGCCCCCAACGTCAAATTCACCCGAGACCAAGACATCCACATGAAGAACTTCAAGTCCTTCCCCCGCATCGAAGCGGAAGCCACCCACTGCGTGGAATGTGGTTTTTGCGAGCCGGTGTGCCCCTCCCGCAACGTGACCGTCACCCCACGCCAACGCATCGCCCTGCGCCGCGAGATGGCACGCCAGCCAGCCGGATCCGCGCTGCTCAAGGCGCTGTTCGACGATTACAGCTACGACGCCATCGACACCTGCGCCGCCGACGGCACTTGCGCAATATCCTGCCCCATCTCCATCGACACCGGAGCCCTGATGAAGAGCTTCCGGGCAGCACAACAGTCCGCTGCGGCGAACCAAGTAGCACTGAAACTGGCTCAGAACTGGGCCACTGTGGAAAAGGCTGCCCGCGGTGGACTCTCTGCTGCCGGGGCAGTGGAAAAAGTAGTGGGACGTGGGGCCTTGTCCGCAATCACCGGCGCGCTGCGCACCGTGATTTCCGAAGACCTCGTGCCTTCCGCCCAGGATGGCCTGCCACCGGCGGCCACGACGCTGCCCGCCACGACACGCACCGGGGCCGCGGCCATTTACTTCCCAGCCTGCATCAACCGCATGTTCGGGCGGTCTGGCGCCGGGGTGTCCCTGCCAGAAACCCTGGTCGCAGTGTCCGAGCGTGCGGGCAAGCCACTGCACATCCCAAGCGGCGTCGCCGGAACCTGCTGTGGCACACCGTTTAGCTCCAAAGGTTTCCGAGACGCCAAGCACTACATGTGCGTGAAACTCCTCGAGGACCTGTGGCTGTGGTCCGAATCCGGCACGTTGCCGATCGTGGTAGACGCAGCCTCCTGCACCCATGGCATGCTGGAGAACGTGCCCGGAGAGCTGACAGAGGAGCAGCAGTCGCGCTGGGAGAAGATCCGCATCATGGATGCGGTGGAGTGGGCAGCATCCCTGTTGCCTTCCTTGACCGTCGCCCACCCGGTTAGCCGCGTGGCCGTGCACCCGAACTGCTCCCTCCACCACATGGACCTGGTGGATCCGCTCATGGATGTTGCTTCCTTCGCAGCCGAGGAGGCATTCATCCCAGTCGGCGCCACCTGCTGCGGTACCGCAGGTGATCGCGGCCTACTCCACCCAGAGCTCCTGGAGTCAGCGACGCAGGACGAACGCGCGGGGCTGGCGTTAGCGCAACAGGACGGGCCTATCGACGTCTTCGTCTCCGCCAATCGCACCTGCGAAATGGGCCTGGAGCAAAAGACCGGATACAACTACGAACACGTGTTGTACCTGCTGGATGAGGCGACGCGCTAGCTAGCGGGGTGCCACTGGGACAGCTTGTCGAGCAGGATTCGATCCGAGTCTTGCTTGGCGGTTCGGTTGTCTTCCACAGTGCCTCCGAGCATCTTTTCCCAAGATGGGCCGAAGGTGGTGATGTCCTCGGAGAACATGTGACCGGCGCCCGGGTAGACGTGCGCCTCAAGGCCGGGGTTTCGCTCTGCTAGGTTCGTTGCGGCGATGTCGCCCGGCCACATGGCGTCCTGGTCGTCGGCGAAGAGTAGCCCCTGGCCATGGAAGTTCTCAATAGGAATGCGGGCAGCCTCGGTATTGTCGGCGCGTTCGGGCATGCTTGAGTAAATCTCGCGGTAACGGATCGGCAACCCCAACGCCATGTCTGCCAACATTTTCAGCGACGGGCCAACCTCGGAGTTTCGGAAGGGGAGGAACGGCACCGGCTCACCATCCTGGGTGAAGGACGACTTCTCTTGTTGCCCGAAGGCAAGGCCTTCGTAGGTGTATTCGCTTGGCGTGAATAACACTATGTTGTCGATCTTGGCACCACGTGCTGCCAAGTTCGCGGTAAGCTCCGCCCCCTTGGATGCGCCGATCACAGTGATTGGCCCCTCAGGAATGAGGGCTGTGACCTCGCCAAAGAACTCCAGCGGGACTTCCGCCAAGCTTTCCTGCTGGTTTGGTTGTCCGAAGAAGAACAGCGCGTAGACCTCGTAGCCTTGCTCCCACAACTGTTTGGCCCGGTCGTAACTTGGGGAGCCTTCGGAACCGCCGAAAGTGATCACTACGCCTTGGTGGCGTTTCTCAGTAGGAAGGAAATGGAAGCCATTCAGGTAAGTTCCCTCAATTGGTGAAATGGACTGGCTGGTTTCGTAACTGGACTTGTCGCGTGGATTGGCGCCGGGGACCGCGAATCGCGAGGAATTGTAGCTGTGAATTCCGAACAACACACCCACAATGATGACAACGGCTACCAGCATGGCTAGCAGGAACTTCAGAAGTTTTTTCATAGCATCCACCTAGCAAAATTGGGGAAGAAGGAGATTGCTTACGCCAATCATACTTTCAAAAAGTCTTAGTTAGGGATTGAAACTGAGAAAGTTTGTGAGTTATCATTCGGAGTATGCAACTTAACTCGGGGGAAGTGAAGGCTGTCCTAGCTGAATTGCGCAGCCGTCGTGGCGACTCCGCAAGTATTGAAGTCAAGGCTGCTCAGGGAGGGCTTCCTGCCGATATTGGGGCGACGGTGTGTGCGTTTGCCAACATGCCCAACGGGGGAACTGTCATGTTGGGAATCGGGGAGGAAAGAAACTTTGAAATCCTGGGAGTTTCAGAACCAGCACAACTAGAGGCAGGGCTGATAGAGGCTGCCAGGATGAGCGTGGATCCTTGTCCACATATCAATTCCTATGTGGTGCAGCTGCAACAGAAGCAAGTGGTGATAGCGAACATTCAAGGGCTAGATCCGCTCGATCGACCAGCGCGTTTTCATGGTAAAGCATACTTGCGTCAGTCCGATGGCAATTACGAGATGAGTGCCACTGAATTGCGCATGCTGGAATCCAGCAAACTGCAAGTAGATGTATCCGCTACTTTTGAACAGCGACCCGTCGCCGACACAGCAGTGGAGGATCTGGATCCGGCATTGGTCGCTAAGTTTTTGTCGGCCGCGCGTACCCGCATTTCCCGGCTTGCAGGTATTGCAGACGATCACAAGTTACTCCGCACGTTGGGGGTCACAACTGCTACGGGGGAACTGACGCTTGCCGGACTCTACGGGCTCGGGAACTTCCCGCAAGGTCCCTTGCCTTCACTGGCGGTTACCTGCGCAGTTCGTTTGCCACGCAGTGATACAGCGAGATTGCGCAACCTAGAAACCTTCCACGGTCCGGTGCCGGATCTGATTCAGGCAGTTATGCAGTGGGTGGCTCGTAACCTGGACACGGTCGAGCAGTATCAGCCAGACGGACACATGAAGACGGTCCTCGAACTGCCCTTGCCAGCAATTCGAGAGGCTGTAGCGAACGCGCTGGTGCACCGCGATCTTAGACCCCTGACGGTGGAAAGCGGAAAGTCCATTGACATTCGACTCGAGCCAGGAAAACTGGTCATCGCATCGCCGGGAGGGCTCAAGGCACTTTCCCTCGATCAGCTTCTCAGTGAAGAGCTGACCCGCGCCGAGGTAAATCAGCGACTCTATCGTATTGCCAAACTTATTACCGACCCCGATGGAAACTCAATCATTGAAGGCGAAGGCGGTGGCATCCAGGAAATTCTGCGGCAGTGCGAACGCCACGCGATTGCCCCACCGACTTTTGTGGACACTGGGGTGAAATTCACGACCATTTTTTGGCGGAACCAACTTGAACAGAGAAAACAAAAGATCACTGCATCGCATGATCCCGTGGAGATCCTCAGCCTCGGCAAAAACGCGCCCCTGATCTACCAAGTAGCGCAAACCAAGCCAGATGGCTTTTCCTTGCACGACCTGGAAGAAGAACTATCGCTTACAGAGGCACAAATTCGCTATGCCTTGGCGCCACTGCTGAAAAAAGGAATCATCCACAGGGATGGCGGACAGGGCAAAAAGAATACTTCGTATCGACTCGCACCTTAACAAGGGCACCAACGAATGCTATTTCGGTGTGCTTGCGACCTTGGTCTCCGTCCAGCTAAACCGAAACTCCGGAAACAGCAGGTTAATCGTCTCCAAGTGGTAGAACGAATTCTTGCCGTGCTTGGCGTAGTGGTACTCCCGCGCCCGCAGCGTGGTTACCGAGACCAAATTCCCAAAGCCAGGCAAGAAACCAGGGGAATGGAGCTGCAGAAACGGCGTGAGGTCGAGCAACCAGGCGTCGGCAAGCAGCTGCACCTATATTCTTGGGTTTCGCTCAGGTCATTAGGTAGCGCGGCACCGGCATATGAATGCTGTAGGTGTGGGGCCTTGTGCCAACGCCCACGGCTTTTCCGTTAAACCAGCTGGAATCGACGTCCCTGCCACGCTGGCGACAGACGAGAGCCCACATGCGTGCCAGAGAAGCTAGCAGAGTTCTCGGGATAGAAATCCCCGTACACTCAAAAGGCATGAAGCCAGAATTCCCGATCGCCGAAGCCCTGCCCGAGCTTGCCTACCATGCCGGTGGCGAGGCGACGCCCGACCCCGAACTTCTGCTCCTCAACGAGCCCCTAGCCGTCGACCTTGGCCTCGATCCCGATTGGCTCCGCTCACCCGAGGGCATCACATTCCTGCTCGGCCAGTCCGGCGGTTACGCTCTCGCCTACGCCGGGCACCAGTTCGGTCAGTATTCGCCGCTGCTTGGCGACGGCCGTGCCCTCCTCCTCGGGACCTTCGAAGGATACGAAGTGCAGGCAAAGGGGACCGGCCGGACCCCATTTTCCCGCGGTGGTGACGGTCGGGGACCGCTGGATGCGATGCTTCGCGAGTACTTGATCTCCGAGTACATGCACGCCATCGGTATTCCCACCACCCGAGGACTCGCAGTGCTCACCACGGGACGGAAAATTCAACGCCAGCTAGTGGTTCCGGCTGCGGTAGGTGTGCGCGTAGCGCGCTCTCACCTGCGCGTGGGCACGTTTGAACTTGTTCGTAATAATGGCACTCCAGACATGATGGACCGGCTCGAGTCTTTTGCGTGGTCGTTGTTCCCCGGCGGTGTGTCAGCTGTTGCCCAACGCCAGTGCGACACCGTGGCGCAATGGATGGGCGTTGGTTTCGTACACGGCGTGATGAACACCGATAACTGCTCGATCTCCGGCGAAACCCTAGACTACGGGCCCTGTGCATTCCTAGACACCCATGATCCGGCGGCGTGCTTCAGCTCGATTGATACTCAGAAGAGGTACGCCTACGGGCGCCAACCCGCCATCTTGCAATGGAACCTTGCGCAGCTGGGCTTCAAGGGGGACTTCGTCTCTATGTTCTCCTCATCACTACAGCGCGTTTTTGCTCGCAAGCTGGGAAAATCCGATCCGGATGCTATCAACGAATGGTTTGCCTCGCTCCCGGGCAAAGACCACACTCTGGTTCACACGGACCTGCCTGGCACTAATCCCCAGGTCATCCCACGTAATCACGTGGTGCAACAGGCACTCGATGCCGCGAACGAAGGAGACATGTCGCAGTTCCTTGCATTGCACGAAGTGCTGCAACAGCCATATGAAAAGCCGCCTGCTGAATATCAGCAGACGGCAGAGCAGTACGTCACGTATTGCGGTACTTAGTACGGCGGAATTTGTGGCTCGAAATGACCAAAAGGCACCCCCGTTTTGGTCAAACAGAACCACAAATCCGACCAGCCTAACGACGCATAATCTTCTTAGACAACCAGTTTCCGAACAGTTGCGCGATCTGGACGATCACGATGATCACTGCGGTTGCTGCGAGGGTAACTTCGGTGTCGAAGGAGCGGTACCCGTAGACGATGGCGAAGTCGCCGAGGCCGCCGCCACCGATGTAGCCGGCCATCGCGGACATGTCGACGACGGCGATGAAGATGAAGGTGAAGCCGAGGATCAGTGGGCCGAGTGCTTCGGGGATGATCACGGTGCGGATGATGCGCCATGGGGAGGCGCCCATGGAGCGAGCGGCTTCGATGACGCCTGGATCGATGGCGACGAGGTTTTGTTCCACGATTCGTGCGACACCAAAGGTGGCGGCTACGGACATAACGAAGGTTGCGGCATCGATGCCGATGGTGGAACCGATGGCGAGCTTGGTGATCGGTCCAATGAAGGCGATCAAGATGATGAAGGGGATCGGCCGGACAAAGTTCACCAGCAGGTTGAGCAGCCAGTACAGGGGAGTGCTCTGCAAGATACCGCCGGCGCGGGTGGTGTAGAGCAGGATGCCGAGGCAGAGGCCGAAGATACCACCGGCAACCATGGTGATGGACACCATGTACAGAGTGTCGATGATTGCGGAGATGAAGCTGTCGCCTAACCGGTCCCAGTTGGCGGCGAGGATGGTTTCGGTCATCGTTTGATCTCCTGAACCTCAGCGTTGGCGGATACGGACTGGTAGAACTTTTCGATGGCGTCGTCAGGGCCGGTGAGCTGCACCGTTACTTTGCCAAAGGAGTGGTGCTGCAGCGTGGTGATTCCGCCGTGCACGATGTTGATGCTGACTCCTGCCGGCGCAGCTTCGGCTGCGGCAGCGAAGAAACCAGTTTCCTCCGTGAGGTTGATGGTGAAGATTCGCCCCGGGCGGGTAAGCAGCTCGTCAGATTCCACCATGTCTGGGGTGTTACGCAGCGAGGTTGCCACGAATCGTTGAGCCACGGCGGTTTGTGGGTTGGAGAAGACTTCGTAGACACTGCCGTATTCGACCACCTTGCCAGCTTCCATGACGGCAACCTTGTCCGCGATGGAACGCACCACGTCCATCTCGTGAGTGATCACCACGATGGTGATCCCGAATTCCTTGTTGACCCGGCGCAGAAGTTCCAGGACATCGTGGGTGGTTTCCGGGTCGAGGGCAGAAGTGGCTTCGTCGGCAAGCAGCAGGCGTGGCTGCGTCGCGAGTGCGCGGGCGATGCCGACGCGCTGCTTCTGGCCGCCGGAGAGCTGCTCCGGGTAGTGACCGGCTTTATCGCTGAGGCCGACGAAGTCGAGCAATTGTGCTACGCGCTGCTGTCGTTCCTTCTTGGGCATGCCGGCCAGCTCAAGCGGGTAGGCCACGTTGCCGGCGGCGGTGCGGGAAGAAAACAGGTTGAACTGCTGGAAGATCATGCCGATGTCGCGACGCACGCCACGGAGCTTCTTTTCGGACAGGCCGACGACGTTTAGGTCGTCGAGAAGTAGCTCGCCACTGGTGGCGCTTTCGAGGCCATTGATCAGGCGTACCAGCGTGGACTTGCCGGCGCCGGAGTAGCCGATGATGCCGATGATCTCGCCTGGTTGGACAGTGAGGTTGATGCCGTCCAGTGCGTTCAGCGTCTTCTTGTTGGTGCGGAAGACTTTGGTAATGTCCCGGAACTCGATGCGAGTGCCGGGACGGGGTGCGGTAGTCACAGGTGATGCTTTCCTTAAAGGTTATTTTTGGTTAGCCTGCAGGCGATCGAGGATTTCCTTCAGCTCAGCCTTATCACGCTTAACTTCGACGGAAGTGCCCTTGGAGTCCTCGGAAAGAGCCTTCTGGACAGCTTCGGTGTGGTAGACCTCTACGAGCTTAGCGATCTTTTCGTTGTTGACGTCGTCCTGACGAACCACGATGGCGTTGATGTATGGCTCAGCCTCAGGTGCGTTTGGATCGTCCTTGAAGATCGCAGCCTTCGCGTCGATGTTGGCACGCTCCAGGAAAGTGTTGTTGATGATTGCTGGCTTGCCTTCGCTGTACACGGTAGTGGTCTGTGCAGAGTCGACCGGAACGACCTTCACCTTGGACGCGGCGGTATCAATGTCGGCTGGGGTTGGGGTCACCAAGCCTTCGGACTTCAGAGTAACCAGTCCAGCCTGCTTGAGGACGTTGATGGCACGGCCCTGGTTGGAAGGGTCATTAGGCACGGCAACTTCCTGGCCATCGATGCCGTCGATGGACGAGTGATCCTTCCAGTAGAGCGCGAGAGGCACGATCTGGGTGGAACCGATTGGCACAAGGGTGTCATTGGCGCCGACGTTGTACTCAGCGAGGAACTTCAGGTGCTGGAAGAGGTTAGCGTCCACTTCACCTTCGGACAGCGCGCGGTTGGGGGTGCTGTAATCGGCGAACTGCGTGGTCTTGATCTTGACGCCGGCCTTCTCAGCCTCGTCTTCGAAGACCTTCCAGTAGCCCATGTCAGCTTCGGTGGTGCCGAGCTTAATGGTGTCTTCGTCATTGGAGGCGCCACGGCCGCAGGCGGTGAGGGAGGTGGCGGCGAGGATGGTTGCCAGCCCCAAGGCGGCGGAACGACGGAACTTCATTTCAAATCCTTTTCTAGACAGAGCTTTCTATTTGTTGGTGAAAACCCTAGCAATTCAACAGGTAATGCACAACTTGGTCTAGAAAGCTTGGTCTGTTCCTGCAATGTAAAAGGGGTGTTACCTGCAGTTTTTAGTTTCCCGTGACGCTGATCACTTAACAGGGTTTGGGTATAGAACAAAGTTTCTATATCTGTTATGGTGTGGGCATGGAATGGAATGGGGGTCCGGTCGGGTTCAATGGTAGACCACTAAGCTGGTCAAAGCTGGAAAAGATCCTCAATGGGCAGCAGGTTTCCACGCCAGTGTCTGTGCGTCATCTGGAGGAAGAACTTGTTGAAAATAATCCATGTGTGCGAAAGGATTTTGTAGAGCTTCATGCCCGAAGTTCGTACAACTTTCTCGTCGGTGCGTCTGAACCGGAAGAATTGGTGGCGCGTGCCGCAGAACTAGGCATGCCCGCTTTGGGAATCGTCGATCGCGATGGATTCTACGGCGCCGTCAAATTTGCGGAAGCAGCAGCTCACGCTGGAATCAGCACCGTTTTCGGGGCCGAGCTTTCGCTTGCCGACGCCCCACTCACCGTACTAGCGCGCAGCCCCGAAGGGTACCGGCGCCTCTCCCACGTCATCACTGACGCCCGCATGGCAGGAGGCACCAAAGACACCACTGTCTATCCACCTCTGGAACAACTCGGCGAACACGCGAAACATTGGATCATTTTGGCAGATCACCGTTGGTTTCCGGGCCTCGATGTGCTGGTAGATACCTTCGGCGTGGACAGCGTCGTCCTTGAACACCAAGCCCTCCTGATCCCCGAGGACGCCGATCGCCTCGCAGCACTACGAGACGCACAAACCCGCTTCGGATTGCGGGCAGTGGCGTCGGCGGTGCCCACGGCGGCGTCGTTAAGCAGCGTGCGGTTGGCCGCGGCGAAAAATGCGCTGAAGCTGCGTATGGGCGTGGCCCAGGCAGAAGCGCACCTGCATCCGATGGGAGCGTCGTGGCTGCGCGGCGAGGACACGCTGCGGCGCGCGCTTAACGACGCCCCAGACCTCATCGACGCCACCATCCCTCTCGCCGAAGAGTGTGCCTTCACGCTCGACCTTGTTGCGCCGAATCTCCCGCACTGGGATGTGCCGGCGGAGGAGAGTGAAATGAGCTATCTGGCGGCGCTGACTAGGCAGCGCTTCCGTGATCGCTACGCGCAACGGCCCGCTGACGTGCAAGAACGCGCCCGCGCGCAGATCGACTACGAGCTGAGCGTCATCGAATCGCTAGGCTTTCCTGGCTATTTTTTGATCGTCATGGACCTGGTGGACTTTTGCCGCGCCAACGACATCCTGTGCCAGGGGCGAGGATCCGCTGCGAACTCCGCGGTCTGCTTCGCACTAGGTATCACCGCTGTCGAACCTATCGGAGCGGGCCTGCTCTTTGAACGTTTCCTCTCCCCAGACCGGGACGGCCCACCTGACATTGACATTGACATCGAATCGGGGCGCAGAGAAGAAGTGATCCAATACGTCTACCGAAAATACGGCAGAGACAACGCTGCGCAAGTAGCGAACGTGATCACCTACCGAACCAAAGGCGCCATTCGTGACGCCGGGCGCGCACTCGGCTACCCACAAGGTAGTTGTGACTCCTGGTCGCGAGGCAGCTCCGAACCACCAGAACGCGTGGTAGAATTAGCGCAGCAGCTCACCGGACAACCTCGTCACCTCGGCATCCACTCCGGTGGCATGGTGATCTGCGACCGGCCCATCGCCGACGTTGTGCCGGTGGAATGGGCGCGGATGGCAGACCGATCCGTGGTGCAATGGGACAAAGATGACTGCGCCTCGGCAGGACTCGTGAAGTTCGATCTCCTGGGGCTCGGCATGCTCGAAGCGTTGCATCACATGATTGACCTGGTGGCGCAGCACCGCGAGGTAACAGTGAATCTATGGGACCTCGACCTTGCCGACCCCGCAATCTACGACATGCTCTCCCGCGCCGACGCGGTGGGAGTGTTCCAAGTGGAATCGAGGGCCCAACTGGCAACCCTGCCCAGGCTTAAACCGCGAAACTTCTTCGACCTCGTCGTGGAAGTCGCCCTGATCCGTCCCGGCCCAATCCAGGGCGGCAGCGTGCACCCGTACATTCGGCGACGCAACGGGCAAGAGCCCGTGACCTACGATCACCCCTGCCTCGAAGCCGCACTAGGTAAAACCTTAGGAATTCCCCTGTTCCAGGAACAATTGATGCAAATGGCTCGCGATGCCGCCGGATTTACCGGCGCGGAAGCCGATTCCCTCCGGCGCGCCATGGGGTCCAAACGCTCCCCGGCAAAAATGGCTGCACTTAAGGAGCGGTTCTACACCGGGCTGCGAGAAACCAACGGCATATCCGGGGAAATCGCAGATAAACTCTGGAACAAAATGGTCGCCTTCGCAGCCTACGGATTCCCCGAATCCCACTCCCAATCCTTCGCCGGGTTGGTGTACTTTTCTGCCTGGTTCAAGCACTACTACCCGGCAGAATTCTGTGTGGGATTGCTCAGGGCGCAACCGATGGGCTTCTACTCACCACAATCCCTCATCCAGGATGCTCGCAGGCACGGGGTGCGTATCCTCCCGATCTCGGTCAATCACTCGGGAGTAGAAGCAGATTGCCCAGGAGGGGCCATACGGCTGGGGCTCAACCTGGTCCGCGGACTCGGGGAGGAAGCAGCAGCCCGCGTGGCCGATGCCGCGCCATTCACGGGGGTGGCTGACCTCGCTCGTCGGGCAGATCTCAGTGTCTCCCACACCGAAGCGCTCGCCCGCGCCGGGGCACTCGATTGCTTTGGAATAGACCGCAGGCAAGCGCTGTGGGAAGCCGGGATCGCTGCTACGGAAAAAGACGGCATGTTGCCCGGCCTTTCTGCCATAGAAGCTCCTTCACTACCAGGCATGAACGCCTTTGAGTTGCTCGCAACAGATATCGCCACCACCGGTGTCACTCACCACACCCAGCCCATGGCGATGCTGCGCAGCGCGCTAGGTGATGCCGGAGTCATCCCGGCCAACCAGCTTTTGCACGTTGAGGATGGCAGTCGAATCCTTGTCGCCGGCGTGGTCACTCACCGCCAACGGCCACGCACCGCCAGCGGACTGACCTTTTTGGGAATGGAAGACGAAACCGGGCTGATCAACGTGATGGTGTCCCCAGGGCTGTGGGCACGTCACAAGGTGGTAGCCCGCACATCAAAAGCACTGCTCGTGCGGGGAATCATTCAAAATGCTACCGGCGCACCGACGCTGGTTGCAGACAAACTCGAAGCCCTGCCGGTCGGAGAATATCTCAGCAGGGGATCCAGGGATTTCAGGTGACTAGCTGCGTTCCTGGTAATCAAACACCGGCAGTGCCCAGCCACGCCAAATGGCAAGGAGCCGTGTATTCACGGCAATGAGCACCGCAACCACAACGGTGACAGGCTCAGAGGCCCCCAGCCACATCATCACGAAATAGACGCAGGTGGCGAGCACTGCGATGGACGCATACAGCTCCTTTTGAAATACCAGCGGAATGCGGCTACACAGCATATCCCGCAGCACACCGCCGAACACACCGGTGGTCACTGAAGCGACCACCGCAATGATGAAACCATGCCCCAGGCGAAGCGCCACTTCTGTGCCGATCACTGCAAATGCTGATAAACCAATGGCATCTAACACTAAAAAGACGACCCGGAAATTCTCCAGGAGAAACGGCATGCCAACCGTAGCTAATGCCGCGACCCATATCAACAGCAGGTAGTAAGGTTCTTTCACCCAGGTCAACGGGTAGTTGCCCAGCAGCATGTCTCGAATGGATCCACCACCAATCGCGGTGACTGACGCAATAACCGCTACACCAAACAAGTCCATGCGCTGCCGGCCAGCAGCCAGGGCCCCAGTCATCCCTTCGGCAGTGATGCCGATGATCCACAGGATTTTGAGCAGAGTAAACATCAATGCTTTCGGCTAGAGAGCGAAAAGTACAGGAATGAGACTAGTTCATCCTGGCGGGAAGCTAGCAAGTCAAACATGAAACCATATGGTCTGACCACAGTCAAGCTGTGAGTATGTGAGAAATCTCAGTGAATATTGGCTTTTCTCACACAAAAGTTTGGTTTTACCTTTGAATTATTCTGTTAACCGAACTGAAAGGGGAGATACGTGCTAGCCACGATTCTCGACCCCACATCGGCAATCGCCATTGTGCTCCAGATTGCTGTTGTACTTTTCTGTCTGCTGCTCGGTACTCGTTACGGCGGTATTGGCCTAGGCCTCATCTCCGGATTCGGTTTGCTGCTCATGGTGTTCCTGTTTGGTCTACAACCAGGAAAGCCTCCAGTAGATGTGATGCTCACGATCATTGCTGTGATCGGATGTGCGTCTACCTTGCAGCAAGCTGGTGGTCTCGACGTGATGATGCAATATGCGGAGAAATTTCTCCGTAGAAAACCAGAGCTGATTACGATCCTGGCACCGATCACCACTTGGTTCCTCACATTGCTGTGTGGCACCGGGCATGTGGTGTACACGATGTTCCCGATCATTGAGGATATTGCGATCAAGAAGGGGATTCGCCCGGAACGTCCGATGGCGGTTGCATCTACTTCTTCACAGATGGGTATCACCGCTTCCCCGGTGTCGGTAGCTACCGTGTCTCTGGCCTCGATTCTTGCTGAGAATGCCGGGATCATCGATAAGGCTTACTCCATCCCTCAGATCCTGATGGTTGCGATTCCCGCTTCGTTTTCTGGTGTTATTTTGGCGGCACTCTGGTCGATACGTCGCGGTAAGGATCTAGATAAGGACGAGCAATTCCAGGAACGAATGAAGGACCCCGAGTTCAAGGAAATGGTCTACGCATCTTCTGAAACCTTGATCGGCAAAGTCTTTCCAAAGGAATCGTTCCGCGCCATGTGGATTTTCTTCGTGGCGATTGTGGTTGTGGTCATCCTCGGTGCTTTCGAGGAGCTTCGTCCAGTATTTGAGGGGAAGAAGGGGATGCAGCCGCTTTCCATGAACCTGGTCATCCAGATGGTTATGCTCGTTGCGGGCGCTGCAATTTTGCTGTTCTGTAAGGCCGAAGCAGGAAAGATTTCCAGCACTGCCGTATTTAAAGCCGGAATGACGGCCGTGTTTTCCGTGTTTGGTGTTGCTTGGATGGCAGATACCTTCTTCCAGACTCATATTGATGCACTCAAGGGCAGCCTTGGCGGTGTCGTGGAGTCTGCGCCGTGGGCGTACGCGTTGGTGCTGCTCATCGTGTCCAAGCTGGTGAACTCTCAGGCTGCAGCTCTCGTCGCGATTGCTCCGATTGGCTTGCAGTTGGGCGTAGCTCCCGAGCTCATCGTTGGTTTCTATGGCGCGGCGTACGGCTATTTCATCCTGCCGACCTACCCATCTGACCTGGCTTGCATTGGTTTTGATAAGACCGGAACTACACGTATTGGCAAGTTTGTCATCAACCACTCGTTCATTATCCCGGGCTTCATCTCGGTGATTACATCGTGCGTGGTCGGTGCTGCGCTCGCTTCCGTGCTGTTATAACGACCGTGCTGGGGATCCTTAGCCGTCGAGCGGATGGAGGATCCCTTCAGGTACAACTAGAGGCATGAATCCTGCTTCTTCTCGTCTTACTAAGGTCCGGTTGCTGGGGGCGCTTCCGTGGCCTGCGTTAGCTGCTGTTGCTTTCGCGGTGTTCGGCACGTTGTTTAGCCCGTGGTTTTTCGTGGGTACCGCGATTCTTGTGCTGGTGATCGGGTGGCTTTCGTGGCTCATCCCGGCGCAGGTGAGGAATTTGGGTTGGCAGGAAACTGACGATGAGTTGTTGCTGACTAAGGGGAAGTTGTGGCACACGTTTACCGTGGTGCCATATGGCCGGATTCAGTTTGTGGATGTCAAGGCCGGGCCGATTGAGCGACTATTTGGTCTTAAGCATGTGCTGTTGCACACCGCGTCGTCGACGAGTGATGCGACGGTCCGGGGTTTGGAATCCGCGACGGCGGATGAACTTCGCCAGCGCCTGGCCGAGCGAGCCCGCGAGAGGATGAGCGGCCTGTGACTGATTTTTGCCCGGTACATCGTGCGACACCGCTGCTGAAGTTCTGGACTGCTATTCTTGCGTTCTTTGCCATTGCTATCGCCAACCTCAATGGGTCGGCGCTCCTGGGAATCTCGGCGTTTTTCACTGGTGAGATGCAGCATCTGCTCTGGTTGTTGGCTGCCGTTGCTGGTTTTGCCTTGCTCTGCGCCGTGGTGTGGTGGGGATCCGGTCTGTGGTGGAAGGCGATGGGCTACCGACTGGATGCGGAAGAAGTACAGGTGAAACATGGTGTGCTGTCCACTAATCTGCGGACGGCGCGCTTTGACCGGATTCAAGCGGTGGACGTGGTTGAACCGGTTATCGCCCGGATTTTCCGGGTGGCGAAGGTGAGAATTGAAACCGCAGGTGGGCAAGGATCGGCGCTGGAAATTCTGTACCTGAGTAAACCGGAGGCGGAGCGGGTGCGCTCCGAAATCCTGTCACGGATCTCCACAACGCCACTGGCAGAGGAACCGCAGGCTGCTGCATTCATCCCGACCATCCCGATTCAGCACAGCATCATCGCTGCAGCGCTTCACCCCGCCACCGTCTTGCTACTCATCGCGCTGCCGTTGCTTGTTGTGCCGGGTGCCGCCGGCGCCGCGTTGCCGTTACTGGCGGCTGCCGGGCCGTGGCTGTGGAATGTCGTTGATAGTAGCTGGCGGTTTACTGGCACGCTTCACGACGCCACACTCAACGTCACCTATGGCCTCGCCGATAAGCGGAAGCAGACGATCCCGCTTGGTCGTATCCACGGCGTCAAGGTAGTGCAACCGATCTTGTGGCGTCGGTTCGGTTGGTGGAAGGTCATGATCTCGGTGGCTGGTTATGGGGCTGCTGACAAACAATCAGGAACCACCACGGTGCTGCCGGTAGGGAGCCGGGAGTTAGCTCTGAAGGTGGCGGCCACATTGGGGCCGGCGACGGGGGAGGAGCTGGATGGCGTCGTGAAGCCCGAGGCGGCTGAGCGTCCGCAGTACCGCAGTCCCCGGCGTGCCCGCTGGGTGTCGCCGATCGATTGGAAGCAACAAGCAGTGACGGTGCTGGGGGAGCGTGCCGTGGTGATCCATGCCGGCCGGTTCAGTCATCGGATGAGCATGGTCGCACCGGAGCATATTCAAGAGTTATCCCTGGTGAGGGGGCCCATCGCTCAGGTGTTAGGGATCGCGACGCTGCGGTTGGATATGGTGCCGGGGCCGGTGATGATGTCCGCGCAGCAGCTAGCAGTGAGCGACGCTACTGAATTGTTGGACCAGCTCCGACACCGGAAGCTGCCAGAACTGTATAGTTCAACTACTTGAACTTAAGGATTCAATGTCGTTAGTCTGGGAGGGTGGTCGCAACAGGTGCGATCAGCCCTGGAAGGAAAAACGACAATGAGAAAAACAGCTGGCTTAGCTGTCCTGGCGGCAGGATGCCTGCTCACCGCATGTACCCCCGGCACCGCAGATGGTGATGATGCACTGCAACTCGTCGCCACCACCACCCAAATCTGTGACTATGTCACGCACATTGCCGAGCAGCAGCCAGACTCTGAGATCGTCTTGGAGAAAACCGATTCCCAAGGCAAGAAGCATGCTCCGGACGGCGCAAAGCCTACGGTCAAACTCAACTGCCTGCTTGCGCCGAACGCGTCAGCGCACGATCATGAGATGACACCGCAGCAAATGAAGGCCATGTCTGACGCTGACCTGCTACTCACTAACGGCGTAGACCTCGAGCACTTCCTAGACAGCGCTATTGATTCTTCCGGATTCAAAGGCAGCATGGTCGTCACCTCTGGCGTCCCGAACACTGGCGCAGAAGCTGGAAAATTCACCATTGACGCCGGCGACAACAAAGCAGATGTTGCTCCCTGGCCTTTCGATCCAGAACCCGGCGAAGAAGCAGAGTTCACCCACGATCCGCACATTTGGACCAGCCCTAGTGGCGCAATTGTGCAAGTACGCAACATCGGAGCCGCGCTAGCGAAGGCTGATGCCGACCACGCTGCTGACTGGGAAAAGCGAACCGACCACTACGTGCAGCAACTGACCGCGCTTGACACCTGGGCGAAGGACAGCTTCGACTCCGTGCCACAGGATAAGCGCGTGCTGTTTACGTCCCACGACGCCTTCGGCTACCTTTCCCGTGACTTTGGTATTGACTTCATTGGCGCGGCGCTGTCGGACTTTAACGCCCAGCAAGACGCTACCCACCAGCACATCGAAGAAGCTGTTGAACAGGTCAAACAGTCCCATGCAACGGTGATCTTCGCGGAAAACTCCAACAACTCGAAGTCGATTGAAGCCGTGGGACGCGCCGCAGGCGTTCGGATCATCACTGGCGAAGATGCACTCTACGGTGACTCGCTCGGCGCAGAGGGCAGCGAAGGTGAGACTTACACGGGATCGATCATCCACAATGTCCGTACCCTCGTCGAAGCATGGGGTGGCACGGTCAAGCCACTACCTGAGGAACTGCGCGACTAATGCTTCGGTTACGTAACGCCAGCTTCGGGTACGGTTCAGAGCCGATTGTCAGCGAACTGAACTTCGCTGTGCAACCCGGCACTGCACTTGCCGTGATCGGACCCAACGGGGCAGGAAAAACCACTCTTCTGAAAGGCCTGCTGGGCGAGGCCCACTTGCTAACAGGCCAGGTGGAATCTGAGACTACCGCGGTGGGGTATGTTCCCCAAACCACCCAATTTGATGCCACGTTCCCCATCAGCGCCGGCAATGTGGTGAAGATGGGGTGCTACGCCGCAGAACGCAAACTGCTGTGGCGCCCCACTGCCAAAACAAAGGCCAAGGTGGCAGCTGCGTTGGAGACCGTCGGGCTGGCGGACCGGGCAAACATCCGATTCGGGAAGTTATCTGGTGGCCAGCGACAACGAGTCTTGTTGGCGCGGGCCTTGGTAGGAAATCCGCAGCTAGTGCTCCTCGACGAGCCCTTCAACGGGCTCGATCCAGACAGCCGCACGGTGCTGTTGGATATCATCTCTGATCTGAAGAAGCAAGGCGTTGCAGTCATTGCGACGACCCACGATCTGGGACTGGCGCGCGCCGTGTGCGATAACACTTTGGTTGTTGCAGGTTCCCAGCGTAACTTTGGTGCCACTTTGGATGTCATCGGAAATGCGAGCGCAGGGGAGATCCTGTGCAGCAACTGATGATGGTGCTCAGTACCAGCTACCTGCTCAGGCCGTTAATCATGCTGGTCATCTTGAGTGTCTGCGCTGGGATCGTGGGGACGGTGGTCAATCTGCGCGCTGGGGAATTCCGGGCGGAAGCCATGGTGCACGCCGTGTTCCCCGGCATCGTCGGCGGTTTTGTGGCAGGTGGCACGGATTCTATCGCGTGGGGAGCGAGCGTGGCTGCCCTGGCAACGGCGGTGGCGCTCACCACGGGTGCGAAGAACCACAACGACGTAGCCACCGCCGTTGTTCTTACCTCTTTCTATTCCTTCGGCATCGTGATGTCCCTGTATTTTGCGGATAAATCGGGTCAGCTGGAGGCCCTGATGTTTGGGCGCGTATTGGAGATGAGCACGGCTCGGATGTGGCAGTCGGTGGTGATTGCCGCTATGGGTGCGGTGTTAGTGGCTGCGACCTGGCGGGACCAAATCATTCTCGCGTTTGATGCTGCGAGTGCAAAATCCCTTGGGGTGAAGGTATGGCGTACCGATTTCGCTCTGAATTTGGGGATCGCCGCAGTTGTGGTCGCTGGCGCGGCAGTAGTGGGAGTGCTGCTGGTCATCGGCTTTGTGGTGGTCCCCGCGGTGACCGCGCGCCTGTGCGCACGAGGGCCGGTAAGCATGGCGGTGATCGCTGCGCTCGTTGCGGTGGCTGGTAGCGTGCTCGGGTTTTGGGCGATGCTGCTAGAGACTTCCCGCCCCATCTCACCGCAAGCTGCTATTACGCTGGCCATGCTCGCGGTGTTTGCCGTCGTTGTTACTGCAACGGAGTTGAGGAGGGCGGTCAAGTGATCTCCGTGCTGCCGATCGTGGAAGTCACGGTTCTAGGAGCGTCTACGGCTGCGGTTGGGGCCCTGGCCACCATGCACCGCAAGGTTTTTTTCGCGGAAGCCATCACGCACGCGACGTTCCCTGGCGCAGTGCTCGGGGTAGTGATTAGCGCGACTGTCCTGCCGCAGCTCAGCACTTACGGGCAGTCCCTCTGCCTGTTCCTGGGCGGATTTCTCATGTGCATTCCGCTGTCGGCGTTGATGCGCCGTCTGGCGCAGGTTCCGGGGATTAGCTCGCCCGCGGCTGCGGGAATCGTGCTGACATTTGGCTTCGGCTTGGGTTACTTCCTAGCCAAATGGTTTCAGCCGCTCCCGATCAGGGTGGACACCTTCCTCACCGGCTCAGCGCTGACTGTGAACAGGGCAGATGTGACCGCCGCGGGGTTGCTGCTCATTGTGGTGGCCGTGGCGTGCGCGTTGGTGTGGTGGCCGCTGGTGTTTCGGGCATTCGACCCGGGCGTCGTGAAGCATGGTGGCACGGTTATCGACGCCCTCGTACTCTTCCTCATTTGCCTCGCAGTCACAGTTGCCATTCCTGCTGTAGGCACTATCGTGCCGATCGCGCTGCTGGCGGCGCCGGCGGGTGTCGGTTGGGCACTGGCGCGGGAGCCGGGAACTTTCGTGCTTATTTCCGTGATTACGGGGGTGCTCATGGGGCTCATCGGGCTGACCGTCGGCGTGATGGGGGGTATTTCCGTGGGTGGTGCCATCGCGCTGACCGGCGGGCTGCTGTACGCAATCGCCAGATCGGCTGCCCTATTATGGAGGAATGCACGTCTCTGACCTGACGGTAAAAACTCAGGATTATCTGAAACTGATTTGGGACATCTCTGAGCGCACCGGCCACCACGCCACGCTGAGCGAGATCGCTACCGCGCTCGACCAGCGCGCCTCAACCACCTCTGAAGCGATTAAACGCCTTGCTGCCCAGGATTTGGTATATCACCAGCCCTACGGCGGAATCTCGCTCACCCAAACCGGCCGAAAGTATGCCCTGGCGATGGCCCGCCGCCACCGGCTCTTGGAGACCTTCTTGGTGCATTCGCTGGGCTACCAGTGGGACGAAGTGCATGAGGAAGCAGACTCACTGGAACACGCTGTGTCTGAAAAGTTCCTCGCCCGCATCGATGACATCCTGGGCCACCCCACGCACGACCCGCACGGCGATCCAATCCCGACCGCCACTGGTGACATCGAGGACCTTGGGGTGCGGCACCTCGGGCAGCTGGAGCCAGGTGCCGTGGCAGTGGTGTCCCGAATCCACGACGGCGACCCAGCACTGCTGCGCTACCTTGACCAGCATGGGATCGTGCCGGGCGCGCAGGTGAGCCTTGGGGAACGAGGTTTTGGGGGCATGCAGATAGTGCAAGTAGCGGGTAAAGAGGTCGCGCTCGCAGACATCGCCCTCACCGCAATCACCATCGCCGACGGCTCAGGCTCCGGGGAATCCTAACTGGCGCCAGGCCTCGTACGCGGCCACAGCAGCCGCATTGGAAAGGTTCATAGAGCGCCGACCAGGCAACATCGGAATCCGGAGCTGCTCGGTGATCCGCGGGTGGCTCAGGGCGGCGTCGCTCAGCCCCGTCGGCTCGGTGCCGAAGAGCAGCACATCGCCGGGCTGATAGTCCACCGCGGTGTAGCTGGTTGTTGCCCGCGCTGAAAACGCAAAGACGCGCGCGCCGGGCAGAGAGTCGAGGGCGTCCTGCAGGCTGTCATGCAGCTTCACGACGGCCAGGTCATGGTAATCCAGGCCCGCGCGTCGCAGATTCTTTTCCTCCAAATTGAACCCGAGCGGCCCCGCCAGATGGAGTGTCGCGCCAGTCCCCGCGCACATGCGGATGGCATTGCCGGTATTGGGTGGGATGACCGGTTGGTCGAAGATGATGTGCGCGAAAGGACTCATGACTGACCAATCTAGTCGCAGGTACCGGGATCCGTGGAATAATGGCCCCATGACTGCTACCAAGCTTGATGGAAATTTGTACCGGGATGAGATTTTCGCAGACCTTGCGCAGCGCGTAGCTGCGCTGCAGAAAAAGGGGATCACCCCAGGTTTGGCTACCGTGCTGGTGGGAGATGACCCGGCCTCGCACTCCTACGTGAAAATGAAGCACCGCGACTGCGAACAAATCGGGGTGCGTTCCATCCGGAAGGATCTGCCAGGGGACATTTCCCAAGAAGAGCTGCTGCAGGTCATCGATGAGCTGAACAATGACCCAGAGTGCACCGGGTACATCGTCCAGCTTCCACTGCCGAAGCATCTGGATGAAAACGCGGTGCTCGCTGCTATTGATCCCGCGAAGGACGCCGACGGCTTGCACCCCGTCAACCTGGGCAAACTGGTTTTAAACGAGCCCGCCCCACTGCCATGCACCCCTAACGGCGCGATTTCTTTGCTGCGCCGCTTCGGCGTGGAACTTGATGGCGCGAAGGTGGTGGTGATCGGCCGTGGCGTGACCGTGGGACGTCCGATCGGCCTCATGCTCACCCGTCGCAGTGAAAACGCCACCGTCACCCTCTGCCACACCGGCACCAAGGACCTAGCTGCGGAAACCCGCGAGGCCGACGTCATCGTAGCCGCCGCCGGCCAGCCACACATGCTGACGGCAGACATGGTCAAGCCCGGAGCGGCCATCCTGGATGTGGGAGTATCCCGTAAGGACGGCAAACTGCTCGGCGACGTACACCCAGACGTCTGGGACGTCGCAGGTTTCGTTTCTCCGAACCCAGGCGGCGTGGGCCCGCTGACCCGCGCGTTCCTGGTCCGCAATGTGGTGGAACGCGCAGAACAGGCAGCGCAGTAGCATTGCCTTCCCAGCCGCCGATGAACCTACTGGCTAATCCGCACGACGCGGATTTACCAGCATCCAAAGTCCCCCGGAACCTACAACTGGCCGGGGTAGTGCTGTTTGGCCTAGCCATCGTGACCGCCGCAGTGCTGTCTTTGACGGAGCACTGGCGCCGTTCCACGTTTGCCTTCGGCGTGGCCATGATATGGCTCGCCGTGCTACGGCTCACGTGTGATTCCCGATCCCTCGGCGTTCTGGCGGTGCGCTCACGACGCTTCGATGCTGCCTTTTCGACGCTCCTCGGCGCCATCATGGTGTTCCTCGCAGTATCGGTGGATGCCCTCGGTAGTTAGGACCGTGCCAGCCGGAAGAATCGCCGCGTCAGCTGATCGAGCTGGCGCGTTTCCGTGAGGAACGCATCATGGCCTACCGGGGAGACAATCTTCCCCATCCCCAGGAGGTTCCCGAGGTTACGGGATAGGTGCTCCTGCTGGTGGTACGGGTACAAGATGTCCGTGTCTACGCCCACGACGAAGGTCGGAACCTTGATATTGGCCAATGCCCGGTTCAGGCCTCCGCGCCCGCGGCCGATGTCGTGGCGGTTGAGAGCCTCGGTGAGGATCACGTAGCTGCCCGGATCAAACCGTTCTGCGAGTTTGCGGGCCTGGTGATCAAGATAGCTTTCCACGGCGAAACGCTGGTCTCGGCGTCGGAAAGCGCCGCGCGGGTTTTCGCCGTCCTGCGCGTCAGCGCCGAACCGCTCGTCGATCTCCAGCTCGCCGCGGTACGTCAAATGGGCCAGCTTGCGAGCCGTGCCCATGCCAGTGATCGGGCCGGGGCCAAGTTCGTAGAAATCCCCTCCGTGCCACTCGGGATCCTTCTCAATCGATGTGATCTGCTGCGCCTGAATACCAATCTGCCAGGCGCTCGCGCGGGCGGACACCGCCAGGATCAGAGCGGCACCCACCTGGTCGGGGTACATCGCGCACCACTCCAACGCGCGGGCGCCACCCATAGAACCACCGATCACGGCGGTGAACTTCTCCAGGCCCAACGCCGTCAGAGCAGCGTGCTCCGCGCTGACCTGGTCGCGGATGGAAATCGCGGGGAAACGAGACCCCCAAAAACCACCCTCCGGGTGAGGGGATGACGGGCCCGTCGTGCCCCTGCAGCCACCCAGTACATTGGTGCACACCACGAAATACTCATCGGTATCGATGGCACGGCCAGGGCCCACGAGCCCCTCCCACCAGGTGGCAGCATCAGAGTCACCGGTCAGGGCGTGCTCGACCAAGACGACGTTGTCGCCCTGGTTCTCGCCCCACGTTTGGTACGCGATGGTGACATCGGCGATGACTGCGCCGGCTTCAGTGGTGAAATCACCAATGGAAACAAAATGCATATTAGATGGCCTCAAAACCTCGGTTCAGGTCAGCAATGATATCGGCGATATCTTCAATGCCGACGGATAGTCGGATTGTAGCTTGTGTGATACCTGCTCGTTTCAAACCGGCCTCATCAGACTGGGAATGCGTGGTGGTGGCCGGGTGCACCACCAGGGAACGAACATCGCCGACGTTCGCGAGGTTCGAGTGCAGCTTCAGGGCGTCGATAAAGCGCCAAGCCTCCTCGCGGCCACCCCTGATGTCGAAGGACAGCACAGAGCCGGTGTATTTTGCGCCGATCTTCTCCTTCGTAGCGTAGAACGGGGAATCCTCCAAACCGGCGTAGTTCACCGACGCGACCTTCTCATGCTCAGACAAGAAACGTGCGACTGCCAGGGCATTTTCGTTGTGGCGCTCCACACGCAAGCTGAGGGTATCCAGGCCCTGCGCCGTGATCCACGCATTTAGCGGGGAAGGAGCGGCACCGGTATCGCGCAGCACGCCGACGCGCGCCTTCAGCCCAAACGCTGGAGCACCAAGGTCAGCGTACTTCAGTCCGTGATATGCCGGGTCCGGAGTAACGAACTGTGGGAACACAGGCTTGCCGTTGCGCTCAACAGTCCAGTCGAAGGTGCCACCGTCAACGAGCACACCACCCAGGCCAGAGCCGTTGCCGGTGTAGAACTTGGTAAGCGATGCCACCACGATATCGGCGCCCAGCTCCAGCGGGCGAACCAGGGCAGCGGTGGCCAGGGTGTTATCCACGATCAGTGGCACGCTGTTGCGGTGAGCTACCTCAGCTACAGCAGGGATGTCCAGCACATCGGCGATTGGGTTGCCGAAGGTCTCCCCGTAGAAAGCAACGGTGTTGTCCTGCACCGCGGCTTGCCAGGACTCGGGATCCTCTGGGTTTTCCACGAAGGTGGTCTCGATACCAAGGCGCTTCAGCGTGACCTGGAACAGTGTCTCGGTGCCGCCGTAGAGACGAGGGGAGGAAACGATGTGGCTGCCAGCCTCAGCCAGGTTCAGGATCGCAGCGGTTTCTGCAGCCATTCCGGAAGCGAACAACACCGCGTGGACGCCGCCCTCCAGGTCCGCGATTCGGCTTTCCACGGCGGCGACAGTCGGATTGGTCAGTCGGGAATAGACCGGTCCGGCATCAGAGAGATCGAAACGCTGCGAGGCGTGCTCTGCGGAATCAAACACATATGAGGATGTGAGGTAAATCGGCAGGTTACGCGCGCCCGTGTCGGAATCAACCGGTTGTGCAGCGTGGATTGCGCGGGTGTTGAATCCCCACTCTGAGGTGTTGGAGTTGTCGTATTTAGGCATTGTTTGTCCTTTCCGTGTTAGCTTCGTTATCAATGTAGCGGACAGCTTAGTCTATGTAAACCGCTTGGTCTATTTATGTGAGTAATTGCAGGTAGTGGAGGTGAATTAAATAGACCTCTTGGTCTTGGAGGGGTTGGCTTGGGTGGTGACTCCTAGGGGCGTGCTTGGGTAGTTTTTTCGGGAAGCTCGGGAAGCGTTTCCTGGGAATGTGGTGGAAAGGGCGGGGTGTTTCATTGCATATGAACGAAACTATTGTGACGCAAGTTGAAAAAAGATAACTTTGGGACGTAAGTGTCAAAATCATATGTGCTAACAGAAAGGGAACCGATGCGATGACTGCGGTAACTAGCAAGCTCAATGCCCCCGACGGTGTTGAATTCATCCATTCGGACGCCACCGATCTGCCGGTTGGCGTTGTTGACAATCGAAATCCGAGCTGGAAAACTAAAATCTTTCTTGTCATCGTCGCCCTGATGGCAGCAGCAGGCTGGGGCGTCGTAGCTTTTCATCGTGGGGAAACCATCAATGCGGTTTGGCTAGTGCTCGCAGCGGTGGGGTCGTACATCATTGCTTTCACCTTCTATGCGCGTTTGGTGGAATACCAGATTGTGCGCCCGAAGGACTCGCGTGCTACTCCCGCCGAATATCACAATGATGGCAAAGACTTCATGCCCACTGACCGCCGCGTTCTGTTTGGTCACCATTTCGCCGCTATTGCCGGTGCGGGGCCGTTGGTGGGGCCAGTAATGGCAGCCCAGATGGGGTATCTGCCTGGGACGTTGTGGATCGTTGTCGGTGTGATTCTTGCCGGTGCGGTCCAGGATTATTTGGTGCTGTGGGCGTCGACAAGGCGCGGCGGCCGCTCCCTGGGGCAGATGGTCAAGGACGAGGTCGGCTCTGTCGGTGGCGCCGCCGGTATCCTGGCCGTCATTTCCATCATGATCATCATCATCGCCGTGCTTGCGCTGGTGGTGGTGAACGCGTTGGCGGAATCACCGTGGGGTGTGTTCTCCATCGCGATGACAATCCCGATCGCACTGTTCATGGGTGTCTACCTGCGCTACATCCGGCCTGGCCGGGTCATGGAGGTATCTGTCATCGGTGTGGTGTTACTGCTGCTGTCCATCGTTGCAGGTGGCTGGGTCGCGGACACGTCCTGGGGTGTGGAGTGGTTCACGCTTTCCAAAGTCACCCTCGCGTGGGCGTTGATTGCTTACGGCGTCATTGCTGCGATCCTTCCGGTATGGCTGTTGCTGGCGCCGCGTGACTATCTCTCCACCTTCATGAAGGTCGGTGTGATCGCGATGCTGGCTGTGGGCATCCTCATTGACCGCCCTGAAGTGCACATGCCTGCGATCACAGAGTTCGCCAAGAACGGTCAAGGACCCGTGTTTGCGGGTAACCTCTTCCCATTCCTGTTCATCACCATTGCTTGTGGTGCACTGTCTGGATTCCATGCGCTGATCTCCTCAGGAACCACTCCGAAACTGGTCGAGAAAGAGTCGCAGATGCGCATGATCGGCTACGGCGGCATGCTCATGGAATCTTTCGTCGCGATCATGGCATTGATCACCGCCGTGATTTTGGACCGTCACCTTTACTTCGCAATGAACGCCCCAGCAGCTCTGACTGGAGCAGACCCTGAAACCGCAGCAGCCTTTGTCAACAGCTTGAACCTGCCTGGAGTTGGACTAACTCCGGAACAACTCACGGCCGCCGCACAATCGGTAGGCGAACACACCATCATCTCCCGCACCGGTGGTGCTCCGACGCTGGCCTTCGGCATGTCGCAAATTCTCACCGACATCTTCGGCCACCCAGAGATGCAGGCATTCTGGTACCACTTCGCCATCATGTTTGAGGCATTGTTTATCCTCACCACCGTCGACGCCGGAACCCGCGTGGCGCGTTTCATGATGACCGACACCCTGGCCAACGTGCCAGGACTGAAGAAGTTCCGTGACCCAGAATGGACGCTCGGACACTGGATCTCCACCGTCTTCGTATGTGCGCTCTGGGGTGCCATCCTGCTCATGGGTGTCACCGACCCTCTCGGCGGCATTAACGTGCTCTTCCCGCTGTTCGGCATCGCCAACCAGCTCCTAGCCGCCATCGCACTATCACTAGTTTTGGTAATCGTGGTGAAGAAGGGATACCTCAAGTGGGCGTGGATTCCCGGAATTCCGATGTTCTGGGACCTGATCGTGACCATGTACGCCTCCTGGCAGAAAATCTTCTCCAGCAACCCCAAGATTGGTTACTTTGCCCAGCACAACCGCTTTGCAGATGCCAAGGCTCAGGGGCTTACCCAATTTGGCACGGCGAAGACAGTTGAAGAAATCGATGCAGTCATCCGCAACACGATGATCCAGGGCGTGCTGTCGATTCTCTTTGCGGTCCTGACGCTCGCAGTAGTGATTGCTGCTCTGGTGGCATGTGCACGCGCACTGGCGGCCCAGCAGCGTGGCGAGCAGACCCCAACTACCGAGGACGAGGAAGTTCCATCAGCGTACTTCGCGCCACGCTCAATGGTGGCAACCGACGTAGAGAAGCAACTTGAAGAGCTCTGGGCAGAACAAAGGCCGGTGGCCCATGCGCATCATTAAAGCCGTGTGGTGGTGGCTCGGAGAGATCGTAGGAGAAAACGAGTACGCCAAATACGTGGCTCACCTAAGGCACCATCACCCAGACCGACCGATCCCCTCTGAGCGGGAATATTTCCGGCAACGCTACGCAGAAAAGGCCGCAAACCCAGGCGCGCGGTGCTGCTGAGCGGTGAGTCAGTTCTTAGTTACTTGAAACCCGGGAAGCATTTCCCGGGTTTCGCGGGCTGAAAAGCCAAATAGCACATGTGCGGCAGGTTGTGGCGCCGAGACCCGGGAAACGCTTCCCGGGGATATGGCCCATAACCGAGCCAGCCTAGCTAAAATACATCCCGCCAGCTCGGAGCGCTTCCAGGTAGGGCTCCCCAAGACCGGTGGCAGGGGTTAGTACGCCGGTTTCCTCAGGCAACCCGGCGGGGGAGGTGGCTAGGACAACGGCGGCCACGCCGAGCATCATTGCGGTGACTTTATATCCGGGGTCCCCTTCGGCGCTGACTCGTGCGGAATGGTAGGAGCCGTCGAGGGCTTGGCCGTGATGGGTGATGGTGAATCCGCCGTCGTCAAGCTTGGCGGGCCCTTCACCCGGCTCCGGCACCACGGCGGAGAGCGGTTTACGCAGCTTGTCCACCATGATGGCGGAGAAGGCCGCGCCGACCGCGCCGAGGAGCGCCTTCGCTTTGAGCTTGCCAGTCAGCCCTTCGCCGGTAGGGGCGACTTCGCTGTAGCGTAGCGCCCGCCCATAGCGGTAGCCGCTGAGCGTGTTGGAGCGGCGCACGACGCGGGTGTTGAACATCGACATGAAGAAGGGGCCAGCCCACTGTTTGATGAGCGGGATGTAGCGGGCCACAAAATCGGGCTGTTCGCCGAGGTCTGGTTCCTTCGTATGATCTGGTGACAGGGTGTAGGGGCTGTGCAAAATTGCGCCGCCTTTTGGCATGCGTTTCGCGTCGCGGCTCACCTCGCGCATCGAGTCGACGGTGCCGCCCGACAGTCCGCCCTGCAGCTTATCGACGCTCATCACCACCTCACTAAATTCCTTACGGCCACTCTTGAGCCACAGATGGAACATGCCCATGTCGCTAGGGACGGAATCGAAACCGCAGGAATGCACAATTTTGGCATCCGTCTTTCCGTGCCAACGATCAATCACACGGCGAATAAACAGAGCTTCGCCGCAAAGGTCCACATAGTGGGTGTTATGTTCCGCACACGCATCAACGAGGAAATCGCCGTAGCGGGTGTAGGGGCCCACGGTGGAGATGATCACTTTCGTTTTCTTCGCGAGGTCATCCAACTCCGACTTGTTAGCTGCATCAGCCTTCAGGAGAGGGAAGGGGAGCTGCAAAGCCTGCAGCTTTGCCCAGTTACGCCCCGCGAGCGCGATCTTAAGGTCACCGTGTTCGCGCGCTAAATACTGAGCAGTGAGCTTGCCGACGAAACTAGTTGCACCAAAAACAATGATGTCAAAATCACGAGTCATGGTGCCCTAGTCTAGCGATGGCGACAAAACAACAACTTTTTATTAGTCAAATATTAAGGTATCGTTAAGGAATGTAGTTCAGATATTACCAGTCGGGGAGTTAAAGTGATTTCCGCAATATTGGAGCAGCCTGCCGTAGCAAAACGGATTTTCCTAGGTTTAGGCTGGCTGGGAGTGCTAAGTGAGGCACTATTTATCCTCGGCGCCTACCTCTCCGGATCCTTTGGTGACGGCGCCATTGTCATGACCCCGTATCTCAGCTTCGTTTCTCCGCTGACTCTTTCTAGCTTCCTGCTCTCAGGTTTCTTGCTCTCGTGGTGGTTGGCGAACCGTCGCGCAGGTGTGCCCTGCTACCGGCAGATGATCCCGGTGTCCGCGGGGCATGCGGTATGCGTTAGCATCATTGCGCTGTGGGGATTGTCTATGATCCTGACCCGCAACAGCGCCGGATTCCTTGGATTCATCGTGTTTGCCCCGCTGGTGGGCGAAACGGCTGTACTCACTGGTCTGTTGGTAGTGGCGGCCCGGGGTGTGCGCGCCCGGCCACAGTATTGCGGACCGGTATGTAGCTGAGTGCGGTTGTCGGCCCGTGTGCTGAATTTAGCGTACGGATGGGATGTTGCACTGACCCCTAGAATGCGCCGGTGATTGGTTGGCTCATCCAGGAGGTATAAATCTGCTGGCGTTGCTAAACAATCGGTGATCTGAAGCCTGCGAAGATAACCCATCGATAAAGTCGACGCTTGAACGTCTAGGTATCCATCTTCAATTACGTTTGAATCAAGTACTGTGTTTAATCTTTCTCCAAATTCCGTTCGACGAATTAAGCAGTGCATAGTCGGTGATGCTGGAATGGTCGTTGTAGAACTGTGTTTGAGCCTTTAGTAGATGACCTTGGGACTTACTCGCATACGGGGAGTAAATTGAACTCGGATGCTTTAGGTAGTGTGCGCAGGACTGAACTTGTCGCTATCAAGCAGGAGATAACCGAGCACAGTGCACATAACGCCATGCTTGCCTGAAAACCAATTGCGGCGAGAAATATACCCGCGCTGGCGGAAGCGATGATTGGTAGCAATCCCATCATCAGACGCGCTCCTGCCGAGCATTTTCCTATTTTTTCGGGAGGTGCTGATAACGCAAGTAGTCCTCCGGAGTATGAGTTGCACGCAATGGATGGAACTACGATGAAAAGTGCTGCGACTGCGATGAGTGCCCAATACTGGGAAAATACGAGAAGCAACAGATACCACAGTAGTTCCCAAAGCATAGTTGCTCGGATAATGTTTCTTCCTGGAAATTGCTTGATGAGGCGGTCTTGAAGAAGTCCTCCAGCAACCATTCCAATAGTAAACATGGTTGAGGTGAGGCCGATTATCCAACCATCAAATTTGAGGTATGCCAGCCATAGGTCAATGGACGCGATGAGGAAAAAGTTGGCGAAGTTGGAGAAGATATCGATGCTGAAAATTGTTCGAAGCATCGGATATTTCCAAATCCAAGTCAAAGAATATTTGCTATCGGACCAGAATTCTCTAAACGAATACCGTTGCTCGCTGTTTGACTTCCCCAGGTCCATACTGAAAGTTCTTGAAGCATAAAGCAGACCCAACCCAGACAAAGTTTGTACAACAAAGGGAATAACCGGGGCTAGACCGTAGAGAAATCCTCCTAAAGGTAGTCCGACCATCCAGATAATGTTGTCTCGAGTTTGGTTACGGCCTTGCGCTTGAACAAGCAAAGTCTCGGGAATGATGAATCTCAAAATGGCGTTGGTTAGGCCTCCAAACGCGCCTGAAATTATTCCCGCAAACAGGCTAAAGAAGAACAAAAGTATGAAAGTGAATTTGCTCAAGTAAAGTAGCAGCGAGAAGGTTGACCAAATAGCAATTTGGCTCAGCCCGTAGAAGAGAAGTAACTTCTTTTTGTTGAAACGATCAATGATCATGCCGGCCGGGATCGTCATGATCATCGAGCCGGCCGAACTTGCGGCTCCAATCACTCCCGCTTGACTTAGGCTTCCAGTGAGGTGGTAGCTCGCAAGTGAAATAGGGATGGCCACGAGGGATGCCCCCAAGGCGCTTGCTGTATCGGCGAAGAACCAACGTAGATAGTCAGGATGATTCTTGCGTACGGTGGTCCAAAATTTTTGATAAGAAGTCTTATAATCCTGCATCGTGTCTCTCAATGTTTGACAACCGTGGCTGAAAGCTCATGCACGCAGCATGAACCCAGCATCGGATTTCCGAAGTGGGCAATTCTCACGGGTCAAATTCTTGACCCGCCACAACTTGCGGTGTGTCAAATGGGATTTATTGATGCAGTAATGTGAACATGATGTGCTCCAGGTACTATGCCTTTAATCTCGGATCAGTGCCTCTAGACTTCCCCGCAATAAGCTTACTAATTCTCTTGGGGTAGGCGCTTGCTCTTTAAGAACTGGATGGAGACCATAATAGGTGGTCCCTCGTTCATCACTAATGATTTCGAAATCTATGGCCTTAATCTCTAGTTTGTTGTTGATGAGAATGTTCGAGGGAGATACGTCTATCCACCGTACGTCTGAGTTTGCGATGGTTTTGATAAGGGACTCTACCTTTGAACAGATAACGTCGAGGCATTCTGTGCTTAAATTCTTAGCGAATTCTTGAAGAGGCACAAACCCGGCAGGTGATTCCAATAGGAGATATATTGACTCGTTAGACGTTCCTTCCCAGAAGAGCTGCGGTGTTACGTGAAGCGGTCTTAGTTGCTTATATGACTTTATTTCGCTTCGCCCTATGTCCCAAGCATCGTGTCCTAAGTGTGACTTGGATGCGTATTTTCTAAATTCCTTTAGAATTACTGGTCGATATGTTGTTGGGGACTTCACCCGAGTCCCCTTGGCGATCCCTTCATAAACAGCACCTTTGGAGCTCTGGCGAAGGCAGCGAGTGATAATTAGGTCTATCCCTGACTTTTTGAGTTCGAGGAAAGGATTTCCGACGGCGGATAAGCCTCCAATCGGATCAAAGACGGGAAGCGGTACACCACTGCAGATTTCGCGGGCTTGGGGTTCATTCCTCGCCTCCCATCTATAGCTAAGAATGCCGCTGTTGGGGATACGGAGATCTGTTGGGGGACAAGGACCGCTGAATTCGGCAAGCATAGCTTGAAGAAATTGTGCTTCACTACTGAGTCTCTCGGGTGTGGCGACGTAAACTGTTGCCGCCTTCCCGATTTGAGTGACACCATAGTTGCCGTTATTTAGTCGTTCACAAAAACTTTGAGTATTGCAGACTTTGAAATCAACCCTTCTTTTTGAGTATTCCTCCACTAGAAGGGTCTTTCCGGCTTGAAATTGGTGCTCTGTTAGGTTCACATGTATTTTGTACCCACAGACAGGGTCTGCTTCTGGGGCGAAATAGTGTTGTTCCCAGGCATCACTATTCTTATCGGAAATTTTCAGTGTTTGCATCGTCTTGCGTCCTAAACCTCATGACTTTTCCAGCTTTTGGCTTGCTTTTAGTACGGAGTAACAATTGTGAAACGTGGTGGCCAGAGTTCCTGGATTGCGAAAACCAAATGTATTGAAAGTCATTGCCCATTTAGAGACGGGTGGGCGGAACTTGTTTCTGTATGCAAGTGCTATGAATTCATAAAATTCAGCCCAAAATACAGAATCTAGTTCCGCGCCTGATAAGCCGTAACCTGAGATTTTCTCCCAGTGTTTCCGCATAGGAAGGGGTATGTCCTCATTCCTGATAGGGTTCGACTGGTTGAAATAGTCTAGGGAGTTCAGGTCTGGCATGGCATCTACTTGCTGCAATAGAATTGATTGCTCGTGTGTCGACCAGAGAACGCCACTTCCATCTCCTCGGACTTCCATCCCATTGCTAGAAGTGCCTTTCCATCACGCCGAAGTACGGCGTTGGAAAATTCTTCAGAGACACCGGCTTCTTCTAGTGTGGCGGCGGGGTCGTCGTAGAACTGGGAAACGAGTGACATGTCTCCCTTCATGCGTTCAATAAAATTAATGTCCATAACGGCAGGCATGGTAGCTCCTTTCGAAATCTGCAAGGTGTGACGTATGTCGCTATTTGCGACGTACGTCACATGCTAGGGGTGGCTATGTCTACTGTCAATAGTTTTGTATGAAAATCTGCTCTGTAAATTTGATTCCACCCGGTCCTGGTGGCGTGGCCGTCGTACGATCGGACGGGGCTTCGGATTGTCTTCAAGGTTGCGTCCGCTAGCGTGGTGTATCTGTAGCCCGCGGTGAGCCTCGTGCCGGTGCACAATGAGGCGACCATCGCGGGTACCTTTCGAATCAACTCTTACCTATCCTCGAAAGGACGTACCCTGCGATGGCCGCTGTTCCTCATCATATCGACCCAATCTCGTATCTCGAAGAACTACTCCCCCAAGCCTCCCCAGACTTGATGCAGCAGATGCTTGCTGACTTCATTAACCACATCCTGTCGGCCGAAGCTGACAGTGTTTCTGGTGCCGACTACGCCACCGTGTCACCAGAGTGAACCAACACGCGCAATGGCTACCGACATCGCCAACTCGACACCCGAGTCGGCACCATCGATGTGGCCATCCCCAAACTGCGCACCGGGGCCTTCTTCCCCGACTGGCTGCTCGAGCGCCGCAGCAGGGCTGAGCGCGCTCTGACCACCGTGATTGCCACCTGGTACCT
Organism: Corynebacterium hindlerae; assembly: GCF_014117265.1. NCBI lineage: Bacteria > Bacillati > Actinomycetota > Actinomycetes > Mycobacteriales > Corynebacteriaceae > Corynebacterium > Corynebacterium hindlerae. The sequence continues at coordinate 972,403 of NZ_CP059833.1, read as the reverse complement.
CAAAGGGGTCTCCACCCGCAGGATGGATGACCTTGTCGCCAGACTTGGGATCACCCACCTATCAAGGTCACAGGTCTCCGACATGGCCAAAGAACTCGACACCATGGTCGAAGACTTCCGCACCCGCCCGCTAGACACCGGCCCCTATTACTAGGTTTCCTGCGACGCACTGACGATGAAACTCCGTGAAGGCGGACGCGTGGTTAAAACCAGCGTGCTGTTAGCCCCCGGGGTTAACGCCGACGGATACCGGGAGTCATTCGGCATGCAGGTCGCTATCGCAGAATCCACCGCGTCGTGGACCGGGTTCTTCCGCGACCTCATCGCCCGCGGCTTATCCGGGGTATTCCTCGTCACCAGTGACGCCCACCTTGGGATTCAAGCCGCAGTCAGCGACTGTCTACCACAGGCTAGTTGGCAGCGGTGCCGCACCCACTTCGCGAAGAACCTTTCCTCCATGGTGCCGAAAACCCAGTGGCCGACCCTGTCAGCGATGTCACATACGATCTTTCAACAACCCGACTCTACGGCCATGTGGAATCAGGCACCGGAGGTAGTGAGCTTTTGTCAGCAGAAATTCCCGCATGTCGCCGACTTTCTGGAAGAGTCCCTCGAGGATGTGCTGGCGTTTACCACTGCACTGAAAGCGGTGTGGACGAAGGTGTGGTCCAACAACCCCACCGAGCGGCTCAACAGGAAATCAGGCGAAGAACCGATGTCGTTGGAATATTCCCCAACCGCGACGCGGTCGTACGTCTTGTCCGGGCTGTGCTCGCCGAGCAGCACGATGATTGGATCCAGCAAAAACGCTACATGTCACTGACCAGCCTGGAGCAGACCAAAACGACGATGACCGCTACCGTCATTAACGTCGGCGACCCCACCAAGGCGGCCGCATGAACCCACCCAACACCAATCCCGCGACGGTCCCTAGCACCAACACACTGCTTATTCAATCGAAAGGCAGATACACCACTTCCACGGACTTGACCACCAAGGTTTCGCAGTGGAATGAAGTCAGACAAACGATGCGTATACATCAGTGCTGACCATGCCGGGATGCACCATCCAAGCTCATGCGAATGGCTTACAGCGCCATGATTCTTGAATACATTAGCTAGTGCCGTGCCACTGACGCGAGGAACCTCGGGTCGGTTGGAAAAGAAAGCTTCCGGAGAAAGGTAATCAGTCACCTCGGTTGCGTCCAGCCCCTCAGCAACTAGTGCAGTCTCTGCCTCGAATTGACTGAGTTTTTGCCACAGTTCGCGCTCGACCTCAGGGTGGTCGAGCAAGCGCTTGGCGTAGCTGCTTTGGCGAAAGTACCGTTCACCTTCGAACGCATAGGGGGACCTTATGCGGTGCCTCGATCCGCAACATCGTGACGCGCTTGCCTTCAAGCTAAACATCTAGAAATTTCAATTGAGGGGTCGGGATAATTGCCCTGGTTAGCCAGGGGAGAAGGTCCTCGTTTCCTTTGCCCTTTGTCGTCTGCCAGGAGAAAGTTGTGCCGACGACATGGTGGTCATCGCTGATGCCCCAGATGAGATAGGCAGAGTTTTCATCGTTGAGGGTGGCTGAGTTGCTGAGCGCGCTAACGTAGCGGGCGATTTCGGCGCCTGTGGCTGCTGACTTGGTCTTGAACTTAATCCAGGGTAGCTCTGCGGGGAGCGCGAGGAACCGATGAACTCGAGCAGCAAGTTGCTCTGGTGACGTGTCGGTGAGTGGTGTCATTGTGGTCGCCTCGTTGCGGTCTATACAATATCGCGATCGCTATGTAATGACCGCGATATATCAGAAGCAAGAAACGAGCAAGAAAACGTTGGTGCAGTTCAACTCTAATTTCTGGCATCCAAAGTGACGCTTTTGGGCAGTTTTTCGGCGAACGCCCTCTCTGCCAGACTAGTTGTGAATAATCCGACCTCCTGAAAGGCTTTCAATCATGACTATCTCTATCCCCCCATTACACAGAAAAAAGGCGGTCATACGACGCGGCTGAGCGCCGCGAGATTGTGCTGACCTACATCCGGTGTCCTTATGGGACCAAAGGCCAGTACGCAGAGTCTGTTGGTGTTAGCGCGGACACAATCCGTGACTGGATGGCTGCGTTAGCTGATGGGGATCTTGAATCAGGCCAGGCTCCCCGCAAAACTGGAAAGATGACCAAGGACGACGTTGCCGAGATCCGCCGACTGGAGAAACTTCTTTCCGAGGAGAAAAAGAAAGTAGCCAAGCTAGAAGCTGAAAAAGCCCAACAAGCTCGCCAGTACGAAGCAGATCGCAAGAAATGGGCTGATTTTCGATGATGCATGGCGAAAGGCGGTTGATGGCCTGGGAAAAGCTATAGAGATAATGCGCGGTCCTGGCACCACTTAACCCGTGGTGGCAGAAACCTCGATGAGCACCAGCAGGAACGACGTGCCCAGCTTATCGCTGCCGAAGAGACCATCATTGCGGCTCTTCGTGCTGCGGGGCTGAGCAAAGCTACTGCGCTGTCTATCGTCGGGATTTCATCAACGACGTGGCATTATCGGCATCACCCACGCCCGCAGGTAGCTAATCCTACCCCGCGGCATCTGCGGACCGGTACGAAAATCCCCGAGGAAGATTACCAAGAGATCGCGCGTTTAGTATCCCTGGGGCATCGCGAAGGAGTAGCACCAACCCAGGCGTACTATCGCCATCTTGATGACCCCAATCAACGGTATTTGGCATCAGAGCGCACGTTCTACCGAGTAAGCAAGAAGCTTCGCCACCCTGCGTTAGGTGCGCGCAAGACCAAGCAGCACCAACGGCGCGCACGCCCGGAAATCACGGCAACAGCACCAGGGCAAGTCATCGTCTGGGATGTCACGTGGATTCTTGGATACTACAAGGGCCTCAAAATGGCCGATGTATTGCTTCATGGATCTTATGCTCCCGCTACATCGTCGGGTTTACCATCCAAACGCATGAATCATCAGCGATAGCCTCACAGTTGCTTGAGCAGATCGTCAAAGCAAATGACCTTAACATCAACACCGCTGACATTGCTATTGTCCACAGCGATAACGGTGGCCCGATGACCAGCGAGAACATGCAACAAACCTTGGCGTCGTACAACATCAGTCAGTCACTGTCCCGCCCGAGCGTATTAGGTGACAACGCGCAGAGGCAGTCATATCACAGGGTCGTGAAATATCACCGCCTCACAGACCGTCACAACCTGCCGAAGACCATTGATGAAGCCATGAGCCTATTTTCCGAAATTATCGACACCTACAACACCATTGACTATCACTCCGGCATTGGCTTTTATACCCCGCACATGGTCTACAACGACACCGCCCCCACAGTGGCCGCAACACGGCTAGCGAAGAAACAGGCCCACTACCAACAACACCCCGAGCGCTACACCAAGCCCCCACGAATCCAACTACCACCCGATGCAGTAACCATCAACCAACCCAAACCACAAAAGCTCTACACCTGCGAATAAAGAATCAACAAACCCAAATCATTCACAACTAATTGACAGTGAGCGACGAAGCAAGAAACGAAGCAAGAAACGAAGCAAGAAAAAGCCGCCCCCACCAATGAAGTGGCGAAAGGCGGCTATCGACTCGATCTAGAGGCGACTTACTTCTTCAGAGCGTCGATGATCTCGTTGAACTTCGCGGATGGGCGCATCACAGCGGTGACCTTGTCTTCCGCTGGTGCGTAGTAGCCACCGAGGTCTGCTGGGGAGCCCTGGTTGTCCAGGAGGTCCTTTTCGATCTCAGCGGATGCAGCAGCCAGGGAAGCAGCAACCGGCTGGAAGATGCCAGCGAGCTCTGCGTCAGCGGACTGTGCAGCCAGCTCTTCAGCCCAGAACTTGGTCAGGAAGAAGTGGGAGCCGCGGTTATCGATCTCGCCGACCTTGCGGGATGGGGAGAGGTTCTCGTCGAGCAGCTTTTCGGTTGCCTTGTCCAGGGCGTCGGCAAGCACGGCAGCCTTGTCGATGCCAGCGGTGTTAGCGAAGTGACGCAGGGACTCAGCCAGTGCCAGGAACTCACCGAGGGAGTCCCAACGCAGGTGGTTTTCTTCCTGAACCTGCTGAACGTGCTTCGGTGCGGAGCCGCCAGCGCCGGTCTCGAACAGGCCGCCGCCCGCCATCAGAGGAACGATGGACAGCATCTTTGCGGAGGTCCCGAGCTCAAGGATTGGGAAGAGGTCGGTGTTGTAGTCACGCAGCACGTTACCGGTGACGGAGATGGTGTCCTCGCCACGACGCATGCGATCGATGGAGAACTGGGTGGCCTCCACTGGGGAAAGGACACGAATGTCGAGGCCCTCGGTGTCGTGATCCTTCAGGTACTTCTCCACCAGGGTGATCAGGTTGCGGTCGTGTGCGCGCTCTGGATCGAGCCAGAAGACTGCTGGCATGCCGGAGAGGCGGGAACGGGTGACAGCGAGCTTGACCCAGTCCTGGATTGGGGCGTCCTTGGTCTGGCATGCGCGCCAGATGTCGCCGGTGGATACCTCGTGCTCCATCAGAACGTCGCCGGCAGCATTAACGACGACGACCTTGCCGTCAGCGGCAATCTTGAAGGTCTTGTCGTGGGAGCCGTATTCCTCAGCCTTCTGAGCCATCAGACCAACGTTAGGGACGGTGCCCATGGTGGCTGGATCGAAGGCGCCGTTCTTCTTGCAGTCCTCAATGACGGTCTGGTAGACGCCAGCGTAGGAGGAATCCGGCAGCACTGCCAGGGTGTCCTGCTCTTCGCCAGCAGCGTTCCACATGTGGCCGGAGGTACGGATCATGGCTGGCATGGAGGCGTCGACGATGACGTCGGAAGGCACGTGCAGGTTGGTGATGCCCTTGTCGGAGTTCACCATGGCCACTGCAGGCCCCTCGGCCAGAGCCTTGTCGAAGGCAGCCTTGATCTCTGCACCGTTGTCCAGCTCGGACAGGCCAGCGAGGATAGCGCCGAGGCCGTTCTCGCCGTCGAGGCCGGCTGCGAGCAGCTGCTCACCGTACTGTGCGAAGACGTCCTTGAAGAACGCGCGGACGACGTGACCGAAGATGATTGGGTCGGAGACCTTCATCATGGTGGCCTTGAGGTGGGTGGAGAACAGAACGCCCTCCTCCTTCGCACGCTTGACCTGCTCAGCCAGGAACTCATCCAGGGCAGCTACGCGCATGACGGTGGAGTCGACAACTTCACCCTCGAGGACCTTCAGGCCCTCCTTCAGGACCTCTTCGGAACCGTCAACCTTGACCAGCTTGATGGTCAGGGTATCAGCTGTAGGCATGATCACGGACTGCTCGTTGTGTCGGAAGTCGTTAGCGTCCATGGTGGCGACGTTGGTCTTGGAATCCGCGGTCCATGCGCCCATGCGGTGTGGGTTCTTCTTAGCGAAGTTCTTCACAGCGATTGGGGCGCGGCGGTCGGAGTTGCCCTCACGCAGCACGGGGTTCACAGCGGAGCCCTTGACAGCGTCGTAACGTGCGCGGACGTCCTTTTCCTCATCGGTCTCAGGAGCATCTGGGTACTCAGGGAGTGCGTAGCCCTGCTCCTGCAGTTCCTTGATCGCGGCCTTGAGCTGGGGGACGGAAGCAGAGATGTTTGGAAGCTTGATGATGTTTGCTTCTGGGGTCTTGGCCAGTTCGCCCAGCTCAGCGAGGGCGTCGTCGACCTTCTGGTCCTCATTCAGGAAGTCTGGGAACTGGGACAGGATGCGGCCGGCGAGGGAAATATCGCGGGTCTCAACTTCGATACCTGCGGTGGAAGCGAAAGCTTCAACTACTGGCTTGAGTGAGTAGGTTGCGAGAAGCGGAGCCTCGTCGGTGCGGGTGTAAATGATCTTTGCCAATGTAACTCCCTAAAGAAGATTGCAGTACAAATATCAAGAATACCTGTTTACCCTCTGGAGGGGAGCGTTCTGGTACCCCTTACTTGGGTTAGTAATAGGGGTCACACTTTTTGGTTTTTGGGGTGGAGGGGTGCTGCTTTACGACGGCCAAAAGTCACCATCACTACCCCTCTCGACAATCGCGTCCCGCAGCCCTGGGGGAGGAGCGCTGGCGGGGATGCGCCCTGTCCGATGATTTGCAGAGTCTATGGTTGCTAAGATTCCCCTAGCTATCTCATCGACTAAGAGCCTGGTGATTCTTCGTGCTTGCTGGCATTCGCGCCTCCGGGATTTGGGGCATTGTCTCAGGAAGCTTGTGGCTTGTCTACGCCGTGGTGCGGCTGGTGGAGATGTTCCTGCTGCAATCGCCTTTGGCAGGAAACTGGATTCGCTACGTCACGCTTGTGCTTTATGTGCTCTGCGCTGGGGGGTACTATCTCTTTTTCCGGGTCACCTCTCCGCGTTGGTCGGCCCTGTACTTGGGGTTGACTCTGCTCGGTTCGGCACTTTTTATCTTCGAGGTGACCCAGCTGGGGCATGTGGTGCGCAACTATGCCACCAGTGCAATGCCGATACGACCATCGCAAATCGTTTATCCGCTCTCGATCATGGCGTTAGGGGCAGCGGCGTGGAAGACCTTTGACTGCCCACGGATCTTTGGTGTGTTGCTTTTTAGCTTCGCATTCTCCTGGCTCATCTTGGCGCCGTTCTCGCAGCAGCCGGCGATTTTGACACATATGGCTTTCGTTGCGGATGCGATGGGGATGGTGGCGTCGGTAAGCCTGGCGGTGTGGGCGATTGTGGCAGGGCGTAACCGTCGGCAAGCTGGCAGCGACTACACTCCTAGCCCATGACCTTTCGTATCGCCTCTATCAACGTCAACGGTATTCGCGCGGCTGTGAAAGAACGCAGCGAAACCAACCGCGGTTTTCTGCCCTGGCTAGCGCAATCGGGCGCGGATGTCGTATTGCTGCAGGAGGTGCGTGCGACAGAGAAACAAACTCTTGAGGCTCTGGCCCCCGCGCTTGACGACGGCTGGCACTACGTAGGTGCCGAAGCCGCCGCGAAGGGGCGCGCCGGAGTGGGAATCCTCTCTCGTTCCCCGCTGAGCGACGTCACCGTGGGAATCCCGGGATTTGAGGATTCCGGCCGCTACCTGCACGGTACGATCGACGATATCACCGTGGCGTCCCTGTACCTGCCATCGGGGTCGGCAGGGACAGCGAAGCAGGACGAAAAGTACCGTTTCTTGGATGTCTTTGGGGAGCAGCTGGTCGAGTTGGCGGTGAACAACCCGCTCATGGTGATCGGCGGCGACTGGAACATCTGCCACCGCCGGGAGGACCTGAAGAACTGGAAAACCAACCAGAAGAAGTCCGGTTTCCTCGCGGACGAACGGGCATTCATGGATTCCGTGTTCGGCGTGTTCCCCGATGAACGCTCCCAAATCGAAGCCCATGGCACCTATCTGGGCGCGGTTGAATACACCTCCGACCAGCCATTACGCCAGCCGGCGGCTGAACCACTGTGGTTTGACGTGGCCCGTCGCCTCCAGCCGGAAGATGCGCCGCACACCTGGTGGACCTATCGTGGCCAGGCCTTCGATACCGGCGCCGGGTGGCGTATCGACTACCAAGCGGCAACGGCAGGCATGCTGGAGCGCGCGCAGCGGGCGTGGGTAGACAAAGCCGCCGCCTACGATCTGCGCTGGTCGGACCATGCTCCGCTCGTGGTGGATTACTCCTAAATCCGGCAGACTTGCGCCCCGACGAAACGACCCAGCCGATGCCGATTCCACGCCACGATCCGGTACACCGCCGCGAAAAGTGGCGTATCAATCACCCCGCCCGCTATACGGACGAGGGGTGAGCGGCCGTGGCGTTGTAACGCCTGCGCAATGGCCCGGTGCCCCAGGTACACCCGCTCGGTGGGGTCGATGTAATAAGCGTTGCGCTGAATGTATAGTCCAGTGCCAGGTGACGTGGGCAAGTCCCGGGTGAAACGCGTGAGATAACCCAGGCTCCACACACAAAAGCCACAATCGGCATCATAAAAGAACATGACAACAATGGTAGGTGCAATGTCCGGATATTTGGTTCCCACGAAACAGGTTCGTGTGTCTGACCTGCAGGCTCGTAAGGGGGACAAGCCGTGGGCGATGCTGACCTGCTACGACTATTCCACCGCCCGGGCCTTCGCTGCGGCCGGAATTGAATGCATTCTGGTGGGGGATTCCGCGGCCAACGTCATGCTTGGTTACGATTCCACCACCGCCGTCACCCTCGATGAGATGGCGATGCTGGGTGCTGCCGTCGTGCGGGGCGCGGGCAACGCCCTCGTAGTGGTGGATCTGCCGTTTGGCACCTACGAGGCATCCGACGAACAAGCAGTGCGCAGTGCTACTGAGCTGCTGCGACGCACCGGTGGTCATGTGATCAAGCTGGAAGGCGGCGTCCGCATGGCAGACCGGATTGCGGCGCTAAAACGCGCTGGGCTTGCGGTGTGCGCGCATGTCGGTTTTACCCCGCAGTCGGTGAACGGTCTGGGGGGCTTCAAAGTGCAGGGGCGGGGAGATGCCGCGCAGGCGGTCCGCGACGACGTCGCTGCCGTCGTGGAAGCAGGCGCCGACATGGTGGTGTTCGAGATGGTGCCGGCGCAGCTTGCAGCGGACATCACCGCGAACTGCCCGATCCCCACCGTGGGCATTGGTGCCGGCGCAGGGTGCGACGCACAAGTCCTGGTGTGGCATGACATGCTCGCCGTGCCGGAAGGTGGCCGTCGGCCGATCTTCGTGGGGGTGTTTGGCGCCGTGGGCGCTGAGCTGACCCGTGGCGCGGCGTCGTACAAGGAAGCCGTCGAAAAGGGCACCTTCCCGACGGCCGACAAAGACTTCTAATCGCGCGGCTGGCCCGTGACTTCCTCGGATCCGAAGTCGATACCGATGTTGTCGATCAAGCGGGTTGTGCCGACCCGTGCTGCGACCAGCAGCCGGTTTGCCCCCTCGGGGTCGACTGCGCCCAGGTTCGGGCCACGAAGTTCTAGGTAGTCCAACTCGATGCTGGGGACGGCGTCGATAACGGCGCGGGCCGCGGCAACCACAGCGTCCGGTCCCTTGCCCGCCACGTAGGCGCCCGAGGTGAGGGCCGCCGACAGCGTGAGGGCCAGCTCGCGCTCATCGGCGCTCAGGTAGGTGTTCCGCGAGGACATCGCCAACCCATCGGCCTCGCGCACGATAGGGGCGCCGATCACCTGCACATCCAGGTTCAGATCTGTCACCATCTGCTGAATAACGATCAGCTGCTGGTAGTCCTTCTCTCCGAAAATGGCGTGTGAGCAGTGCGTGATCTGGAACAGCTTATTGACCACAGTGAGTACCCCAGCGAAGTGCGTCGGACGGGAGGCGCCTTCCAAAATAGTGCCGACCTCACCAGGGTGAATGACCGTGCGAGGGCCATTGGGGTACATCTCGCGTGGGGTGGGTGCGAACACGGCGTCGGCACCCGCCGCACGCAGCTTTTCGACGTCCGCCTCCAACGTCCTCGGGTACGCATCCAGATCCTCGCCCTCCGCAAACTGCAGAGGATTGACGAAAATGCTCACCACTACAACCGCGCCAGGAATACGCTGCGCTGCCTTCACCAAGGAGATATGTCCCGCGTGCAACGCCCCCATGGTCGGGACGAGGACGACGGGCCGGGCCGTCTTCCGCAGCGCGCTCGTCATACGCTGAATCTCATCGATGGTTGTGAACACAGTGGCTTGGCCGGGTTGGAATGCAGTCATACCCAGTGAGTTTAGTGCCCATGCCCCAGCAACTTGAGCAAGTGCTCGCGTAGGTCGCCGCGGTAGTCACGAACACTCAGGTCTGCGATGATCGTCGACGGCGCCGGACTCATCACCAGAATGCGGTCAGACAGGTAGATTGCCTCGTCCACATCGTGCGTCACCATCACCACGGTGCGCCGGGACTGTTGCCATAGTTCGCGCAGCTGCTGCTGCAGATCGTGCCGGGTCAGGGCGTCGAGCGCGCCGAAGGGCTCATCGAGCAGCAGCACTTTCGGGTTGATCGCGAATGCTCGTGCGATGCCGACGCGCTGTTGCATGCCACCAGACAACTGCGCCGGTTTGCGCTGCGCGGCATGGCTCAGGCCCACGCTAGCCAACGCCTCAGAAGCGAGCTCGTGGCGCTGGTCCGGGGTCAGTTCGGGCCGGGCTGAGCGCAACCCGAACTCAACGTTCGCGTGGGCACTGAGCCACGGCAGGAGCGCGTGGTCCTGAAACACCATGCCCCGTTCCGGGCTGGGCCCCGTCACCCGATCCCCGAACGCCGATACCTCTCCAGTACTGGGGGAAGTCAGCCCCGCGATCATTCCTAAAATGGTCGATTTCCCACAGCCCGAGGGGCCGATGAGCGAGACGAACTGGCCACTGTCGATGCTGGCGGAGGTCTCGGAAATGATCTCGGTAGTGCCGTACCGTTGGGTGATCCGATCGAGAGTGAGTTGACTAGTCATATTTCACTGCTTTCTGGAGAGCGGCTACAGCATGATCCAAGATCAAGCCGACGAGGCCGATAATGAGGATGGCGCTGACGATGGCATTGATATCGAGGCGGTTCCACATGTTCCACACGAAAAACCCGATTCCGCTGCCGCCCACGAGCATCTCGGCAGCGATAATGACCAGCCACGAGGTGGACAAAGACACCCGGAGCCCAGTGATCACCCCCGGCAAAATCGCCGGAAACCACACATGAGTGAGGCGCAACAGTGGCGGGGTTCCCAGGGTGTCTGCGAGTTTCAGATACGTCGGGTTAACCTGTTGCACTGCTGCGATGGTGGCGAGCAAAGTGGGCCACATTGCCGTCAAGACGATCACAAACAGCGCCGTGAGTTCAGAATCGCGAAGTAACGCCAGCCCCAACGGCAGCCATGCCAGTGGAGAGACCGGCCGAAGAATCTGGATGAACGGATCCATGCCACGCCGGAAAAGCTCGCTGCGACCGAGGAAGAACCCCAACGGGATTGCGATGGCTGAGGCGATCGCGAATCCGATGGCCACGCGACGCAAGCTCGCCAACACATGCTGTGCGATGGTCACGGGGTCGGACAGGATCTTCGCCATGCTGTTCCAGGTGCCGAGGGGAGTGGGTGCGAGATCGCTGAGCATCCCAGCGGTTCTGGCGAGCTGCCAGACGCCGAGGACAACAGCAGCGATAGCTGCAGAAAGAGCACTTGCTTTGAGCGTCATGTACGTTACCGTCCTTGGGTTGGGGCGAGCGGGGAAAACGAGTCGCCGCTGATTGTGAGGTCAGGTAGATCAGCGGGGAGAGTGCCATCAGTAAGGACAGCGCGGGAGGCAGCGATGATCGCCTCGTCGGTGTGCGGGACCGCGTTGCCGGCCAAACCCCAGCGGGTTAACTGCGTCGTCATCCAGATCAGTGCCCCAGGATCAGTGGGGCCGCCATACTCGACCCGAAGTGGATCCAAGACCTCCTTGTCACTGTCCCAGTCGCGGTAACGGCCGGAAAATACCGGCTCGAACAGCTTGGCGGGTTGGTTCAGGTAAGTGGGGGAGGAGGCAATGGAAATCAGCTGAGGAGTGAAGGAATCGTCGTCGGCAAGCAAGGCAGCTTCGGACAGGGCAGCCACCAGCGCGCGTGCGGTTTCCGGGTGACGCTCCTTCCAGTCCTTGGCCATCGCGATGCTGCAGCACGGGTGACCATCCCACAGCTGGCGAGTGAGGCGGAAAATCCGCCCAGCGCCGGAAGCGATCGCGCGCTGGTTGAAGGGCTCGGGGCCGACGAACCCATCGATGGTGCCCACTTCCAGCTGCGCCACCATGTCAGCAGGGCGGAGCAGGCGAAGCTCAACGTCCTCGCCGGGGCGCACGCCGCCGGTCTCTAAAAATTGGCGGAGCAGCAGTGCATGAACGGAGTACTCGAACGGGATGCCAAGCACCATACCGCGGAAATCCTGGGCAGTGGTTACCGCACCGTGGTGCCGTGTGGCCAACGTGATCGCCTGGCCGTTCGTGTTCTGCGTGAATGCTAGCTCAGTGGGGCGCTGAGCATCGGTCATTCCGGAATCGATTGCCACGGGCATCGGCGCCAACATGTGCGCGACATGAAGCTGGTCGGTGGCGTAGGCGCTCCACAGGTCGGCCCAACCGGCGAACTTCTTCAGTTTCACGGCCGCGCCATGCGACGCAAAGAGCCCGAGTGCGTCGGCGAGAATGAGCGGCATGGCGCAGGCAATCGGGACGTATCCGATGGTCAGTGGTTGCGTCTTCGAGGGCTTTGTCGTGGTGGCTGCCGATAAGAGCGCGCTCACTCCCACAGCGGCGGACAACTGAAGTGCTGTACGGCGGGTAATGAGGGACATGTGACCAGAGTGTAGCCCCAAATGTGAACTGCTCAGTCTGAAAAATTTTTTTTGGGGGGAATTATGGGTCTGTGACCTGGTGGAAAGGTTAAAAATTGGGGGTGATAGCCCCTCTGAATAATAGACTGAGTGGTTCACAAATTGTATACCGTCATGTACTGTGGTGGCGTAATCGAGCACACAGAAAGGAAACCCCATGTCAGAACTCACTCCACAGCACGCCCCAGGCACTCCACTCCAGGCCATCGATGCTGAGAAACTCACCGAACTGGCCCGCAAAAACGTGGAGAACCCAGCAGGTGGCCGCAAGGCGATCCGCACCCACACCGAAGCAGACGGACAATTCCGTAACTACACCCAAATCCGCGATCTAGCCCCAGTGCTGGTTTCCGAACCGCCGCAGCTGCTTGGCGACGACTCCGCCCCAAATCCCACCGAAGTGGCACAAGCCGCGCTGGCCGCATGCATCTCCGTGGGGATCCAAGCCATCGCCACCCACCGCGGAGTCACCCTGACCAAGATCGCCATCGATATCGAATCTGACATTGATATCTCTCCAACCTGGGGAGTTGGTGACCTCAGCGATGACAAGCGCCCAGGAGTCTCTGATGTGCGCGTCAAGGTAGAACTCGAAGGCAACGCTGACCGCGAGACACTCGACAAGATCCACCGCGATGCCATCACCTGGTCCCCGGTAGTCAACACCTACACCCGACCAGCAAAGCTCACCTCCGAACTGGTCTAGCCGATCACCGAAAGGTCCACTCATGCCTGAACAGACCCTCGCGCCACTCGTACTCGACTCTGCCTTCGCCACCGATGTGCAGGCCCACGCCAGCGAAGTCGATCGTGGTGTCACGCCAGCCCGCTACATCCTGGAACCCCTCGCCACCGCAGGTCACCTAGCTCGCCCGGAACTTGACCATCGAGCAGCAGTGATCCGGGAACTAGCCCGCTACGATCTCTCCGTCGGGTTCACGGTGTGGGCGGACCTCATGGCGCTCACGTACCTGGAGCAATCCGGCACCGAGTACGCCGAGCGTGTTGCCCTGGCACTGCGCTCCGGGCAACGGCCTGGCATTACTGCGATGGCATCCGCATTCAAAGAGTTTGCCGGAGCGGGAAACATTGAGCTTGTTGCCCAGGAAACAGCAGGCGGGTTCCGCATCAACGGTACGCTCGCCTGGGCATCCAACCTGTACCCGGACGCCCTCCTCGTTACTGCAGTAAAAGACGAAAATGGCAAAAACTACATCGTGGCACTTGATGCCGACGCGCCAGGTGTGGAACTCGGCAAGCCATTCGGACTACTTGGCCTCAACGCCACCGCCTCAGCCTCGGTGAAATTCGACAACGCTTTTGTTCCGCACTCCCAAGTGCTCAGCGCAGATTTCGAGGAGTTCATGAGCGCGGTTCGGCCGACATTTGTGCTGCTGCAAGTAGCCGAATGCTTAGGTGTTGCTGAGGCAGCGATCACCGCTGCGCAAGGCCGACTGTTTGGGGTGAACCAGTCCCTGGCATCGGACGTGGCTGCGACGGCTCAGCGCGTCGGCAAGCTGGTGGCGCGACACGACGGACTCGTTGCCACAGGAGGCACGGCCGTCGACTTGCTGGAGCTGCGACTTGCTGCAGCGGAGGCAGCTGTGGATGCGGCAGCACTGGAAGTTCGTGTCGCTGGGGGCGCAGGATATGCCCGTGGTTCGGCGACATCGCGCCGCTTCCGTGAAGCTACGTTCATCCCCGTGCAGTCCCCGTCAGAGGCACAGCTGAGGTGGGAACTGGCGCAGCTGAAAGAACGGAGCGCAGCGTGAGTATTACTGAATTCAAGCAGGCTGTCTCACGATTCCCCTCGGGCGTGACAGTAGTAGCTGCCGAGGTAGATGGTGAAAAAGTGGGGCTGACTGTGAGCTCCTTCGCCTCCCTGTCCCTGGAGCCGCCCATGGTGCTGGCGTGCATCGATTCGCGCAGCGCCTCCTTAGCCAAGCTGCTCCACGCCACCGAGGTCGGGATCTCCATCCTGTCCGAACACCAAGCCGACTACGCCCGCCGGTTTGCTAGCAAGATCGAGGATCGTTTCGAGTCCGTCAGCCACCACCAACGCGGAGGAGCGGTACTACTCGACGACGCGGCGGCGTGGCTCACCGGAAGCATCAGCTCGGCGATAACCGACGGCGACCACACGATCCTCACCTTCCGAGTCACCGATTTTGCTGCCAATGACAACGTGCGCCCCCTGTTTTATGTCCAAGGGCAGCTGCTGTCAATCGCGTGATCCCTGACAGCGCTACACTACATAACCATGACTGACACTGCACCACAGCCTGAGAAGAAACAACGAGTCCTATCCGGTATCCAGCCCACCGCTGATTCCTACCATCTAGGTAATTATCTCGGAGCTTTAAAGCAGTGGATTGATCTGCAGGACGGCTACGACGCGTTCTACTTCATCCCAGATCTCCATGCGATCACGGTGGATCAGGATCCGAAGGAGCTGCGCGCTCGCACTGTAGCGGGCGCGGCGCAGCTGCTGGCCTTGGGCATTGACCCAGAAAAGTCCACCCTGTTCGTGCAATCTCACGTGCACGAGCACGCCGAGCTCGGTTGGGTGCTCACCTGCCTCACCGGTTTTGGTGAGGCCTCCCGCATGACCCAGTTCAAAGACAAGTCCGCGAAGCGTGGGGCGGACCGAACCAGCGCTGGGCTGTTTACCTACCCCATGTTGATGGCCGCCGACATTTTGCTATACCGCCCGCAGCTAGTTCCGGTGGGGGAGGATCAGCGACAGCACCTGGAGCTCACCCGCACGCTGGCGGAGCGCTTTAATGCTCGCTTTAAGAAGACCTTCGTGGTTCCGGAAGGCATGATTCCGGAAGGCGCAGCTAAGATCTACGATCTGCAAGACCCGACGTCAAAGATGAGCAAGTCTGCGGCCAACCCGAAGGGCTGCATTAACCTGCTGGATGATCCTAAGGTGTCCGCTAAGCGCATTAAATCTGCTGTCACGGACAATGACGGCGAGATTCGCTACGACAAGGAAACCAAGCCGGGCGTGTCTAACCTGCTGGTGATCCAGTCGGCGCTGACTGGGAAATCCATCGACGACCTCGTCGCAGGATACGCGGGCCAAGGCTACGGAGCGCTCAAGACCGATACGGCCGATGCGCTGGAGGCCTTCACCACGCCACTGAAGGCCAAGTACGACGAGTATATGTCCGACAAAGGCGAGTTGGAGCGCGTCCTGGCAGTTGGGGCGGAAAAGGCCTCGGAGATTGCGGCCCGTACCCTGGCGGACGTGTACCGCAACGTGGGCTTCCTGGCCCCACGCCGGGCTTAACGACGCCCACTGCTTTCTGTAACAATCCAGCTAAGAATCCTGGCGGATGGCTGCACATTCGCTGAAAACCTGGCCGTTCCTCTCTACTGTGAGTAGGAGCGGCTATTTAATTAACGAACCAAGGAGCATAACAAGTCATGGCGAGCACCAGGGCGAAAGAGCAGCGTACCGACGAATACGGTATTGAGCGGGCGCACAAAGATAACCCAGGCGCAGTTGATTCATTGCGACTCAAATGGCCCTGGTTCGACCACATTATGCGGATGAACGAGCGCTTCGGAACGATGGGCGGCAACCAGTACGCCGCGGGCATTACCTATTTTTCCGTGTTGTCGATGTTCCCGATCCTGATGCTGGTGTTTGCCGGGTTAGGCTTCGTGTTGGCCAACAATCAGGACCTGCTCACTCAAGTGCAGAACAAGATCGGTGAGATGGCGTCGGGGGAGATGGGCGATACCCTCAATGACATTTTGGATACCGCCATTAATCAGCGAGGCGCGATCGCAAGTATCGGTACCTTGACCGCCCTGTGGTCTGGTCTGGGGTGGATGAACAATCTGCGTTATGGCGTCTCCAAAATGTGGAAGGTCGACCCCACCAAGGAAAACTTCTTCATGGCGAAGCTCAAGGATCTGGTGGGGCTATTCGGACTGCTGCTGGCCTTTGCCATTGCGTTCGGAGTCACGGCCGTGGGGGCCAGTGGCCTGACCAAGCAGCTGATCGAGCGCTTCGGACTGGAAAGCGTCCCAGGAATCTCCCTGATCGCCCCAACGGTCGCCATCCTCGTTGGTTTGCTTGCTAACTTCCTGGTCTTTCTCTGGCTGATTAAGTTCATGCCACGCGCTAAGGTGCCGATGAAATCAGCGGTACATGCAGCGATGATCGGCGCCGTCGCCTTCGAGGTGTTCAAGCAGCTTGCGAACATGTTCTTCTCCAAGGGCCTATCCAACCCAGCGGGCGCTACCTTCGGTCCGATCATCGGCATCATGGTGCTGCTGTACTTCATTTGGCGCATCCTGCTGTACTGCTCCGCGTGGGCAGCAACTACGGAAGAATCCCTGGCGCAGGCCATCGTCGAAGTGCCGGAACCAGCCGTGATCCGGGTGCGCAATGAAGTTCACACCGGGGCGCCTCGTGCCGCATGGGCTGGGCTCGGCGCAGCCGTCGGTTTGGCCGGCACCGCCCTAGCTGCCAAACTCTGGAGCAAGGATTCATGAATGTCTACCAGCAGTTCGGCCTCAACCCAGCAGATCCTTCCCTAGTACTTGCTATTGAGCTCCGGCAGAAACAAGCAACGTTGCCCGCGGGCTCACCGGAACACCTGCTAGGCGGGCGAAGTACGACGAGGCACTCGCGCTGCAGCGCACTTTGACATGGGAAGAGGTGGAAGAACTAGCCAACACTGATGCGCTGCCACGTGAGGGGACCAACCCCTTCGAAAAACGGCCATCCACTCCCTTGATTTCCAAGCGTGGTGCCAACCCGTTCGCTGCAGCACCAGTGGCCGCTCCGCCGACTCAATCGACGCCACCGTCTACCTCACCATCACCGGCACCAGTGGCAGCGCCACAGGACAACAACGCACCTTCGACAACGAAACGTGTCATCGCCTGCATCATTGACTTTGTCGGATTGCAAGCACTGACCACCGTTTTCCTATTATGGGAAGTAAATTCGTTAGCTTCGGGAAGCTTTTTGAAATGGATGGGCTTGGGTAGCCTCCCGCTGTATTTTGTATTGATGTTCGGATACGCGGTGGCTACCGAGGTGCTCTGGGGCGGCTCAATCGGAAAACAGATCATGGGCCTAGCAGTGGTGGATGCTACTACGTCACAGCGCCTGAACTGGAAGCAAGCACTGCGACGTAACCTGTGGCGTTTCACTAAAATCCTTCCGTTTGTCGGATGGATCATCACACCCATCATCGGTTGCGTATTGATAGCGCAGATTTCAAGCAGCCCGGATCATCGTGGACCACATGACCGGGCAGCTAATGCACGAGTGGTGAGTAAGTTCGCTCATTTAAACTAGAGCGCATGAAACAGGAACTGGATATCAAACCGGAATACAAAGCGCTGGATAGGCAGCTGGTCGCGCAGCTACCGAAGGTGATCCTGCGACACGATATTGAAGCCGATGCTCGGGAAGTAAGCGCGCAGCTTGCTGCGTTAGCCGCAGAGAACGTGGTGTATGTGGAGCTGCGCTGTGAGGTCGCAACCGAGCAGCAGCGACAGGAGATCGCGAACGCTATCCAAGAGGCGCAGACCCAGCACGGCATCGAAGCACGAATCGTTGGTACTACTGCGGGCGAAGAAGTGGTGGGAGTGGGCGTCGATAAGCGTGCTGCCGCGCAGGTCGCCGAAGCCCACACTGCCTACCTGCCGGTATCCTTCCGCTGCGATGACCCGGCTGATTTCCCGCTCGCCATCGCCCACGGCGCCGACCGCATCAGTGGCGCTTTGACCCTCTACGAAGACTTCAGCGTCAACCTCGAGGGAATATCCGCCGGCCCCGCCTCTGCTTATCTTCGGGACCGCGAAGTGCCGCTGGAGATGTCGCTGAGTGCCGACCTGGACGCGGGGCTTATCGACGACATCGGTGACCACCCACTGCCACTGCTACAACAACTCGGGTTCACCTGCACCCTCAACCCGCAGGGGCACAACATCACCGACGAGATGATGCTGCTCGTCGAAGGTTTCGACTACGGGCTCGAGGAGCTGTTCGAGCTCACCGTCAACGCCATCGAAGGCGCCTTTGCCCCCATTGAGCTGCGCCGTAGCCTGCTCAACGACGTCATTGCGCCGGCATACCAGCAGTTCGCAGACATGACAGAGCCCGGAGTAGCTACCGATTTCCTTGACGACGAAGAAGACGAAGCAGCAGACTCCGGGCTTCGAATCACCGGGCTGGAATAACGCCTAGAACTTGCTGAAACGCTTGGTCAGCGATGACTCCAGCTCCGACCATCCCCTCGCCTCGTCAGTGTACGGGGCCGATGGGATGTAGCTGGAACGTGCGCCCAGCATGTAAGAGATGTAATCTTGCAGGCCGGGGTTAGCCAGCAGCAACGAATTCAGGGAGTCATCGCCGGCCCAGTCGGCGGCGTCGGCAAGCAGCTCATAGGCCTGCCGCATCTGCTCCACATCCACGTCCTTCGGGCCCTTCGTGATGTCCTGCACCAGGCCATTGAAGGAGTACACATTCACCGGGTGGACAGTGATCTCTGCGGTGCCACCATTGACCTCGTCCATCACGTCCTGCCAGGTAGACACACGGGCCAGGTCATGATCACCGTGTTCGACCAGCCACCGCAATAGTGCCTTCGGGTTAGAGAACGTGAAAATCTCACCAAACCGGCCCAGGAATACCGGCGCCTGATTCACGTAAGTACGCAAGGTGTAGACCACACGACCATCGATCGCGATCTTGATCGGGTCAATCCCGGCCACGCCCCACAGCGAAACATCGTAAGGATCTTGGGCAGCCTCCGCCTCAGCAGCTTCCCGCTCTGCCTGTGCCTTAGCCTCGGCAGCGGCCTTCTCCGCAGCCTCAATAGCGGTGGCGGCATCCGCAACATCAGATTCCGCAACCTCAGGGGTGTACACGAGAGCATCCAAAACATCGACCACTCCGTTCCACCCCTTCAGCACAGTCCGGCCGATCGCAGACCACTCGCTCATTCCGGCCTCCTGGCTGAAGTGATCCGAACCTCGCTCAACACCGCCAAGAATGGAGTAGCTGCCGAAGAACTCCTGAACATCAGCGACATCGCACACCGAGCCTAGGCTCCGGGCGATGGCAAAAGCACGAGCCGTCTTCGACACATTTTCGTACGACGGGCGACCAGCCAAGAACTCAGGAGCGCCCACCACATCATAAAAATCGCGCTTACCAGGCACCACACGCAGCACGCCACGCTCGTCAAACGACCGCCACTGCGGGTGGCTCATCAAATCATGCTTCGTGCCAGACCTTAAAAACGCCAGCAGCTGCGCCGGAGACTCGAAGAAGAAGACGTGCTCGCCAGCACCGAGGAACGCTTGCCACTCGGCGCCATGCTCTTTCCAGCTCGGAGCCCACAAGGTGTAAAAATCACCATCAGTGAGGGAAATCTTAACTGGGAGGATGCCTTGGTTTTGTGCCATAAGCACACATATTAGCGTTAATCAGCCCGTTGGCCTGAAATAACCCTTAAATGCCATCCCCATGTTCGTTTCCCGCAATGGATTCACCGATACTGGGTCACCAGCCTCGATCAGGCTGCCCCGGCCGTCGTACATCGCTACGTGACCATCCCACACCGCTAGATCACCAGCCTGCAGCTCATGGTGCGCCACCTGACGCCCGATCGTCTGCTCCTGAGCCAGCCGCGGCAACTCCACCCCAGCCTGGCGCCACGCCCACTGCGTAAAGCCACTGCAATCGAAACCAACGCCAGGAGTGGTTCCGCCCCACGCATACGGTGTGCCCAGCTGCGACAATGCAGCCTGCACCGCAGCCTCGCCCTGAGCGTTGCCCTGCGCATTGCCCCCAGGTGCTCTAGAAACAGCAGCCGGAACCATCTCCGGCGGCAACTCAGGTAGTGGAGCAGTACCCACCTCATCCAACCGCAGGACCGCCGGTAAAAGCTCTGACTCCAACTGCGCAATACGATCTCGCGCGCGACCAAAAGCAGCGCCAGCCAGCAGTGACAGCTGCGTCAACGCCGCCTCCTGACTCCCCGGAACAGGCGATAGAAACTGCGGAATCAACTGAGCAGCTTCCTGGAGGAACTCCCTGCCAATTCCAACGACATCCTGCACAGCGCTGGACAGTGAAGGCGCAACAGCCGAGACAATGCTTTCAAGCACACCGCGGTCGTGAGTAAGAAGAGAGTGGATCTCGGTAAGGGGGCCGGGATTGGCGCCCAGGGCGTCGGCAAGCTGCAGTGCCCCCGCGAGATCAGGAAGACCCCCAAGGTGCAGCTCGACCTCTCCAGGAAGCACATCCTCAAGTGCACGCAGCGGAGCTACAAGATCAATCATCCGAGTTCCTCCATGGCATAGCCGAGGGTGACATCGGCATCGCGCACCTGATCAATAACATGATCAGAGTTAGCCGACACCCGGTCGAGAAACCGCTGGTAGTACTCAGCGCGGGTATTCAGACGCTGCACCGCCCTCTGCAACGCGCTAGGAAACGCGCCTTCCGAGGTGGTGCGAACAACGCAAGGTTGAACAAAATCAATGGATCGACGGACAGAATCGGACAGTTCACGGGCAACAACTGGATCAAAAAATAAAAGGCTCACACTTAGTTAGACTGATCGAACCCCCGAAAAGGTTGCATCGTGGCATAGAATTTTTTCTATGGACATCCACATCGTCAATCATCCGCTCGCTGCATCCCGACTCACGATCATGCGTGACGCCCGAAGCGACAACGCAGTTTTCCGCGCTGCGCTGGCAGATCTCGGCGCCATGCTCATTTACGAAGCATCCCGCGACCTGGAAGTCGAACACTTCGACTGCACCACCCCCGTCGCCGTTGCCCAAGGCACCCGCCTCCTAGACCCACCGATCATTGTCCCCGTGATTCGCGCCGGGCTCGGCATGATTGACCCCGCACTGTCCATGATCCCCGACGCCCAGGTGGGATTCATTGGCCTCGCACGCGACGAAGAGACCCACGAACCAGTGCCATACCTCGAAGCACTTCCAGAAGACCTCTCTGGGCGCACCGTGTTCGTCGTCGATCCAATGCTCGCTACGGGCGGATCCCTCATCTACGCCATCAGGTTGCTCGCTGAACGAGGGGCCACCGACATCACCGCAGTGTGCATGGTCTCCGCCCAAGACGGTGTCGACGCACTCGCGAACTCCGGGCTACCCGTCCGGCTCGTCACCGCCACCATTGACCCATCCCTGAACGAGCAGGCCTACATTGTGCCCGGTCTCGGCGATGCCGGTGACCGCCTCTACGGGCCACGAAATATCCACCTGTAGTCAGTGCAAGTCGGTTGAGCAGCCCGGTGCTGCCTCATCTGAGGCTGCCAACCCGGCAACCTCAGATCTGGGCCGGCTACAACCGAGCAACGAGTTCTTCAATGTCAGCCGTCAACCGCTCCAGCAGCTCCTCGGCATCGGACGCCTCCCACGGCCGGTGGACTTCCAAATAGAACTTCGTCTTGTTTTCGGTGCCCGACGTGCGGGCGAGCGCGCGCACACCCGCGCCGGAGAACAGTACCCCCTCTGAGCAGACCAGCGGTTGTGCCTCGACGGGGATCCCCGCCAGGGTGCTTGGCGTATGGCTGCGGAGTGAAAGCAACAGGCCGTGCGGGTCAGAAGAACGGACGGCGATCTGGGCGCCGAGGAATTTACCGTAGCGCTTGTGGAGTGAGTTCAGTTCGTCGGCAAGCGTGAGGCCTTGGGCTTTGAGCTCTGCTGCCCAGTCGCAGGCGAAGAGGGCAGTGGAGATGCCATCTTTGTCTCCCACGAGGTGCGGCGCTGGGGCGGTGCCGATGGCTTCTTCGTAGGCAAACGCGAGTGTGCCAGTGCAGTGGTCGGCGCCTCGGATCAGATGTTTGAATCCGGTGCAGGTGTCCTGGTAATCCCAGCCACGGTCGGCGGCGATATGGGATAGGAGCCGGGAGCTGACTTCGGAAGCTGCGACCACGGGGTGCTCAGTTGCGTCAATGTGGGGAGCGAGCCGGATGGCGAGGAGCGGACCGAGGTCGTCGCCCCGCAACATGGCGTGCGTGCCATCGGATTTCCGGTATCCGATGGCGCACCGGTCCGCATCGGGATCAAGTGCGATGAGGAGGTCGGCATCCACCGCTGCTGCTGTTTCCAACAACAGGTCGGTGGCGCCGGGCTCCTCGGGGTTGGGGAAATTGACGGTGGGGAAGATAGGGTCGGGGTAGTGCTGGGCCGAGACGGGGAAGATTCGGGCAAATCCTGCAGCTTGTAGCGCTTGGGTGAGGGCGCGACCGCCCACTCCGTGCATCGCTGTGTAAGCGACTTTCAGCGCGGCGCGTTCGTTATTAACCCGCAGCAGATCAGCCTGCGGGGGCGCGATGAGGTCCACCACGTCGTCGATGTAACGGCGCAGTTGGTCGGTGGTGGGGCGAACCATCACACGGGGAATATCCAGCGGGTTGCCAACGGCCCGGATGGCGTCCTCGATGGCGCGCTCTGCAGTTTCATCGATCTGGCGGCCGTCGGAGAGATACACCTTGTAGCCGTTGTAGCCCGCCGGGTTGTGTGACGCCGTGATCTGCACACCGGCGTCGAGGCAGCGCGCCCGAATGAGGTAGGGCACCAATTGCGTGGGGGCGGGGGTGGGAAGGAGGGTGACGTCGAATCCCGCCCCAGCAAACACTTCTGCGGCTGCGGAGGCAAAGTTTGGGGAACCGTAGCGCGCGTCGTATCCCACGACTACCTGCAAGGGGCCCTCTTGGTTGAAAAGTCCCAGGTGCGGTGCATGAGGGTGTGCTTTGCGCTCTTGGCCGATGGATTGTTGAAGCCACGCTGCCAGTCCTGCGGTGATCCGCATGATCTGGGTGACGTTCATCTGGTCGGGCGCCGGGCCGATAGGGGCGCGCATACCAGCGGTGCCGAAGGAAAGCTCACGAGGCTGGGACATATCACCAACTTAGTCGCTTTGACTAGACTTCGGGGAAGGAGGAAACACATTCATGACCATTCGCACCCACATCGACTCGTGGTTGGCAGAGAACTCGGGGCAAATGCATGCCTGGCGAGAGCATTTTCACCGTAATCCGGAGCTTTCGCACATGGAATATGACACCACAGCGTACATTGCGGAGGTGTTGCGAGAGCACGGGCTCGAGCCTCAGCTGTTTCCTGGGACGGGACTGATGGTGGATTTGGGGCCCACGGACGGTCCGCGAATTGCGTTTCGGGGAGATATTGACGCGCTGCCCATCGAGGAGCACACTGGATTGGCCTACGCGTCGGCCCACCCGGGGGTCATGCACGCCTGCGGGCACGACGTTCACACCGCCATTGCCTTATCGACGGCCATTGCCCTATCGACATACCCCTTAACAACAGGCGTGCGGGTGATTTTCCAGCCCGCCGAAGAAGTCATGGATGGGGGCGCCCAGGAAGTGATCGCCTGGGGCGGCATTGAAGGGGTGGACCAGATCTTCGCCCTGCACGCGGAACCAAAGTTGCGTGTCGGTCTGATCGGGGCGCGCACCGGGGCTATCACCTCAGCAGGAGACATTGTGGAGGTCCGGGTGACCGGGTCCGGCGGGCACTCTTCTCGGCCACACATGACGTCCGACGTGGTGTATGCGCTGTCGCTGCTGGTGACGCAGCTGCCGGGGTTGCTGTCGCGTCGGGTGGATCCTCGCACGGGGACCGTAATGGTGTTCGGCACTATTAACGCCGGTTATGCCGCCAACGCCATCCCCGAGACAGGGGCGGTGTCGGGGACGATCCGTACCGCTGACATTGGGGTGTGGCGGAAAATTGAACCCCTCATCCGAGAATTGATCGCGCAGATCCTGGCACCAACTGGGTGTGACTTCGAGATCCGATACATCCGAGGCGTTCCTCCTGTAGTCAATGACGATGTGTCCACCGCGATGCTGGTGGAGGCGGCCCGGACTATCGACCCGATGAGCGTAGTTGAGGCTCCGCAGTCCTCCGGCGGAGAAGACTTCTCATGGTATCTGGAACATATTCCTGGCGCGATGGCACGTCTGGGCTGCTGGAACGGCGTAGGAGAAAAACATGACCTGCATCGCGGTGACCTGGTGGTGGACCCCAGGTGCATCGAGGTAGGTGTGCGCTTGTTCGGAGCTATTGCGCAGAAATTTGCATATGAAGCGAATAATCCGGATGGTGGGCTAAGCTAAGCCCTGAACTTAAAACATGAGTGTTGGAGGAAGATTCAGTGACCAATCGAATCGTCATTATTGGTGGTGGCCCTGCCGGCTATGAGGCAGCTCTTGCGGGAGCAAAATACGGGGCCTCTGTCACCTTGGTGGAAGACCAAGGGCTGGGCGGTTCAGCGGTCATTGTTGACTGTGTCCCATCGAAGTCCTTCATCGCAGCTACCGGCATCTTCACCGAAATCGATGGCGCTCGCGAACTGATGCACATCGATGAGATTAACCAGCGCGTGAAGGACTTGGCGCAGGCACAGTCCGCGGACATCCTGGCTCAGATGAGTCGCGCCGGGGTCCGGGTGATCAATGGTCGCGCGCGTTTCGACGACCATTCTGACAAGCAGGTCACCCACTACATCCACGTCGACCTTAACGATGGTGGCACTGAGCTGCTGGAAACTGACCTCGTTTTGATCGCGACCGGTGCGTCGCCACGCGTGCTCAAGGGCGCAGAACCAGACGGTAACCGTATTCTCAACTGGCGCCAGGTCTATGACCTCAAGGAGCTTCCCGAGCACCTCATCGTGGTCGGTTCCGGTGTGACCGGTGCGGAATTCGTCTCCGCCTACGCGCAGTTGGGTGTGAAGGTCACCATGGTTGCTTCCCGTGACCGCATCCTCCCGCATGACGACGCCGATGCTGCCGACGTCCTCGAGACGGTGCTGGCGGAAAAGGGCGTCAACCTGGAAAAGCATGCCCGTGTGGAGAAAGTGGAGTATGTTTCCGACGACACGGTAGTGGTGCGCACTTCCGATGGCCGTGAGATCGAAGGGTCTCACGTGTTGATGACCGTTGGCTCTGTCCCTAACACCGCTGACCTCGGCCTGGAGACCGTCGGTGTGGAGCTGGCTCCATCCGGTCACATCAAGGTTGACCGTGTCTCCCGCACCTCCGTCGCTGGTATTTACGCAGCTGGCGACTGCACCGACCTGTTCCCACTGGCATCTGTTGCAGCTATGCAGGGCCGCATCGCCATGTACCACGCGCTGGGCGAAGGTGTGTCCCCCATCCGCCTCAAGACCGTTGCTACTGCAGTGTTTACCCGCCCTGAGATTGCCGCGGTTGGCGTGACGCAGCAGGAAGTAGAGTCTGGTGCTGTCCGTGCCCGCAGCATTTTGCTGCCACTGGCCACCAACGCGCGCTCAAAGATGCGCGGCATCCGCCACGGCTTTGTCAAGCTGTTTTGTCGTACCGCGTCTGGCCAGGTTATCGGCGGTGTCGTGGTGGCTCCCACTGCATCTGAGTTGATTCTGCCGATCGCCGTCGCCGTGAACAACCGTCTGACGGTAGCTGATCTGGCTGGTACCTTTGCGGTCTACCCATCCTTGTCCGGGTCGATCACCGAAGCTGCCCGTCAGCTGGTGACACACGACGACCTGGACTAGCTAGCCGACTAGGCGCCATTGCGTCCCTTCCTTGGCGAATGTCAGGGGAGTGGACGCATCGCGCTTTGTTAAGGGGTCTGGGAAATCATCGGTGCACAGATCGATCTCTTCACGGGAATAGCGCTGCGTGATGACGCCGCTGTCTGAAGTTATCACGATGAAGGCATTGAGAACCTCGTCGTAGCCTTCGTCGGGCAGGTCTACAGTGCCACCTGCAGCTTGAGTCACCGTGATGGCCGGAACGTTGGGGCAGGCGATGAGCAACTGGTGTGCGTCCTCGGCGACGAGCTCACTGGCAGGAAGTGTGATGGTGGGGCCTGGTTCCGGTTTGAGGCGTGCGAGAGCGTCGTGTGGCTGACCCGAGCTACATGCGCTCAGGGTGAGGGCTGCGATCACGACGATTGCCCGGTTACATTTTGTCACCTTTCACACCCTAGTCTGCGAATCTTGTAAATGAGATTGTAAGCATGCAAGTGGTCTGGGTTACGATGGTCACACAGTGATCACTGTCACGCCAAAAATCCTGAAAGGTTAATGCATGACACCCCAGCGTTCAAGCGCCAGCTTCAATAAAGTTTTGGTGGCTAACCGCGGCGAAATTGCCGTGCGCGCGTTCCGTGCCGCCTATGAGATTGGCGCGGAAACCGTCGCCATCTTTCCCGTTGAAGACCGAAACTCTTTCCACCGCGCCTTCGCTTCCGAAGCGATCCGGGTCGGCACGGAAGGCTCTCCGGTCAAGGCATATCTCAATATCGATGAGATCCTGCGTGCTGCCAAAGAATCGGGTGCCGATGCCGTCTACCCCGGCTATGGGTTCCTGTCTGAGAACGCCCAGCTTGCTCGCGAGTGTGCAGAAAACGGCATTACCTTCATCGGCCCGACCCCAGAGGTGCTTGACCTAACCGGCGACAAATCCGCGGCTGTCACCGCTGCGCGCGAAGCTGGCTTGCCGACGCTCGATGAGTCCACTCCTTCTGCCGACGTTGATGAGTTGGTTCGTCAGGCTGAGGGCCAAACGTACCCGCTCTTTGTGAAGGCTGTTGCAGGTGGCGGTGGCCGCGGTATGCGCTTCATTCCATCGGCTGAGAAGCTGCCAGAGCTCGCTGCTGAGGCCTCCCGCGAGGCCGAGTCTGCCTTCGGTGATCCGCGCGTGTACATTGAGCGTGCTGTTATTAACCCGCAGCACATTGAGGTGCAGATCCTGGCCGATAAGTACGGCAATGTCATCCACCTGTTTGAGCGTGACTGTTCCCTGCAGCGTCGCCACCAGAAGGTTGTCGAGATCGCTCCTGCGCAGCATCTGGACCCTGAGCTGCGGGATCGCATTTGTGAAGACGCGGTGAAGTTCTGTAAGCACATCGGCTACCGAGGTGCGGGCACCGTGGAGTTCCTGGTGGACGAACAGGGAAACCACGTGTTCATCGAAATGAACCCGCGTATCCAGGTTGAGCACACCGTGACTGAGGAAGTCACGCAGGTAGACCTGGTGAAGTCTCAAATGCAGATTGCTGCTGGCGCTTCGCTGCCGGATCTCGGCCTTACCCAGGACGCGATCGAAACCCACGGGGCTGCACTGCAGTGCCGTATTACCACTGAAGACCCAGGTAACGGATTCCGCCCAGATACCGGAACGATCACCGCATACCGTAGCCCAGGCGGCGCTGGCGTGCGTCTGGACGGCGCTGCGATGCTCGGTGGCGAGATCACCGCACACTTTGACTCCATGCTGGTGAAGATGACCTGCCGTGGCGCGACTTTTGCCACCGCCGTGGCTCGCGCGCAGCGCGCCCTCAACGAGTTCCACATCTCGGGCGTCGCCACCAACATCGGATTCCTCCGCGCCCTGCTGCGCGAACCGGACTTCACGGAAAAGCGCGTTGCCACCTCCTTCATCCAAGACCACCCATGGCTGCTGTCAGCACCCCCTGCTGACGACGAGGCCGGCCGAATCTTGGACTACCTGGCCGATGTGACGGTGAACCGTCCGAACGGTGAACCACGTGTGACGGTACGGGCCGTCGATAAGCTGCCTGCACTGCCTGCCTCGATGCCAACCGGCACCCGCGATGAGCTGCTTAAACTTGGGCCCCGCGCCTTCGCCGAGCAGATCCGCGCCAAGGAAGGCCTGGCCGTTACTGACACCACCTTCCGTGACGCGCACCAATCGCTGCTGGCTACTCGTGTCCGCACCAAGGCACTTGTCGACGCCGCAGGTGCCGTCGCACGACTGACCCCTAACCTCTTCTCCGTTGAAGCCTGGGGCGGCGCCACCTACGACGTTGCCATGCGTTTCCTGCACGAAGACCCTTGGGAGCGCCTTGACCTGCTGCGTCGAGCAATGCCGAACGTGCCAATCCAGATGCTGCTGCGTGGCCGCAACACCGTCGGATACACGGCCTACCCAGATGCAGTAGCTACCGCCTTCGTTGACGAAGCCACCGCCTCGGGCGTGGACATCTTCCGCATCTTCGACGCCCTCAACGACGTCTCCCAGATGCGCCCAGCAATCGACGCCGTACTGGCCACCGATACTGCCGTGGCGGAAGTGGCGATGGCATACTCCGGAAACCTGCTGGATCCGCACGAGAAGATCTACACGCTGGACTACTACCTGCGCCTAGCCGAAGAGATCGTTGCGACCGGGGCCCACGTCCTGGCCATCAAGGATATGGCCGGCCTGCTGCGCCCGGCCGCAGCTGCGAAGCTGGTGCGCGCGCTCCGCGAACGCTTCGATCTGCCAGTCCACGTCCACACGCACGACACCGCCGGTGGCCAGCTAGCCACCTACCTGGCAGCCGCTGAAGCCGGGGCAGACATCGTGGATGTGGCGTCTGCACCACTGTCCGGCACCACCTCGCAGCCGTCCATGTCCGCGCTTGTTGCAGCGTTCGCCCACACTGAACGCGACACCGGGCTGTCCCTCAAGGCTGTCTGCGACCTGGAACCATACTGGGAAGCAGTGCGTCAGATTTACGCACCATTCGAATCCGGAACCCCTGGCCCGACCGGCCGCGTCTACCGCCACGAAATCCCCGGCGGACAGCTGTCCAACCTCCGTGCACAGGCAGTGGCGCTGGGTCTGGCGGACCGCTTCGAACTCATCGAGGATGCCTACGCGGGTGTGAACGAGATCCTGGGCCGCCCGACCAAGGTGACGCCGTCGTCAAAGGTGGTTGGCGACCTCGCCCTGCACCTGGTGGGCATGGGGGTATCCCCAGAGGAATTCGCGCGCGACCCACAGCGATTCGACATCCCTGACTCCGTCATCGGATTCCTCCGCGGTGACCTGGGGACCCCTCCAGGCGGCTGGCCGCTGCTGCGGGAACGCGCTCTGGAAGGACGCGCCCCAGCAGCAGGTGCGGTAGAAATCCCTGCCGAAGAAGCTAAGCTGCTGGATTCCCCTGGCAAGGAACGCCGCGGCGCGCTCGACCGGCTGCTCTTCCCCAAGCCAGCGGCTGAGTTCGCAGAACACCGCCGCTTGTTCGGGGATACCTCCATTCTGGAAGACCAGGAGTTCATTTACGGCCTGGTGCCAGGTCAGGAAACCACCATTCACCTTGCCAACAAGAAGGTGCTGCTCGTTCGCCTGGACGCAATCTCCGAGCCAGACGAGAAGGGCATGCGCAAGGTCATGCTCACCGTCAACGGCCAGGTGCGCCCAATGGAAGTGCGCGACCGCAATGTCGAGTCCGTGGTAGCAGCAGCAGAGAAGGCAGACCCAACCGTGGCAGGGCATGTTGCTGCACCGTTTGCTGGCGCCGTCACCGTCACCGCTAAGGTTGGTGACAAGGTCTCCGCCGGCGACCCAGTTGCGGTGATCGAGGCAATGAAGATGGAAGCGACCATCACCGCGCCTATCGACGGCGTAGTCGAGCGCCTCGTGCTGCAGCAGCCAACTAAGGTGGAAGGTGGCGACTTGCTGCTGGTCATCCAGTAACTCATTCGCCGCCATCCGGCGGGCCTACTTCGTGGCGTAGGGCACCTCTTGTGACCTGTTTTCGTTGATATCAAGAGCAAAGCCCGTCGCGGGGAAGGCCCGCTGTTTGCAATCGCTGCGCTCGCATACGCGACAGCCAGCGCCGATCCGCGTTGCCGAGTCGTCAGACAGATTCAGCCCATCGGAGTACACCAGGCGGTGGGCTTGCGAAATGTCGCACCCCAGGCCGATCGCGAAAGTGATGTTGGGGTCATGGAAACCGCCGTGGGGGCGCTCCACCGTGCGCGCGATCCACAAGTAAGTCCGGCCATCAGGCATTTGAGACACCTGACGGATGATCCGATTCGGCGTTTCAAACGCCCTATTCACAATCCACAACGGGCAGCTTCCGCCGCTGCGGGAAAAGTGGAATGACGACGCCGACTGTCGCTTGGAGATATTGCCGGCACGGTCCGTACGAACGAAAAACAGTGGCACGCCTTCCGCCCCCGGTCGCTGCAAGGTGGACAGCCGGTGGCACGTCATCTCAAAACCAGTGCCAAAGCGCTGGGACAGCACATCCAGGTCATAACGGCATTCCTCCGCAGCCTGCAGAATCTGCCCGTAGGGCATCACCACAGCCGCCGCGAAATACTGCGCCAACCCAATTCGACCCAGTGACTTCGCTTCCGGCGACGGCAGTCGCTCCGACTCGGTGAGCTCATCAAGCTGCTCAGGGAGGCAGATGAACGCCCATTGCATAGCTAGTTCAAAACACTGTTGCGCATCGGTGAGGTCAGCACCCAAGGACACAGTGCGCGATTCTGGATCGAACACGCGGCGGGACTGCTGCTCCTGATTACGGAAGATCACCCGCACATGTGCAGTGGTGTCCAGCAATTCCGCCAGCCGCATCGTTCGAAACTGTGGGCCACCCAACCGATCGGCCAGTTGCTCCGCGAGAGTGTCCAGCTCTGGGATGTGATTGCGATGCCAGTAAAAGAAGTCGCGAACATGATCGAACACATGGCGGGTCGGGTTGACCTCGGCTAGCACAGGATTGTTTCCCTGGGCCGTCGCTGCGGACAGCAATGTGAGGGCTTCCGCGATGCGGGGAAACCGGTCCGTAAATTCCTGGATTTCCTCCTGGTCGCAGGGGAAACCAGCTTGACTCATCGCGTCCCGGACAGAGGACATCAACCGGGCATTGGTGTCAGGGAGAAAATAGTCAGGGGATACCCCCAAACAGGTACTCAATGCGAGCAGCGCGCTCGTGGTGAGAGGACGCTGATCGTTTTCCAGTTGATTGATGTAACTGTGAGAGAGCTTCACCTCCTTCGCCAACGTGGCTTGGGTGATTCCCAACTTGCGACGCAGCGAGCGAATCTTTGCCCCCGCGTAGATCTTCTCCATTCTCCTCTTCCTTTCATTTTGTGGCCATGAGCTGCCAGGTACGCCAACTTTGCGGTTTGGGTGCGAAAACGGCGTAGTTATTCACACCTGCAACAAGGGGATCAACGTGCATGACCCCGGTTAGTTTGTGAGTTGTACCACATAGAAGCTGTGAGAGGCATTCGAGTGGACTCTAGCACTGACCGCACTGCTGTTGTAAGGAGAACATCGAAAAATGGAAAAACACATTGTGCGCACGCATGCTTCCGCGGAGGATTTTCCCCGCGAGGAGCATCTTGCCTCCCGGATCGCTCGAGTAGCCGTGGATCCGGTTCCAGTCACCGATGACGTTGCAGAGATGATCATCAACCGCATTATCGACAATGCGGCGGTGTCTGCGGCAGCCGTGCTGCGTAAGCCAGTGACTGTGGCGCGCCAGCAGGCGCAGGCACATCCCGTGAGTGAAGCTGGCGCCAAAGTTTTCGGCATCGACGGCACCTACAGTGCAGAGTGGGCAGCTCTGGCCAACGGGGTAGCAGTCCGAGAACTGGACTTCCATGACACCTTCCTGGCCGCTGACTACTCCCACCCCGGCGACAACATCCCGCCGATCGTAGCCGTAGCCCAGCACCGTGGCTGCACCGGTGCGCAGCTCATCCGGGCACTTGCCACCGCGTATGAGATCCAGGTGGAGCTGGTACGGGGCATCTGCCTGCACGAGCACAAGATCGACCACGTCGCTCACCTCGGCCCATCCGTCGCAGCTGGCCTTGGCACGTTGCTCGAGTTGGACGAGGACACCATCTACCAGGCCATTGGTCAGGCGCTGCACACCACCACGGCCACCCGTCAGTCCCGCAAGGGTGAGATTTCCTCATGGAAGGCATTTGCACCGGCATTCGCTGGGAAGATGGCCATCGAAGCTGTCGACCGCGCCATGCGTGGGGAAGGTGCACCGTCACCGATCTGGGAGGGCGAAGACGGCGTCATCGCCTGGTTGCTTTCCGGTCCGGAAGCCCGCTACGAGGTTCAGCTCCCCGCACCGGGCGAAGCTAAGCGTGCCATCTTGGACACCTTCACCAAGCAGCACTCCGCTGAGTACCAGTCCCAGGCCCCGATTGATTTGGCCATCAAGATGCGCGAAAAGATCAGCAACTTTGCGGACGTGGAAAAGATCGTGCTGCACACGAGCCACCACACCCACTACGTCATCGGTACCGGATCGCAGGACCCTCAGAAATTCGATCCTGACGCATCCCGCGAAACCCTCGACCACTCCATCATGTACATCTTCGCCGTCGCTCTGGAAGACGGGGAGTGGCACCACCAGCGTTCCTATGCCCCGGAACGCGCTCACCGGCCAGAAACCATCGAACTGTGGCACAAGATTTCCACGGTGGAGGACCCGGAATGGACCCGTCGCTACCACTCCACCGATCCCGCGGAAAAGGCCTTTGGTGCTCGCGCGGAAATCACCATGAAGGACGGTACCGTGATTGTGGATGAGCTCGCGATTGCCGACGCCCACCCCCTGGGTGCCCGCCCATTCGGCCGCGAGCAGTACGTGGAAAAGTTCCGCACGCTGGCAGAGGGGATCGTGTCGCCGGAGGAACAGGACCGCTTCCTTAACGCAGTACAGAACCTGGCCTCTCTCCAGGACCTCAGCGAACTGAACATCCAGCTTTCCGACGACGTCCTCGCACAGGCTGCCGAGACCCGGGCGGGGCTGCTATGAGCCGAGATCTCTTTTCCTCCGCATTGACAGCAACGGAGCGTCGTCAAGCCTTCCGTGCCGGCCTTAGCTCCGGCACCATCCAACGCCTACCTGGCGCGTTCTCCCCGCAGGTCGCTCGCCTCATCGAGGAGATCGGCTTCGAAGGGGTCTATGTCTCCGGCGCGGTGGTCGCCGCCGACCTGGCTCTGCCGGACATTGGCCTGACGACGCTCACCGAAGTGGCCACCCGTGCTCGCCAGATCACCCGCGCCACCAACCGGCCGGTGCTTGTCGACGCCGATACCGGTTTCGGCGAGCCAATGAGCGCAGCCCGCACCATCTCTGAGTTAGAAGACGCTGGTCTGGCGGGGTGCCACCTGGAAGACCAAGTCAACCCTAAACGGTGCGGACACCTGGACGGTAAAGAAGTAGTGCCGGTTGAAGAGATGGTCCGGCGCCTGGGAGCGGCGGTCTCAGCTCGCCGCGACCCAGAGTTTGTTATCTGCGCGCGTACCGACGCCGCCGGCGTCGAAGGGATTGACGCAGCGATCGAGCGCGCCAAAGCCTACGTGGACGCGGGCGCCGACATGATCTTCACGGAAGCGCTCTACACCCCGGCCGACTTCGAAAAGTTCCGGGCGGCCATCGATATCCCTCTGCTGGCGAACATGACCGAATTCGGCAAAACCGAACTCATCACCGCGCAACAGCTACAAGACATCGGCTACAACGCCGTGATCTACCCCGTGACCACCTTGCGCATCGCGATGGGAGCCGTGGAACGCGGACTGCGCCACATCGCGACGGCCGGAACCCAAACAGATCTTTTGGACGACATGCAGCACCGCTCTCGCCTCTACGAGCTGCTTCGCTACTCCGAATACAACGTATTCGACCAAAAACTATTCACCTACCAGCCCTAACTTAGGAGACCAAACCATGACTGAAATTCGCAAAGGACTCGCCGGAGTTGTCGTCGACACCACCAAAGTTTCTAAGGTTGTCCCGGAGACCAACTCCTTGACCTACCGTGGCTACCCAGTGCAGGAACTCGCCCGCTACTGCAGCTTTGAGGAAGTCGCCTACCTGCTGTGGAACGGGGAACTGCCCACCCCGGACGAGCTCACCCGGTTCTGTGTTCGGGAACGCGCGCTGCGCCGCATCGACCGTGGCCTGATTGATATGGTGCAGGCCATGCCGCTGTCCTGCCACCCCATGGACGTGCTGCGTAGCGCGATCAGCTACATCGGTTCGCAGGACCCGGAGGCCTACACCAAGGACTCCGACCACATCCGCCGCTCCTCCCTGGAACTGATGGCGAAAATCCCGACCATCATCGCCTTGGACATCCGTCGCCGGCGCGGGGAAGACTTCATCGAGCCGAGCGTGAAGAAGGGCTTCGCGCACAACTTCCTGGACATGGTCTTTGGTGAAGATGCCTTCGACCGCGCTGACATCGAAGCGTTTGATAAGTCTCTCATCCTTTACGCCGAGCATTCCTTCAACGCTTCCACCTTCACTGCACGAGTGGTCACCTCCACGATGTCTGACACTTACTCGGCAGTTACCGCAGCCATTGGCGCGCTCAAAGGCCCACTACACGGCGGTGCCAACGAAGCAGTCATGCACGCCATGCTCGAAATCGACGACCCCGAGAAGGCGCGCGAATGGGTCAACAACAAGCTCGACAACAAGGAACTGATCATGGGGTTCGGGCACCGCGTCTACAAGAACGGTGACTCTCGCGTGCCCACCATGGAAGCAGCATTCCGGGAACTCGCAGCCGCCCACAACGGCGAGAAGTGGGTGAAGATGTACGACGAAATGGCAGCAGCCATGGATGAACGCACCGGAATCAAACCAAACCTTGACTTCCCATCCGGCCCTGCGTACCACATCCTCGGCTTTGAGGTGGAGTTCTTCACCCCGATCTTTGTCATGGCCCGCATCACCGGCTGGACCGCTCACATCATTGAGCAAAACGAGTCCAACTCGCTGATCCGCCCGCTCAGCGCCTATGACGGCGAAGAGCAGCGCAAAGTTCCTGCGCAAGCAGTGTAAGGGGTCCCGCGGGGGCTATTTTAAGGGGTTGGGCTGTTTGGGGGGGCCCGAGGTTGCTGGGGCTGGCGCACGACCCCGACATTACGCCCCCGAGGTTGCTCCAAAACTGCTCTCATGAGCCCGAACTTCGGGAGGGTAATGTCGGGGCCAACGCTGCAAGCCTAGATTATGGCCAAGCCTCGTGATTATTGAGGGGAATGGGGTTATTGGGGCACTGCGGCGTGGGGGCTGGCGCACGACCCCGACATTACGCCCCCGAGGTTGCTCCAAAACTGCTCTCATGAGCCCGAACTTCGGGAGGGTAATGTCGGGGCCAACGCTCAAACAGCCCAACCCCCATCAACCGACCTAGGCTTCGAAGCTTTTGCGGACGGCGCGCTGCCAGCCGTCGAAAAGCGCGGGGTCGGCGGGGCGTGGCTGGTAGGTGACGTCTTCTTGCCACAGCGTGCGGATGTCGGAGAGCGACTTGTAGACGCCCACCGCGAGTCCGGCAGCATACGCGGCGCCGAGCGCCGTCGTTTCGGTCACTGCAGGGACCGTGACGGGTACCCCGAGCTGGTCGGCCTGGAACTGCATGAGCAGCTGGTTGCCTACCATTCCGCCGTCGGCTTTGAGCGCTGCTACTGGTAGACCGGTGTCTTGGTTCATCGCTTCGACAACCTCGCGCGTTTGATAGGCCACCGCTTCCAGGGCGGCTCGAGCGAAGTGGGCTTTGGTGTGAAACCGCGTGAGCCCCGTGATGATGCCACGGGCGTCGGGGCGCCAGTGCGGGGCGAGGAGCCCGGAGAAGGCGGGCACGATGTAGCAGCCGCCGTTGTCGGGCACCGACGCTGCTAGCTTTTCGACGTCCGCTGCCTTAGCAATCAGGCCCAAGTTATCGCGCAGCCACTGAATGAGTGATCCGGTGACCGCGATGGAGCCTTCGAGAGCGAAGACCGTGGGTTCCTTGCCCAGTTTGTAACAGACGGTGGAGATGAGCCCGTGCTCTGAGCTGCGGATGGTGGTGCCGGTGTTCATGAGCAGGAAGTTGCCGGTTCCGTAGGTGTTCTTCACTTCACCTGGTTCAAGGCAAGCCTGGCCAAAGGTAGCCGCCTGCTGATCACCCAACACACCGGCGATGGGGACACCATCAAGGTTGCCGACTTTGCGAATCTTCCCAATCACTTCCGAATTAGACACAATCTTCGGCAGCATGGCAGTCGGGATACCAAGGACCTCGCACAGCTCATGGTCCCATTGCCCGGTGGCTAGGTCCATGAGCATGGTACGGGACGCGTTGGTCACGTCGCTGACGTGGGTTCCTTTGGTCAGGTTCCAGATCAGCCAGGATTCAATGGTGCCGAAGAGCAAATCCCCGGCCTCTGCGCGTTCGCGTGTCCCGGGCACGTTGTCCAGGATCCACCGGATCTTCGGGCCGGAAAAATACGTGGATACCGGGAGCCCAGTTCGTTCAAACTGCTCCGGTTCTAGTTCGCCACAGATCTCCGCAGTCCGGGTATCTTGCCACACGATCGCGTTGTACACCGGCTTACCCGTGTGTTTATCCCACACCACCGTGGTTTCCCGCTGATTAGTGATCCCCACCGCAGCGATGTCGTCGTTGGTGTACTCGCTGCGCGCCAGCACGTCCGCCATCACGCGACGAGTGTTTGCCCAAATCTCCATCGGATCGTGCTCCACCCAGCCGGGGCGTGGAAAAATCTGCTTGTGCTCCAGCTGGGAGGTAGCGAGGGCGTGGCCGTGGTCGTCGAAAAGCATGCAGCGTGTCGACGTCGTGCCTTGGTCAATCGCGGCGACGATCGTGCGCTTGTGGGGGAGACGTGGTGCCATGTGGCTAGTTTACGGGCGCAGGTAACCGTCGATCCAGCGTTGAATTGCAGCCCGCCCCTCAGCGACGCCGTCCTTCGCCTTCTTCGGCTCCAACATCGGATCATTCGGCAGATCACGCTCCGGATCGCCCACCGGCACAACTTCCAGTTCCTTCATGTCATAGCGCGCGATAGCGACGGCGTTGACGTTGGTCTGCTCGCAAATTGCCCAGGAATAGGCCGTGTCATTCAGCCACTCTTCGCGCGCAGCGCTTATCGACGCCACAGAGCTGCCTTCCGCTTGCCGCAGCGCGATCTCGTCGTCATTTCTCAGCGGGCGGGCGTAAAAACGGCCGCCATTGACATCCATAGGTTCCATGCGTTGTCCGATCTAGAGAGGTGCTGTGTCGGATTTGGTAATGCAAAGTGACGGTTTTGTGTGTTTTCGTATCGTTTGCATTACCAAATCCGGCAAGGGGGTATCTAAAAAACCCGCACCCCTGAGAGTACAGGGATGCGGGTCTGTAGATGAAGGTGTCGGATTTGGTAATGCAGAGTGACTTTTTACTAGCTTTTTAGTCGTTTTGCTTTACCAAATCCGGCAAGGGCTGGTTACTTGATCTCCATCAGGACGGCGCCCTTGGTGACGCCCTCGCCTGCGGCTGCTGCCAGGCCGGTGACAACGCCGGACTTGTGGGCCTTCACTGGGTTTTCCATCTTCATGGCTTCGAGGACGATCACGGTGTCGCCTTCGGCAACTTCCTGGCCTTCTTCCACGTTGACCTTGATGACGGTGCCCTGCATTGGAGCGGCAACGGCGTCGCCGGAGATGGCAGCCTTGGCGCCACCTGCGCGACGCTTCTTGGCCTTCTTCTTTGCACCGCCTGCTGCGCCACCACCGATTGCGAGGTCACCTGGGAGGGCGATCTCTACGCGGCGACCGTCGATCTCAACGATGACCTTCTGAGCTGGGGTTGCTTCTTCAGCTTCCTCGGCGTCGGCTGGGTCAACGTAGGCAGGGATTGGGTTGTCCCATGCTTCTTCGATCCACTTGGTGTAGACGTCGAACTTTTCGCCGTCGCCCACGAAAGCAGGGTTTTCGACGATGTGGCGGTGGAATGGGAGAACGGTTGGCATGCCTTCGACGACGTACTCGTCCAGTGCGCGAGCAGCGCGCTGCAGAGCCTCGTCACGGGTCTCACCGAAGACGATCAGCTTAGCGAGCATGGAGTCGAACTGGCCACCGATGACGGAGCCCTCGACGATGCCGGAATCCATGCGGACACCTGGGCCGGAAGGCTCAACGTACTTGGTGATCTTGCCTGGGGCAGGCATGAAGTTGTTGCCAGCGTCTTCGCCGTTGATACGGAACTCGAAAGCGTGGCCGCGTGGGGTTGGGTCTTCCTTGATGTGGAGTTCCTTGCCTTCGGCGATGCGGAACTGCTCGCGGACCAGGTCGAGGCCGGTGGTGACCTCGGTGACTGGGTGCTCCACCTGCAGACGGGTGTTGACCTCGAGGAAGGAGATCAGTCCGTCGGAACCTACCAGGTACTCGACGGTACCTGCGCCGTAGTAGCCAGCTTCCTTACAAATAGCCTTGGCGGACTCGTGCAGGCGGGTGCGCTGCTCGTCGGTGAGGAATGGAGCTGGTGCTTCTTCAACGAGCTTCTGGAAGCGGCGCTGCAGGGAGCAGTCACGGGTACCAGCGACAACAACGTTGCCGTGCTGGTCAGCGATAACCTGGCACTCCACGTGACGTGCCTTGTCCAGGTAGCGCTCCACGAAGCACTCGCCACGGCCGAAGGCAGCAACTGCCTCACGGGTAGCGGACTCGTAGAGGTCAGCGACCTCTTCCATCTTGTAAGCAACCTTCATGCCGCGGCCACCGCCACCGAAAGCTGCCTTAATAGCGATTGGCAGGCCGTGTTCCTCAGCGAAGGCAACAACCTCGGCAGCGTCCTTGACTGGCTCCTTGGTGCCAGGAGCCATTGGTGCGTTAGCCTTCAGGGCGATGTGGCGAGCGGTGACCTTGTCGCCCAGGTCGCGGATGGACTGTGGGGATGGGCCGATCCAGGTCAGGCCGGCGTTGATGACTGCTTCTGCGAAGTCGCCGTTTTCAGAGAGGAAGCCGTAGCCAGGGTGGATGGCATCTGCGCCGGACTTCTTGGCAGCGTCGAGAATCTTGTCGAAGACGAGGTAGGACTCGGCGGAGTTCTGGCCGCCCAGTGCGAAAGCCTCATCGGCCATCGATACGAAAGGTGCATCCGCATCTGGCTCTGCGTAAACAGCGACGCTCTTGATACCTGCATCGCGTGCTGCACGGATAACGCGGATGGCAATCTCACCACGGTTCGCGATCAGAACCTTGGTGATCTTCTTGGTCTCGACGGTCACGTCTAACCCCTCCTGGAGAAAATTTTTTGCATTGAACTATTCACGCATGACATTAGTTTGTGCCTCACCCCACAGTGGGTTGGGGGTGCTGCGCGTGACACTTATTGTTACACAACATGTCACAAAATCGAACGGATTCGAGTAAACCAATGTGGGATTGCACCCCCAAGCGGGAGTAAAAAAGCCCTATACAGGGTTCAATTTCGGTGTTAGCTGTCCTTCGCGATCGGCATTCTAACCATATTGCCCCATTCCACCCATGCACCGTCGTAGTTCAACACGTTCTCAAAACCGAGCAAGTACTTCAGCGTGAACCAGCTGTGGGAGGAACGCTCCCCCTCATGGCAGTACACGATCGTCTGAGCGCTCGGATCTAAGTCCGAGTACATGGCGTCCAATTCCTTTCGGGAACGGAAAAAGTTATTCGCCATCACGTTGCCGTCGCACGGGATGTTCAGCGCTGAAGGAATATGGCCGAGCCGAATAGCGGCGTGGGACAGCCACGATTCCTCACCGCGGTACTCTGCGGGGGTACGGGCGTCGATAAGCGCGCCCTTATCGACGGCTGCCTGCACGTCGCCCACAAATGCACGCAGGGCGCTTTCGGAAGCGGTGGGGACAGGGTAGCGGCTGGCGGGGTAGTTCGGCACGTCATAGGACGTGTCGCGTTCTTCCGACATCCACGCGTCACGGCCGCCGTCAAGTAAGCGAACATCTGGGTGCCCGTACATCTCAAAGATCCAGAAAGTGTACGCGGCCCACCAATTGTGTTTGTCGCCGTAAATCACGACTGTGTCATCGTGGGCAATGCCCTTTCCGTCCATTAATGCCGCGAAAGCTTCTGGCGAAATGAAATCGCGGGTGAGGGGATCGTTGAGGTCCTTGTGCCAGTCGATACGGACCGCACCCGGGATGTGGCCGATGTTGTACAGAAGAGCATCCTCGTCGGACTCCACCACCTTGAGACCTTTGGAACCAAGTTGTGCG
Organism: Corynebacterium hindlerae; assembly: GCF_014117265.1. NCBI lineage: Bacteria > Bacillati > Actinomycetota > Actinomycetes > Mycobacteriales > Corynebacteriaceae > Corynebacterium > Corynebacterium hindlerae. Next base: position 932,256 of record NZ_CP059833.1, on the reverse strand, counting down.
GACAACCATTGCGGCGAGACTAACCGCTCAGGATGGGCGTATTCGGAAAACTTAGGGTTCGGGTCTAGAGGCACTGCCATGGGGGCACCCTTTCACATTGTTAGCGCGAATTCTTAAGACACCACCTTAGCGCGCATTTCCTGTGGTGATCACGGTATCGGCGCGAATGTGTCGGTAGTGACACCATTGGCGCTGTGGTCTTGCGCACCATATGGCGATTGTGACTGCACACCTCAACACATAAAGATAAGATTTTTCTTAATCAGGCTCGTACACCCACTGGCCTGCGGATACCACCACACATTCTTTGAGGAGAATCGTATGAAAAAAGCAATTGTCGTATTCGAAGTAGAGGGCGGATCTGACAAGCAGATTAATGGCCACCGCAAGGACACCATGCCAATCGTCGAGGCAATCCAGGAGCTCGGCTGGAAGTCTGAGGTTGTGTACTACCGCCCAGAGTGGTCCGAAAAGCTTTTTGAATACGTCTCCGAGAACTTCGACGCTTACATCTCCCGTGTTAACCCAGGTAACATCCCTGGTGGTGAAAAGGGTTACTTCGACCTGCTCACCAGGCTGTCCGAGGCCGGGCTCGTCGGCATGTCCACCCCGTACGAGATGATGGCATACGGCGCCAAGGATGCCCTGGTCAAGCTCAACGACACCTCCCTGGTGCCAGCCGACACCGCTGCGTACTACGACGTCGAGACCTTCCACAACACCTTCCCAACCTCCCTCTCCTACGGCGAGCGCGTCCTCAAGCAGAACCGTGGCTCCACCGGTGAAGGTATCTGGCGCGTTCAGATCGAGGACAAGTCCCTCGAGGTCACCCCAGGTACTGCGCTGCCACTGGATACCAAGCTGCGGTGCACGGAGGCAGTGGACAACCACACCGAAATCCGCGAGCTCGGCGAGTTCATGGACTTCTGCGACCAGTACATCATCGGCGACAACGGCATGCTCGTGGACATGCGCTTCATGCCACGCATCGTCGAAGGTGAAATCCGTATTCTGCTCGTTGGCCCACACCCAGTCTTCGTGGTCCACAAGAAGCCAGCTGCAGGTGGCGACAACTTCTCCGCAACCCTGTTCTCCGGCGCAAAGTACACCTACGACAAGCCAGAAGCATGGCAAGAGCTCATCGACATGTTCGCTGAAGCCCGCCCTGTGATCGCAGAAAAGCTCGGTGGCGACAACATCCCGCTGATCTGGACCGCAGACTTCATGCTTGCCGACGGCGAGAACGGCGAAGACACCTACGTGCTCGGCGAAATCAACTGCTCCTGCGTCGGCTTCACCTCTGAGCTCGACATGGGCATCCAGGAAATGGTTGCCAAGGAAGCAACGTCTCGCGTAGAGAAGAAGTTCGCGTAAGTTTTCATACGCAAGAAAGGGCCCGCATCCGGGCCCTTTCTTGGTGTCTGCGGGTTAAGGGACAAAATGCGTGCCTGGCCGGCGTGTTGTTACTTTACCCCTGGGGGCTTTGATCACGGCCCCCTGAAGTTTCTTACTAAAACCCGGGAAGCATTTCCCGGATCTTGGGCCCAAAACAGTGAAATAGCAGGTGTGAAGCCTAAAAAATCACCGAAGCCCGGGGAACGCTTCCCGGGTTTTGCGGGGTTACGTAACACAAGGGTGCGAACCTGCGGTTCAGACTCCATCGGGAGATACCTCACGAGCCTGCAGCATAAGCATGGAAGGCCCGAAAAATTCGCCGCGTGTGTGAGATCAGCTTTGGTTTTGGTGGTGCCGTTGTTTTTGCTTTTGTCCCAGGCAGACGGGGCATCAGGTCGGTTTTTGGTCACCGGAGTAAGGCAGCCGCGCCTGCTAGCAGAAACAATAAACAGCACCTGTTTACATGCCCTGACCTGGCTTTACTGTGGAATTCAGACACACATTTTGCCCCTTAACCCAAAATTTGCCCCACGTTAGGAAAACCTAGATCCCAGCGACCTGGGAGTTTGCGGTATCGAGTTTGCTAACGTGGGGCGGTTTACCCAGGGAAGTGAGCCTAAATCGTGAACGAATTGTCTCCGATGCCACAAACGGTTGATTCGTCTGGCTCTACCCGGCAGCTTGCATCGCCAAGGGTGAGCTTGTAGCCGGGATCCAGGTGGTGGCCCTCGGTGCGGGGAGCGAGGATCGCGCCGTTAACCTGACGTGGGCCAGCGAGTTCTCCGGCGGTGACGCCAACGGCGTTGAATTCGCCATCTTCGAAGGAACACATGATGAATTGCCGATCGTCTCCCGGCACAGTGGTGTGCTCAGGAGAGATGTAGCAGTAGTTGCCGCGCGGGGTGAAGAACTCGAAACCTGTTCCGTCCCAGGTGTCTCGATAGGTGTCATGATCTGCCTCGATCGGGCCCGGATCCACTGCTGGGGGAAGGGAAGACAGCGGAGGCAGGGAGGACATGGGGTCAACAGCAGAAGCGGATGCGCTGGAAGCGACAGCGAATGTGGCAGCGCCAACAGCGGTGAGAACGCGGCGTTGAACTTTAGCCGAGAGCATGAGGTCTCCTTTCAGGGTGGACTTGAGACTCATGCTATCGAGCACAAAATGGCAATAGGTTGCGTTTAGATTGGGGAATTGCAACAAATTGACAACGCTAATCAGTGCAGCCGGCGCTATTCATTGCTGCCCGAATGTCGGCAGCAGAGCGTCGTAAAGCCTGCTCTTCCCACTCGGACAGTGGGATTTCGAAGCGACGGAGCGCGCCCGCGGCGCCGATGAGCGTCGGTACCGAGAGGGCAATGTTGTCGAGGCCGTATTCGCCACGCAGTGTGGTGCATGCGGGGAAGATGGCGCGCTCGTCGAGGAGGACGGCCCTGGCCATCGTGATCGCGGACTGTGCGACACCCGCGTTGGTCCAGCCCTTTGCGTTAAACACTTCGTAGGCGGCGTCCACCACCGCGAGCGCGAGTTCGTCCGGGTCGAGCGAGACCCCGAAGTGACGTTCCAACTCCGCCGCGGGAATACCGGCCACCGACAGGTGAGAAAGGACAGGGAAGGCGGAGAGGCCGTGCTCGCCCATCATGTAGCCAGACACGGACAGTGGGGATACCCCCAGCCGGTCAGCGACGATACGACGCAACCGCGCAGAATCGAGCATTGTTCCGGTGCCGAAAATCCGCCCCTTCGGATAATCGAACTCGTTTTCCGCGATGTACACCATGGTGTCCAGCGGATTGGTGATCATGATGATGATAGCGTCGCGGGTGTGGGCGGTGATACCGGCCATCACCTCGCGAATCACGCCGGCATTGTGCGGGGCGAGCGCCGCCCGGTCCGGCTTCGAATTCCCCGGCTCGGCAATCATGGACGGCCCGGCCGCCACAATGATGATGTCAGCGTCGGCGCAGTCGGCGTAGTCACCGGCACGCACGCTTACCGACGCCATAGAGTGCAACGCCGTTGCCTGGTGCTGATCCAGAGCCTCACCATGTGCCACCCCCGCATCAGCATCAATCGTAACGATGCTGCCGAAAAGCTGGGTTTTCATGGCGTCGGCCAGGACGTAGGAACCCACGTGGCCCAGGCCGACAATGACTAGTTTGTGTGGAGAGAACATGCTCTCCACGGTACTACTGCGACACCTTGTTCTTCTTCAGCCAGGAGTACATGCCACCGACCAGTGCAACGAAAATCACCAAACCGAGGTACTTCGCTGGAGATTCGAAGGATTCACCCATGATGGCCAGCGGTTCGTCGGAGCCAGTAGCGCCAATGATTCCGGCCAAGAGCACACCGAACAGGGATTCACCAACGATCAAACCTGTGGCCAGCAGCACGCCAAGGCGCTTGACTGGTTCGCCACCATTGTGCTCCGCCCACTTATTGAACGCCCGCCCGATGAACGCGCCGATCGGAATGATGAGAGTCAGGCTGATCGGAAGGTACATGCCCATACCAACAGCCAGCGGTGGCAGGTGCAAGTTCTTGGTAGTGCGACCAAGAACCTCATCGACGATGATGATGCCCACACCGATCGCAGCGCCCAGGCCGATCAGGGACCAGTCGAGAGAGTCACCAACCCTGTGCCACGGAGGACAGCAGCGCGGCCTGTGGCGCAGCGAGCGCATTATCGCCGGCACCAGGAGCACCCTGGAAACCAAAGCCCGTGAGCATGAGCTGCAGGACTGGTGGGATGATCGCAGAGCCGAACAAGACACCCAGAATCAGAGCAAACTGCTGCTTCCATGGGGTAGCTCCCACCAGCTGACCAGTCTTCAGATCCTGCAGGTTGTCATTGGAAATAGTCGCGATACCAAAGACCACCGCGGCCGTGAAGAGTGTGTAAGCAACGAGGGACGTTGGATCCTCACCACCGGCGATCGTCTTAATCAGCAATGCTGCGGAGATCACCACGATGATGCCAACACCGGAAATCGGGCTGTTGGATGCGCCGATCAAGCCGGCCATGTAACCACAGATCGCAGCCACCAGCAGACCAACTGCCAGGACATACACGATGGACAGCGTCACCAGACCAGCAGTGTGGTGTGCGATAGCGGTGTCCTTGGTGAACAACCACAGCAGCAACCCCACCGGAATCATCGACGCCAGCGTCACGCCAGCCACGATCGGAAACGGAATATCACGCTCAGTGATGTCCACGGTTTCGCCAGCGCGACGGTTCCGAGCGGAAGCCAAGGAGCTCTTAATGCCAGAGAAGATAGGGCCGATGATCTTCAGTAGCGTCCACACCGCGGCGACAGCCATGGTGCCAGCGCCAACGAAACGGACCTCGGAAGAGAACGTACTGGCGACCACATCAGAAACGTCTCCCATGGCTGGGACTTGGCCAGACGTGAATACCGGTAGCAGGACGCCATAGGAAATCAACAGGCCGACGATCATTGCGATACCGACGCCGACGCCCACGAGGTGACCAACGCCGATCAGTGCGAGGGACAACGAGGTGCCCACCATGGTGCCACCGGATCCGACGCGGAAGGCCGTCGATAAGCCACCTGCAGTGGCTTTCAGTGCGGTGAGCAGTGAGTAGCCCGCCGACGCCAGGGCGCCGAGGGTGATCACTCGCAACCCACGCTTATTTTCCTCGGCGGAACCGTTGTCATCTCCTACTCGCAGCACCTCGGCCGCGGCAACACCCTCCGGGTAGGGCAAGTCCGAGCCCGTCACCAGTGCGCGACGCAGCGGGATGGAATAGGTGACGCCCAAGATGCCGCCGATGGCGCACACTGAGGCGGTGGTGAAGTAGTCGAAGCCTTGCCACCAGCCGACCATCACTAGGCCCGGAAGCACGAAAATGATTGCGGACAACGTACCGGCTGCCGACGCGATCGTCTGCACGATGTTGTTTTCCTGGATGGTGTGTCCAGCGAACTTACGCAGGACAGCCATGGAAATCACGGCAGCTGGGATGGAAGTTGCGAAGGTAAGGCCGACTTTAAGCCCGAGGTAAACATTCGCGGCGGTGAACACCAACGTGATGATGCCACCAATGATCACACCGCGGAGTGTTAACTCCCGGATTGAGGGGGTTGGTTTGATATCCATATAAAGCAACTTACTCGCTGTGGTCTGGCTTACCCGAGTAGAGGTCCCACAACCGAGTTGTCGCAGTCTGACAAGAGCGCACGGCAGCGGTCGTATTCGCTGTCCTCGCCAATCGCGCGAGCCGCGAGAGCCAACTGTGCAATCGCCTTAAGAACACCGAGATTAGGGGCGTGGGAGGCCGGGACTGGACCGTACCCCTTCCAACCATTTGCGCGCAGCAGATCCAGGCCGCGGTGGTAGCCGGTGCGGGCGAAAGCATATTTGACCAGCGGATCGGTGGCTTGCTCTGCCATGAGTGCCCAGGCTTCCGGGTTGCCCGGGCACTGATAGGGGTCAGTGGAGTTGAAGGCTGGAACGTGCACTGGTGGGGGAGTGAGCTGCATTTAATTCACCGTCGCTTTCGTAATTGAAACTTCCTCTTTCGGGGCGCCGTCGGCACCACCAGTCGCGGTCCCCTTCGCTGCAATGGCACGGACGACCTCTGTAGATTCGGGGCTCATTTCACCGAACAGCGTGTAATTCGGGGGCAAGGGCGAGTCCTCGTAGTTGAGGAAGAACTGGGAGCCATTGGTGTTCGGTCCCGCGTTTGCCATAGCGATGGTGCCTGCCTTGTAGATGGGGCTTTCCCCTGAACCTACTGGGTATTCGTCAGGGAAGACGAACCCGGGGCCGCCGGAGCCAGTGGCACTAGGATCACCGCATTGGAGCACGTAGATGCCCTGAGTGGTGAGGCGGTGGCAGACGGTGTTGTCGTAGTAGCCCTGCTTGGCCAGCGAGGTGATGGCGCCGACAGTGCAGGGCGCTTGGTCCGCATTGAGTGCGAGGTCGATATCGCCGTGATTCGTGGTCAGGGTCAGGTTGACGGTGCCGTGTGGCGGTTGCTCACTTGGCTTCTTCACATCCTTGGCTGCCTTCCGCGAATCCTTATATACACAGGTGGCAGAGGTCGCTTGCGGGTCTTGCTCGGCACTGCACGCAGTCAGCAGCGCTGTGCTCACCATGGGTGCTGCTAGGAGACGTTTGTAAGTCATTTTTCACCACAATTCTGAGACGTTAATACCGAAATCGTACAGGGCCTGGCGGACCAGCGGCAGCGACAGTCCGATGACGCTGGAAGGGTCGCCGTCGATGCGGTCAATAAACCAGCCTCCCATCGCCTCTAGCGTGAAAGCGCCGGCACACTTGAGGGGTTCCCCGGAGCGGGCGTAGGCCGCAATATCTGCATCGGTGGGGGTACCGAAATACACGGTGGTGCGGGACGTACCGGTGTAGGTCCGCTCCGGGCCGATGATGTGGTGTCCCGTGATCAGCTCAGCGCGTTTGCCGCGCTGCTGCTGCCACCGCGCGATGGTGTTGTCCACCGTGTGCGGTTTTCCTTGTAGCTCGCCGTCGAGCAGGAGCATGGAGTCACAGCCGATAACGACGTCGCCGGGGTAGTGCGCTGCGACGGCCTCGGCTTTGGCCTGCGCAAGCTTCTCGACGACCATAGGCTCCGATCCGTACCGCGCGATGAGCGTGTCCTCATCTACATCAGCAGGGTGAATATGGGGCCTAATGCCTGCTTGTTCCAGGATTTGCTTACGTGATGGAGAGCCGGAGGCTAAGACAATACGCATGGGGACAAGTGTAAAAGAAATCGGGTGCTGATTTGAGGCATCTGCCAGGCTATGAACGAAAGGGACGATCCAGGCTCCGCTAACTCTTTTTGCATTGGAAAAGCCCCGCGACCTTGTTGGCCACGAGGCTTTCGGAGGAATGCCAACCTAGAAGTACGTTACGTTGTGGAACGCATTCGGGTTGTACGTCATTGGGCGCTGCAGCCGCTCAGAGACATTGCCCCAGTTGTTGCGAACAGGGGTCTCTTCTGGTACACCAGCAGCGCTCAGACCTGCGAAGAGCGCGGTCAGCGCGGCCACCTGGGTGTCGTCTGGGTTGCCCTTCGTGACGGTCAAAAATGGCTTCTTGGTTTCTTCCATGGAGTTAGTTCCTTACAGTGGAATGTTGCCGTGCTTCTTGGCAGGAACGTTGACAACCTTGCGCTCGAGCAGACGCAGGCCTTCGATGATCTGGCCACGGGTCTCGGATGGAGGAATAACAGCGTCGACGTAGCCGCGCTCTGCTGCCATGTATGGGTTCACGAGGGTCTCTTCGTAGTCCTTCTCGTATTCCTTCATGACGGCCGCAACGTCCTTGCCCTCGGCAGCAGCTGCCTTGAGCTCCTTGCGGTAGATGAAGCCGACGGCGCCGGAAGCGCCCATGACGGCGATCTGAGCGGTAGGCCATGCGAGAACAATGTCTGCACCCATGTCCTTGGAACCCATCACACAGTAAGCGCCACCGTAGGACTTACGGGTAATGACGGTGATCTTTGGAACGGTTGCCTCGGAGTATGCGTAGAGCAGCTTCGCGCCACGGCGGATGATGCCGTCGTACTCCTGGTTGGTGCCTGGCAGGAAGCCTGGGACGTCCACGAACTCGATGATTGGGACGTTGAAAGCGTCACAGGTGCGGACGAAACGGGCAGCCTTTTCGGAAGCCTTGATGTCGAGGCAGCCTGCGAACTGCATTGGCTGGTTAGCGACGATACCCACGGAGCGTCCCTCAACACGACCGAAGCCGATGATGATGTTCTCTGCGTAGGACTCCTGGATCTCCAGGAACTCGCCATCGTCCACGATGCGGGTGATGACGTCCTTCATGTCGTAAGGAAGGTTCGGGGAGTCTGGGATGATGGTGTCCAGCTCAAGGTCGGTGTCATTGATGTTCTCCTGGATGGAGCCCACCATGATGTCTGCCTCCATGCGAGGAGCTTCCGCACGGTTGTTGGATGGCAGGTAAGAGACCAGCTCGCGAACCCAGTCCAGTGCATCGGCGTCATCAGCGCCGGTGTAGTGGGAGGTACCGGAGGTGGACATGTGGGTGTGTGCGCCACCGAGCTCTTCCTGAGTGATGTCTTCGCCGGTGACGGTCTTGATCACATCTGGGCCGGTGATGAACATCTTGGAGGTCTTGTCCACCATGACGATGAAGTCGGTGATAGCTGGGGAGTAAACGTGGCCACCAGCGCAAGCGCCCATGATCAGGGAGATCTGTGGGATCACGCCGGAAGCCTGAACGTTACGGTAGAAGATCTTGGCGTAAGCGCCCAGGGAAACGACGCCCTCCTGGATACGAGCGCCAGCGCCTTCGTTAATGCCGATCAGTGGAACACCGGTCTTGACGGCAAGATCCATGATCTTCACGATCTTTTCGCCGTACACCTCACCCAGTGCGCCACCGAACACGGAGCCGTCCTGAGAAAAGACGCAAACCTTGCGGCCGTCGATGGTGCCGTAGCCGGTCACAACACCGTCGGTCACTGGGCGCTTAGCGTCCAGGCCGAAGTTCTTGGACCGGTGGCGAGCCAAGGCGTCAACCTCGACGAAGGAGCCTTCGTCAAACAGGTACTCGATGCGCTCACGAGCGGTCTTCTTGCCAGCGGCGTGAACCTTCTCGATTGAAGCTTCACCCATTGGGGCTTGGGTCTCGGCAATGCGGGCACGCAGGTCGGCCAGCTTGCCAGCGGTGGTCGTCAGATCAGGCGTCTCAGCGCCAGTGTTCATTGCGGCAGTCATGGGAATTAGTCTAGGGGGCTATCCCCGATTTTGTTACCGAGTGGGCACTTGAATTGGTTCAAATCGTGAAATCCGTGGTGATTAGCCCCGCTTTTAGGGGTAAAAGCGGGGCAGATCACGAACTGCGTCGCTGCGATGTGATCATCATATTGCTACACAACGCGGTGAACTTTGCAAAGGTACGCAAGCGGACAGAGGTCTTATTACAGCGGGATGTTCCCATGCTTACGTGCGGAGCACTTTGGATTGCGGCCTACTGATTGCGGCCCAAGTGAGTAAGCAGAAGTTCAACAGCGCCCACAGCGATAGCCAAAAAATGACTTCGGGGTTCAGACTGAACGGCCAGCGAATTGCCCATTTGAACGAGGCAGAAACAATCACTCCAAAAATAAGTATCCCTACGTAACGCCAACGGCTCTGGGAAGTGCTCAGAATGCCCAGTGAGGTAGTTATTGCGCCGGAAGCGCATCCTATGAAAAACCAGTAGATCGCTTCCACTCCAGGTTCTAAAGACGCACCGGTATCAAGCAAGACATCTATTCCTGTTTCGAAAGCAAGAAACAGGCCGGTGGAGGCGGAGCCGTATGCTGCGAGAAAGCACCTTGAATGGGATCTCAAGAGGTAAGGCACCGCAAAGCCGATCCATAGCCAAGGCCAGGGGAATCCCGCGGAAGTTACTAGTGCAGTGCATCCTGTTAGCCCTGAGATAGAAGAGAGTACAGCAAGTGATATGCCTGCAGTGATAAATTTCAGATTGTTCTCGTGCATGGCGAATTAGAATTGCGTCGGGTCAACACACTTCAAAGTGTGTTGACCCGACGCAATATAGGTTACTGAGTTGACCAGTAAGCGTTGCACGTGCCGGAGAAGATACCTCCCACTACCTCCGCAGCGGCAGGAGTGCCAGGTCGAGCAGTCTTACGATCAACCACCTCGTCCATGATTGCAGTCGCAGTGTGTGTCTTGGTTTGGTGTAAATAGGTGGATCGGCAGACTTTCTTGCCTTCGCTGGTGAAATGCGCGCCATAGGTCCATGTCCCGCCTCCAACGTTTTCGGTAGCAAGCGGTTGCATGGGAAACTCTGTGTCGACATCGAAGGTGATCATGCCGGATGTTGGCGTGCCGTTGGCATCGCGGGTTAGGACGATTTGCTGACCCAATTGCGTGTCATCATATGTGTCAGCACTCGCGGTGGTGGGTGTGAGAACCATGATCGCAGCGCAAGCTAGCAAACTGGTTTTTCATTGTCTCTCCTTGTTCTTGGGTGGATGTGTGTATCCACAGGTGCTACTGCACTATCTTGGGGGAAGGGGATAGTTCCTCAGTTGGGAACATGATAGATGTTACATGCTAATTGAAACGGTTTCAATTAGCATTACAGCGGAATATTTCCATGCTTGCGTGCCGGACGGGAGACATTCTTGTTGCGTAGCAGGCGCAGGTTGCGCGAGATCTGCTCCCGGGTCTCGGATGGGAGGATCACGGCGTCGATAAGCCCGCGCTCAGCGGCGGCGTACGGGGTGAGCATGTGCTCCTCGTACTCGCGCTCGAAGGAGCGGACGAGTTGCTCCACGTCGAGGCCCTTCTTGTGGGCGTCCTTAATATCCTTGCGGTAGATAAAGCCGACGGCGCCAGCGGCACCCATCACGGCAATCTGGGCGGTAGGCCACGCGAGGTTCACATCGGCGCCTAGGCCCTTAGATCCCATCACGCAGTAAGCGCCACCGTAGGCCTTGCGCATCGTCACGGTGATCTTCGGAACCGTTGCCTCGCCGTAGGCGTACAGCAGCTTCGCACCACGACGCAGGATGCCGCCGTATTCCTGGCCAGCCCCCGGCAGGAAGCCTGGAACATCCACCAACATGACGATCGGAATATTAAAGGCATCGCAGGTACGGACGAAACGCGCAGCCTTCTCGGAAGAGTCGATATCCAAGCAGCCAGCGAAGTGCATCGGCTGATTGGCAACGAAACCGACGGACTGACCATCGATACGACCGAAAGCGATAACCACATTTTCGGCGCGGTCGGCCTGGATCTCGAAGTAGTCGGAGTCATCGGTCAAGATAGCGATCACATCGCGGACGTCATAAGGAACGGTGGGGGAGTCCGGGATGATGCTGTCCAGCAGCAGGTCATCGGCGGACTGCTCAAACGGAGCTACCGGTTCGGTCGGTGCGTAGTCACGATTGTTACTTGGAAGGTAGTACAGCAAGTCCTGCACCCATTCCAATGCCTCTTCATCGGTCTGGGCAACGTAGTGGCAGTTACCGGCGGTAGCCATGTGGGTCGAAGCGCCACCCAGCTCTTCCTGGGTAATGACTTCACCAGTCACCGTCTTAATCACATCCGGGCCGGTAACAAACATCTTCGACTGCTTGTCCACCATGACCACGAAGTCTGTCAGAGCTGGGGAATACGCGTTGCCACCAGCACACGCGCCCATGATGACGGAGATCTGCGGGACCACGCCCGAGGCATTGACATTGTGGTAGAACGTGCGCGCGATCTGGTCGAGGGAAACCGCGCCATCCTGAATACGGGCGCCGGCGCCCTCGTACAAACCGATGAGTGGGCGGCCGGTGGTGACAGCAAGCTCCATGATCTTGATCATTTTCTCGCCATAAACCTCGCCCAACGCGCCACCCATCACGGTGCCATCCTGGGAAAAGACGCACACCTCACGGCCATCGATCGTGCCCCAACCGGTAACAATGCCGTCAGTGACCGGCCGCTTGGCGTACATGCCAAAGTCATGGGTGCGGTGGCGGGCAAGCATATCGGTTTCTACAAAGGAATCCTCGTCGAGGAGGAAATCTAGGCGCTCGCGGGCAGTAAGGCGCCCTTCGCGCTCCTTGGAAATGGACAGTGCTTCATCACGGCGAGCCTGCAGATCTGCGATCTTTTCTGCAGTGCTGGCGTGGGCAGTGCTCGTAGGCTCCTGCAGCTTCGGCAAAGGTGAGGAAATTGTCATGTTTGGGAAGTTTAGAGGTTTGAGTGATTAGTTTCTAGTAAGAAAGCAAAAAATTTGAGGGAATGCTCACATTTTCCCAGTTCAGGGCGCAAAAGAAATCTGCGTCACATTTTTCCCGGCGTGTCGCGGTGGTTCTTGGGTGGTTTTCGGGGGTTTTCGGGGGTGTCGGGGGTTTTTGGGGTTTTCCGCCTGTGCTGATACTGGATTGACGATGATTGCAGGTCACGGTAATGAAAATCGGTGGTATCGAGGGATCATCGTCAATCCAACATCGGCGAAACACTGAGCCTGGGTGTGCCTACAAGGTTTCTGAGTGAAAGGCTCCACTGTCTAGTGGGATAGGGGTGAACCTTTCAAGAATTATCGCGGTATTTCCGCCTGTGCTGATACTGGATTGACGATGATTGCAGGTCACGGTAATGAAAATCGGTGGTATCGAGGGTTCATCGTCAATTTAACATCGGCGAAACACAGACCCCAGCAACCTACTACACTGTGTCGTTATGAGAACGCCTTTGGACGCGGAAAAACTGCGCGCACTGCCGCTACCCCGCATCGACTACTCAGCTGAAACGGGTTCCACTAACGCTGACCTGGTGAAAGCAGCGCTTGAGGGGGCCCCGGAATGGACTGCGGCGGTCACGGATTTTCAGAGCGCCGGCCGTGGCCGTCATGGTCGTGTGTGGACTGCGCCGCCGATGTCTCAGTGCACGCTCTCGCTCCTTATCCGGCCGCCGGCGGAGGCTGTCGACCGTCTGGGAACGATGCCGCTGGTTACCGGGCTCGCACTTATCGACGTCCTGTCCGCTTCATACAATGTGACCCTGAAATGGCCGAATGATGTCCTGATCGAGGGGCGCAAGGTCTGCGGGATCCTGGCGGAAGTGGCGCAGTTCCAGCCGTCCCCCGCGATTGTCATAGGCCTTGGCCTCAATGTGTCTCTTACTGAGGATGAGTTGCCGGTTCCGCATGCGATTTCCCTGGAAATGGTGGGTCCCGAGGTTGATCGAACGCAGCTGGTGGGCGACGTGTTGCTGGCGCTAAAGACGAGATTGACGCAATGGATGAACGACGATCCGTCCCTCATGGACGACTATCGCAAAGTATGTAGTTCCATCGGGCAGCAGGTGCGCGTGCATCTACCTGGTGACAAGCAGCTGCTCGGTGAGTGCGTCGGCGTCGCCGACGACGGCCTCATCCAAGTCCGCTCCGAGGATGGCGAGGTTCATTCGATCGCCGCCGGTGATGTTGTTCATTTGAGGTTGCAGTAATGGGGGAGACGCTTCGCTACGACCTCACCGCGCCTCTGTCCTCTTTGACATTCCCGGTGATTGAGTCACTTTTCCTCACCACGGTGTGCTGGATTGCGATCGGGTGGGCAGACGCCCAAGGCATTCCTGACCTACACAACGGCATTGTTGTCCTGTGGGCTCTTTTGATGCTGTGGCGTCTTCTTCTGCCGGTGCTGCGCTCACGCAGGCAACGCTTCGCGCTTACCGACGAGCGGTTAATCGTACGCGCACCCTCGTTTGGGGCTCGGGAAGATTCCATCCCGCTCGCCTATGTGCAAGGCGCCTACAAAAAGAAAGGCGCGCTTTGCGTGGACGTAACGGGGATGACCCAGCCCCTGGTTTTCCGTGATGTGCCCCGCGCGAAAAAGCTGGCAACGGAAATTAATCAGCTAGTGGGGCGTCGGTGGTAGCTTTAGGTGCTGAAACTATTTCCCTAGATAAAATGCTGATCCGATAGCTCGAGCACCATTGAAATCGCGCTGGATTTCTCCCTTTTGCTTGAAAGCAGAATTTCGAATCTTGACTTTATGTAATGGTGAGGTGGGATCTTCTAGATGGAAAGTCGCCAGATTTGTATTGCCATCGCTTGGGGTAATGTAGTCGATGATTATTAGAGAATCGTCTACCGTCGCAGAAATGACAACTCCGTCCTCAATGGCGAATGTTCCATTTCTTGTTGGGGTATCGGGGGTGGAGCTAACAAACTGGTATGATCCGTCAGTGCCAATCGTAAATAGTGAGTCGTCCACTATCTTAGATCCGCGAGCCACTTCTAATGGCAACAGCTTTTCCTTTTGTACTGTTTGGTTCAATTTAGGATTCGTAAATGGGTCAGAAAATATTAGAACTTCAGTGCCATTTTCGACTTGGCGAAACAGGCGCAAACTCTCTCCGTCGCAATTAAAGATTCCGTCGACTATTTCAAAGGGTTTAATTGGAAGTTCAAATTCCTGAGTTGAACCGTCTGGCTGTAAGGACTTCGCGTACACGTGCTCTTTATTTTGATCCACCCAAAACAGTCTGTCGTTGTTGCATACAGTCAAGGCCAATGTGAAGTATTGTGATGATGCCCTGGTTAGCGTTGATCCGCTTTGGAAGAAAATCGCCTGCCCGGCCCCCAGTGGTCCTGAGCCCTCGTGGAAAACAACTGCAGCATTATTATGACTCTTGGAGCTTTTGATATCCAAAAGGAATGACTGTGTAGGAATTTCCTTTTGGTCTAAAATTTCACCATGGTTGTTTACAGTCACTAACTCTGAACTAGATGCGGTTAGGAAGCCATCTTGAAATCGAACTGATTGATTGCCGTAGATCGGGCCGAATTCATTGACCACTTGACTGTTTCCTGATGAATCAATCAGTCGCACCCTTGTCGAAGTTTTTGAATCAAAAAGATCAGAATTCTGCCGCATGAGTGCAAAATAAGTAATGTTGGAATCGTTGAAGTCTGACTCGGACTGAGTGGAGGATGTCGTGCTGCACCCGGTTAGTCCGACAAGAACGCATATGTTAAGTGCTGTGTAGAGGATTCTGGATCGTAACATCTACTGGAACTCTCGAGTGTTGACGGAGTTTGCGATGTCGATTGGGAATACTGAAAAGCGATTCCCTGATTTTGGAAAGTACTTGTTATCTCCGATATCGACAGATCCTTGTGAAGCATGCATATATGCCGCCCACACGAGAGAAGCGCAGTTGAAAGCGGTAGAGTCTTTTGTTACATAGCGACTAATCAGAAAGCTTTCAGGTCGTGCATCGTACGCTGAATTGATTTTTGACTCGGCGAAAGACGCGGCCTTCAATCGGGTCTCATGGTTAGTTTTTACGGAAAAGTAGCGAGGATTGCAGATGCGGTTTCTATGAGAACCTGAAACTCGGACAACTCCCTTTTCTGGATTTACTGCCTCTACGGTGTCAATTCGCTTTGGATCAGCGTTCCCGTGTAAAGTTACGAAAATTCCTGTGTGGCCGTGATTTACATTTGTTCCTTTGACCATGGTTGTACCGCCTGAGTAGAACAGATCACCACGATTGGTTCTTTCGTTGCCTGGTAGGCGCTTGAATTGATCGTCACAATGGCTCGATTCCCCGGAGTTAATGGTGCCGTTTGCGAATATGCTTTGAGCTGTAACGGCGCTTTGGGGTGAAGATTCCGATGAAATAGAGTTGATTTCCTTCTGGACCTCCTCTGCCGAATATCTTGCGTGTTCGTAAGCGCTTTGGAATCCGCTAGTAACGTCTACCCCTTTGTCATTGAGAAGCTGCACGTACTGATCGTAGAATTCATCAACTTTACGAGATGGAATGTTCATTAGATATGCAAGCTCAGGTACAGGAGACATCAGAATTCGAATTGTGTCCCTCTCAAACTTTTGAATCGTGGCTAGTTGATTGGTCGGGACGGGATCTTCGATAGGGTACCCGAAGCTACTTCGCTCAAAGCCGGCAGCTGACCATTTTAGGAGAATAGCCCCAAGTACGGGGTGTGCTCCGTATGTGGGGTGCCAGTAGATCATGCCGAGGGCGAAGCGGTTAAAGCGTCCGATGCCATCCGGGGTTCCTTCTTCATCGGTAGCCGGGTAGCCTAATGGTCCTCGTTCCTCTCCAGTCTCGATCCACTTCTC
Source organism: Corynebacterium hindlerae (assembly GCF_014117265.1). Classification (NCBI taxonomy): domain Bacteria; kingdom Bacillati; phylum Actinomycetota; class Actinomycetes; order Mycobacteriales; family Corynebacteriaceae; genus Corynebacterium; species Corynebacterium hindlerae. The sequence continues at coordinate 916,231 of NZ_CP059833.1, read as the reverse complement.
CAGGATCTTTCCTTCGATTGAGACCACGCCAGAGAGGGAACCGTAGATTCGCCCTCGTTGGAAGGATTGTTTCCGTCCGACGTTGTCTCCGGTGCCGATCTCATCTGATGTGGGATATCCGAGACGTCCAAGTTCCCATCCATTGCGGGCCCAAACGATGGAGTTGTGGGTGGTGACCGACCAAGCACCGGTACTCGGGTGCCAATAAATGAACCCGTTATCGAATTCGGTGCGTTTGCCGACCCCATCCGGGTTGGTCAGTTCATTTGATCGGGGTAGTCCGAGGAAGCTGATGGGGTTTTGCCCGACCCAGGTGGTGGCGAGTGCTTCGTATTTCTCTCGGATGGCGCCACAGACTTGGTAGGTAGTAGGCCAGTAGGTGCGGCAGTTGCTTGCTGTGAGTGGTTGTGTGAGAGGCTGGGCTCGTTCTAAAGAGACGCCACGTTCGTGTGCTTCTTGTACTTCGGCTTCGTCGGCTTCTTCTTTAGTGATTCCCTCGGGGAGTTCGATGCGGTCTGAGCGCATCTTGCCTGGGATGACTACTGGTTGTGGCTCACCTAGGTCGTCGGGGAGCGTCTGTTCGTAGTAGTGATTGTCGATGTTGTTTTTGTTCATGCCCGGTTCATTGAAATCCCAGTCGCTGGTGTCGACATCGTAAATTTGGCGCTCGCCAGGGGCACGCAACTGCAAAATCTTATCCGTGATGTTTTCGTCAGTTAGGAGTTCGGTAGGCATCATCTCCTCGGCAGGCTGCACTCTGGCATCCTGGGCGCCTGCGGGGATCGGAGTGAAACAAACGGTAGCGAGAACGGCTAGCGTTGCCCCGAGTTTTTTTAGGTAGTGTGTCATTGCTTGTCCTTCAAGAGATGGGCAGCGGCATAATGAAAATACGACAAGCTATTAAAGAATGTCGTTAGATGATTCTAAAATGCTAAAGTGATGGTTGTCATGCTATCTTGAAAAGATTTCAAAACGGGGGTAGGAGAAACGCTACAACACTTCACTTCAACAAAACCGTTTGAACTCAATCCCATGCACTAAAGACGTGGCAGTTTCCATCTTGCTGGGTTCTAGGGGAGCAATTCCTCGAGGGGGAGAAATATCTTCAATGCAAGTCAGAAGCAGTATCGACGGCGTAGTCCTCTTTCGTCGTTACTTGAGTGTCCAGTCATCGCAGTGCCGTAAACGACCCAGTATCGAAGAACCTTAGCCAGACGATGAGAAAATTTGCCTGGGAGGACTACTAGTCCCTTCACATGTCGGAGACAACAACGATTTCCGCAATGGAAGAATGGTTAAGAAATTGAATACATCGTCAGTGAAGAAACGTCACGAAGCTAGTGGGACGTCGGTGGTAGCTTGATCAGCTCACATGCTCCAGCCGAAATCGGATGACGGTTTGGTTTCCAGCTTCGCTGCGTCTGAATTGCGCGCACTGATGGTGACTCCCCACGGAATTTCATCAATGTAGGCAAATAGCCGGGGTGTTTCCTCATGGGTCAGGTTGAAGTGGCTGTCCCAGGCGAAGGCCCGAGTGCTGACACCGATGGTAATCATTGAAACGAGCATCCACAGGCACTCGCTGTCGGTAGAGAGGTCGATCCGGCCACAGGGGAGCTGATAGGAAGCAGCCATGCGCTCCAAATCGAACACCATCGGTACTTGTAGCGTCCACGATGGTTGGAAATCCGTTGTCACTACCGCATCCGGATAGAGCAACAGGTCGTCGTTAAGCTGCACGTATTCGCCCAGTTCGATGTTCGACCCCGCGCACATCTTTGCCCACGTCTCAGGAAAGTCTTGTTTACTAAACCCCATAAAACCCAAGGTTATCGGCAGGAACGGCGAAGCGCTATAGTTATTAGCCGTGACTCACAACATCGATAATCCGGCAGCGCACGCACCAGACATGCCAATTCTGTGTGTGATTGGCGATGGGCAATTGGCACGCATGATGCAGACCGCGGCGATTGAGCTTGGGCAATCCGTCCGGGTGCTCGCGAGCTCGCTCGAGGCGTCTGCCGCCCAGGTTGCCGCCGATGTTGTGCTGGGCGACTACACCAACCTGGCTGATCTGCGGGCGGTCACGGCAGGAGCTACCGCCGTAACCTTTGATCATGAGCACGTGCCGAACGAGCACTTGGAAACCCTCATCGCCGAGGGGATCAACGTGCAGCCCCGCCCGGAGGCACTGATCAACGCGCAGGACAAGCTGGTCATGCGCACGCGCCTGAAGGAACTCGGCGCTCCGGTGCCTCCGTTCGCGGCCATTGAATCCGTCGAAGATGCCGAGCAGTTCTGGACTGAGGTCGAAGGACGAGTTTGCCTCAAGGCGCGCCGTGGCGGTTACGACGGCAAGGGCGTGTGGTTCCCAGCGTCCCTCGAAGAGCTCAAGGAACTTGTCGCTGAACTGCTGGCTAACGGCACCCCGCTCATGGCAGAGGAGAAGGTTAACCTGGTCCGCGAGCTCTCCGCCATGGTTTCCCGTCGCCCATCCGGCGAAGTCAAGGCCTGGCCGGTGGTGGAGTCAATCCAGAAGGACGGCATCTGCTGGTTCGCGATTGCGCCGGCCCCGGGCCTCAAGTCGGAGCTGAAGAAACAGGCAGAAGAAACTGCCATCAAGACCGCCGAAGTGCTCGGAGTGACGGGCAACCTGGCCGTTGAGCTCTTCGAGACCCCGGAAGGGATCTTCGTGAACGAGCTGGCCATGCGCCCGCACAATACTGGCCACTGGACCCAGAACGGCTGCGTGACCGACCAGTTTGAGCAGCACGTTCGCGCCGTGCTGGACATGCCGCTGGGCTCCACGGACACTCTCCAAGAGTGGTCCGTCATGGCCAACGTCCTCGGCGCGCCTGAGGATCCGGAGATGCCGATGCCGGAGCGCATGCGTGAGGTGTGGACTCGCTTCCCGGACGCGAAAATCCATTTCTACGGCAAAGGACACCGCCCCGGCCGTAAGATCGGACATGTGAACTTCACTGGCAATGGTGACGTCGAAGAACTGAAAACCAAAGGTGAGCTCGCCGCGCACTTCTTGGTGCACGCGGAATGGAAGGATCAGTAATGCAACCACTCGTTGGACTTATCATGGGCTCGGATTCGGACTGGCCGACCGTCGAACCGGCCGCCGAGGTGCTCGCGCAGTTCGACATTCCGTTTGAGGTGGGCGTCGTGAGTGCGCACCGCACCCCGGAACGCATGCTCGCTTACGCCAAGGAGGCGCACACCCGTGGCCTGAAGTGCATCATTGCGTGTGCTGGTGGGGCGGCTCACTTGCCGGGCATGGTTGCTGCTGCGACTCCGCTGCCGGTCATCGGCATTCCGCGCGCTCTGAAGGAGCTCGACGGGATGGACTCGCTGTTGTCCATCGTGCAGATGCCGGGCGGCGTGCCCGTCGCGACCGTCTCCATCGGCGGCGCGAAGAACGCAGGTCTGCTGGCCGCGCGGATCCTCTCCGCTGGTTCACCGGAGCTGCTCGACAAGATGGTGAAGTACCAGGCGAACATGCGCGACGAGGTCCTCGCCAAGGATGAGGCCCTGCGCCAGCGACTGATGGAGGGCTAGATTGGCGCCGGTGCTGATTTTGGGCAGCAGGCTTATCGACGGCCGTCCCGGCAGCACTCTACAGCGGCGGCTCACCGCCGCCTTGCCCTATATTTCCGATCACGTTGTCGTCTCCGGCCACCAGGGGGAGGCCGAGGCGATGCGTGACTGGCTGATCTCCCATGGCGTCCCCTCGGACGTGATCACCGTGGAGAACCAGGCCCGCTCCACCAACGAAAACCTGGAACAGGCCTTCACGATGTTGAAAGGTTATCCCCGCTGGACCGTCGTGACCAGCGATTTCCACGCCTGGCGCACCAAGATGTGGGCGTGGCATCACGGCCTGACTGTTGATGTGGTGACCGCCCGGACGCCGCTATCGAAGGCACCGAAGATGTGGATCCGCGAAGCATTTGCGCTGCCGCACTCTTTGGCGCGGATCGTGTGGCGGAGAGTCAAGGACTCCGGATTCGGCAAAGCAGATTGACGAAAACAACGCAAGAGTCCGGCTGCCTAACCCAACTCAGAAAATCTTGTTTCCAGATTAGAAGCGATACTTTCAATATCAGGATGATTGGTGGCGATGGCACAAACTAATTCAAACCAATAGTCATCGTCAGACATGTGATCATCGATGCCGTGAAGCTGAAGCATCATGATTCCGAGTAGTGCACCCAGCCGTTTGTTTCCGTCAATCAGTGGATGGCTTGATTCGATGCTGTCGAGGAGTGCTGCGGTTTTTAGCCAAATGCTTGGGTAGAGTTCGGTTCCGTCAAATGTCATCCAAGGACGTTTCAAGGCTGATCCGAGAAGTCCCCAGTCTCGCGACGCGAAACCGTTTTCTTCCAGCCAGGGGCGAATGTTGTCCAGATTCAGAATATTCTGCGGAGTCATCTAGGCATTCCTGAGTCGCTCCATAAGATCAGCGCGCTCGGAGTAGATCCTGTCGAGCATGGTGGATGCTACATTCCGAGCTTGCATCGTTTGCCAGCGCTCCTCGATGAGACTAACGAGCATTTGCTGTTTTGACTTGTTTTCAAGCTCGGACATCTTGCCGAGTTGTTCGTCGAGTTCGGGGGTAAGACGCAAGTTGAGAGCCATGCTGTAATGGTACCAAAATAGTACCGTTTTGCCTAACTCACCACTCCCGCCCGAAACGCCCAGATCACCAGCTGCACCCGCGAACTGGCCCCGACTTTCGCCATCGCGGACGAGAGATGCGTTTTTACCGTAGAAGGTTCCAAGTACAACTCCCGCCCTATCTCGATGTTGGTGAGGCCCCGCCCCAAAGCTCGCACGCAATCAAGCTCGCGTGCCGTGAGAAGATCCGAGTCCACCACGGCACGCGCTTTTCGACGCCCAAATTCCGCAATCACTCGTTTCGTGACTGCTGCGTCCACCATGCCTTCTCCTGAGGCAGCTCGTTTGACGCCCTCGATGAGGTCGGTCATCGGGGAGTCCTTCAGCATGACTCCACAGGCGCCGACCTCGAGTGCGCCGAAGACGTATTCGTCGAGGTCAAAGGTGGTGATTACGATGATCGCGGGCGGATTCTCCTGTTTGTTGATCTCCGTGGTGGCGTAGATCCCGTCCCCATCGGGCATGCGAATGTCCATGCACACGACGTCGACGTCGTGAGCCTTCGCAATGGCCTCATTCCCAGAAGCCGCTTCGGCCACCACGGTGATTTCTCCGGTTGCCTCGAAGATCGCTTTCAGCCCCTGCCTGATCAGTGGCTGATCATCTACCAACAGAACTCGAATCATGGCTTCCTCCACGTGATGCGCACGAGCCAGCCGTCGGCGGTTGGTCCGTTGAACGCGGTGGCGCCAACTGCGTGCGCACGTTCCTGGATGCTGATGGTGCCGCGCCCTGATTCGCCTCGTTCAAAGGAACCCGACGTCAAAATGCTCAGTTCATTATCGCTCAAGGTCACGGTCACCGGAGCGCTAGCAGCATGTTTGCGTGCATTGGTGAGCGCTTCCTGGGTGATTCGATAGGCCGCTACCAATTCGGCACCGGACAAATGGGAGGAGTCTGTAAAGGATACGTCTTGTCCCAACCCGCGAACTTCTGAGATCAATGCAGGAAGATCCGTAGGTTGGGGCACCCTGGAAACCTCGGCATCGGTGACAGAGAGCTTGCCGACTGTAGCGCGGACATCCTGCAGTGCCTTCGTGATGGATGAGGTCACGTGATCGAGGTGTTCCTTGGATGCGGTGGGATTGACGTCGATAAGCGCGCGTGCTGCTTGAGCCTGGATGGCGATGGCGGAGAGGTGGTGGGCGGTGGTGTCATGGAGTTCGCGGGCGATGCGGGCGCGTTCTTCGATGATGGCGTTGCGTTCGGCGAGTTCAGCTTGGCGCGCGAGGGACACGGTGAGTTCGCGACTGTTGCGGACGGCGAGCCCGATGGCAAACATGACGACGAGTGGAAGCAGCCAGCCGAGTGCGGTGAGCAGCGCAAATAGGGTGGGGTTCATGTCGCCCAAGACCGGGGTGGTGACAGCTCGGGCGATGCCCACTGCGAGTCCCGAAACCACAAGAATTGCGCTATCGCGAGTCTTCGATCGGGTATGAAGTGCTAGCGAAAACGCAGCAACTGAGGCGGCGATGCCGTTGTAACCGAGGCTCTGCTCGCCGGTGACCAGACAATAGAGGGGAAGTAGGAGTTCGACCACCGCGATGCCGAGCAACGCGAGGATGGGGAAGCTGCGACGCCAGAGCAACAACGCTGCTTTGGCGACAATGGCTACAAGGATGAGCCAAAACTGCACCGGAGAGGCTGCGAAACTGTAGGTCACTGGCGCCAGCGTGTGTGACATGAGGAATCCGAAGAGGTCCAGTCCCAGCACAATGGCGGCCAGCGATATATCCCTAGTGGAAGGGCGAGTCATAGGACCCATGTTAGAGGTTTGCGCGGGTGAAACGGGCAAGTCCAAGGCCCAAGCTCAGTGCCGCCCACGCGGCGAGTGCACCGATGCCGACCCATGGATTGAGCGTTTGCGTGAGGCCTTGGCCACCGGCGATCGTGACGGCAGAAGTCGGGAGCCAGCAGTACACATAAGGATCCCAGCCGGCCATGGCGCCCACGGTTCCAAAGATCACGCCAGCCATCACCACGGCGACAACAATGCCAATCGCAGGACCAACCTTGCGTACGGCCAGCACCACGCCGGTGATCGCGAGAGCGAGCAGTGCGACCGCCAAGCTGCCGCGCAGCCACATGGTTGCAACCTCCGCTGCTGGAGCAACCAAGGACGCATTGTTCATGGGGGCTGCGACCAGGGCAATCAAGGCATTGAAGATGCACGCCCCGACGCACACAAGCAGGACGGAACACAGCACTGCGGATGTCAGTGACAGCGCCCACTTCACTCGACTACCAGTGCCCACCACCTTCCACACCACTGCTCCACTGGAAAAGGCGTAGCTAGCTGCGGTGATGGCGAGCGCGACAATGGCGATGACGAAGATCGAGATGCCTGAGGATTGTCCGGACCCGGTGATATCAAGGGCAGCCATTTGGAATCCAGCTAAGGAGGGATCAGAGGCGTCGATAAGCGCTTGCACCTGCTGGCCTGCGGGGCCGTCGCCGGCCTGTGGCGGATCGATCTTGAGCAGGAATGGCAGCGACCATTGCAGGGCACCGCCGACACCAGCCATGAGCACTGCGAGGATGGATATCACTCGCATGTTTGGCAGATGACGCAGGGTGTAAAGTTCGGATTTCATGGCTAGCCTTTCGAGGTGTGGGCGAAGTAGGTGGCTTCGAGATCGGGGATGTCGGCGACTGCGCCGGTGAAAGTGGTGTGGCCGCGGGCGATGATGACGACGTCGTCGGCAATAGCCACGGCCTCCGCCAGATGGTGGGTGGCCAAGAGGACGGCCTTGCCACGGTCAGCTTCGACACGCATGAGCTGGCCGAACCAGCGAATACCATCTGGGTCCAGGCCCGAAGACGGTTCGTCCAAGATGATGATGTCCGGATCTTGCAACAGCGCTCCCGCCAGCGCGATTCGTCGCTTCATGCCCAGCGAATACGTTTTGATGGGGCGGTCGCAGCGGTGCGCCATGTCGACGAGTTCCAGGACCTCCTGCACTCGCTGCTTATCGACGCTAAAGAGCTGCGCCATCGCTTGGAGGTGCCTGCGCCCAGTGAGGTTCGGGACGAGGCCGCCGTCGTCAAGGAGGAGACCGATGCGACCATTGATCTCTTTGTCCCCAGTAGATTTCACCAGGCCGAGCGTGGCACGCAATGTAGTCGACTTGCCAGCGCCATTGGGACCGAGCAGGGCAGTGATTCGGCCAGGAGTTGCGGTGAGGTTTGCGCCGTGGACAACCTCATGTCCGTTAAATGAGACCTTGATGTCTCGAGCTGTGAATGTGTTGTTCATGTCTTTAACGCTATTGAGCAAAGGCATGAAAAACATCGTCTAAGCAGGCAGTCTTCGGTCTCCGCCATTTGGGGGAGGTTTACTTGCAGTGCGTGGCGTGGATTATCGCTAAGCTAAAGAAATGACCGCCACCCTCTTGGATGTGTTAACCGAAGAGTCGATCCGAGACGCCGCAGGATCTGGCGCCTTTCGCCGAGGGAAGAAGATTTCTCCATCTGATATTCGGCTCCTCCATGCCACGGAATCTGAGGTGACGGCTGAGGTACAAGGTACGTGGCCGTATCGGACGACACTGACCTTGCAAGGAAATCGGGTGGCCACAACGTGCAGCTGTCCGGTTGGTACGCAGTGGTGCAAACACGCGGTTGCTCTCGCGCTCTCGTTGCTGGCTCCCAAGGAAGTCTCCTTTGATGATGACATCTCGGAGGCGGATCCGGTTGACATTCTTCTGGAATCAGCTAACTCAGATGAACTGCGTCAGCTCCTTAATCAGCTGCGGGGGATCCCAGAAGTGCAGGAGTTCCTGGAGCTGACGGCGCTCAAGAACTCGGGCGACGACAAACAGGTTCGCGATCATGTGAAATCTGTCATTACGGCTGCCTCCAGGAAGGGGTCGGGCACCTGGGATTATCGCAAAACCATGGACCTTGCCTTGCATTGGAGCGACGCTCTTGATGTGGTCGAGGCCTACCTTGATGAGCATCGAGGAGTGGCGGTCCGCCCTCAGATTGAGCGTGCCATCAAGCGACTGAACACTATCCTGCAGCAGTCTGATGATTCCTCTGGCATGCTTGGAGATCAGCTCCGCCGGAGTTATGACATGCACGTGAGAGCGTGCGCTGATGGCGTCGAAAAGCCGCAAAAGCTCGCTGACTGGCTTGCGAAAGAGACGCTGGAGGCACCGTTCTTTGGCCCCACGTTGCGAGACTATGCAGGGCTTCTCGACGCCGACGCTACCGAAATACTCGCTGCTGCCCTGGAAGCTAATCCACCGCAATACGGGGCCGAAGACATGAAGCTTGATATCGCCTTCTTGCGTGGCGACGATGACTTCACTGAATCTCTGTTGCTAGAAGGCAAATCCGTGAAAGAGCTCATTGAATTTTATGAGTCCCGAGGCAAGGGTGCGGAGGTTAAAGAGCTACTCAAGAAAAGGGACCGCCCCGTGCCTCGGGGCGAAGAGGAATTCTTCGAAAACCGAATTCGTGAGTACTTGGGAGATAACGCATTGTTGGAATACCGAATTGCGCGGTTTCAAGAAAGCCCTTCTACCATAACTTTTGATCGTGTCATTCATGGCCCAGGTGCGACGAAGGATCTCATTGCGCTCATCCCCGAAAACACTCAAGGAAGCGATGCGATGAAACTGCAAGCCGCCCTACGATTTGACGATCCAGAACTGGGATTATCAGTGGTCGACAGTGATGAAGTTAGCACTCACGTGGTTTTCGATTTCGCCCAGTCGGTACTGTCCAGTCGAGATCCGGAGACCGCACTCGAGCTCATGCTTAGGGAACCAGAAAAACTCGCCGTTCTTACCGGTGATAGTGCCTACAAACAAGCGGCGGCCTCAGCCCTGGAAATCATCAACAGCTTCCCAGATAACCTAACGGCCCGTGTCACTGTATTCCGGAAAATGGAGGAGCTTGCCATTCGATACAAGAATCGGCCCAAGATGCTCAAGATTTGGCGCAGTTACGGACTGATCGAGTAGAGAACTCCGATGTCGGATTTGGTAACGCAAACTGACGAAAACAGCTCGAAAAAGTCAGTTTGCGTTACCAAATCCGGCGCGTTAACTCTGCGCCAGCTGCGCCGTCTCCTGCCGATCCAACCGCCCGAAGTTGTAGTAGGCCGCGCAGGCGCCTTCGGGGGAGACCATGCAGGTGCCGATCGGGGTCTGCGGGGTGCAGGCGGTGCCGAACACCTTGCATTGCCACGGCTTGATGCGACCGGTGAGGACGGAGCCACACTCGCAGGCCTTTGGGTCCTCTACCCGGCGACCAGGCACGTTGAACTTCTTCTCCGCGTCCCACTTGGCGTATTCGGGGGCGATGCCCATGCCGGAGTTGTCGAGCCAGCCGAGGCCACGCCATTCGAAGGTGTCGCGAAGCACGAAGACGCGGTCGAGCAGCGCCTTAGCTGCTGGGTTGCCCTCGGCGCGGACGACGCGGGCGTACTGGTTGTCCACGCGCTTGGGCTCGTCGTGAGCGAACTGGGAGACGAGCATAGTTACGGCTTGCAACACGTCGAGAGGTTCGAAGCCAGCGACAGCGCATGGCATTCCGAACTCCTCCACCAGGAAGTCGAAGGCGTGGGTGCCGATGATCGTAGACACGTGACCTGGGCCGATAAACCCGTCGACCTTGGTCTCGCCACCGTTGACAATCGCACGCAGCGGTGGCTCGATGGTGACGTGGTTGGAGAAGACAGAAAAGTTAGAGATATCCCGGATTCGGGCAGCTTCCAAGGTGGCTGCTGTGGACGGGGCAGTGGTCTCGAAACCGACGGCGAAAAAGACGACCTCTTTGTCCGGGTTCTCCTCGGCGAGCTTCAGGGCGTCGAGAGGCGAATAGACGAAGCGGACGTCGCAGCCCTTGGCACGGGCCTGCATGAGGGATTCATCCGAACCAGGCACGCGCATCATGTCACCAAACGTCGTGAGAATGACGTTGGGCTGGTTAGCGAGCCAAATGGCGTCGTCAAGCCTGCCCATAGGGATGACGCAGACGGGGCAGCCGGGGCCGTGCACGAGCTCGACGTTTTCTGGCAGTAGATTTTCCAGGCCGTACCGGTAAATGGTGTGGGTATGGCCGCCACAGACTTCCATAAGTGAGATTGGCTTTTTGAGCAGTGCGGCGTCATGCTCCATGCGCTTCAGTAGGGCTTTAGCTGCCTCGGGATCGCGGAACTCGTCGACGAACTTCATATCGAGCTCTCCTTAAACGCGTCGAGTTCGTCCTCGAATGTGTTCGCGCCGAGCTGCTTAATCTGCTGCAACGTGAGTCGGGCTTCATCTTCGTCGATCTTGCTGAGGGCGAATCCGACGTGGACGAGCACCCAATCGCCGGTGGTCAGGGGCTCAGTCATGAGGTCAGTTGAGATCATGCGGGTCACGCCGCTGATCGATACCTTCGCGCGCGCAGGTTCTGGAACGTCCACTATCTGTGCTGGAACACCAAGACACATATGTTCTCCTTCGAATATGACTAAAGCTTACCAGCGCTACCATGGAATGAAATCACTAGCGAAGGAGCATTCGTGGACCCGAAGAACCGCCTCAATGAGGATGAGAGCCGCGTCAACCTCAACATCTCCAAGGTGCGCTCGCGACCGTTCCGCTTGTTGGAAGATCGCGTCACCCTGGCTCATGGCGCGGGCGGAAAGAGCTCCGCTGCCCTGGTGGAGCAGGTCTTTTTCGACGCCTACGGCAACGAACTCCTGGCGCAGGGGGGTGATTCCAGTGTGATCACCGCGTCCTCGCTGATCAAAGAACATGGGGCCGCTATCGCGATGTCGACGGACTCCTACGTGGTCAATCCCATTGAATTCCCGGGTGGCAATATTGGTGAGCTCGCGATCAACGGCACAGTTAATGACCTGGCCGTGGCGGGGGCCGTGCCGAAGCTGATATCGGTAGCTTTCATTCTGGAGGAAGGGCTGGAGTTCTCCGAGCTGCGGCGCATTGTGGTTGCGATGAAGGAAGCTGCTGACAAATCTGGGGTAGTGATCGCAACCGGCGACACGAAGGTGGTGCCGAAGGGAGCGGGCGACAAGGTCTACATCACCACCGCCGGTATTGGTGCGATACCTCAAGGTCGAACCACTGGATTTGATCAGGTCCAGGTAGGGGACCGAATCGTGGTCTCCGGCCCGATTGCCGACCACGGCATGGCAGTGATGATGGCTCGCGGTGATCTTGCCATTGAGGCCCCGATCGAATCCGATACGCGTGCAGTAAATGGCCTGGTTGAGGCCCTGTGTGGGGCAGCCGAGGTGCGCTGGATGCGCGATGCTACTCGAGGTGGCCTGGCTACCTCCATGAATGAGATGGCCCGGGCCACGGGATTGGCTGCTGTGCTGGAAGATACCAAGATTCCAGTACGAGACATGACCCGAGGTGCATGCGACATGCTGGGAATCGATCCGCTGTACGTGGCCAACGAGGGCACCTTTGCGGCAGTGGTGTCGGCTGAGACTGCGGACGCGGCAGTGGCTGCATTGCATGCAGCTGGGGCAGAAGGGGCGGCCGTCATCGGTCGTGTGGAAGCTACTCCAGAAGCCTCCGTTGTATTGGTTACCGGCTTCGGCGGGGCCCGGATGGTGGACATGTTGGTGGGAGACCCGCTGCCAAGGATTTGCTAAAAACTAGCCAGTTGACCTGCGTATTTTCATTAGCGCTTCCATTAAGGGCGTTTTCAATATAGACTCGTAATTGAAAACAACGAGGAGAGGAAAATGCCATGTCTTGCGTAACCCACGCACAGCACGACCACAAGCACGGCCCAGATTGTGGCCACACCGCCATTCAGCACGGCGACCACACCGACTACGCTCACGACGGTCACCTCCACCGCGAGCATGACGGCCACTGGGACGAATGCGTCCCAGCTGAGGGCTGCCACGCTCACGAGGGGCACGACCACGAGCACGGCCCAGGTTGCGGCCACGAAGCTGTCCAGCACGGTGACCACATCGACTACATCCACGACGGTCACCTGCACCATAAGCACGAAGACCACTGGGATGACTGCGTCCCGGCTTAAAGACCGTAAGTAAAATTCGACATTTTTCCCCGGAAGAAGCCTCTTTCAGGGCGAAAGATGTCGAATTTTACTTACTCATCCAGAGTCTTCCCGCTAGCGCCTGCCCCAAGGACAATCCACCATCGTTGGCAGGCGCTGATTCATGCTCGAGGACTTCTAAATCAGTCAGCTCTGCGCACAAAAACTTCATAAGCAGGCGGTTTAACGCGCATCCGCCCGAAACGCCCACGACTGGAATGCCGGTTTGGCGGAGTGAATGAGCCAACAAAACGGCACATCCGTGATGGAACCGCATGGCCCGGTCTGGAACAGGGACCGAAGCGTCCAATACCTCCAGCAGCAATTCCCGCCAAGACCCAGCTGTGGATCGCAACGAACCGGCAGCTACTCGCTCCAACTCCATCGCCGCTTGGGCCTCATAGGTCTGCTCTACGCAGACGCCGAGTATGGCGGAGACTGCATCGAAAAGTCTGCCTAGTGAGGACGTCTGCGTGAGGCCAACTCCGCGTGAAAGCTGCAAAGAAACCTGCGCAGCCTCAGCGTGAGAATAACTAAACGGAAGATCCCAGGCGTGGGCCAGGCCGAGGGCTAGTCGCCACGGTTGGCGCACCGCGCGGTCGCCACCGACGATCGGGAAGCAGGGCACATGCCAGGCGCGTTCAAAGGTGCACAAATCTGGAGACAACACCAGCACCTCGCCACCCCATATCGTGCCATCGGTGCCGTAACCAGTGCCGTCGATGGTCAGGCATGCGAAGGGGCCCTCGAAGCGCCCATGTGAAGCAAGAAGCGACAGCGCGTGGGCGTAGTGGTGTTGAACTGGGAGAATATCGTAGCCGGAGCGCTCAGCCCACGCCGTGGTGGCATAGTTGGGGTGCATATCACAAACAACGAGTGTTGGTTCGCAGCGCTGCATGGTAAGCATCTGCGCCACGGAGCGGTCGAAAGCCTGCTGACTGGCCAGTGACCCCATGTCCCCGATATGGGCCGAAATGTGCGCCACATTTTCGTGTGCCAGGCAGAAGGTGTTTTTCAGTTCGCCCCCCACAGCCAGCACCGTCCCGGAACCGGGGAGTTGGAAGGGGAGCGGAGCGTACCCGCGGGAGCGTCGGACCGGCATGGACTCCAGAAACACCGAATCCTCCACGGGCACATGGATGTCCCGGTCATGCAGGAGGAAATAGTCCGCAAAGGCGTCTAGGCGAGACAGTGCATCGTCGTTGGTGAAGCACAATGGCTCACCTGAGAGGTTTCCAGAGGTAGCGACCAATGGGCGATCCACCAGCAACGTGTGCAGTGGCGTGTAGGGGAGCATGATGCCAACGTCGCTCAGTCCCGGCGCTACCGAGGGTGCTAGGTCATATGTGGCAGACATCGGCGCTATCACGATGGGGTGCGCGGGAGATTCCAGCAGGGCCTGCTGCTCAGGGGAAAGCACCGCAATACCGGGGGAAGGGGTCATGACGGCGAAAGGTTTACCAGGGCGCTGCTTGCGTCGGCGCAGCTCAGCCACAGAGTGTTCGTTCCGCGCGTTGCAGAGCAGGTGGAAGCCACCGAGCCCTTTCACCGCCAGAATCGCGCCTTCGCCCAGCAATTCCTGGGCTTTGGTAATAGGGTCATCGCAGGGTATCCCCTCGATCCACAGAGTTGGCCCGCAATCAGGGCACGAGATCGGCTGCGCGTGGTAGCGACGATCTGTGATGTCCGTGTATTCCCGCTCGCAGGAAGGGCACATCGGGAATTTCTTCATCGTGGTCAGGGGACGATCGTAAGGCAGATCCTCAATGATTGTCAGCCGCGGCCCGCAGTTGGTGCAGGTAGTAAACGGGTAGCGGTACCTGCGGTTTGTCGGATCGGCCATATCCGCTAAACAATCGGGGCAGGTGGCAACATCAGGTGGGATTAGGGTGCGAGCCCCCGCAATATGCTCGGAGGATACGATTCGGAAGGACTGTTCGTCGACAAGCGGCAGGGCAGTGACAGAGCGTGAAACGACGTGTGCGAGCGGCGGGAGCGTCGCGAGGAGCTCGGAAAGGAACGCATCCAGCACTTCCTCCTGGCCCTGCGCCTCGATGAAGACTTTGCGGTCGTCGTTACCGCACAGGCCAGTGATGGGGAAGCGGCCTGCTACCTGCGCCACATGCGGGCGAAACCCCACGCCTTGAACCACTCCGTAAAGGTGGATCCGCCACCGAACACTCATAATCTTTAAGCCTAGACTGGAAGCCATGCATGAAGTTGCACTGAGCACTCAACTCGCCCGCGCTGTTACCCGCGCCGCCGGCGACGCGAAGGTGCTGCAGGTACGGCTCAGTATCGGTGCGTTGCGGCAGGTCGTCCCGGAAACTCTCGACTATGCCTGGGGCTTCGTCGTCAAAGACACGCCGCTTGCCGACGCCGAACTCGACATACACTGGGTGCCACTACAGATCACATGCAGCGCAGGCCACGTGTCTGAGCCGCAAGAACTCGACTTTACCTGCCCAATATGTGGAGAAACCGCTGCCGTGACCGGTGGCAACGAGTTCACCATTATCGACATCGAAGTAATAAGGAGCTAAACCATGGGGCGTTTCCACCGCCACGACGACGGCACCGTACACAGCCACGACCACGACCATGAGCACCACACGCACGACCACGACCACGGTGGCCACGTGCACCTCGACGACATCGACCCAGCAACCAACGAACACGGCGACCACTCCGGATACGACACCGGCCGGGAACGCATCGCGGTGCTGGAAGACATCTTTGCAGAAAATGATCACCGGGCGGCGCACAATCGTGAGGCCTTTGACGAACACGGGGTGCACTGCATCAACCTGATGAGCGCGCCGGGGTCGGGCAAGACATCAGTGCTGCAAAAGACCCTCGCTCACCTGCAGGGTAAGGTGCGCGTGGGAATCATTGAGGGAGATATCGAGACCTCTATCGACTCCGATCGTCTGGAAGGGTACGGGGCCCAGATTTCCCTGCTGAATACCGGTAACGGCTTCGGGGGCGAATGCCACCTGGATGCCCCGATGGTGGCGAAGGCGCTCCAGGGGCTCGACCTGTCCAAACTGGATCTGGTGCTGATCGAAAACGTCGGTAACCTGGTGTGTCCTGCGGAGTTCGAGGTGGGTGAGCATCGCAAGGCGATGGTTTACTCCGTGACCGAGGGGGAGGACAAGCCGCTGAAATACCCGGTGATGTTCCGCTCAGTCCAGGCGGTGGTGATCAACAAGGTTGACCTGATGCCATACCTGGACTTTGACATGGATCTGTTTAAAGCAAACCTGGAACAGGTCAATCCAGGCGTCGAAGTGTTTGAAGTGTCCGCGAAAACGGGCGCGGGGTTGGATGAGTGGTTCGAGTGGGTGTTGGCCCCGAAAGGGTGAGGCTAACCCGTCACTACTGAAAAGTGTGACGAAGATTTCGTTTTTAGGGGAGGCTCGCGCTACGTTCAGGTAGGCAAGCCTCCCCTTATTATTGCCAAAGAGATGGTTTATGCAGTTCAAAGCTGGTTTTCAATAGGTTTCGAATACGTTTTGGATCTCGGGTTTTTCGCTCCTGTGCCAGTGTGGGTGGGGCGGGGTGTCCCAAAAGTAAATGTTCAACAATGTTGGTTTGATTCACTGGTCATATCCACTGCACTTTTCCGGTGTTAGTTGATACCGTTCACCCTAGAGATGTCTTTAGGCATTGGTGTTTAAGTATGCCTTGAGTCGCTAAGTAAAGAAATGGGGCTCACCAAATGAATTTTGGTACGAACTGGCAGGGTGAAACCCTCGCTGAGAACCTGGAACTCCGCGGTGTACCGCGTCGAGACTTCCTCAAGATGTGTGGCGGACTGGCAGGGGTGTTCGCAGTGGGGTCACCACTAGCGCAGATGCCAGAAGCTGCAGCAGAAGAAATTGCAAACAAGCTGGGCGCAGTGAAGAAGCCGAACGTCGTATGGCTCCAGCTGCAGGAATGCACTGGCTGTATGGAATCCACCATCCGCTCGGGCGGTGCCACGGTGGAACAGCTGGTACTCGAACTGCTCTCCGTTAACTACAACGACCTCGTCATGGCAGCGTCTGGCACTGGCGCCGAGAAAGCCCTGGAGGACACCAACCGGGAACCACACATCCTGGTGGTCAACGGTTCCGTACCGCTGAAAGACGACGGAATCTATTGCACCATCGGTGGTAAATCAGTCGAACAGGTGCTGAAGGAAGCCGCCGAAAACGCCACTGTCGTGCTCGCCGTCGGCGCATGCGCCGTCTACGGCTCCGTCCAGGCAGCCAAGCCCAACCCAACCGGCGCTGTAGGCGTAGACGAGATCATCAAGGACAAACCCGTTATCAACGTCTCCGGGTGCCCACCAATCGGCGAAGTGATCACCGCGTCACTGACCTACATTCTTACCCACGGCGAAGCCCCAGAGGTCGACGCCGAAGGCCGACCACTGTTCGCCTACGACCAGCGCATCCACGATTCCTGCCCGCGCCGTGCCCACTTCGACGCTGGCCAGTTCGTCTGCGCCTTCGACGACGAAGGCGCCCGGAATGGCTGGTGCCTCTACGAAGTCGGCTGCAAGGGCCCATCCACCTTCAGCCCCTGCCCCATCGTGCAGTGGAACTTGAAGTCTGGCTGGCCAATCGGCGCAGGACACCCCTGCATCGGTTGCACGGAGAAGGACTTCTTTGACAAGTTCACGCCGTTCTACAAAGAACTGCCACATGTTAAGGGCTTTGGCATTGAGGAACCAGTGGAGAAGATCGGCCTGGGCCTTATCGGCGCTGCTGCCGTCGGTACCGCTATCCACGGTGGCCTGACCCTGTTCAAGTCCATCCCCGTTCGTGATTCCTCCAAGGACAACGAGACTCTTGCTGCATTTGGCGACGCCCCAGTCGCAGGAAAGGAAAGCTAATGGCTACTGAACGCGTTGTCATTGACCCGCTGACCCGTATTGAGGGCCACCTGCGACTCGAGTTGGAGAGCAACGGTGGAAAGATCGACAAGGCCTGGGCAGAAACCACCCAGTTCCGTGGCATCGAAACCATCGTGAAGGATCGCGACCCGCGCGACGTATGGGCCTTCGTTGGCCGTATCTGCGGCGTCTGCACCGGCGTTCACTCCGTCGCATCGGTTGCCGCGGTGGAGGACGCCATTGGGTCCCACCCACCAAAGCAAGGACAGATGATTCGCCAGCTGGTGCTCGGCTCCCACGGTATTCACGACCACGTGGTGCACTTCTACCACCTCCACGCGCTGGACTGGGTGAACGTCGTATCCGCTGCTGAGGCTGATCCGGAAAAGACCGTAGAGTTTGCCAAATCCATTGGATCGACATGGAAGCTGAACACTGAGGCCAAGTTCGCCAAGGTGAAGAAGACCCTGCAGGACGTCCTGGCTTCGGGCCAGCTGTCGATCTTCACCAACGGCTACTGGGATCACCCGGACTACCGGCTTCCCGCAGAGGCGAACCTCATGGCGGTGTCGCACTACCTGGATGCCCTGGAGTTCCAGCGTTCCATCATCCGGATCTCCACCGTCTTTGGTGGTAAGAACCCGCACCCGAACTTCCTGGTCGGCGGCATGGCCTGTTCGATCGACCCGGATAAGTCCGAAACCGTTAACGAGATTTCCCTCAACAACATCCGCGAATGGGTTCGGGAAATCGACGAGTTCGTCAATGAGTGTTACGTCCCGGATGCCCTCGCCATCATGAGCGTGTACAAGGACTACTTCGATATCGGAAAGTCCTCGGACAGCATGATGGCCGTCGGCATGCAAGGCACGGTGTATGCCGGCGCTGTGAAGAACGGTCGCCCGGCCTCCACGCCAAACAAGAACGTCAAACCAGGCATCTTCCTCGATGGCGATTTCCGCACTGTGCACCCATTCGACGAGTCCAAGATCGAAGAGTTCGTCTCCTCTGCCTGGTACTCCTACGAAGAAGGCGACGACGCCGGCCTGCACCCATCGGTGGGCGAGACCACCGTGAACTACACCGGACCGAAGCCACCGTACGAATGGCTCGCAGACGATCCGAAGTACACGTGGTCCAAGGCGCCTCGCTACGACGGTCGCCCCATGCAAATGGGCCCAGTCGCCCGCGTGCTGTTGGCTTACGCGCAAAACGAGCCGAAAACCAAGCAGCTGCTTGACGACGCCATGTTCAAGCTGGGCATCTCGCTGGAGCAGATGAACTCGACCGCTGGTCGCACGCTGGCTCGCGCCATCGAAGCGGCAACAAACGCCGATCAGATGATCAACCAGCTGCTGCCGGAATTCATTGACGGTATCAGCAATGGCGACATCGATGTCTTTGACTCCACCAAGTGGGAGCCGAGCTCCTGGCCAAAGGAATGCTCCGGCTACGCCTTCGTCGAGGTTGCCCGCGGCTGCCTGAGCCACTGGGTCACCATCGAGGACGAGAAAGTCACTCGCTATCAGGCCGTAGTCCCCACCACGTGGCTGGCTTCGGGCCGTGACCCGAAGGGTGATCTCGGGCCTTACGAAGAAGCTCTCTCCGGCGACGGCAAGCACCCACTGGTGGATCCTGAGCAGCCGCTGGAGCCAATGCGCACGATCCACTCCTTCGACCCATGCATGGCCTGTGCCGTCCACGTCCTGGACCCAGAAGGCAAACCATTATTCCAGGTGATGACCTCATGACTGCCTCAGTAAGAGCAACAAAGCGAGACATCCGCATCGCCCAGGTCTACTCTGCGGGTAAGTACACCCCGGAGGAGATTCTGCGGTTTGCTGCCGCAGCCCCGTCGGGAACCACGGACCCCGTCGAACAGGCGCTGCAGCGGGAAGCCGGCACGGTGGTAGCCACCGAGTATGTTCCGGTGAATCCGGACAGCAAGTATTCGCTGGCGAGCATCGAACAGGGGGCGCGGAAGCAGCTGGTCATGCGGGGTGAGACCAACACGGTGCTCGAAAAGGCTTCGATGGAACGCACTGCGAAGCGTGACTTCGTGGACAACTTTGAGGCTGCCCGCATTCTCGGTCACCGCATCCTCACGGTTGCGGTAGCGGACGTTGATGAGGTGGGGCAGAAGTCCCAGTACTATGTGGAAGGCTTCATTTCGTTCGGCATTGACAAGCCGGAAGAGCACGGGCACGAAGGCAACAACCAGTGGGTGCGCGTACAACTGTGGTCTAGGTCGTTGCGCTTCCAACACTGGGCCAACGTGTTCCTCATCATCCTGATGAGCTTGACCGGCTATTACATCATGGATCCGTTCTTCGGCGGGCAGCCCACCAACCCCGGTGAGGTCGGCTACCTGATGGGGTATATCCGTTTCGCGCACTTCCTCGCAGGTTTCGCCTGGATAGCGATGGGCGTGTGGCGCCTGAGTTTGTGGCTGTTTTCCCGGCAACGGCAGCTTCGCTGGCGCTCCCTGTGGCCATTCGACTCCAAACGTGACGTCGATGGGCTGTGGGACACCATCTTGTATTACGTGTTTGCGAAGAAGGAACACCCAACTTACCTGGCGCACAACCCGCTGCAGCAGCTCGCATACACCGCGATCTACATCCTGTGCATTGTCCAGCTTCTGACGGGCTTGGCGCTGTTCGGGTTGTATGAGCAGACGAGCTGGTTCTGGGTAATTTTCAGCTACCCAGTGCACTGGTTGGGCATTCCGTTCGTACGAGTGATTCACGCGGCGCTGATGTTCATCCTGTGGGCCTTCGTGGTGATCCACGTGTACCTTGCCGTGCGCGCGGATAATCAGGAAACCCTGGGTGGCGTGTCCTCCATGATTAACGGTGGCGTGTGGGTCCGTAAGGGAACTGTGCCTCGCGACGCACACCGGATCGGTGAGGTCTAGCCCGTGGCGAAAGTGACCGTCATCGGCATCGGCAACCCGATCATGACAGACGACGCAGTGGGCCTGGCTATTCTGCGTCGTCTGCAGGGCGGGTCCGACGACGAGTTGGCCTGGGTCCCCTCCCGGCACCAAGCCCCAAGCAGCCCCGTTGACGACGATGTCGAGTACATCGACGGCGGCACCTCTGGCATGGAACTGCTGCCCCTGATTCAAGACGCCCAGGACCTGCTAATCCTGGACGCCCTCGCTGGACCTGGCGCCCCCGGATCAGTGGTGACGTTGGTGGGGGATCAGATTCCTCGGCTGCTCAACTCGAAGTTGTCGCCGCACCAGGTGGGGCTGTTGGATCTGTTGTCTGCTGCGCGACTTCTCGGCAGGGAGCCGGAACGCGTTGGTGTGGTGGGCATCGTGGTGCAGGACACCGACCTGAACGTAGGGATGACTCCCGAAGTCAAGGCCGCGATCCCCGAGGCTGTGGTGGCCGCGCGCGCTCAGGTGCAGGAGTGGCTCGGTTAGGTTTCCACATCCACGAACGCGACTTCAAACTCCCGGCCGTGCCGTAAATCGGCGGTCGGGGTGCCACAGACGGGGCAGGTGAGGGCGAAAAATTCGTCAATCGGTTGCTCCGTTTCGCATGCTGGGCAATATACGGTTGCCGGAATCATCTCAATCTGCAGCGTGGCATCGGCGCAGGCGGTGCCGGCGATGGCGATGGGCCATGAGGAGTGTAGCGCCTCCTCGATTACCCCGCTACGCATCCCCACTCGCAGACCGACGCTCCGGATCTCACGCCCCGCAGCAGCCTCGGTTACGGTGGAGACAACGCCCGTCAAAATACCAAGTTCATGCATAAGTTCCATTATTGCTAGGAGTGAGCTCTTGAGCACAACGACATTGCAGCTCGACCACTTTGTCGATCCTTTCGAAGCTCGCGTGGTCTACCAAAAGGACGACTCAGGGGCCATCGTTGACGCGCGGTTTGACCTCTCTGGCCTGCCACGATTGGACCCGATGCTAGTGGGCAAACCGGTTGACACCGTTCCGGACGTCGTGAAGCGCCTGTGCGGCATTTGCCCGGTGACGCACCACCTCGCTGGTGTTCGCGCGCTCGATGCGTTGTACGGTGCCGACGTGCCAGAGACCGCCCGGCTCGTCCGTGACCTGCTTAATTGTGGCTCCATTCTGGATGCCGTTGCGCCGAAGCTGTTCGCTACGCACCGGGACCTCGCGGTGTCGCTGAAGAAGGCCGGCAAACTCGCGATGTCCGCAGCGGGGTGCGCCGGGCATTTCCCCGATGTTGCCGTGCCAGGAGGAGTGCGCGCCCCCGCCGACACGCAGCTCTGTGCAGAAACGCGCGCCACGCTGCCCGCGCTTATCGACGCCATAGGCACCCTTCCCGAAGACCCCGACTGGGAGGACACCTTCACGGGTATCAGTCTGGCACTGATATCCGGGGAGAATCTCGCGGCCCTCGGCAACACCGTCGTCACCAGCGAAGGACAGCGATTTACCGCCACGGAATTCGCCGCTGCTGTGGTAGAGACCAATCCTGGTCAGCCAGCGCCCCGGCCCGAGCTTGCCGGTCGGCGTTACCGAGTGGGGCCGGTGGCCCAGGCGCATGTACTTGGTCAGGGGCTCGGCACGCACAGTGCTCTCAAAGCGATGCTGCTGCGCGTCGTTCACGAGATTGAGCAGATCGTGGTTCACCCTGCCACGTGCGCCGGTGACATCCGCGCAGAAGGCAGGCTGCGCGCAGGTGTTGGGGTAGGCCTGGCCGAAGGGCCCCGCGGCTTGCTGGTTCACCGCTACGAGGCAGATGAGCAAGGACGGGTGACCGAGTGCCAAATCCTCACTCCCACTGCACAAAACGAATGGTGGCTGGCCCAAATGTTGCAAGAGTCCCTTATTGCGGAGCGGCCCCTGGAACAGTCCATCCGCACAGCCGACCCGTGCCTGCCGATCACCCAAGCACCGGAAGGAGCGATGGGCATCACCGTCGCTGAACAGGATTAGGATAGAAGCTATGTGTCTAGGTATTCCGGCTAAGATCACCCACCTGGAGCTGGGCCTCATGCCTACCGCCACCATCGATGTTGCGGGGCAGATCCGGCAATGCTGTACCGCGTATGTACCCGAGGCGCAGGTGGGGGACTATGTGCTCATCCAAAATGGCTTTGCCATGAGCGTGCTTTCCGAAGAAGACGCCCTGGCTTCCCTGGAAGCGATCCAGGAGCACCACCTACTTCCGGCCACGACGCCAGACAACGACGGTAGTAATCACCAACACTAGCGCCAGCACCGCCGGCCACATTTGCGGTTCGGGCTGCACCACGTTGATCGCAGCCTGGATCACTGACATGAAGGCCAAAAAGCTCAAGAAACCCACGAGTGCCTGATGGCGCAGTTGCTCGCGGGTGTCGTTCTTTCGGTCGTCGCTCATGACGTACAGCTTAGGCCTTCACGCCACCAGCGGTCAGGCCCGCAACAATACGGCGCTGGAAAATCAGCACCATAATCACCAGCGGGATGGTCACCAGCGCACCAGCGGCCATGATTGAGGCATAAGGGTACTCGAAGGAGTTCGGGCCCGAGAAACGGGCAATAGCCACCGTTACCGGCTCCGTTGCATTGGTAGACAGCTGCTGGGCGATCATGAATTCGTTCCACGTGGCGATGAACGCGAGGATGGCCGTCGTAAAGAGCGCCGGCGCTGCAAGAGGCAGCAGCACCAGACGGAAAGCCTGGCCGCGCGTCGCACCGTCCACGCGGGCCGCTTCCTCCAACTCCCACGGCAGCTGGCGGAAGAAACTCACCAACGTGTAGATCGTCAGCGGCAGGGCGAAGGAAATATTCGGAATGATCAGCGCGCGATACGTACCGATCCACTCCAAGTTGCCGAACAGCTGGAACAACGGAGTCACCAGCGCAATGCCCGGGAACATAGACGCCGCCAACACAATGCCCGTGACAAACCCCTTGCCCTTAAACTCCAGGCGGGCCAATGCATATGCAGTAAACACACCTACTGCCACTGCCAACAGCGTGGTAACAAAGCCGACAAGCAAGGAATTACCGATCGCGCCCAGGAAATCATTGCCCTTGTCCGTCGCGAGCGCTTCCTTGAAATTGTTCAGCGTGACGTGGGTTGGCCATGGGGTGGTGTCGAAGGTGTAGCGCTTATCGCGAAACGCTGTGACCACCATCCAATAAAACGGCGCCAATCCCCACACCAAAATGAGGACTACTTCCAGGTAGTTACGTGCAGTTTTCACGGCTACTTGCCCTCCTTGGTCGACACATCAGCGCCGAGGAATCGGATCATCACGAAGGCGACGAAGAAAATGAGCAGGAAGATCAGGGTCGACAGTGCCGACGCCGAGTTGAAGTGACCCTGGCGCATATCCTCCACAACCAACTGCGAGATCGTCGCGGTAGGGGAGTTGGAGGACGAGGAAATCAAAATCACTGGCAGGTCGTACATGCGCAGGGCGTCCAGGGTACGGAACAGCACCGCCACCATCAGCGCCGGTTTAATCAGTGGCAGGGTGATCTTGGTGAAAATCTGCCATGCGTTGGCGCCGTCCACCTTGGCTGCCTCGTACACATCCTTTGAGATCATCTGCAGACCAGCCAGAATCAACAGCGCCATGAACGGCGTCGTCTTCCACACATCCGCGATGATGACGGCGAACCGCGCCGCCCACGGATCCGTAGTCCATCCGACCGAGGTGCCCAGCAGCGAATTAGCAATGCCGTGATCAGCGAAAATAAACTGCCACAGCTTTGCCGTCACCGCGGTCGGGATCGCCCACGGAATCAGCACAGCGGCGCGCAGCAGGCCACGCCCCTTGAACTCGCGGTTCATCACGATTGCCATCCACGTCCCCAGGACGGTTTCTAGCAACACTGTGACCACTGCGAAGAAAAGTGTGATCCGCACCGCCGGCCAAAAGTCGGTGGAGATGACACCTGGGGGACAGGTGCCAATCTCACCGGACGATGTCATGCATCGCTGGGTGAGCCAATACATGTAGTGCTGCAGCCCAGCGAAGCCACCTTGCACGAACACACCTGTGTCCGGGTCAAGGTGCTTGTCTGCCTGGAAGGAAAGCCATATCGCGCGGAGAATCGGGTAGCCGATCACCACCGCGAGCACGGTGAGTGCCGGAGCAATCAGCGCATACGCTGATTTGTGCTTCATATGAGTTGTCCTTCCAGGATCCAGTGGTTACTTAGCGGCGTTCTCGATAGCGGCCTTCATGTCCTTGGTAGCATCGTCGACGCTCTTACCTGCCGTCAGTGCAGCGTAGGAGTTGTCCTGGATGGCCTTGGAAATAGCAGGGTAGAACGGGGATACCGGACGTGGAGATGCGTTTTCCAGAGACTGCTTCAGTGCTGGCAGGTACGGGTACTTTTCTACCAGGGCAGCGTCATCGTAGATGGAGGCCAGCACTGGTGGGAAGGAGTTGTCCGCGAAGGACTTCTGGTTTTCCTCGTTGATCACGAACTCGATGAAGTCACGGGCGGTTGCCTTGTGCTTGGAGTTGATGTTGATGCCGTTGTTGTAGCCGCCGAGGGTGGATACGCCCACGCCGTCCTTGCCGACGAGTGGCTGGACCTCAAACTTGCCGTTCACCTCAGACTCCTGGGAGTTGGAGAACATGTAAGGCCAGTTGATAGCGAACGCGGTCTTGCCTTCGGTGAAGGCCAGGTTCGTCTCTTCCTCGGTGGCGGAGATGGAAGCCTTGGAGATGGTGCCGTCGGCGTAGGCGTCGACAAGCGCCTGCAGACCGGCCTTGGACTCAGCGGAATCTACTGCTGGGGTCTTGCCGTCGTCCTTGAGGACCTTGCCGCCCCAGCCTTCCATGAAGCCAACGGTGTTCACAGTTAGTCCTTCGTACTGCTTGAGCTGCAGGGTCAGACAGTCCTGCTCCTTGACCTGTTCGCAGGCCTTCTTCAGATCGTCGAAGGTCTTTGGTGCTTCTGGGGCGAGTTCGGTGTTACGGAAGAGCAACTGGCCGTTGGTGTTCTGTGGCACCGCGTACAGCTTCTTATTGTAGGTAGCGGACTCGACGGTGGACTCGAGCAGCTTAGAGGTGTCAACCTTCAGGTCGCCCTCCAGTGGAGCGAGCCACTGGTTTGCTGCGAAGTCTGCGGTCCAGATGACGTCCAGAGCCATGACGTCGTAGTCAGAGTTACCTGCCTGCAGAGACTGCACCAAGGTATCGCGCTGTGCGTCGGCTTCACCAGCCAGCTCTTTCAGCTCAACCTTTTCGTCAGGGTGCTCGGCATTCCACTTTTCGATCACAGGCTTGATCTTGTCAGTATCATTCTTGCCCATTGCGAAGGTGATAGGGCCACGAGCGGTGTTGGACTCAGAGTTGGAGCCGGCCTTGTCATCAGCGGAAGAACAGCCGGTCACCAGTGCCGAAGTGATACCAGCAACAGCAAGCACCGCGGCGGTGCGACGAGTGATATTCATGCGGTTATAACCTTTCTCGGTGGAGTATCACAATCAAATGTAGCCTTAAGTGGAGTGTTTCCCACATGTTTTACAGCAAAATATTGTGCTTTCTTCGAAACGGCTACCACGAAAGTGGGAGTGCGCGCACGTGTTATCCGCGCTTGGTTACACGCTCTGTCGTGGCAATTTTCTCTAACCGTTCAGTGGACACAGGGCCGGTAACAATCACAGCGCTACCCCCGTGTGCCAGGGGAGCCAGTGCGGCAGCGACGAAGCTATCCCAGTCCTCCCAACCAGTGGACAGGACCCTTTCCCCAGCAGAAAAAGTCGGGGCGTGTTCGGGAAGACAGTCGGCGAGGGCGGGGGTGTCTGGGAAAAACTGATCTCCGTAGAAACGAACCGTTGGGCCGAAGTCGACAGTTCCGTCAGGAAGCGCCGCGCCGATCTCCGCAACACCACGGCCGAAAGGATCATCGGTGACAACCGCGACGTCGGAGTAGTCCGTGAAGTTTTCTCGGTCGAGGCCACAAAACAAGACATCTGCGGGGGCGTCGGTGAAATGAACGGTCACGCCCGCCGCCAATGCGCCGAGCGAAATGACCGCAGCCTGCCAGCAGGGCGGCAGATCGATGGCGATACTTGCCCCAGGTTCCAGATCGAACTCCTCCAACAACATGTTGCCGACCTTCGCAGCCCAGTTATCCAAGGTGACGGCGGAGAAATCGAGGCGGGAACCCGTGGATTCGTTATAAAACGTCAGGCGAGGGGCAGCGGGGTCTGCGTCCAAGATGGTGCGGAGGAGTTGCATGGCTCCCAGCGTAGAGAGTTTTCCTCAGGACCGTCGCCTGAAGTCTTAGTTCACGCAGCGTGGGCCGTTGCCACCTGCGTCGATTGACGGCGCCACTTCTACGTCGGACCCGAAATCTGTGCCTGGTTGACCGACGGTTTGGGAGGTCGAGGTTTCGGTCTCCAACGGTTCGTCGGATTTCGGACCGGTGTAGTCCGCGCCAATAACGACGACCAGTGACGACGCATCGAGCGACGTAGAAGCCGTGACCGGCACGCCACCTAGTTCTTTGGCCAAGGAGGCCGCCTCGGGGGACTCAGGATCCGCAGCCACGACCTGGGTGTTGTTGTACATGCCCGTCGGAGCGTTGCCGACCTCGGCAATGTTGTATCCGGCATTCTTCATCGCCCCTGCTACCTGGGAGGCGAGGCCTGCCTGAGTGGTGGCGTTGAGGATATGAAGCGAGCTGGACTTGGAAGCAGCCGTTGACGTCTCCGTGCTGGTGGTGCCATTTCCGAGCAGTTCGTCGAAGAAATTGTGCACCTGGGCGGTATCAATGGTGACCACAGACTCGCCGTAGTCGCCCACGCCATCGATGGAGGTCACCGGGATGGTTTCGAACCGCACGCGGCCTCCGGCGAGGTTCTGCAGCTGGGTAGCAAAGCTCATGACATCCCAGTCTTCGTCGATCACCACGGAGCGACGAACCGCAGCGGACAAGCTGGCGAGCTTAGCCGGGTTGGTCAGCGTTCCGGTGGTCAGGGCCTGGTTGACCAAGGACGCCATGAAGGCTTGCTGGCGCACGATGCGGTCGAGGTCGCCACGGGGCAGTCCGTGGCGCTGCCGGACGAAAGACAGCGCGTCAGGGCCCTGGAGCGTCTGCACACCCTTGGTGAAGTTCGCGCCGGAGAACTCGTCCTGGGTATCTTCATTCAGACACACCTGAACTCCGCCGACGGCGTCGGTAAACAGCACGAAGCCCAGCAAGCCAATTTCGGCGTAGTGATCGACGGTGATTCCGGAGAGCTTGGCCACGGCGTCGATAAGCCCCTTGCGTCCGGCGTCCTTCGACTCCTCCTCCAGCTTCTTCTCGTCGCTCACGCCGGCGCTGGTCAGCTCGGAATACTTGGCGGATTTGTAACCGCGGTAGACGCCGTTGATTTTGGTGTTGCCCAGCTGAGAGTCGTGGATGTAGGTATCGCGGGGGATGGAGATGGCGGTGGCGGAGGAGCCGTCGTTAGGTACGCGGATCACCATGATGGTGTCGGTGTTGTCGTTTTCCTCATCGCCGGCGCGCAGCATGGCGATCTCATCAGGAGAAAGGGCGTTGCCCTGGGCGTCGGTACGGGAGTCGGAGCCGACCAGCAGGATGTCCGTCGCGCCGTCCTTGGCTTCCTTAATACCTTTGCCGCCATTGCCGAGGCTGAGCCCGCCGGCGGAGGCAACATCGCGCCCCAGTGAGCCAACCAGTGAATACCCCGTACCGGAAACAATCAGCACCGCGGCTGAGAGCAGCGCCAGCAAGACCTTCACAGGCGTCGAACCGGACTGCGCCAGCTGTGGTTTGGCGATTGGCGCGGCCTGAATATCGCGGCTGTGGCGGGGGGAATGAGTCACGCGAGGCTCCACTGGACGTTGATGAGTAATTTAGAGAGGAAAGAATAGTCGTCAAAGGAGTTTAGGGCAATGAGAGCAGTGGTAGTGGGAAGCGGGGGCCAACTCGGCAGTGCAATGACACACCTCGCGCCCACCGGGGCACATGTGCTGGGACTTTCCCGTGCCGACTATGACCTGGCCACTCTCACTGAGTCAGATCTCACATCGCTGACCACCCGGTTTGCGGGGGCCGACGTGGTGATCAACACCAGCTCCTACACCGCCGTCGACGCCGCAGAAACAGACGAAGAAGTCGCCTACGCAGTGAACGCGAGGGCCCCGGAGCTGCTTGCCGCCGCAGCCCGCGAGGTGGGGGCGCACTTCGTGCACATCAGTACCGACTATGTGTTCGGCGCCGGCGTCCCACGTCGCCCGCTGCAGATCGACGACCCTAAGCACCCCAATACCGTCTACGGTGCCAGCAAGCTCGCCGGTGAACGTGCCGTGCTCGACGCTCACCCCGATGCCGCCATCGTGCGCACTGCCTGGCTTTTTACCGGGGATCTGCAACCCCACCCCGACTTCGTCTCCACGATGCTGCGCCTCGCTCGGGAAGGCGTTAACCCCAAGGTGGTTAACGACCAGTGGGGAAACCCGACGTGCGCCCGCGACCTCGCCACCGGGCTGTGGGCACTTGCTTATCGACGGCTCAGTGGCACCT
The DNA here is from genome assembly GCF_014117265.1 of Corynebacterium hindlerae. Taxonomy (NCBI): domain Bacteria; kingdom Bacillati; phylum Actinomycetota; class Actinomycetes; order Mycobacteriales; family Corynebacteriaceae; genus Corynebacterium; species Corynebacterium hindlerae. Next base: position 887,138 of record NZ_CP059833.1, on the reverse strand, counting down.
TTCACGGAGCGAGCGATAGCCCGACCACCTGGTTCGAGGTAGCCAGGGAAACGTTTGAGGCCTGTGGCGCCGACCCAGAACGCGTCCAGCCATGCACGACAGCGGAATTTCCCCGACCCGCGGCCCGCCCGGAATGGTCCGTCCTCGATACTTCCACCTGGCACGATGCGGATTTACCTGCGTTTCCGGAGTGGCGCACAGCAGTCCGTGCCGCCGTGTCCACTAAGCTGTGACAACTGTGGATGCCCCAATTGCAATCATTACCGTGACGTACTCTCCGGGAAAGTACCTGACCGATTTCCTGGATTCTGTGCCTGGCGCAACGAAACTGCCTGGCGTGGTGATCATGGCAGACAACGGTTCCACTGACGGTGCTCCGGAACGCGCGGCGCGCACCTATGACTATGCCGAGTTCCTTCCCACTGGCGGCAATGTCGGCTACGGAACCGCCATTAATATCGCCGCCAAGTCCCTCCGCGAGCGGCGGGAAAAGGGCGAGATCAACTCCGAGTTCTTCGTGATCTCCAACCCCGACGTGGTGTTTGATGCTGGGGCGATTGATCAGATGCTGGACTGCGCTCGTCGTAATCCGCGCGCCGGGGCAGTGGGGCCATACATCCGGGAAGCGGACGGCTCCGCGTACCCATCTGCCCGCGCTGTGCCAACACTGTCCAATGGCATCGGACATGCCTTGTTCTCCGCCGTCTGGCCGAACAACCCCTGGTCTCAGGCTTACCGTGACGATAAAGACATGTCCCGTGAGCGTGACGCCGGGTGGCTGTCTGGATCCTGCCTTTTGGTGCGCTGGGATGCCTTTGAACAGATCGGTGGCTTTGACGAGGGCTACTTCATGTATATGGAAGATGTTGATCTGGGCGACCGCCTGGGCAAGGCGGGATGGCGCAATGTGTTCTGCCCAACCTCCCGGATCCAGCACAGCAAGGGGCATGTGGCGGGCACCCGCCCGGAGCTCATGCTTCCGGCGCACCACCGGAGTGCGTATAAGTTTCAAGCAGACCGCCATCAGGGAGCAGTGCAAGCTCCGGTGCGGGCGCTACTGTGGCTAGGTTTAAAGCTTCGCAGCGAGATTGCGGTGGCGTGCGCTAAGGCAAAGCGCCGGAAGTAGGGGATAATAGGAACTTATGACTACTCACTCACTGGCTAATGCCACCGACGCAGTGATCCTCGTCGGGGGCAAAGGCACTCGATTGTGCCCGCTCACGCTGTCTACCCCAAAGCCGATGCTGCCCACTGCAGGCGTGCCGTTTCTGACGCACCTGCTGGCCCGCATCAAGGCAGCTGGCATCACCCACGTGGTCATGGGCACCTCGTACAAGGCGGAAGTGTTCGAGCAGTACTTTGGCGATGGCTCGGACATGGGCCTGGAAATTGAGTACGTGGTGGAGGAGGAAGCCCTCGGCACTGGTGGTGGCATCCGCAACGTGTACGACAAGCTGCGCCATGACACCGTCATGGTGTTTAACGGGGATGTGCTGGGTGGCACGGACTTGACCAAGGTGCTGGAAACCCACGAAACGAAGCAAGCGGATCTGACCATGCACCTCGTGCGGGTGCCTGACCCTCGCGCCTTCGGCTGCGTGCCTACTGACGCCGAAGGTCGGGTCTCAGCCTTCTTGGAAAAGACCGAGGACCCACCAACGGATCAGATCAATGCAGGTATTTACGTATTCAAGCGGGAATTGATCGAAACTATCCCGGCTGGCCGTGCAGTCTCGGTCGAGCGGGAGACGTTCCCGCGGCTCCTGGAGGAGGGACGCCGGGTGTTCGGTTACGTGGATCAGTCTTATTGGCGTGACATGGGAACCCCGGATGATTTCGTGCGCGGGTCCTCCGACCTGGTTCGTGGCATTGCTCCGTCGCCGTTGCTGGAAGGCCGCACTGGCGAGGGGCTCGTGGATGACACCGCTGGGGTCAGCGATGGGGCGTGGCTGCTCGGAGGCACAGTAGTGGGGCGTGGCTCCGAAATCGGTGCTGGAGTTCGCCTCGACGGAACCGTCGTCTTCGACGGTGTCACGATTGAACCGGGCGCAATTATTGAAAACTCAATTATTGGCGCTGGCGTCACTATCGGTGCTAATGCCCGGATCTCTGACTGCGTGATTGGTGATGGCGCTCAGATTGGCGCGCGTTGTGAGCTCAAGGGCGGTATGCGGGTATGGCCCGGAGTGGTGATCCCGGATAACGGGGTTCGTTTCTCCTCCGACGCCTAACTCACTGCTGCGTTATAAAAGTCAAGTATCTTCGCAACGACACGCCGAAAGTAGTCGAGAGTTGTTTTTCCTAGCCGCGGGCACCACTACATATAGTACCCCCGGCCATAACCCCCGCTTTCGCGGTTGTGTTAATCCTGTTACTTCTGTGACTGACTTCTTGGGAAAATGCTCAAAACTTTCCGGAAAAGGGCTTGCGAGGTTGACGATATCTAGTGATCGGTGTGTAATCACATTTGTGTAAGTCACATGGCTGTGTCTCACCGGCGGGACATAGCGACAATACGAATTTAGAAAACTTTTCAGTGAGAACACCTACGAGAACACCTACGGAAGAAGGAGGAGCGTCGATGGAATTTGTGGCGGATGGCGCAACTTCCCGCGGGGTGAATTCCGGGTTGGATACCGGCTCTGACCTAACCTTTGACGCACTCTTTGGTGCTGTGGAGCAAGAGTGGCAAGATCAAGCCCTCTGTGCGCAGACAGACCCAGAAGCCTTTTTTCCGGAAAAGGGTGGTTCCACTCGTGAAGCCAAACGCATCTGTCAGGCCTGTGGTGTCCGCGATGAATGCCTAGAGTTTGCCCTAGAACACGATGAGCGATTCGGTATTTGGGGTGGCCTTTCTGAGCGTGAGCGCCGTCGCCTCAAGAAGCAAATCGGCTAGCTTTAGCGGCTACCACCGCGCCCCAGGGTCGATCTCATCGGGATCAATGCCCAAGTGATAGGCAACCAGCGTCGTGAGAACCATGCGGAGGATCTCCCGGCGCTCTTCTGCTGTTTCATACCGAGCTTCAATAGGCTTCCGAAACACCACCACGCGAGGGCGAGTTGCCTTTCCAAACCGATCAATGCCAGCAGGAATCACGCGACCCAGTGGGACGGGACCATCGGCGACCACCTCATCGGTGAAGAAATCGGCATCCGGATTGAGGCGCATCCGCGGGATCATATCCACTGCAATGTCGAGCGTCGCGAGCTCCTCGGGGTACGCGTTCGCGATGGGGGCATAGGCTTCGAGCACAGCGGCGTCGAAAAGCTGCGAGCGTGTGCGGTGCCTCGGGGTGGCCTGAGGCAGCAGTGGCCCGCGGGCACCTCGGCCATGTCGATTACGCGCAGCTTTTACGTCCATGAGGATAATTTAGGGGCATTGAGGTGGGAATTTGGGGCAGGCGCGCCGACCGACCACTTCCAAAGTGTGAACTAAAGGTCTAGACTTTGTCAGGTGAGTAATTTTCGTCGTTGCAGTCGCCCAGGATGCGGCAAGCCCGCGGTGGCTACCCTGACGTATGCGTACGCAGAATCTACCGCCGTCATCGGACCCCTCGCACCAGCAGCAGAACCGCACAGTTGGGACCTGTGCGAAGAGCATGCTGCCAAAATCACCGCCCCGCTCGGGTGGGAGATGCTTCGCGTGACGGGTATCCCGACGGACGAAGATGACGACGACCTCACGGCGCTGGCGGAAGCCGTGCGGGAAGCTGGTCGGCAGTCATCCGGGCTGGTGATGGACAACCCGACCCATAATCACCCTATCCACCGCTCCCAGCGGAAACAGGTGGAAAAAGGACGCAGGCGTGCGCACCTGTATGTCGTCGAAAGCGACGATTGATCTAGGATGGGGTAAGCAACTTTCGGGCCGGGCGAGTAGTGTCACGCGCTGGTCCGTTTCCCTCACCTAGGAGTATCCATATGCGCACTGCTGCACCTCGCAACCGCGACGATGTCGAAGCTGTCATCAAAGCTTACGACGTACGCGGGATTGTCGGCGAAAGAATTGACGCCGATTTTATGCGCGACACCGGTGCCGCCTTCGGTCGCTTGATGCGTAGCGAAAACGAAAGCCGCATTGTCATCGGACACGACATGCGAGTATCGGGGCCGGAACTGGCCACAGCGTTCGCTGAGGGCGTCATGGAACAGGGAGTATCCGTAACGATGCTTGGCCTGACCTCCACCGACCAGCTGTACTACGCCTCCGGCGTGAAAAACTGCCCAGGTGCGATGTTCACCGCGTCCCACAACCCGGCCGCATACAACGGCATCAAGCTCTGCCGTGGCGGGGCACGTCCGGTGGGGCAGGAATCCGGTTTGCGCACCATTATCGACGACCTGGTCGCCGGAGTCCCTGGCTATGACGGTGAACCTGGCACGCTAAGCCACGAGGACTGCTTGGAAGGCTACGGCGAGTTTCTGCGTGACCTGGTTGACCTGTCCGGTATTCGGCCACTGAAAGTAGCCGTCGACGCAGCCAATGGCATGGGCGGCCACACTGTCCCTGCGGTGCTCAGCGGTCTGCCGCTGGATATTGAGCCGCTGTACTTTGAGCTGGACGGTTCCTTCCCGAACCATGAGGCTAACCCACTCGATCCGAAGAACCTGGTGGACCTGCAGAAGTTCGTGCTGGAAACTAAGGCTGATATTGGGTTGGCATTCGACGGAGACGCGGACCGGTGCTTCGTGATTGATGAGCTAGGTCAGCCAGTGAGCCCTTCCGCTATCTGCGCTATTGTTGCGGAGCGCTATCTGGCGCAGCAGCCGGGGGCGACCATCATCCACAATCTGATTACCTCGAAGGCCGTTCCGGAGATTATTGCGGAAAATGGCGGTACCGCGGTGCGTACCCGCGTGGGGCACTCCTTCATTAAAAAGACCATGGCCGATGAAGCTGCTGTCTTCGGTGGCGAGCACTCGGCGCATTACTACTTCACTGAATTCTTCAACGCGGACTCTGGCATGCTCGCGGCGATGCACGTGCTTGCTGCGTTGGGTACCCAAGAAAAGCCACTCAGCGAGATGATGGCGCAGTACAACCGCTACGAGGCATCCGGGGAGATTAACTCCCAGCTAGCGTCGAAGGAGGCGCAGCAGGAACGCACCCAGGCTGTTCTGGATCATTTCACTGATCGTATCGAATCGGTGGACACGCTCGACGGCGTCAGCGTGGAGCTCAAGGGGACAAAGGCGTGGTTTAATGTGCGCGCATCGAACACTGAGCCGCTACTGCGCCTGAACGCGGAAGCCCCGACTCGGGAAGAAGTAGACGCGCTCACTGCGGAAGTCCTCAGTGTGATCCGAGCCTGATAAAAGGAGGCAGCCATGTACGATCGCGAGGCAGTTCAGTTTTTTGATATTGCGCACGAGGGCGCGTTCGTACGAGCAGCCAGCGCCCTGCTTGACGACGGCCAGGTGGCGCAGCTGCGAGAACTGCAACCTCGCAGCCTCATCGTCGTCGCTGCAGACGACATCAGCCGTGCAGCGGCGGAGCTGGCAGTGGCGGTGCTCGCTCCGCTACCGGTGCCGATCACTATTGTCGGAAAGCTACCCCGATTTGCTGGACCCCTTGATGCGGTGCTGCTGGCGTCGTCGAAAAGCGCGCCGGCGCAGGAGCGCTGCCTGCATGAGGCGTCACGACGCGCCTGCCCCACCTACCTCATTGCGCCGCCACAGGGCCCATTGCGGGAGGAAGCCCCCTCGGATACCTACGTGATTCCGGTGCCGCCGAATGCCGCCGGTGGATCGCCCGCATGTGTGATCGCTGCGATGGTGGCATTGGTGGGAGGCCTTACTGCACCAGATCAAGCAGTGCGTGAACAGTTGGAACTGGTGGCGCAAGCAGTTGATGAGGAACTGTTGGCGGTGACCCCGGAACGCGATGCGCTGGTAAACGAGTCCCGCAAGATCAGGGAGTTTGCGGGGGAGGACCGCGTGGTACACACCGGCTATGGGGAGATTCCCACTGCGCTGGCCCGCCTGATAGCTACCTGGTGGGTAAGCAAAGGTCTGGTGTGCGGAGCACTGGAAGCGACCGAACTGGGGGCAGCGTTACCAGATTTTAATGAAAATGCCAGCGACATTTTCTACGATCCGTTCGAAGATGATGTGGCCCCGGTGCTACCCTTAAGGATCGTTGTGTGGGCGGCGCAGGACACTCATCTTCCGCGGGCCATTGCACAAAGCAGTGGCGGAGACGACCTAGCACTGGACAATGTGCTGAGGTTGATGGTGAGAGGCCTGGCCGCCACAGTGATGTAAGGAGCTGTAGATGGAACTACTGACGGGTAAGTTGAGGCATTACCCGTGGGGATCGCGCGAGTTGATCGCTCAGCTGCGTGGTGACCAGGAAGCCTCGGACCGACCAGAGGCGGAACTCTGGTTCGGAGCACACCCCGGTGGTTCCGCAACCGTTGGCGACGCTGCACTTGTCGACGTCATAGCTGCCGATCCTGCTGGGCAACTCGGCGAACGCGTGCGGGCGCGCTTCGGCGATGAACTACCGTTTTTGCTGAAAATCCTTGCAGCTGCCGAACCCCTTTCCCTGCAAGCTCACCCCACGCCGGAACAAGCGGCAGACGGGTTCCAGCGGGAAAACGCCCTGGGAATCGACCTGGCTGCGGATAACCGCAATTACAAAGACGCCAATCACAAGCCGGAACTGATCGTCGCTTTGACTGAGTTCGAGGCCATGGCGGGGTTCCGACCACTAGCGAAGACCCTTGAACTCTTTGACCGGCTCGGCAGTACCGAAGTGGAACGCTACCTGGCGATGCTGGATCGCTCCCCAGAGCGGGAAGCTGCAGATCTTCGGGTCCTGTTCACCACCTGGATCACTATTCCTGGGGGTAGCCGTTCCACGCTGATCGATGACATCGTGGCTTCAGCCGCACAGCAGCTTGCTGATCCGCAGCTCCCGGACTGGATGCGGGAAGAACTGTCCAACGTGGTGGAGCTGCATAACCGCTACCCAAACGATGTCGGCGTGCTGGGAGCGTTGCTGCTCAACAAGTTCACCTTGCAACCGGGGGAGGGACTGTACCTCGACGCCGGTGAGCTCCACGCATACGTCAGTGGTCTGGGCGTGGAAATTATGGCCAACTCAGACAATGTGCTGCGTGGTGGCCTAACGTCCAAGCATGTCGACGTACCGGAGCTGGTGCGCGTACTGCGCTTCGAATCCCTTGCCGATCCACGTGTGATTCCGGAGCGAAACGGGGATTGTCTTCACTTTCCCACGCCGATCGACGAGTTCACGCTGCGCCAGTGTGTCCTGGGATCAGCGGTGCCGGTCGAACACGACGGTCCGGTGATTGTCCTCGTTACCGATGGGACTGCCGAGCTGACATGCGACGATCAGCAGCTCACTGTCCCCGCGGGGACTGCGGCGTGGGTGCCGGCCACAGACGGAACAGTGACGTTGCAGCCAACTGGAGCCACTGTTTTTATCGCGACGGTTTAGCGGGCACCACTACCGTGTGGTAGCGGCGGTCGGTTCAGCCGGTTGTGCGGAATGTGCTGCTGCCGTCGTTGGCTCAGTGGCGTCGCTCGGAGTAGCTGAGGTTGGCGCAGCCGGTACGGAGAAGAGCTGTGGCTGCACTGCAGCAGGGGCGGTCATCGGCTGAATAGGGGTCGGCTCAGAGACCACGGATGTTGGAACCGTCTGTACGGGGGACTCTGACGCCAGCGCGGAAAGCGAGGATTGTTCAGCAGAAGACAGCTCTGGGCTGTTTTGCGGCGAACTCAGGGGAGGGACCTCAGCGGTGATTGGGGGCTGGGCCTGCTCCGTTGTGGTTTCCTCACCAGCGGCAGGAGGCGTAGTGGTCGGTTCTTCTGTTGGCGCAGTAGGAGAAGGCTGTACGGTGACTTCGGACTCAGGGGTGGTTACCGTTTCGGAGTGCTCTGTTTCCGTCGTATGGGTCGACATGTCAGCAGGTGCCTGCTGGACCTCCGTGGTGAAGGATGGGCCGTAGATCTTCGTCGGCGACACCGCCACAGCGCCTGGCTGTGGAATAAATGCGTTCGGTGCGAGGTATGGGTCGGACTCGAGCAACGGTGCTTGCTGTGGTGGTAGCTTCGCCACCTCAGAGGAGGGTTCTGGTGTGGGATCCGGGGAGCTAGTCACAGGGGAAAACCCAGCAGCGGACGGGGATGCCGCGCGCGAAATGGCGGGCGTGCTGGCTGCTCGGGATTCCTCTGGAGCTGCAGAGCGCCACACGCCCCAGCCCACGCCGACGGCACCTACGCAGCCTACAGCTACGAAGGTGACGAACCCGCGGGTCTGTTTTTTCACGTGTTGGCCTCCTCGGTAGTTGTTTAACTGTGGTATCGCTCACCGGAGTGAAATAGTTACACAGTGTCACAATCGGTAACAAAAAGATAACAACGCTGACCCTAGCACGGTTGTGAAGCTATGGAAACCGTCTAAGGCAAAATTCGGCCGAAAAAATATGAAGCAGATCTGCTATGGCGATCCGGTGGAGGTAGACCTGGCTTAGTGGCGGACCGCGCGCAATCCAAGTAAACCTAGATACTGATCAGACAATCCAGTCGCATTGAAGTAGGAGAATCATGGGAGCCTGGGACATCGCGATTTTCTCGGATGAGAACAATGTTGACTTCCTCGACGAAATCGCCACGCTTGATTCCGAAGACATCGTGGAAGCAATTGATGACGCCGTCGCACTCGTCGCAAGCAATAAGGCGGTGAATGACGAAGAAACCGCCAACGGACTGTTGGCCGCCACCATCGCCGCTATCTGGGCAGGCGCCCCGTACAGCGCCGGAGAGATCGCAGAAAACTACCCCTTCATCCGGGAGCTGACAGGTTCCGGCTCGGAATTGCTGCGGGAGCGTGCAGCGGAGATCCTCGAAGAAGTGGACACTGAAGAGGACCTAGAGGCATACCTCGAGGCGCTCAACTAGCCGTGATCATTTGTGTAGAAGGCATCGACGGTGCCGGTAAAAACACCTTGACCCGCGCGCTCACTGCGCAGATTAAGGCCCAGCAGCTCGCGTTTCCTCGGTATGAGGAATCGATCCACGCGCAACTCGCTGCGCGCGGCTTGCGCGGTGACATGGGAGACCTTACGGATAGTGCTTACGCGATGGCGACGCTGTTTGCGTTGGACCGGCACGGGGTCGTCGATAAGCTGCGTGCGGCAACGACCTCCGACGACATCCTCCTGCTGGACCGCTACGTTGCGTCGAACGCCGCATACAGCTGGGCGCGTACCGAGGACGAGACAATCGTTGACTGGATCGCCGACCTGGAATTTGGGACCCTCGGTCTGCCGCGCCCTGACCTGCAGGTGCTCCTTGATACGTCCGTGGAGCTCGCTGCGCAGCGTGCTGAAAGTCGCGCGCAGGCTGACGAAACCCGCGCCAAGGACCTCTACGAGTCTGATGGCGGACTCCAAGCACGCACCTGCGCAGCTTACCGACGCCTCGCCTCCGCATCCTGGGCAAGCCCATGGTTGGTGGCTCAACCCAACGAAGCGCCTGACCAGCTCGCAGATCGAATAATCGCGCACATCAGCGCGCAAAAGAATCTATGATGGACGGGTATTGACGCATATAAGTGAAGTTTAAGGAAGTCATGACGAAAGCGAAGATTCTCGTAGTAGACGATGATCCGGCAATCTCGGAGATGCTGACCATCGTGTTGCAGGCCGAAGGTTTCGATACTGTCGCCGTCATGGATGGTGGGGAAGCAGTGGCCACGTTTGAGCGGGAACAGCCAGACCTTATCCTGCTTGACCTTATGCTGCCTGGGATGAACGGCATCGACATCTGTCGCGCTATTAGGCAGGAATCGGTGGTGCCCATCGTCATGTTGACTGCCAAGACTGACACCGTCGATGTGGTCCTCGGGCTGGAATCCGGCGCCGATGACTACGTGAACAAGCCGTTCAAGCCAAAAGAGCTGGTTGCGCGTATCCGGGCGCGGCTGCGTCGCACCGATGAAGAACCAAGTGAAATCATCGAAATCGGAGACCTCACCATCGACGTTCCCGGCCACCTGGTGCGCCGTGGCGACGAGGAAATCCAGCTCACCCCGCTGGAATTCGACCTACTACTTGAGATGGCTCGTAAGCCTCGCCAAGTCTTCACCCGAGAGGAACTGCTGGAGAAGGTGTGGGGTTACCGCCATGCGTCCGACACCCGCCTGGTGAATGTCCACGTGCAGCGACTGCGCGCCAAGATTGAAAAGGATCCGGAGAACCCAACCATCGTCCTCACTGTCCGTGGCGTCGGTTACAAGACGGGTGCTAACGACTAACCGCTAAACATTTGATGATTTCTGCTCGCCACCTCACGGACAGGATGCTGGACAGCTGGCGCACCTCGCTTCAAGTCCGCGTCATTGGTTCCATCCTGGTGTCTACCACTGCCGTCGTGCTGTTCCTTGGTCTTACCCTGATAAGCATCGTGGCGCAGCGACTCATCGACTCCAAACTAGAGACGGCCGATAGTGAAATCGAACGGGCGCGGGTGGCCGTCGAAAAGCAGATTGCTTCGACTGACTCCTCCAACTCCCTGCAGGCGCGCCTGAACTCCGCGCGCGCCTCCCTGACCAGTATCGGCTCCAGCGAAACTTCGGGAGCTAACTCCAGCTTTGAAGCGGTGCTGGTGGTAGAAAACCCCGACGGGACAGTCACCACCTCGCCGGAAGGGTTCCAAGTCCCCGAGCGACTCCAATACTTCGTCTCCCAAGAACAGATCTCCTATCAGTTCGCCACGCTTAACAACTACGAGGGAGACCTGTACAAAGCCCTCGTCATCGGCACCCCAACCGATTCCGACGTCAGTGGCCTCCAGGTGTACCTGGTGCTGCCACTGGCTAATGAGGAAGCGACATTGGCACTGATCAAAGGCCTATTCTCGGCCGGTGGTGTGGTGCTCTTGGTGCTCATCGTGGCCATTTCGTGGCTACTGACTCAGCAGGTCACCGCCCCGGTACGCTCGGCCAGCCGCATTGCGCAACGCTTCGCCTCCGGTCACCGGCGGGAGCGCATGGTGGTAGAAGGCGAAGACGAAATGGCGCGCCTTGCCATCAGCTTCAACGAAATGGCGGAAAACCTCTCCAAGCAAATTGACCAGCTTGAGGAATACGGCGACCTGCAGCGACAATTCACCTCTGACGTCTCACACGAGCTGCGCACTCCGTTAACCACCGTGCGTATGGCTGCGGACATGATCGCGGACAATGCGGACTCGCTGGACCCCTATACCAAACGTGCCTCAGAGCTAATGATCCGCGAACTCGACCGTTTCGAATCCTTGCTCACGGACCTGCTGGAGATCTCCCGGCATGACGCCGGCGTTGCGGACCTGTCCGAGGAAAGCGTCGACATCAGGGGTACGCTGCAAGCGGCCTGGCAGCAGGTGCGCCACCTGTCTGAACAGCTCGAAGTGCCACTTAATTTTGACGTACCGGATGAGCCCGTCAACGTGGTCATGGATTCACGCCGGATCGAAAGGATCCTGCGCAATCTGCTCGCCAACGCGATCGACCACAGCGAAGGCAAACCCGTGGATGTGCAGCTGCGGGCCAACCACGAAGCTGTGTCCATCGCGGTCACCGACCACGGCGTCGGACTGAAACCAGGGCAAGAAGAGCTTGTGTTCAACCGGTTTTGGCGAGCCGACCCATCCCGTAAACGGCATTCCGGTGGCACCGGCCTCGGCCTAGCAATCGCCGCTGAGGATGCCCGCCTGCACGGCGGAACGCTACAGGCGTCCGGCGAGATCGGTGTGGGAGCGCGTTTCCTCCTCACCATCCCGCTGGTAGCGAAGGAAAAATACCATAGCTCCCCGCTTCCGCTGGAACACCCGGGTACAGTGGCAGCACTGCTGGCAGGCAAGAGCATTCACGACGGGGAAGGGGAGTGATCATGAAGAAGGACCTGCGTAGGGTACTCGGCGTTATTGCGCTCAGCAGCGTGGTACTCACCGCCTGCACGACGATCCCAAGCAACTCCACCCCACAAGCGCTCCGCTCTTTTGCACCCGCTGCTTCCGGGGTAGAAGACGAAGCCCCCGAGCCGAACCAGGCGCCTGACTTGTTGTTGCGAGACTTTTTCCGCCAGGCAGTAAAACCGAAACAGCGACATCAGCCTGCGCGACAGTACCTGACTGCGGAAGCTGCAAAAACGTGGGACTCGCAGGCGGGGACCCTGGTGCTCGATCGAATTGACATCAACTCGAAGCCTGGGGCGAGCGCTCAGGGAATGACTTTCACGGTACGAGGTCCGGTTATTGGGTCCATCGGCGTGGGCGGGGTGTACCAGCCAGAACATGGGCTCTACGAAGCCACCATTGACTTGGTAAAACAGGACGGTCAGTGGCGTATTAGCAATCTGCCGCCTGGCGTGGTGGTGGAACACACAGAGCTGCGAAATAACTACCAGCCGTATTCCCTCTACTTCATGGACCCCTCGGATTCGAGCTTGGTAGCGGATCGACGCTGGGTCTACACCGGCAATTCCTCACTCAATACTGCGCTGCTGTCATTGCTGGTAGAAGGGCCGCAGGACGTCCTCGCGCCCGGCGTGAAGACGTACGTCCCCCAGGGAGCTACCTTCTCTGGCTTTAACGACGGAGTGTATTCCTTTGCCGGTTTCGGTGATTTGAGCGCAGAGGGGCGCTATCGCTTTGCTGCGCAGGTGGTGTGGACACTCGCCAAAGCTGGCGTGCCCGGACCTTACCGGATCGAGATTGATGACACCCCGATTATCGAAGAGTCGGAGTACCTCACGATCGAGCAGGTCGCAGACTACAACCCTGGCGCCTCGGCGGTTGCTGCGTCGCCGCTGTATGTTCTGGCCGGTGGCAAAATCATGAAAGTAGAAGAGGACCACACGGTTCCCATCGCAGGGAGCTTTAGTCAGGCCGGAAATATCGATTCCGCTGATTTCGATGCCGGCAGCGGTGTCGTCGCCGCGGTGCAGTCCACCGGGGAAGGCGAGGACCGTAAAGCGCGGCTGTTGGTTGCGAAGGATGAAGAAGCCGCGCGCGAGGCGCTGGAGTCGAAGACTATCTCCCACCCGACGTTCGAAATCGCGGGCACGTCATTGTGGACGGTGCTCGACGGCAAGAAAGTGGTTCGCGTTGCCCGGTCCACGACCAGTGGCGAGCTCTCCCAAACAGAGGTCGACAGCTCCGAACTGGAAGGACTCGACGGCCTTATCTCGGTGCTGCAGCTCTCTCCAACCGGTGTGCGGTGCGCGTTCATCATCAACGGCAGGGTGTACATGGCAACGGTCGAACGCCCGAGTGCGGGCCACCGCAAACTCACCAAGGTGCGGGAAATCGCGCCAGCTATCGCCGGGACTGCACTCACAGTCGAATGGAAACCCGATGGCTCCCTCCTCGTGGGAACATCTACCGCTGAAACTCCGGTGTGGCAAGTCCAGACCGACGGCTCCGCGCTCACTCCGCTGCCATCCGGCAACGTCACCGCACCGGTAGTGGCGATTTCCGCGAGCCCCTCCACCATATACATCACTGACTCGCGGGCTTTGCTGCAGCTGCCAACGAACACCACCGGCGTGGCGTTTTGGCGTGAGGTGCCGGCGTTGCAGGGGCAGCGCGCGGCCCCCGTCGTAGCGAAATGATCGAACTGCTGCTGCCAAAGCACTGTGCGAGCTGCGGGGCAGCAGGCCAGACACTGTGCGAAGCGTGCCGACGCACACTGTCCAAGCCACCGCACCGAGTGTTCACCACAGTGGACCCACACATTCCGATCTGGACAATGGGACCCTATGCGGGGGCGCACCGGCAACTGATTTTGGCGATGAAAGAACGCGGCAGGCGTGACGTGCCACCATTTTTAGGCGCGGCATTGGCAGCCGGAATTGACTACCTCGGCGCGCGGGGCGAGATCCCTGATCCACAGGGTTTGACGCTGGTCCCGGCTCCGACCAGAGCGGCGTCGGCAAGGCTGCGTGGTGGCGACCCCGTGACAGCCATCTGCGTGGCAACCGCACTGCGGACCGTCCCCTGCGTGCAACATGGTGACCGGGTGAAGGAATCGGTGGGCCTCAGCGCGACTACGCGGCGCAGAAACCTCGTGGGCAACGTGGTGCTGACCCGTATCCCGCCTGGCCCGGTGCTCATTATCGACGACGTTGTGACCACTGGTGCCACCCTGGCAGCGACTGCCGCGGTGCTATTTTCCGCAAATGTGCAGGTGGCTGGGGCGCTGGTTGTGGCACAAGCGTGACCTGGATTGCGCTTGGGAGGGGGTCATGGCGCAATGGTTATGACCAGATGTAAAATCAGGAATGTAGCTAGATAGGCGTCACCGTGGACGTTGTGAGTAATCCCGCTCACATTGTGCGGTGGCAGATACCGGGAGGTAAAGCAAAGTGACTACACCTGCTGAGAACAACGACGCCCTGCGCGCACAGGTCAATATCACCGGCCGCAACGTCGAGGTGCCCGATCACTTCGCGGAACGAGTCAAGTCGAAGCTCGCAAAGATCGAGCGTCTTGACCCGACCCTGACGTTCTTCCACGTTGAGCTGCAGCATGAGCCAAACCCACGTCGCGAGGCACAATCTGATCGTATCCAGATCACTGCCACCGGCAAGGGCCACATCGCTCGCGCTGAAGCCAAGGAAGATAGCTTCTACGCAGCGCTGGAAACCGCGTTGGCAAAGATGGAGCGGTCCCTGCGCAAGGTGAAGGCTCGTCGCAGCATCAGCCGTTCCGGCCACCGCGCACCAGTTGGCGCCGGTGAAATGGCAGCTGAGTTGGTGGCTGAAGCTAAGAAGGCTCAGGAAAAGGTCGGCGAGTTTGATGTAGATCCGTACGCAGACAAGGTCGAGGACGTCACTCCCGGTCAGGTCGTACGCACCAAGCAGCACTCCGCCACCCCGGTTTCTGTTGATGACGCCCTGTCTGAAATGGAACTGGTCGGCCACGACTTCTACCTCTTCCTCAACGAAGAGACCGGTCGTCCATCCGTCGTCTACCGACGTCATGCATTTGACTACGGTCTGATCGAATTGGTCGAAGAGAAGCAGTAAGCATCACTTCGCCATAGTCGGCAACCCCCACGCTCCCCACGCGGAAGCTGTGGGGGTTGCCCATTTTGGCACTCTGGAGGGCCAGGGCGCCGGCATGCTGCGTCGTATGCGTAGAATAGTCGGGAGATTTGTACATTAATTACCTACTGAATGTCGTAAGGACCAACTGCCAGTGTTTGGACTGTCCAAGATTCTCCGCGTCGGCGAGGGCCGCGCTGTCAAGCGCCTCCAGGCCATTGCTGACCAAGTAATCGCACTCGAAGATGAGTACGCAGCGCTTTCTGACGAAGAGCTCAAGGCCAAAACCGTTGAGTTCAAGGAACGCGTAGAAAAGGGCGAGAAGATTGACAACCTCCTGCTCGAAGCCTTCGCCACCGCCCGCGAAGCCTCATGGCGTGTGCTCGGGCAGAAGCATTACCCGGTTCAGATCATGGGTGGTGCCGCATTGCACTTCGGTAACGTTGCCGAAATGCGCACCGGTGAAGGCAAGACCCTGACCTGTGTGCTTCCTGCTTACCTCAACGCTCTGGAAGGCAAGGGCGTCCACGTGGTCACCGTCAACGACTACCTGGCTAAGCGTGACTCGGAGTGGATGGGTCGTGTGCACCGCTTCCTGGGGCTCAAAACAGACGTTATTTTGTCCCACATGAACCCGCAGCAGCGCCGTGAAGCTTACAATGCGGACATCACCTACGGCACCAACAATGAGTTGGGCTTCGATTATCTGCGCGATAACATGGCTCACTCGCTGAATGACCTGGTCCAGCGGGGCCACCACTACGCCATCGTGGACGAAGTGGACTCCATCCTCATCGACGAAGCCCGTACCCCACTGATCATTTCTGGACCTGCCGATGGTTCCTCCGAGTGGTACAACGCCTTCGCCACGATCGTGCCACGCATGCAGCGCGACGTGCACTACGAAGTCGACGAACGCAAGCGCACCGTAGGCGTTAAAGAAGAAGGCGTGGAGTACGTTGAGGATCAGCTTGGTATTACTAACCTGTATGCTCCGGAGTACTCCCAGCTCGTTAGCTACCTGACCAACGCTATTAAGGCGAAGGAACTATTTACCCGCGATAAGGACTACATTGTCCGCAATGGCGAAGTCATGATCGTGGACGAGTTTACGGGCCGCGTTTTGGACGGGCGTCGCTACAACGAGGGCATGCACCAGGCGATCGAGGCGAAGGAAAACGTCGAGATCAAGAACGAAAACCAGACCCTGGCTACCGTTACGCTGCAGAATTACTTCCGCCTGTACGACAAGCTCGCTGGTATGACCGGTACTGCAGAAACCGAAGCGTCCGAGCTTCACCAGATCTACAAGCTGGACGTCATGCCGATCCCGACCAACCGACCAAACCAGCGCGAAGACCTCACGGACCTGATCTACAAGACTCAGGAAGCCAAGTTCGCCGCTGTGGTTGACGATATTGAGGAGCGCGTCGAGAAGGGCCAGCCAGTGTTGGTGGGTACTGCGTCGGTGGAGCGCTCAGAGTACCTCTCGCGCCTGTTGCAAGCTAAGGGCATTAAACACAACGTGCTGAACGCGAAGCACCACGAAAAGGAAGCCGAGATCGTCGCGCAAGCAGGCCTGCCAGGGGCAGTGACCGTGGCGACGAACATGGCTGGTCGTGGTACTGACATCGTGCTGGGTGGCAACCCAGATATTCTCGCGGACATTAACCTGCGGGAACGCGGGCTGGACCCGGTAGAAAACCCGGAAGAATACGAAGCAGCGTGGGACGAGGAGATCGCCCGCGTGAAGAAGCGCTCGGCTGAGCAGGCCGAGAAGGTGCGTGAGGCCGGTGGCCTGTATGTGCTGGGCACCGAGCGACACGATTCCCGGCGTATCGATAACCAGCTGCGTGGTCGTTCCGGTCGTCAGGGCGACCCAGGAACCACCCGGTTCTACCTGTCCCTGCGCGATGACCTGATGCTGCGCTTCGTCGGCCCAATGCTGGAAAACACCATGAATCGGTTGGACATCCCAGATAACCAGCCGATCGATTCCAAGATGGTGTCCAACGCGGTCAAAAACGCACAGACCCAGGTGGAATCGCAGAACTTTGAGATGCGTAAGAACGTCCTGAAGTACGACGAGGTGATGAACGAACAGCGCAAGGTGATTTACGCCGAGCGTCGCGCGGTGTTGGAAGGTGCGGACGTTTCTAAGCAGATCCAGGCGATGATCGATGACACGATCTCCGACTACGTCGCACATGCCACGGCCAACGGCTATGTAGAGGATTGGGATCTGGATAAGCTGTGGAACGCCCTGGAGACTCTCTACGGCCCATCCATGAGCTGGAAGTCCCTCGTCGACGGCACCGAGTACGGCGCTGCCGGTGAGCTGTCCGCTAAAGACCTGCGGGAAGCACTCCTCAAAGACGCCCACACGCTCTACCAGGACATGGAAGATAAGGTCGCGGCGATTGGTGGCGAGGAACAGATGCGCAGCATCGAGCGCGTGGCCATCCTGAACGTGGTGGATACGAAGTGGCGCGAGCACCTCTATGAGATGGACTACCTCAAGGAAGGCATTGGTCTGCGTGCCATGGCGCAGCGTGATCCGCTGGTGGAATACCAGCGCGAGGGCGGTGACATGTTCAACGCCATGAAGGACGGAATTAAGGAAGAAACCGTTCGCCAGCTGTTCCTGATCCGCAAGCAGTTCGTGCCTCAGGCCGAGGCTGCCGGAACTGTGGACGTCAACAATGACGGCAAGCTCGACGCGGAGGACCTCGGTGGCAACACCGGCCCGCGCCCAGACCAAATGCGCACCTCCGGGCCCGAAGAGGTATAAGCAGTCACATCAATCGCAGTGACCGCAATACCCATTGGCGTTTGCCTTCCGGGAGTTCTCCCCGGCCGGCAAACGCCTTTGTCGTTCCGGCTACGGTATAGGATCCGATGAATTCCGTGGCTGCCACGATCGCCACTTCCAGGGGATCATGGGGTGGGCGAGTTGGGGCGGGGTGGACGTCGATACGCCGCACCGTTACGGGGCCGCGCAGAGCGCTGCGCTTGAGGTGGGCGGCGACGTGGACGCGAACTTGGGTGTCAAAGAGTGGGCGTCGCAGGGAGGTTTCGGGTCGCATGCCGAAAGCGGCGTCGAGCGCGACCTGGATGAGCCCCCGTAGTGACGCATCTGGGGCAACCTGGGTGGTCATCACTCGGCTGGGATGCGCTACTGTAGGGGTGAGAATTTTCAGGTGGCTGTATCCGGGGAGTGCGCGGAGCATGGTGTGTTCCTTAGAGCTGTCCCGGGGCTGCTTGGCGAGCGGTGGTGCGATGTGCTGTGGAAGAATAAATGTTCGCAGTGGTCGCTCGCTTGTCAAACAGTGTGCCACGAAAAGGTAATGCCGTCGAGCGGTAATAGTGTTTTAGGTCTTTTAGGAAAGCGGGAGTTGAGTGTGCGAGGACTAATCGTCGATTACGTCGGAGTGTTGGACGGGACCGAAGATGATCAGCGCAGGTGGCGTAACCTGCTGGCTGCAGCAAAGCGTGATGGGGTAGCGACCGCCATCTTGTCCAATGATCCGGGTGGCCCAGCTGCTGACCCGATTCGTCAGTGGCAGACCCGTGAACTGGTGGACGCCGTTGTTCTCTCGGGTGAAATCGGCGCAGAAAAGCCGAGCGAAGAAGCGTTTCAGGCGGCTGCCGATGCGATTGGGCTGCCGATGCGTGATTGCGTGCTTGTTGACGACTCAATCCTCAATGTCCGTGCCGCAGTTGAGTCCGGATTGGTGGGCGTCTACTACCAGCAGTTCGATCGCGCCGTGGTGGAAATAGTAGGCCTGTTTGGGATTGAAGGGGAATTCTAGTGCGCGTCTACCTTCCGGCGACGTTTTCCATTCTGAAAGAGCTAAAGGAAACGGGTAGTTTCCATGCCCGTTCTGGCTGGGGTTTTGCCGTAACTCCTGCGCTGGTTGAGTTTTTTGAAGAAGGGGACGAGGAGGAGTTTGCGCACTTTGCGTTCATCGAGGCAGCGCGCGCTTCGCTGCGACTGCTCGCTATCGGTGATGAGACTGCCTTCCCGCACCGTCGAGTGGTGATTACAGCTGACCTGCCTGATTCTCAGGTCACTCTCGCGCCGGAGAACGGGGAAGCAGTGGTAGCGCTGTCCCCGGCGCAGATTAACTTTGATGATGTCGCGGCGCTGCACGTGGACGTGGAATCCTCGGAGTCGGCAACTGCCGCTGCGATCGCAGCGATCGATGCTGCTGATTTGGGGGACGAGGACGCCGAGCTGACTGTTGGTGACGCCGATGACAACTTCATGGCGTGGTATGACACGGTTGAGCTGCCATTCTTGGTTGATTTGCTGTAGCTTGTGGCTACCTTCGACAACGCCCGCAGTGGACTGCTGTGGGCGTTTTCTCGTTGTTTCCACAGCTAAATTTACGCTGGTGCGCTTGCACCAATAACCTACGCTCGCGTAAGCTACGCTGACGTACCTTAAAGTTTTGCGATGGAAACGAGTTGTTGTGACTGTAAAAACCTCAGATGCGCTGAAGGGAATCCGGTCCGCGCTGAAAGCGTGGACGACGCCCTTGCTGCCTGATGACTACACCGCGCTGATCAACCCGCTGTGGAGCATCCGGGAGCTGCGTGGCGTGATCCGCTTCGTTGATCGCGACATAGCTGCCGATACCGTGCTGCTGGACATCGAGCCGGGGTGGGGCGTGCCAGTGCGCTTTGAAGCTGGCCAGTACATCGGAATTGGCGTTCAGATGAACGGCAGGTTTGTTTGGCGTAGCTACTCCATCGTCAACACACCGAAGCGTGAGCGCCACAGCTTCCAGATCTGCGTCCGCGGCGTCAGTGGCGGCAAGCTCTCGCAGCATTTGCTGGAGAATGCTCGCCCCGGTCAGGTGATTCGGCTGGCCGCTCCTGCTGGTGATTTCTACCTCACCAGCCCCGTTCCGGAAAAACTGCTCTTCATTACTGCCGGCTCGGGAATCACGCCGGTGATCTCGATGCTGCGCCACCTCGACGAGCAGGGCGCGCTTCACGACGTCACCCTGATCCACTCCATCCGCCACCGAGAGGATTTGCTGTTTGCTTCCACTCTTGCGGACCTGGAACGACGCCACCCAGGTTTCCGCTTTATCCTCCAGGTAACCTCCGAGCAAGGCCGGATCACCTCAGGCGATGTGGAGCGGCTCGTCCCCGATTTTGCTGAGCGCGCCGCCTACGCGTGTGGCCCAGCACAGATGCTTAACGAGGCGGAGCAGTGGTGGGACGGGGGCGTCGATAAGGCATATCCGCTGCGTACCGAGCGCTTCACCCTGGACCGCGTGAGTGACGCCAAGGGTGGCACCATCCGGTTAGGGGAGAAGTCCGTGGCCGCCGACGGCGCTACCACCATCCTGGAAGCCGCGGAGGAAGCCGGCGTTCGGCTGCCATTTGGCTGTCGCATGGGAATCTGCCAAACGTGCGTGCAGACCGTGAAAGAGGGCCACGCCCACAACCTACGCACCGGAGAAACACACGAACCGGGCAGTCGCGTGCGCGTCTGCTGCACCGTAGCAAACGGCGACATCACCCTCGATATCTAGGAGAAACATATGGCAATTGCGAACATCAAAGCATACGCGCACCTCACCGACGCCGATATCGAAGAAATCGGACGCCGATTCGACGCCATCAAAGCGGAGGTCGAACAATCCCTCGGTGAAAAAGACGTCAAGTACATCAAGAACCTCATCCGTACCCAACGCGGCCTGGAGATTGGGGCGCGCATCGCACTCCTGCTGAGCCACAAAAAACCATTCTTTTTCGCGGGAACCGCCATGCTCAGCGTGGCAAAGATCCTCGAAAACATGGAAATCGGACACAACGTCATCCACGGCCAATGGGACTGGATGAATGACCCCACCATCCACTCCACCACCTGGGAATGGGACATGAACTGCCCTTCGAAACAGTGGATGCACACCCACAACCACGTCCACCACACCTACACGAACATCCTCGGCATGGATCACGACGTGGGATACGGCGTGCTGCGCGTGACCCGCGACCGTAAGTGGACCCCGCAACACGCCTTCCAACCCCTGACCAACGCTGTGCTGGCATCCCTGTTCCAATGGGCCATCGCCTTCTACGACGTCGAGTTCGGTCGCCTGTTTGCGGGCAAGCAAACCTGGGAGGAAACGGCACCAAAGTTCTGGGAAACCGTCGGTAAGGTGCGCAACCAGGTGCTGAAAGACTACGTCTTCTACCCGGCGCTCACCGGACCGAACTTCAAACACACCGCACTGGCGAACATGTGGGCCAACCTGATCCGCAACTGGTGGGCATACGCCGTGATCTTCTGCGGTCACTTCCCAGACGAGACCGAAACGTTCACCAAAGCCCAGTGGAAAAACGAAACCAAGGGCGAATGGTACCTGCGTCAAATGCTCGGTTCCGCGAACTTCCGGGGTGGCAAAATCCTCACCATCATGTCCGGCAACCTGAACTACCAAATTGAGCACCACCTGTTCCCGGACATGCCTTCCAACCGTCTGGCAGGGGTGGGGAAGCAAATCGAAGCCATCGCCCGCGAGTTCGATCTGCCGTACAACACCGATTCCTTCCTGGTGCAGTTCGGCAAGGTGCAAAAGACCTTGTTGAAGCTGACCCTGCCGAACTCCATGCTGGCAGCCCGACCGGAGAATGCGCCAGAGGTACGCTCCGAAGCCGCATTCACGCCAGACATTGAGAGCAAGCTGCACGTCGGCAAGGATGACAGCGGCAAGCGTCGAGGCTTGGTTCCCGGACTGAAACTGCTGAAGCAAGCGCGCCCCACAGTGGGGGAAGCGGTGCGGTATGCGTTGATGCGCCCGGTGCGTCGTTAAGGCTGCTGCTTAAACAACGCGGACGTGAACGGGGCCAGCTTCTGCTCTTTCTGAATGAGCAGGCCCCAGAAACGCACTGAGAGAGCCGCGGCGACCACGGCTACGAACACCGGCAGGTAGCCCTGCGCCGCCATGTCTGTGAACTCGATGGCGGCGATCATCCCGAACATCGGGGCCGCCATCGCCGTGGAAAGGAACGCGGCTGCGCCCAGGATGGCGAAGGCCCCGAAGGGGATTTCCGGAAACAGCGGGTGCAGAGCTAGCCCCAGCAGGGAACCGAAGATCGCACCTAGCCCAAACGCCGGAGTCAGCGTGCCACCAATGACACCGACCCGGAAGCTGAGCAAGATCACGCACATCCGCAACGCGCCCAACAGCAGCAGACCGAAAGCCGCGCTTTGGGCGGTGAAAATGGAGTCGGTAGTGAATCGGGCATTCGCGCTGACTCCGGGGACCACGTACGAAATCACGGCCAGCACAGCGAACCCAAGAGGCATTTGCCACAGCAGCTGCCGGCCACGGGCACGGTGTTTAACCGCAGAACGAGCCAGAGCGCCGAACCAGTGGCCCAGCAACCCAGTGAACGCTCCTACGACCAGGGCGATAACAATTGTGGCCATGCTTTCCGCAACGGGCACGCTGTGGTACACGGGGTGCGGCTCCACAAAAATACCAGTGACCGCAGCAGCCGTGGCGGAGGTGAGCATCGCGGTGATCACCGCCTGGGCGGACATCTCCACCAGCAACAGCTCGAGGGTGAAGATCGCGCCTGCCAGTGGCAAATGGAACGATGCGCCGAGACCTGCGCCAGCAGCTGACGCTACCAGCAGCCGTCGGGCGGTGGGATCGATGCGCAGCGCGACTGCGAGGCGAGAGCCCCAGAGCGCACCCATCAGTCGGGGAGCGTTCTCGCGACCGACCTGGGCACCCGCAGCCACAGACATGACTTGAATAAAAGCGGAGCAGAGCGTGGTGAGGACGGGCATCTTCTTTCCGAACATCGCCTCCGGAACCGACACCTGCTCAGACCCGCTCCGGTCTAACAAGAACCAGGCCCAAGACAGGATGAAACCTAACCCGATGAGGGTGAGGGATAACCTCAGTGGCGAAACCGCAGACGTCGGATCATGATTGACCAGGTGATCCACCCCAAACACCGCCCGTTCGGTGAAAATCACCGCCCAGTTCAGCGCCGCTACGCCCAGACCGGTGAGGGCCCCAGTGATCACGGCGTACAGCGAAAGTCGACTGATTGACGTGTGCTCCAAGGGGAGGCGTTCCATTGCGGTTATGAGTCCTTTTCTATGCCGAGTTCCCAGTCGTCGTTGGATCGTAGTGCGGTGAGGAGTTTGCGGACCGCGGTGACTCGTCGCAGAGATGCGCCCTCTAGTTCATCGAGGGCGCATTCCGGGTCAGCTGGTGGGCCCATGTGGGTGCAGCCACGTGGGCACTGTTCGGCAGCTTCCGCGAGGTCGTCGAATACCCCGACCACGGTGTCCGCGTCGACGTGCGCCAGCCCGAAGGAACGGATGCCGGGGGTGTCGATGATCCAGCCGTCGCCGGGGAGCTTGAGAGCTACTGACTGCGTGGATGTGTGGCGCCCCTTACCGACGCCCGACACCTCGCCCGTTGCCCGATCCGCGTCAGGCACGAGTCGGTTGACCAACGTCGATTTCCCGACCCCGGAATGCCCGATCAATGCGGTGACATGCCCAGATACCATGCTGGTGATGGCGGTAATGTCATCGTCGATCCCGGCAATCACCACCGGGACGTCGAGATCAGCAAACTCCGCGGCGAACTCACTAGGGTCAGCGAGATCTGACTTGGTCAAACACAAGATTGGCTTCAGCTTACCGACGAACGCTGCCACAAGCGCCCGTTCCACAAAGCCAGCGCGTGGCGGGGGATCAGCCACTGCCGAGACAATCAGGAGCTGGTCGGCATTGCCGACCACGATGCGTTCGTACGGGTCGGTATCGTCCGCGGTTCGCCGCAGCACGCTGGTGCGATCCTCGAGTCGAATAATACGGGCGAGCGTGCCCGGTTTACCGGAGGTGTCTCCGACCACCCCGACGCGGTCTCCCACCACGATGTTGGTGCGCCCCAACTCGCGGGCGCGCATGCAGACGATGGGATCCGTGTGCCCATCGAGCACTACTCCCCAGCGACCCCGGTCTTTGGATACCACCATGCCCACTCTCGCGTTCTCGTGGGCGGGGCGATCCTTTGTACGCGGGCGCGAACCCTTGCCAGGGCGGACCCGGACGTCGGATTCGTCGAAGTAGCGTCGCCTAGCCATCGATCATGGCCTGCCACATGAGCTCGAAACCTGGCAGCGTCTTGGAGGTGGTGCCGATGTCTTCCACGGTGACGTCGGAGGTGACCAGCCCGATGATCGCGCCGGCGGTGGCCATACGGTGATCGGCGTAGGAGTGCCACACCCCACCCTTCAGTGGCGCTGGGGTGATGATCAGGCCGTCTTCAAACTCCACGCAATTGCCCCCGAGGGCGTTGATCTCCGTGGACAAGGCGGCGAGTCGGTCGGTCTCGTGCCCGCGCAGGTGCGCGATCCCTTCCAGTCTGCTCGGAGTGCTCGCGAGGGCAGCCAACGCGGCGACGGTAGGGGTGAGCTCACCAATATCGCCCAGGTCGATGTCAATGCCCCGGAGGGAGCCGGGTTCAGGACCCGTCACCACCAGGTCATTGGTTTCGCCGTTGGCGCGGAACTCCGTGGTGCATCCCATCTGCTCCAGAATGCCACGGATCGCGTCACCGGCTTGGTGAGTGGCGGTCGGCCAATCGTGGATGGCCACCTGGCCCCCGGTGACCGCTGCGGCGGCGAGGAACGGGGTGGCATTGGACAGGTCTGGTTCGATAGCCCAGACACGGCCTTCGATGGGGCCTGGGGCAACACGCCACTGGTTCGCCACAGAGGTATCCACACTTACCCCGGCTTGTCGCAGCATATCCACCGTCATCTCCACGTGAGGCATGCTCGGCAGGCGCCCACCACAGTGGCGGACTGTCAGGCCTTCGCCGTAGCGAGCACCGGCGAGGAGGAGTCCGGAGACGAACTGGGACGAAGCACTGGCGTCGAGTTCCACGGTGCCGCCTCGAACCGCACCGGTGCCGTGGATAGTGAAGGGCAATGCGGTGCCGTCGACGGATACGCCGAGGTCACGCAGTGCGTTGAGGATCGTGTCCATGGGGCGCACCCGCGCTTGGACATCACCATCGAAAAAGACGGTGCCGTCAGATAGCGCAGCGACGGGTGGGACGAAACGCATCACCGTTCCGGCCAGGCCACAGTAGATGGTGCCACCGGAGAGTTCACCTGGCTCAACCCGGATCGTGGTTGTGGGGGAGCCGTGGCTTGGCTCGGTACGGGTGATGGCGGCGCCCAGCTGCTCGAGCGCGGACATCATCAGGTCAGTATCGCGACTGACCAGTGCGTTTTTGATTGTCGAGGGATAGCTGCCGAGCGCCGCCAGGATCAGTGCCCGGTTCGTCATCGACTTAGACCCTGGAATCGATCCGTTCCAGGAAACCGGCCCATCCGCCACGGGGGCCTGCCACAAAGCTAAACCTTGAGAATCCATGTCATCCATAATAGGGGGTATGTGCGGACGCTTCGTTCTCTTTACCACAGGTGAGTCGCTCCTCGACGCCACCACAGCCATGCTTCACGACGCCACGGTGCCGGTCCGAGCACCCCACGGCACCCCGCCACCGCGCTACAACATCGCCCCTACCACTGTGATCCCCATCGTGCGCCGGTCGCCAGATGCCAGCGAAACACTCCTGGAACCAGCCCGGTGGGGCCTGCTGCCGCACTGGAAAACAGATCTTTCCGGCCCACCACTGTTCAACGCGCGGGCAGAAACCGTCGCCACCAAGCCCTCTTTTCGCACCGCCTATCGCCGTGGGCGCTGCGTGATTCCCCTGGACGGCTACTACGAGTGGCACAACAAGCAGCCCTACTTCGTCCGCCCGGCCGACAGTGGAATGCTGTGGGCAGCGGGGCTGTGGGACACTGGAATGAACCAACTATCCGCGACGATGATCACCACCGAGGCAGTGGAGCCACTGGCCTGGCTTCACCACCGCTTACCACGCTTCTTAAGCCCTCACGAGATCCCACGGTGGCTCGCTGGAGATGAAGACCTGCTACACCCGACTGAAGAATCCCTGGTGGCAGGCCTGGTAGCTACCCCCGCCGATTCTGCGGTAGGAAACGTTCGCAACGACTACCCAGAGTTACTCGGCGACCAAGTCAGCTAGCGAACCGCCCGTGGCCTGTAACAGCACATCCGCTGTGACCTCCAGGTCAAGGCCACGACGCCCACCGGAGACAAACACCGTCTCATGGTTGGCCGCGCTGGCATCAATCACCGTCGGCAGCGGATGCTTTTGGCCAATCGGTGAAATCCCTCCCACCACGTATCCGCTACTGCGCTCCGCCAACTTCGGATCAGCCATCGACGCTTTGGCCACCCCGTGCGCCTTCGCCGCCTTCTTCAACGACAACGATCCAGTAACCGGAAGGCAACACACCGCCAACTCACGCCGAGGCCCTTTCCCGGCGCTAAGGTCCACCACCAGTGTTTTGAACACCCGCCCCTCCGCAACACCTAACTCTTTGTGCAACAACTCAGCCGCCTCTGCGCCGTAATTGTGGGAATGCGTTTCAAAGGTGTGCACGCGATGGGGCAGATTGGCGTCGATAAGCTGTGCTATTGCTGCGGTGCTCGCCGACTTTCTCTTAGCCAAATGACGTTCCTCCTGTGGTTTGAACCTAGAATAGAAGCTAGCCTGTACGTTCACGACATAAGGACATGCCGCACAATGACTGACCCCGCGCTCGTCGAAAGGTTCGAGGCTGAGGCGCTTCCGCTACTAGATCAACTGTACGGCGGTGCGCTGCGTCTCACCCGCAACCCCTCCGACGCCGAGGATCTGGTGCAAGAAACGTACATGAAAGCCTTCAAATCCTTCGACAGCTTCAAAGAAGGCACCAACCTCAAAGCGTGGCTCTATCGCATTATGACGAACACGTACATCAACTCGTACCGCAAGGCGCAACGTCAGCCCGCTCAACTTCCTACGGACGACATTACCGACTACCAGCTTTACTCCACTTCCTCGCACCAATCCACCGGCCTCGATTCCGCCGAAGTGGAGGCCCTCAAGGGCCTCCCAGACTCCGAAATCACCGATGCGCTCAACGCCCTAAGCGACGACTACCGCATGGTCGTCTACTACGCAGACATCGAAGGACTACCCTACAAAGAAATCGCCGATATCCTCGGAATACCCATCGGCACCGTCATGTCACGACTCCACCGTGGAAGAAAACAACTACGCGAAGCGTTAAAAGAAGTAGCACGCAGTTACGGGATCGGAACCAAGGACCAGCCATGACAAACTCCCACCACAGGTGCGAATGCAATTGCGCCGACGCATACACACTCCTGGTCGAACTACTCGACGGCGACTGCTGCGACGCCACCCGCGCTGAACTGCGCTCCCGGATCGAAGCGTGCCCGCACTGCTTCGAAAAACTTGGCATCGAAGAAGAAGTCCGCGAAATCCTACGCCGATCCTGCGCCGCTCAAGCACCCCTACGCCTGCGCCAACGAATCTCCATTTCCATCCGCGTGCAACGGTTCTCGTAACCGCGGGGTTATTTTTCGGATTTTAGGGGGATGTTGGCTTTCTCCCCGACATTACCCTCCCGAAGTTCGGGCTCGTCGCAGCGATTTTGGGGCAACCTCGGGGGCGTAAATTCGGGGTCAAGGATTCGGGCAAGGCAATCCCGGGACCGCGCTCGCGGGGCACGTTTCCTACTGTCACAGGATTCCCAATAGTCACATTGGCTACAATAATTGCGCTGTTGAGGTGCGGTGGGGGATGTTTGGCTTTCTCCCCGACATTACCCTCCCGAAGTTCGGGCTTGTCGCAGCGATTTAGGGGCAACCTCGGGGGCGTAAATTCGGGGTCAAGGATTCGGGCAAGGCAATCCCGGGACCGCGCTCGCGGGGCACGTTTCCTACTGTCACAGGATTCCCAATAGTCACATTGGCTACAATAATTGCGCTGTTGAGGTGCGGTGGGGGATGTTTGGTTTTCTCCCCGACATTACCCTCCCGAAGTTCGGGCTCGTCGCAGCGATTTTGGGGCAACCTCGGGGGCGTAATGTCGGGGTCGTGGTGTCTGACAAGACAATCCCGGCCCCCACGCACTGACACAACGATCCCGGGGCAATGCGAAAGCTCCTGCTGGTAATCCCAGCAGGAGCTTCGGTGCTGTAAGAACACGCTCTAGTTATGCGTTAGGGCGCTTGCCGTGGTTTGCTTTGCTCTTACGGCGATCCTTACGCTTGCGGCCACGCTTGCTCATGGCTGCCTCCTTGCTTGGTTAAAAGGGGTATTAAGTCTCATCCACTTTAATGGAGGGATGGGCAAACGTGTTAATTAGACGGTGGTGCGGGTACGGCCGCGGCCACGGTTCTTGCGGCGGCGGAGTGCGCGTCGTTCGTCTTCGCTCATACCGCCCCAGACACCGGCGTCCTGGCCGGACTCGAGTGCCCATGCGAGGCACTGGGAGGTTACTGGGCAGCGGTTGCATACCATCTTTGCGGCTGCGATCTGTGCGAGTGCTGGGCCGGAGTTGCCTACTGGGAAGAAGAGCTCTGGGTCTTCGTCGCGGCATACGGCTTCGTGGCGCCAATCCATGGGGTTTCTCCTAGCGTGTCGTTCTTACAGTCTGTGGTACTTGATGAGTCAACTGCTACCGGGGCAGCACAAGGGGAGGGTCCGGGACGGTCCCTTGTTTGATGCGTGGTGGCGGTTAGCGGTGATGGCAGCCTCGGGGGGCTGGCTCTGTGGGAGCTAGTTCATCAGGGCGTAACCTGTTGTACCCAAAAAGTTCGACTAAGGTTTTACAACCCGTCGTTTTCGTTACCGATGAATCATGACATGTCCACGCAATCTTGGCTAGACTTTAGAGCAATTTTGTGTGCAAGATCACGCGAAGTGATGATTTTTTCGGCAGATTACATCGATGGATTCCGGGAAGGATGTGATGGTTAGTTCTTTGTTTGCTCCGGCATATTCGCCATCTACCTGCCACTTTAGTTTCGTTTGTGAAGATAGAGTGATGTGTACCGCATCGTCAACTCGGGTTTCTTGGAAGTCGAGCTGGTTTTTCAACAAATTGCTTAATGGGATGCCTATTGCGCTGATGATGGCGAGGGAACCATCGATGTCGGAGATACGCGAAAGTGCATACAACGAGCATCCGCTTCCCATGCTGTGCTCAGGATTGGTGACGATGGGTACTGGCCCCGCGTACGTCCACGGATTCGTATTGGACACGATGACAAAAGGCACGTCCCCGGTTACGTGTTTCTCCTCGTGTGTCCAAGCATCAAAGTGAATATGTGGTGGGGTGCGGCGGAGTTTGCGCCACGCAGAGTGTGCAATGGCAGAGTAATTCCACGGTGTGGCTGGAATGCCACGGTCACGGAGTTTGTCCATCCGTCGGATCACTTCAGCGTCCATGCCGAAGCCGACGTTCACGCAAAACCAGCGGTCATTCACGGCGCCAACCGGCAGTCGTCGATAAGTGCCGGCAGCCATGAGGTCAGCGAGTTGGTGGGCGGCCTCCACGGGGTTGTTCGGAAAGCCCAGCGCGCGGGCGAAAACGTTGGCCGACCCCGTAGGCACCACCGCGACCCGAGGAAGTTCCTCGGGAGCGGGGCGCTGGGAAGGGTCTGGACCCAGCAGCCCGCTGATCACCTCGTTCACGGTGCCATCGCCACCGAAGACGATAACTGCATCGTAATCGTCGCGGGTCAGGCCCCGTACGATCTCGGCGGCGTGTTCGGGGTGTTGGGTATGCCTGGCAGTGACGTTGCTCACCGCAAGCAGTGGGGCGAGGGCAGCTCGGAAGGAACGCTCGGTGAGGCTCGTCGAGTTGGGGTTGGTCAGCAGCAGGCATCGCATAACTGGTCAGTGTAGTGGCATCGCGCGCGTTCGGGTTAGGATGTGGAGCGTGATTAATGCTGAGCCTCGAGTCCCCACCCCCGTAAAATATGCTGGTTACCTGGCTATGATCCAGTCGTTGATCGGCCTGGGGTACGCCGGAATTTTGATTTACCGCGAGCTGATCGGCGAGCGAGACGCCGCGATTGTCACGGACACCGAGGCTCGTGCTGGACTGATCGGCTACGGCACCGCCATCTACTTCATCATCATTTTCGGCGCGGTGCTCGCGGGAGCAATCAGCATGAATAAGGGACGCCGCTGGGGACGAGGTCCCGTCGCCATGCTGGAAATGTTCCTGCTGGTAGTGGCCTACTACATGTGGTCTGCAGGTCAGCCCGCGTGGGCAGGCGTCGTGGCGGTGTCCGGCGTGCTCGGCCTGTTCCTATTGTTCAACTCGAAGTCGCTGGCGTGGGCGACCGCAAACCACCGCTAGCTGCGAAGGATCACCACGGCATCGCCGCGCTTCTCGACGACAGTAGTCCCCGCTACAGCTAGTGATACCCTACCGGTGTAGCCCTTCCTGTCAACGGGGATAGTTTTTTCTACCTTCCCCGTGCTCCAATTCCCGACAGCAATTCCACCAGGTATCGGGAACGCGATGCGATCGCCGACCGCAGCGCCTGTGCCAATGGCCCCCTCGAAGATGACCTCGGTGGCAAGGGTCGCCGGATTCAAAAGGTACAGCCTCTCGCCATCAAACCAGGTCATGTGGTGTGGCAAGTCCGCGGTCTCCGGAGCAAACGCAGTCGCAGTATCGCTGCTCAAGTGCTCAGCCACCAGGCGGCTCGGCTTCACCGCGAGCCTGGATTTTTCCTTCCCGGTATCGTCGTAAGAAATCAGCTGGGGCGTGCTGCTCGGTACATATACCGAGGCAAGTTTCTGGCCAACGCCAATCAGCTGTGCGTCGGAGCCAGGTACCGAGACATCGGCCTTGACGGTGGGCTCGCGCGAGTCATCCGGGGTGGAGCTTAGGAACCGGAGCATGGTGTTATCGGGCTGCTCAGGACAGGTTTCTGCCACCGCAAGGAGCTCCTTGCGGCTCAGGGCCGATGAGATCGTGCAGGCTTCATGAGGCTGCTGATTCGGCTCCTGCTTGGCAGTTTTGTCTCCGTACTCGACGGTGCGGACGAGATCACTGCGCCAGAGCTCGACCCGCTCTGGGCTGACAGTGCCGACGCGGTCATTTGAAGCCAGGGGCACCACGTGATCGGGGGCGGGGGCGCTCCGTGTCGCCTCGTAGGTGCCCTGTTTGGCATCGATCCGGGTGACGTCGCCGCACCCCGCAGAGTTGCGGTAAGTGGCGACAACGGAGTTGAAGGCTAAGCCCAAGGAACACACCTCAAGGTCACGGGTGTATGTCCACACCGGCTGCCCCGTGCGGGGATCCATTGCTGACACAGTGCCACCGTTCGCGGTGATCACGAGCCCATCCACCACCAAGGGGCGGACAAGGGCAGGGACGGCGCTATCGGCAGCTCGCCACGTTTCCCGCAAATGAGACGGAAGCGCTGCTAGCACGACCGGGCTCTCGAAAGGTTGCTCTGCAGGGGTGAGCTCAGAATGTCGGATCGGCGCAGCGGCCCACGCCACTGTGATTCCGGTGAGTGCCACGGTAGTGATGACCGCGGTGGCGATGAGATCCTTGGGCGAGCGCTGCAACGGGGTATTGCGGTGCGTTTTGTTCACCTCTTGCGACCCTTTCGGCGGAGACGTGCGGAAGTCATGCGCTCATGGGTCGACTTGTCACTTCGCGAACCACGTTCCTGAGGGCGGCGACCGCCACGAAGCCGCTGGGTGCTGCTGAACCCACCGAACACTCGCCTAGCAGGTCCCACGCTGCTACCAGCATCCTCCGGGATATTCAGCAGCTCAAACAACTCCGGTGAGGTAGAAAAGAGCTGCGGTGGCTCTGGAACATCCAGATCAAGTTCGGAATTGACCAGCTGCCACTTTGCGAGCTCGTCAAAGCCTACCAGCGTGATAGCAGTGCCACTATGTCCGGCGCGTCCGGTGCGGCCAATGCGGTGGACATAGGTCATGGGATCGTCGGGAGTTTGGTAGTTGATGACGTGGGTGACGTCGTCAACGTCGATGCCTCGGGCAGCAACGTCGGTGGCCACCAGAATGTCCACGGTGCCATCGCGGAACGCCTGGAGGGATTTCTCACGGGCGACCTGGCCCAAGTCGCCGTGCACGGCGCCGACGGTGAAGCCCGCGGTGGCAAGATCATTGGCCACTTCCGCGGCGCTGCGCTTGGTGCGGGTGAAGATGATGGTGCGACCTCGCTCAGCTGCCTGCAGGGCCTTTACGACGATCGCCACCTTGTCCATGCGGTGGGCCTGAATGACCACCTGCTTTGTGGTGGCGTGGGTGTGTTGATTGCTGTCGCTCTCTGCACGAATGTGGATGGGCTTGTTCAGGAAGCTGCGGGCCAACGTGATGATAGGGCCCGGCATCGTGGCGGAAAACAACATGGTTTGGTGCTGATGAGTCAGGGCCTTGAGCAGTTTCTCAATCGCAGGGAGGAAACCGAGGTCGAGCATCTCATCGGCCTCATCCAGCACGAGGATTGCTACTTGGTCAAGGGCCAGGGCGCCCTGTTGGTACAGGTCAATGAGGCGCCCGGGAGTGCCCACGATGACATCTACGCCGTCGTTAAGCTTGGCAATCTGCTCCTCATATGGGCGACCGCCGTACACCGTCATGACACGCACGGGCGTGTGTTGTGCGGCGATGGTGAGGTCTTCTGCCACCTGCACGGCCAGTTCACGGGTTGGCGTGACGACGAGCGCGCGTGGGGTGCCATCGAGTTCTGCAATGTCAGCGGAGTCAAACACCCGATCCAGCAGCGGGACACCAAAACCCAAGGTCTTTCCCATGCCGGTGCGTGCTTGGCCGATGATATCGGACCCCTCCAACGCGATCGGAAGCGTCAGCTCCTGAATGGCAAAGGTGTGAGTGATCCCTCGCGCAGCTAGCGCCTCACAGATCTCCGCGGCGACACCTAGTTCGGCAAAGGTCGGTTTACTGGATTTCTGTTGTGCAGACACGATCTTGATACTAGTCAACGAACAGCGGTTTTAACACCGGCCCGGCCTGCGCTCCGGCTAGCTACCGTCAAGGATAAGATGAACCGAGTGTAGCTGCTGCCTTAAACTAGGGCAGCGAATTGCGTAAATCCAGCGAGATAAGAGGACATCATGGACATCAAAATTGGTTTTAGCGACAACCCGCGGGAATTGACACTGTCCACCGATACGCCGAAGGAAGAGCTTCAGGCTCGCGTTGCGGAGGTGCTGAGCCAGGACGGTGGTGTGCTTGAGCTTTCCGACGAACGCGGTCGCACGTTCCTGGTGCGCGGCGCGCGGATCGCCTACGTGGAGTTCGGTGCCGCAGCTTCCCGACCAGTGGGATTTGTTGGTTAAAGAGCTGTGAATTCTCCTCATTCGGAACCGGTCCTGGTCCGTTTTGCGCGTGAATACGGGTGGCGAGCGTATGCCATACCAGTGTTACTGGTGGTCACTATCTGGATTCTCGTCGATATAACGCGCAACCCACAACCGGACATCACCACGCCAGCAGCGACAACGCATGCTGCATCACACCATGGCGATGAGGAGTCCAAATCCATCGGCCCCGTCCCAGATAGGACAATGGCGCTACCGATTGGCATAGGGGATCTTCCACCTGGTGGTTCCTTCGCTGAGGCGGGGGATAAGACGTACCGGGTCGTCGGTAAGCCTGGGCCAAAGGTGGGTGAGGGGCGCGACAAAGCCGTCACCTACGTCGTCGAAGTAGAAAACGGCGTGGACACTGCCGCCTACGGTGGCGACGATGCTGTCGCTGCCATGATCGACGCCACGTTGAGCAATCCGAAAGGGTGGATCGCTGACCCAGCGTTTTCTTTCCAACATGTGTTGCCGGAGGAAAATCCCACGATGCGAATCCAGCTGGCGTCGATGGCCACCACGCATGAACTGTGTGGACATGACCTCGAGATGGAAACCAGCTGTTACACCACCGATGGCGACCGGGTAGTCATCAACGAATCCCGGTGGGTACGCGGTGCCATAACTGCTAGCGGAGATCTGGGCAGCTACCGCCAATACCTGATTAATCATGAGGTGGGACACGGCATCGGCTATGCGGCACACGCGGCGTGTCCGAAAAATGGTGATCTAGCTCCGGTAATGATGCAGCAAACGTTGAGCCTGGATAACTCTGTGTTGCATCAGATCGATCCGGAGGAAATCTATCCGGACAATCAACAGGCCTGCGTTTTTAATCCTTGGCCGTACCCACTGGGATATCACCCTTAAGGAAAGGAACGACGATGATGGCTGTGCCAGAACACGTTCGCGCTGCGTTTCATGCCGAATCTGGCGATGCCACCCCGCTGGGCTACGCCTGGGATTACGGGTTCCGAATCGGAAACATTGTGCTTAGCCCGGCGTTGGACCCCGATAACGCGGCGTGGTCGGCGAAAGTGCGGGAGAACCTGCATGTGGAGGGGTTGCGCGTGGTCAAGCCAGTGCGGGCCACCGACGGCCGGTTTGTGGTCTCCGGATGGCGGGCGAACAGCTACGCAGCCGGGGAATTGGCGTCGGGCAGGGTGGACGAAGTGGTGATCGTAGGTCTTCGCCTCGCTGACGCGCTTGCCGACGTCCCATCCCCCGAGTTCGCTACCAAACCAGTAACGGGGAAGTGGAAAACCCACGAGATTTACCGTGTTGCTGACCAGGCGGCCTGGTCCGATGATCCGGCACAGTTGCTGGCGCTCGGACTTGATACTTCCGCGGTCGCGGGGGCGCAGCTGGAGGCCGCGCTGCGGTTGGCAGCACGCATTAGCCCGTTGCTGCCTCCGATTGAGGGACCGTCGCACGTGGGTCATGCTGACATGCTCACTACCACGCTGTTTTCCGGAACCCAGCCACCTCTGGTGACGGACATCGTCGCTACTGTGCGGCCGCATGGCTACACGGCAGCGCTCGCTGCGGTGGATGGCTTGTTATTCGACGCTGTCGACTCCGACATCGTGCATCGCTTCTCCCATGTTCCTGAATTCACTGGGCTGTTGCTGCGCGCGCTGATGTACCGGATTTTCGTATCAGCCTTGAGCGATGAGGTTGAGGGAGTGTCGGAACGGCTGGAGAGGGTTGCTAACATTCTCACCGGAAAATAGAACACATGTTCTAAAAATGGCGGTAGGGGAGCTTACCGTGTCCGGTGCGTCTGTCACAATGGAGGCATGAATCAGTTCGTGCCCTCAGCTCGCTTCGCCCCGCCGGAAAAACTACAGGTCAAGCTCGTAGCTGGAGAGTCTTCCTCGCCGGAATCTCGTACCTGGGATGGGGCTGCCCAGCAGCTTATCGCTGCGATGGACACCCCTAAACCAGGAAAATGGCGGGTCACCGGCACCGCCGATTCGGGCGTCACCTCCCTCATCGTGGATGCTGTTCTAGCGCGAATTGCTTCCGGGGTGTCCCCGTCCGAGATTGTGGTCCTTGCTACCTCTAAAGAATCGGGCGCATTGCTTCGCAAGGAGTTTGCGAAGCTCTTGCCCAGCGTCGGGTACGTGTCCGAAACTCCTCTCGTGCAGTCGGTGCACTCGTTCGCTTTCTCCTTGGTGCGCCTGGCACGGCTGCGTAATCCCGAATCAGCGGAAGATGCGTCGCTGGGGCGAACCCCGCGCCTTATCACCGGCGCACAGCAGGACCTGATTATTCAAGAGCTGCTCCAGATTCATGCTGAATCGGAAGATAACTACTGGCCGGACAACGTACGAGACGCACTGACCATGGTGGGTTTCGCGAGGCAACTGCGTGACTTCCTCCTGCGTTCCCAAGAACGCGGACTGGGGCCGGAACAGCTCCAAGGGCTCGGCCACGTCTACAACCGGCCCATGTGGGTGGCCGCCGGAAAATTCCTCCAGGAATACGAAGAAATCACTCAGCTCACCGGTGCCCAGCTGTACAACGCTTCCGAACTCGTGGTCGCGGCCCACGACCACCTCAACGCCGACGAGGCCTTTCGCGAGGCCATGCAAGAACAAATTGATTCCCTGTTTGTGGACGACGCCCAAAACCTCGACCCACAAGCAGCGCAGCTCATCGGCGTTTTTACGCACTTCGCACAGTGCGCTGTGCTGGCGGGCAATCCCGAACACTCAGTATTCCACTTCCGTGGTGCAACCCCGGATTCATTAACGAGCTGGCCGGTTGACCATGAGATTGTGCTGGATCGGCGTCGTCACGCGCCCCGGCAACAAATCTGCTACGCCGACTCGGAGGCGACACAGCACCTCGTCGTCGCGGACACCTTGCGCCGCGCCCACCTTATCGACGGGACATCGTGGGATGACATGGCAGTGATTGTCCGTTCCAATAGCAGCATCCCCGCGGTCCGTCGTGCCCTGCTGTCTGCTGGCGTTCCCGTGTCCTTGCAACCCACATCAATGGTCCTCGCACAACAACGACTGGTGTCCGGGTTGCTGCTAGCGCTCACGCTGCTCACCGAGCCACTGACCACCACAGAACTTGAGGAACTCATTCTCGGCCCCATCGGTGGCGCCGACCCCGTGACCCTGCGCAGGCTGCTCCGCGGACTCCGGCAAGCCGAAATGAAGCGGGGCGGCACTCGTCGCGCCACTGACGTCCTCGCCGACATCCTCCGCGCTACCGACGAGTTACCAACCGATACAGTCGAATATCTCACGCAACGCGAGCTAGACATCCTGCTCCGTCTGACCGGAGTGCTCAAAGCCGGTCGTGAGGCACTTGCCCAAGGAGCCTCCATTGAACTCACGTTGTGGGAAGTATGGGACGCCACAGGGCTTTCCGATCGGCTCATGAACGCCTCACTGCGTGGCGGGGCCTTGGGAAGCCAAGCTGACATCGACCTTGACGCTGTCATGGCACTTTTCGATGCAGCGGGAGACTTCGTTGAACGCCACCCAGCCGCACCACTGATGCGGTTCGTGTCCACCATTCGAGAAGAGGAACTGCCCAGCGGTACTCGCGATCGACGCGGTTTCGCACCAGAAGCCGTGTCAATCCTCACCGCACACAGCTGCATCGGTCGCCACTGGCCTCTCGTGGTTGTCTGCGGAGTACAGGAAGGGCAATGGCCCGCGCTGGGGGAGACCGGTTCGCTGTTCGGCCAGGAAGAACTTGTCCAACTGCATGACCGCGATATCGACCCCAACGTCATCACTTCCAACACCAAAGACAAAGTCGCTGAGGAACGCAGGCTGTTCTTGCTCGCCTGTTCGCGCGCAACCCACACATTGCTCGTCACCGCGGTCACTGCACCAGATTCAGATGAGGTAGAAGAACCTTCACGCTTCGTCACCGAGCTAGCCGAGGACCCCGATGTCCTCGTGACCACCTCAGGAACCCCCGACGCCTTCGCTGAGCTAAACAACGACATCGGAGACAGCACACAGTTTCCCCGACTGCTGTCACAGCCCAGCATCGTCGCTGAACTTCGCCGCACCCTCGAAGCACCCGATGCCCCAGAACATCACAAGCGGGAAGCAGCCCGCCAACTGGCCAGGCTTGCCGAAGCCGGAATCCACGGTGCCCACCCGGACACCTGGTGGGGGCTCGCTGCGCCGAGTGAAGCAGAACCGATCATGAACCTTAACCCGCCAGTGCAGCTTTCTCCATCAAAAATCGAAAGCGCTCTGGTGTGCCCACTACGGACCGTCCTCAGCGAATACGGCGAAGAAGACGACAGCCCATTGCACCTGTTCAAAGGCATCCTCATCCACGCCGGGGCAGAAGCCTACGCCCGATCAGTGCCACGGGCGGACATCGAAAGGATGCTCACCGAGGCATTTGTCGCCCACACCGACTTTCCGGCCTGGCTGGTGGAGAACGAACTAACCAACTGGAAGCGCACCCTCGACCGAACTTTTGAATGGTTGGATAAACGAACCAACGAACTAGTGGGCGTGGAATACCCCGTCAATGTGGTGGTGAGCGCACTACCCGACGGCACACCGATAGCCATTCGCGGCAGAATCGACCGGCTAGAAAAACAAGCCGATGACGCCCTGCTGGTCATTGACCTCAAAACCGGAAAGCATGGGGTATCAAAGGACGATGCGGAAGTGCATCCGCAGCTATTCGCTTACCAACTCGCCCTCGCCCACGCCGAGGTAGGGCCGGAGGGCGCGACTACGTCTAACATGGGACTCCGCCCAGAGGTACTCGGTGGCGGCTGGCTGGTATACCCAGCGTCCGAAGCTGTGAAGGTCACCGAGCGGCAGCAACCCATGAAAGACGAACAACAGCTCACCGATTTTGCCGCGCTCCTGCCCGAAGTAGTCACCGCAATCCAAGGACCCCAGTTTCAAGCACATGAAAACCTAGCCTGCGACCGGTGCGTGCTGCGCACCATGTGCCCAGCGCATCCCGAGGGAAAGGCTCTCACCAATGTTTAAGCAACGGATCTCACCGGAAGAACTCGCCGCAGCTCAAGGCCAAAAATTTCCGCCGACTCCGCAACAAGCTGCCGTGATCGGCGCAGCACCAGGCCCAATGCTGGTGGTGGCAGGAGCCGGCGCCGGCAAAACCGAAACGATGGCCAACCGCGTCGTGTGGCTCGTTGCGAACGGGTACGTCGACCCAGAACGAGTCCTGGGCCTAACCTTCACCCGAAAGGCCGCCCAGCAGCTGCGTCAGCGCATCAAAACCCGCCTGGCTACGTTCGCTATGACCCCACAGGCGCGTGACCTGGACCCCGAAGGCCGACTTTCGGCCACATTGGAAAACATCAACCCAACCGTGCTCACCTACGACTCCTACGCTGGCCGGCTCGTCGGAGAATACGGCTTGTTACTGCCCGTCGAGCCCTCTGCCCGGCTCATCACTCAAACCGAGCTGTACGCCATCGCCCGTGAGCTCGTGGTGAACTACACCGGACAACTGTCCGTCACCACCCAGGTCGCCTACACCACCGCAACCTTGCTGAAACTCTCGGCAGAAATCGACAACCACATGGTGAGCCTGGATGACGTCCGCACCGAATCACAAGAATTCATGCGCCTGTTCGACGACCCCGTCGATGACAAAGGCAACCCCGCCAACCTGATTAAAAAAGACCGGGACTGGCTGAGTGCACAGCAAAAACGCATTGACTTCCTTCCACTAGTCCAGCAACTCCGGGAAACCCTCGCGGAGCAGCGCGTCATTACCTTCGGGCAGCAAATGACACTGGCAGCCACCCTGGCTGAAAAACACCCAGAAGTAGGGCAGCGGGAACGAGCCAAGTTTGGCGTCGTCATGCTCGACGAATACCAAGACACCTCGCACGCCCAACGCGTGCTCCTACGCAGTTTGTATGGGGGCCACGATCCGCACCTCACCGTGACCGCAGTGGGAGACCCGATGCAGTCCATCTATGGTTGGCGTGGCGCTACGGCTGCCAACCTCGATCGCTTCGTCACGGATTTCCCTTGCGTTTCCGAGACTTCAGAGCCACTAGGTCCAGCGCCAAAGCAAGAACTCACCGTGTCATTTAGAAACCCGGCAGACGTCCTTGCAGCTGCGAACACCATTGCTGACCACGCATTTAAGGACCGCGGGCCATCCCAGCGGCCAGTACAGCCACTGGAACCACTCGCAGCCAACGGCCAAGGCACCGTACAGCTTGGCTGGTTCGGAACGCCAGCGGAAGAAATCTCCTGGGTGGCAGACTCCCTGGCGACGGCATTCCACGCCCCACGGGAGCATGATTTCACCGGGGCAGTGCTCGTCAGGAAGCGCAGGCATATCGCGCCAATCGTCGCAGCTCTGGAAGAACGCGGAGTTCCCGTGGAAGTGGTAGGTCTATCCGGTCTGCTTTCCATCCCAGAGATCACTGACCTCACGTCGATCGCATCCATGCTGATCAACCCGCAAGACAACAAGGCAGCACTGCGGATCCTTACCGGCCCCTTAGTCGGCCTCGGAGCAAACGACATCCGGGCTGTCTACCAGCGCGCCCGGAACCTCGCCGGCCGCAGCGCGGAAGACGTCGGGCCAGCACCAAAGGACCCGCTGGAAAAACTCGCCTGGACCATCACCACTGCCGAGAAACCCGACCCCAGCACCATCGTCGGTCTCAGCGATGCCATTGCTGACCTGGGAGAACCGGAAAAATACTCTGCGGAAGGCTATCGACGCCTCACTGAACTTGCAGCGGCGTTGCGCCACCTGCGTACGCACAGCCTCGGCCGCAGCATCAGCGACATCTTTGCCGATATCGAATCCGTCATGGGCATCCGCACCGAGGTGCTAGCTAGGCAAGACCCCACCGCCGACGGTGCACCCGGCACCGCCCACCTGGACGCCTTTGCCGACCAAGTAGCCACCTTCGAAAACATTCCGGGAGCAACCCTGCGCGGACTTCTCGAATATTTCGAGCTCGCCTCCCAAGAAGAAGACGGCTTCGAGCCCGGTGAAGTATCCGTCCGCTCAGAACGAGTGCAAATCCTCACCGTGCACAAGTCCAAAGGGCTGGAATGGCAGCACGTTGCCGTGCTACACGCGGACAACAAAACGTACGATGATGAAACCAGCAAAGGGGCCAAAAACCCCACCTGGGTCAGCACAGTCACCAGCATTCCCTCTAGCCTGCGTGGCGACGCCCGATCCGTTGATGACCTCACCGGAGCCCCAGTATTCGAACTGGAAAGCTTCGACACTGTCAAGGAACTACGCAACGGGATCAATGCGCACATCGATGAATTCCGGGAAAACCTCAACGCCGAATCAGAGCGATTGTTTTACGTGGCCATCACCCGCAGCGAAGAACACCTCTATGTCAGCGCCTCCTACAACGGAAAAGACGGCTGGCGATCAAACGCGCCTTACCTGCACCTGAACAAGCTCAAGCGGGCCCTCCCACACGCAGTTGTGCACTGGGAAGAAGAACTCGAGCCGAACCAGGATGGGACCAAAACGCTACACGGTAGTTTCCCACAGGATGCGTTGGGCGGGCGTCGGCAAGCAGTGGCGAAAGCCGCGGAGGCTGTGAAGGCTGCGCTCGCGTCCCCGCCAGAGCCTCGCTTCGACAGCAGCGAACTGACGAAACAATGGGAAGCCGACGTGGTCGCGTTGATCGAGGAACATCGAGCTCAGCAGGTGACAGAGGTGCACGTCCCAGTGCTCAAGGAACTCACCGCCACAGACATGGTCTCCATTGCCTCCAACCCGGAGTACTTCGCCCGGCGCAGCGCACGCCCCGTGCCATTCCGCCCCAACGCATACGCCAAGCGTGGCACCGCGTTCCACGAATGGCTCGAACGCAAACTCGGCGGTCAATCCTTCCTCGATGAGGAACAGCTTCCTGGGATGGGCGACGAAGGGTACGTCGAAGCGGAAGTGGAGCAGCTCAAAGAGAAATTCCTGGCTTCGGAATGGGCTGAAAAAACCCCGAAGTACGTGGAGCAGCCCTTTGAAGTGGTCCTCGGCGACCACGTCGTGCGTGGTCGCATGGACGCCGTGTTTCACGAGGCCGACTCCGACGAAGAAGGCTGGCTCGTGGTGGACTGGAAGACAGGTCGCCCCCCATCAGGGGCAGCCCTGGAAACCGCGAGTTTGCAGCTCGCAGTGTACCGGCACGCATGGGCCGAACTGCTCAGCAAGAAACTCGGCACAGCCATCGACCCAGAGAAGATTCGCGCAGCGTTTTACTACGTATCGGCAGGTTTCACACTGGAGCCAGGTAAACTACCTGACGCACAAGAAATGGCGCGGATGCTCGCAATGGATGACACGCAATAGAAGGACACTGAAGGAGCGCGAATGCGAAATCGGATCGGGGACAGGTTCCGTGGTGACATGGAACTGAGTGATCTACCTGATCACGCGCTCATCAACATTGTCAGCGTGCCAGGGGCTGCGTACACCAGCCCTTGGGCACTGATCATCCGACGATTCGTGTACGCCACGCTGCTCCTCGCACTCGTGGCGGTGCTCGTGTACTTCGATAAGGGAGGGTACACCGAGCACCTCACCTTCATCGACGCCGTGTACTACTCGGCGGTGTCGCTCTCAACCACAGGCTACGGCGACATCACACCAGTGACCCAACACGCGCGACTGATGAACATCATCGTCATCACGCCACTTCGTATTGCCTTCCTGATCCTCCTGGTCGGCACCACCCTGTCAGTCCTGACGGAAGAATCCCGTCGCGCCCTGCAAATTCAACGATGGAGAAAGCGCTTGCGTAATCACACCGTGGTCATCGGATTCGGCACCAAGGGACGCTCCGCCGTCGCCGCACTGCTTGCCGACGGCACCCCAGCCAGCCAGATCGTGGTCATTGACAACGATCCAACATCATTGGAACTCGCAGCAAACCAAGGCCTTGCCACCGTTCAAGGATCGGCAACCAAATCTGACGTGCTGAAACTCGCCGGAGTCACCCGCGCCAAAGCCGTCGTCGTGGCTCCCAACCTGGACGATACCGCCGTGCTGGTCACCCTATCCGTCCGAGAAATCGCACCAAGCGCCATGATCGTTGCCAGCGTCCGCGAATCCGAAAACATGCACCTGCTTAAGCAATCCGGGGCCGATTCCGTGGTGATTTCCTCCGAAACGGCAGGCCGGCTGCTCGGCCTCGCCACCGTCACGCCATCCGTGGTGGAGATGATGGAAGACCTCCTGTCTCCAGACGAAGGATTCTCTATCGCTGAACGGCTCGTCGGGGAAGACGAAGTGGGCGCTAACCCACGGCACCTGGCAGACATAGTCCTCGGTGTGGTGCGCTCCGGTGAGCTCTATCGCATCGACGCGCCAGAAGCCGAAATCGTGGAACCAGGCGACCGACTACTCTACGTGCGACGCGTTTTCTAGGAACACGCTATGTCTCTGCTTTTCGTCACCCCGGACTACCGCATCCTCGTCGATGCTCAAGACCAACCACTCTGGCTCCCGTTGGAAGCCGTCGACGAGCAGCGATACGCCGCGGCCATTGTTTACGCACCCCTGGCCGACGCCCCAGAACATTTCCATCCACACGCCAGCGTAGGACCGAGCTTTCCATACGTGGCAGTGCGGGCCACCGACACCGAAATCGAAGAACTCCCGCACCTTACAACTGGCACCTGGCGCAGCGCCCGAGGTTACCTCGACCACCCCAACGTCGCGTCAGTGATTGCGAAATTGCGATTCCGGGAAAACGAACGTTTCGACCCCCAATACGGCTCACCCCTGCACCACTTCGGCTCCCTCGCGTTTGGGCACGATCAGCGCATGATCTACCCGCGGATCGATCCTTCCGTCATCGGGCTCGTGGAACTGTACGGACACAATAGAATCCTCCTCGGGCGAAATCGGCTCCGCCCCGACTACTTCTCCCTGATCGCGGGCTATGTCAACCCAGGCGAAACCCTCGAAGCGGCCTTCGCCCGCGAGGTGCTCGAAGAAACCGGGCGCAGAGCCGACAACATTACCTACGTGCGTTCCCAACCCTGGCCCATGTCCGGCTCGCTCATGATCGGGTTCACTGCTAGCACGACGGACGAAGACCCCGTCAGCACCACCGACGGTGAACTCGAAGAAATCGTCTGGGCTGGCCCCGAGCAGATCCGCCAGCTGCCACTGGCTGCCCCCGGGAGCATCGCCCGCCAACTCATCGACGACTGGGCAAAACGCACCAATGATCAACCTCAACGACCTTGACGACGACCAACGCCGCGCTGCCACCGCACCCCGCGGCCCGGTTTGCATCCTTGCCGGAGCCGGTACCGGCAAAACCCGGACCATCACCTACCGCATCGCGCACCTCATCGACCAAGGATTCATCAGCCAACACCGAGTCCTCGCCGTCACTTTCACCAACCGTGCCGCCACTGAGATGCGGCACCGTCTCAGCCTCAT
The DNA here is from genome assembly GCF_014117265.1 of Corynebacterium hindlerae. Taxonomy (NCBI): domain Bacteria; kingdom Bacillati; phylum Actinomycetota; class Actinomycetes; order Mycobacteriales; family Corynebacteriaceae; genus Corynebacterium; species Corynebacterium hindlerae. The sequence continues at coordinate 843,324 of NZ_CP059833.1, read as the reverse complement.
GGGTATCGGGGCAGTACAAGCCCGTACTTTTCACTCCGCAGCCCTGCGCCAACTCCAGTACTTCTGGCCCCAGATCGCCGGGAACCTGCCGTGGCGGATGCTGGATAATAACAAGTTCTCCCTCGTCGGGCGCGCCGCCCGTAACGTCGGAATTGAATCCCACACAGAAAATGTGCGTGACCTCCTCGGGGAGATCGAGTGGGCAAAAGCGAGCCTGGTTACGCCCCAGCAATACGCTGAGGCCGTCGATAAGGCGCAGCGCACCCCACCGGTGCCCGCGGAGAAGGTCGCGGACGTGTACCGGATGTACGAAGCAGCAAAAACCACCGATGCTGGGATGTTGCTGGACTTCAATGACCTGCTGCTTCACACGGCCGGAGCCATCGAAAATTCTCCGGCGGTCGCAGAGGAGTTCCGGGCCCAGTATCGCAGCTTCGTCGTCGACGAGTACCAGGACGTCACCCCACTGCAACAACGGGTGCTTGATGCGTGGCTTGGGGATCGCGATGACCTCACGGTCGTCGGCGACGCCAACCAGACCATTTATTCTTTCACCGGGGCGACCCCAAACTACCTGCTCGATTTCTCACGGACGTACCCGCACGCAACGGTGACCCGGCTGCAACGGGACTACCGCTCCACCCCGGAAATCACGGCCCTCGCCAACACCGTCATCGGAAAAGCAACCGGCAGGGTAGCGGGCACCCGGCTGGAACTGCAGGGTATGCGACCTTCCGGGCCGGAACCTACGTTCAAGTCCTACCCCGATGAGCCGGCGGAAGCGCGTGAAGTTGCGCGCCAGATAAAAAAGCTCATCGCCGATGGCACCCCACCCAGCGAAATCGCGGTGCTATACCGCATCAATGCCCAATCCGCGGTTTTTGAACAAGCGCTTGCTGACGCGGGCATCGTGTTCCAGATCAAAAACGGCGAAGGGTTCTTTCAGCGAAACGAGATTAAACAGGCGATCAGCCAGCTGGTGCGCACCGCGCAGCGCCGCGACCTCCCCGAGGATGCTGTAGGGCCACGAGTGGCGGCCATCGCTCGCGCCGCCCTGGTGCCACTGGGACTTACCTCCAAAGAACCCGAAGGCGTGGAAGCCCGCGAACGCTGGCAGATGCTCACCGCTCTCGTCGATCTCATCGAGGAACTAGGAACCGCAACGCCGGACAGTGATCTACAAGCGATCCTCATTCAGCTCAAAAACCGGGCTGAAGCCAAAGCACCTCCCACAGTAGAAGGCGTGACACTGGCGTCGCTGCACGCGGCGAAAGGCCTGGAGTGGGACGCCGTGTTCCTCACCGGATTGGTGGAAAACACCCTTCCCATCTCCTTTGCTATCAAAGCGGGAGCGGAGCAGATCGAAGAGGAACGCCGACTATTCTATGTCGGGATTACCCGCGCTCGGGAGCATTTGCACTGTTCGTGGGCGCTCGCTCGACAAGACGGGGGCCGACAGTCCCGCAAGCGCAGTCGCTTCCTCGACGGGATCGTGGCAGAAGCTGTGAATGTGCCTCCGCGGAGCAAGCGCCCTCAGCGCTGTCGGGTGTGCGGCAGCCCGCTGAAAGCGCCCCAGGAAAAGGTGCTGGGTAGATGCCAGGATTGCCCCTCAGACGCTGACGAGAGCGTCTTTGACAAGCTCCGCCAGTGGCGTCTGGAACAGGCGAAAGAACTTGAGGTGCCCGCTTACATTGTGTTCACCGACGCCACGTTGATGGCCTTGGCTGAAGCCCGACCGCAGACCGAAAGTGAACTGTTGGAAGTCTCAGGAATTGGCCCGGTCAAGGCAGCGAGCTTCGGGGAGGCTCTGCTGGATATTTTGCGACTCGAAACATAGCGGGCAATGGGGATGGCTGGCCACCACGGATTCCCGCAACTCACCAAACGGGTCCACATCCAGCACTAACCCTGGTTGCCAACGTCGCGACGTGGTGCCCAACGGCGGGCGATCCAACCCATAATGGGCGAGCACCATCGCAGCTGCGTGAGCCGCTGTCGCCGCCACAGTCACCGGAGCCGCTGAGGCGGCGCCAGGTAGCTGGGTAAGAAGGTGTGGCCAATGTGGATCCACATCCGTGCGGTGCAGCTGGGTGCACAGTGGGCACGGACCGAGGCCGCCGGAGCGAAGTGGGCCGATGACGCCACGGCCGTCGACAAGCTGCACCGGCACGAACAGCTCCCGTCGTCCCCCGCTGAGCGCCCCGGCCAGCACCCGCGCATGCGCCAGCTTATCGACGGCCACCAGCGGCATCTCACCTGGTAGCGACCGCAGAAACCTCCCATCAGTTTCGCCGCGCAAGGGTCGGCGAACCGTGCACCCGCTGCCGGTCAGCAACTCTGCGATCAGAGCGGAGAGGGAACTGCGCCCCAGGAGGGCGACGCGTGGTTCTACGGTGGGGAGGTGACGCAGGATCCCGAAAGCGAGCAGTTCACCCACTAGTTGTTCGGCGGCAGTGGAGTTGAGACCGGCCTTGCTGAGTCTGATCGCGAGGTCGGTTCTCGTCACAGGGGACTTGGCGCTGGCGAGCGCCCCCACCACCGGGCCGATATGGTGCGGTTCGATGCCGTCGATTACCCCCGCGGTGGTGGCATCGATACCAAATTGAATTGCTGGGCCGGGCCGGACCACGATCCGGGCAGCACTCGTGAGCTTTAGCATTTCCCCCATGTGCCATAGAATATCGTGACATGGCTCATCAGGTGCGGGTAATCCGTTCGACAAGGCGCAAACGCACGATCAGCGCGAAACTAGTGGGCGACACCATCGAGGTGCGGGTGCCGTCCGGGATGCCGGCGGCGGATGAAGAACGCGAAGTGGCGCAGGTAGTGGAGCGACTGCAGGTGAAGTTGGCCAAGAACGCTAGCTCGCTTACCGACGCACAACTGGCCGCCCGCGCGAAAGAACTCAACGCCACGGTGTTGGAAGGCCGAGCAAGGTTCACCCGAATCAGGTGGGTGACTAATCAAAACAGCAGGTGGGCGTCCTGTACTGCGGGGACGGGCGAAATTCGAGTATCCCACAGGTTGCAGGATGTGCCGGGGTACGTGTTGGACGCTGTGATCGTGCACGAGCTGGTGCACACGTTCATTCGTACCGGGCACTCCGCGGAGTTTTGGGAGTGGGCGGATCGGGCGCCGAAGGCAGAACGCGCGAAAGGCTATTTGGAGGCCTACGCGCGCCAGTTTTAGTTACTTTTCCTCGTCGCCGTGTTCGTCCTCGGGGCGATCTTTCAGCTGCTCCTCCAGGGCGTTGATTTCGGCGATGGGATCAAAGTCCTCGCTCAGGGTGTCACCGAGGAGCGAATCGATGAACGCTGCCGGTTTGTCCAGGTCCTCGGCAACAGGCAGGAAGTCTGGGTGATCCCAGACGGCGTCGCGACGCTCGATACCCACGGCGTTTTCCACTCGTCGCCACAGCTCCATTGCCTCAGCGACCTTCGGTGCAGCGAACTCGATGCCTACCACCTTGGCGAAGGCCTTTTCCGCGGAGCCACCGGTCGCGCGGCGGCGACGCCATGCCTCGTTGAGCGCGTCGGTCGACGGGACGCGTTCACCCATTGCCTGGGTCACGACTAGTTCGACCCAGCCCTCGACGAGCGCGAGCATGGTCTCGAGGCGGGCGGTGGCACCAGCATTGCGGGAGGTAATGCGTGGCGAGAGATCCATGTTTTGCAGCCGCTGCATCGCTTCCTGGATTTGGGCCGGGTCGCCGGATTCCAGGCCCAGCTCGCGGGTGGCTTCCTCAATGTGGGAGGTATCGATCACGAGGCCGGCCGCGTACTCCTCGACGGAAGAAACGAGGCGTTCCACCAGCCACGGTACATGCTTAAACAAGCGCTGACGTGCTGCTTCGCGGGCGCAAATGTACATCAGGACGTCAAGCTCAGAGATCTCCAGGTCCTTGGCTATCGCCTTGAGATTTGTTGGCAGCACCGCGATGGTGCCACTCGGAACTACCGGAAGGCCGAAGTCCGACCCGGTCAGGGCCTGGGTGGCAAGATCTCCCAGGGCGTTGCCGAGCTGGACACCGAAATTCATCCCCGACATGGAGTTCATGATCTGCAGCATCGGACCGACCATGTCACGGGCCTCTTCCGGTAGCTGCTCCAGCTGCGCCTCGTTCATGCGCTTAGCTACGGGGGTAACAAAACGCTTCCATGTCGGTAGCGTGGCTAGCAGCCATTCCTCGGCGTTCCAGGCGTTGACGGAGCCCTCCGAGGTGGGCAGGACGGTGGCGTCGTTAAGCCACATGTCGGCCAGGCGCACCGTATCGACGACCGCGGTGGATTCCTTGCTGCTAATAGGGGAGACCTTGCCAATCTGCTGCTTGGCGATCCGCTCCGCTAACTCGTAATTGACCGGCTCATCGGGGTTGCTGTTCGCCCCGCCGTTAAACATCTGGCCTAGTTGGTTAAAGAAGTCTCCGAAGCCGCCGGGGCCTCCGAAGTTGCCACCAAAGAAAAAATTATTGTTGTCGTTCATAGTCACCAAAGTACCGCAGTGCAACCCGAACAGACCCTATCTCTATCAACGCTGTTAGCGAACACCCTGAGAGCGGGTAAGGTAGCTAGGCGTGAATCGTCGATCGAAAACAGTGATCTGGGGCGCCATCCCAGTGCTCGCTTTCAGCTACCTTATTTCCAGCCCCACCGTGCCCTTTACGGACATCCCGCTGACGGTGCCCTATGCTGCGGAAAGCCCTGGCCCTACCTTCAATACGCTGGCGGAATACGAGGGCAAGAAGATCGTTGACATCACGGGAACGGACGTCGATCAGACCACAGGCAACCTCAATATGACCACGGTGTCCGTCCGCACCCAAATGACCCTGTCTCAGGTGATGAGCCGCTGGCTGCTCAGCGACGATACGATCGTTCCTATCGAGTCCGTGTTCCCACCGGACCTCACCGAGGAAGAAATCAAGCAGCAGAACCAGACGGCGTTTTCTGACTCCGAGTCCTCGGCCACACTCGCTGCTTACCGGTACTTGGGCCGCCCGACAGTGGTAGAAGTAAAAGACGTCATGCCGGACGCCCCGGTGAAAGACCTGGTGACTGCGGGGGATCGCATTGTCTCTTTCAACGGCGAGAAGGTGGAGTCCCCGGCACAGCTGCGGGAATTTGTTGCGGCTAAAGCGCCGGAGGAGAAGGTGGCCCTCGGTTTTGAGGGAGGGCAGACGCGTGAGGTGGTGTTGGGGAAGAACCCGCACACCGGCAAGGGGCTTCTGGGGGTGATCCTGGTGTCTGTGCCCGCGGATGGCGCCACCATCGAATACAACCTGGAGGATATTGGCGGTCCGAGTGCTGGCTTGATGTTCACGCTCGCGGTCGTCGATAAGCTCAGCCCTGGTGAGCTCACTGGTGGGAAGTTCATCGCGGGCACCGGCACGATCGCGGAATCGGGTGAAGTGGGGCCGATTGGCGGTATCACCCACAAGATCCGGGCTGCGAAAGACGCTGGGGCGGAGGTGTTTTTGACCCCGGCGGCCAATTGCGGGGAAGCGAAAACCGCGAAGGTCAAGGACATCACGCTGCTCAAGGTAACCTCACTGACCGACGCGGTGAAACAGCTCGAGGCCTACAACGGCGGCCAGCAGGTCACTACGTGTGACTAGTTAGGAGGGGTTCTCGCTGGGCTCTGCTGTTGGGGTTGGTTCTGGCGCTGCGGCCAGGCCCAGCTCATAGATGCGCTCCAGCGGATCCTGCTTGTCGGAGGAGACCATCTGCTGCATGGTGAGCCCCTTTTTGTTATCCACCACGGTGATCACGGCGGTGGTGCCGAGGGTCGACCAGCCGACGATCCGGTCGCCGGAGTCCTCCACCACCCGGGAACTGCGCAACTCGGTGAGCAGCTGGGTGGTCGATGCGGCTTTTGCATCCCCCTTGAAGAACTGAAATTGGCCGACTTCCGGGCCGGTGCAGGCGCTGGAATCCGGGATGCCGTTAGGGGCGCAGTCTTCAAACATGTCAAAGAACTCCGCCGGCGCCAATGAGCCGTACATCTGCGCCACCTTGCTCACTGACGACTTTTCTTTGGAGGCGGTGGGCGTAGGCGTTTCCTCGTCCGCCGTCGTGGACGTCGCGTGGGTGGTGGGTGTTGCAGTCGGGCTTGTCGACGCCGTGGGCAGCGCACTAGTGCTGGATGTAATCGTGGGGGCCGCGGTCGGCTCTGACTCGGGGGTGTCTTTGCTACATGCGGACAGCCCAAGCACTGCAACCGGTATCAACAGCCCGGCAAGACGAATATTCCAGCGATTATGCACAGCGCGGTCTTTCCCAATTAATAGTCGTAGGGGTTGGCGTTCAATGTGTAGCGTAGCGCCTCAATCACTTCTGGCGCTACGTCTGGGCCACCCCGCAGGTCGATCTTGTCCTCGGCAAAGGGTTCTTGTAGTTCTTCTTCGGTTGGTCGAATCTGCAAGAGAGTGAGCTCCGAGTCGTCGCGAAGCACGCCAGAAAACAGGCGCGCTGGGCGGGCGGGGGCACCGGCGTCGCTGAACATAATCTCCTGTGCCAGCACGACTCCCTCGACGTCGGCCGGCCAAGCGACGGTGGGAAGGAAGTCTTCGATCGCGCCGGGGATGTCATCCTGCACGACGAGCGCGAGGGGGCCTTCCTCCTCAGGAAGCCCGAGCTTTTCGACGCCGACCAGCGCGAACAATGTGGGGTTAGCATCCCAGCCTTCGGCGTGGATGAATTCGACGGCCTCGAGCATTGCTTTGTTCAGTGCAGCGTTTTGGGTCATTGCCTGCCTTTGTTCGCGTAATTACTAAAATCCGTAGAGTATTAGGAGAATACCTGCAAAATAGAAGGAGTTGGAATTGGCGACGAGCCTACAACCCCCAGCTAGACGCTCTCCGAAGATGTTGAGCATTGTTCTTACCGTCCTGACGCTACTCATTGTGGTAGCGCCGATGGCCGTCACGTATCTGACAGACTGGATGTGGTTCGGGGAGGTGAATTTCCGTGGAGTGTTTACCACGGTGCTGGTCACGCGCATCATTTTGTTCTTTATCTTCTTCATTTTTGCTGCCGCGATTGTCTGGGCTGCCGGGTTCCTGGCATTCCGAAACCGGCCTCACAATATCGACGTGTTTGACCTCGACAACCCCATCCATGGCTATCGGCGCATGGTGGAAGAGTCGCTGAAGAAAATCCTCATCGGCTTGCCCATCGTGGTGGGTGTTTTGGCAGGTATCGCTGGGCAAAGTGCATGGCGCACTGTCTCCTTGTTCCTCAACCGGGAAACGTTCGGGGTCACTGACCCTGAGTTCGGACTCGACCTCGGTTTCTACGCTTTCAGTCTGCCGATGTGGCGACTCATCACCGACACCCTCTCCATCCTGCTGGTCATCGCGTTTTTCATCGCGTTGATTGGGCACTATCTGCTCGGCAGCATCCGCCCAGGCGGGCCGGGGATGAAGAGCTTCGTGTCCTATGGTGCCCGCACCCAGCTGGCGCTCACCGCGGGGGCGTGGATGCTGGTGAAGGTGGCCGGGTACTGGCTGGATCGTTATGACTTGATGGGCCGCCAGCACGAAACGTTCCACGGTGCTTCTTACACGGACCTGCATGCTTACTTGCCAGCCAAGATTCTCCTGATGGTGATCGCGGCGGTGGTGGCTGTGGCTTTCTTCTCCGCAGTGTTCCTCAAGGATCTGCGTATCCCCGTACTGGCAGCAATTCTGATGCTGCTGTCTTCCGGTGTCATTGGGATTGGCTGGCCGATGATGATGGAACAGTTCTCCGTCAAGCCGAACCGTGCGCAGAAGGAAGCGGAATCCATTAGCCGCAACATCCAGATGACGCGTTATGCCTACGGCATTACCGACGACAAGGTCACCTATCAGCGTAACTGGGGAGCAACCGGCTCCGACGCCGAGTCTGTCGCCTCTGACGAAGCGACCGTTTCTAACATCCGACTCCTGGACCCAGAGGTACTGTCCAAGACGTTCACCCAGCAACAGCAGCTGAAGAACTTCTATGGGTTCCCAGACACCCTTGCTATCGACCGGTACACCGTCGATGGTGAGCTGCGTGATTATGTGGTGGCTGTCCGTGAAATGGACCCGAATGAGCTGGACGGTAACCAGAAAGACTGGATTAACCGCCACACCGTGTATACCCACGGAAATGGTTTCATCGCCGCGCCGGCTAACCAGGTTGATGAGGTTGCCCGCGATGTGGGATCCACCCGCGGCGGCTACCCCCTGTACTCCGTGTCTGACTTGCAGGCGAAGGAACGTGGCGAAGAAAACAAAATGGGCCTCGACGTGGAGCAGCCCCGTACCTACTTCGGCCCGGTGATCTCTGATGTTCACCCAAGTGTGGACTACTCGATTGTCGGCACTGCCGGAAACCCGGTGGAGTACGACGCCGACGGGGTGAATTTCACCTACGACGGCAACGGCGGTGTGGACATTTCCAACATGTTCAACCGTGCGCTGTTCGCGCTGCGATACCAGGAAATGAACCTGGTGCTGTCGGAGCGGATCGGCGAGAACTCGAAGATTATCTTTGAACGCGATCCGAGGGCCCGCGTCGAAAAGGTAGCGCCGTGGCTCACCGCAGACTCCACGACCTACCCCGCGGTGATTGACGGCCGCATCAAGTGGATCGTCGACGGCTACACCACCTTGAGCAACCTGCCGTACTCGCAACGCACGTCCCTCACCGAAGCCACCGAGGACGCGCTCAACCCGGACGGTACCCGTCAGCCGCTCGTCACGGACCGCACCAGCTACATCCGCAACTCCGTCAAGGCCACCGTCGACGCTTACGACGGCACGGTGGAGCTATACGAGTTCGACACCGATGATCCGGTGCTGAAGGCCTGGAAGGGCGTATTCCCGAACACCGTGAAGCCGAAGTCTGCGATCTCTGACGAGCTGAACAGCCACCTGCGCTACCCACAGGACATGTTCAAGGTGCAGCGCGAGCTGATTGCGAAGTACCACGTGGATGATCCTGGCATCTTCTTCACCAACGACGCTTTCTGGTCCGTTCCTTCCGACCCGACTGCGCCGGACGATCGTAAGCAGCTCAACCAGCCACCGTACTATGTTGTGGCAGCCGACCCAGAGTCGGGGAAGGCATCGTTCCAGCTGATCACGCCGTTCCGTGGCCTGGAGCGTGAGTTCCTCGCCGCCCACATGTCGGTGGCCTCTGACCCAGCGAACTACGGCAAGATCACCGTCCGTGCCCTGCCTACCGACACCCAAACCCAGGGACCGAAGCAGGCACAGGACACCATGATGTCCTCCGACCAGATCGCCCGCGACCGCGCTCTGTGGGAGCGCACCAACACCCTCACCAACGGCAACTTGCTGACCCTGCCGGTCGGTGATGGGGAAATCATGTACGTGGAGCCGATCTACTCGCAGCGCAAGGAACAAAAGTCGGCATTCCCGAAGCTCCTGCGTGTTCTGGTGTCATACGATGGCAAGGTCGGCTACGCGCCAACCATCGCAGAAGCACTGCAGCAGGTCGGCATCGACCCACGAGCCGCCAGCGACCTAGAGGAAGCTAAGGATCTGCCTGCTGAGCCTTCCGACAAGCCAGACAAGCCAGCGGATACCCCACAACCGGATACACCTGAGGCCCCGGTAGATGCCAAGGCCGCTACCGAAAACCTGCGCAAGGCCCTTGACGCGCTCAACGCAGCAAAGAACAAGTCGCACGAAGAGTACGGCAAGGCCCTCGATGAGCTGGACAAGGCCGTAGCAGAAGTGCAAAAAGCACAAAACTAGCCGCTTAGGCCCCACAGCCCCGCACAACGGTCGTGCGGGGCCTAAGTTTTTTGGGCAGCGGACCCGGCAAATAACTACGCCCACCCCACTCCACGAACTGGGAATTCGCCACGGATAAGCGGAAGATCGTCAAATGGTTTGGGGTGGCTCTTTTGGTGTTTTTGGTCTCGAGATTGGTGGGGCAAACGCTTGACCCCGACATTACGCCCCCGAGGTTACTCCCAAAACGCGTCCGCGAGCCCGAACTTCGGGAGGGTAATGTCGGGGTCGATACACAAACAACTCGGCAGCACGACAAACTTTGGGATTCGCAACACGCGCCCTGATCCCTATCAAGCACCACCGCAGAACCCGTCCTGCACGGACATCGCAACCACTCCGGACACCCCCAAACCCACCCCCAAGAAAAAACTTCCCCTACCGATGGAACCATTTCGGGGTGTCACAGAGTCTAAAGACAATGAGGGCACTTGCACATAGACTTACAACCACAGCAACGCCTCATACACGCTTGATTACCAACAGGGGGGAAACCATGCGCGGAGCTCACACGCGTCTATCTGCAGTGCTCTCTACTGCCATCGCAATCACATTCTTCACACTCAGCCTTACAAGCTGCACCAACGGTGCGGACACTGCGCCACGCAAGGGGGAAACGACCACGACGGTCAGCGCAGACACCGCGCCTATCGACGCCCAAACCCCCGCAACCTTCAACCCAAAAGATCCCAACTTCCGCCTCTTCGACCCATGCACCGAGCTTGACGACGAAGTGTTCAAAAAAGCGGGGTTGGGGAAGCGGTCAAGGTTTGAAAATATGCCAGGAGTCGACTTCCGGGTATGTACCTTCACGACTGGTGATGATTCGAAATACTTTGGAACAGTTTCATGGGCTGTGTCAAGTTTTGTTGACGGTTAGACCCGTTTGTTTTGGTTAGGCTGCAAGGGCCTCGGGGAGTAATTCGGGGCTGGGGGTCAGGAAATCGGCCATCGCCTCAGCGGGAATGAGGCCGGTCGCACTATGGCGGCGCTGTCGGTTGTAATACGTCTCAATCCACGACAGTGTCTCTAGGCGGGCGTGCTGCTTGGAATCGAATTGTTTGCGCTCATGCAGCAGGTGAAGTTTCAGCGTGGAAAAGAAGGATTCCGCCACCGCATTGTCCCAGCACACGCCAACAGAGCCGACAGACAAGCGAACGTCGAGTTCTTCGGCGCAGTCAGCGAACACCTTTGAGGTGTACTGACTGCCTCTATCCGAGTGGAATATCGCATCACCAGCAACGAAGCCTCGATCATGGGCCATGGTCAAGGCATCCACCACAAGCTTCGAGCGCATGGAATCGGCCATCGACCAGCCCACCACCATCCGGGTGCCCAGATCCATGACTGTGGCCAGGTACATCCAGCCTTCACGGGTGCGCAGGTACGTAATATCTCCGCACAAGACCGTGGTGGGCACTGGGGGATAAAACATCCGCCGCAGGTAGTCTTTGCGCAGGTCAGCGTCAGGATCCGCAATGGTGGTGCGTACCTTCTTGCGTCGGTACTTCGTGACTAAATTGTTCTGCGCCATGATGGTGCGCACCGCGTACAACGTGGTGTCAATACCTTCAGCGACCAGGTCAGCAAAAATGGTGCGAGCACCGGCAAACCCTTTGTGCTTGGTCGTGAAAAGCTCTGTGACGCGGGCACTGATGGCAAGCCTGCGCCCCCTGGGAGAAGATGCAGCCACAGGGGTGTGGTGGCGTTTCTTCCAGGCGTAGTAGCCGGCTCTGCTGACGTTAAGGACGCGTGCCATCATGGTGACCGAGTATCTGGGCTTGGTCGTGCCTTCTTTGTCGAAGTGGTAGATGACGCGGAAGAAGTCGTCTTCTACTGCTCCTTGGCAAAGAAGGCGCTGACTTTTTTTAAGAACTCGTTTTCAAGCTCCAGCTCCCGGATTCGTTTGGTCATTTCAGCTGGGTCTTGGGAGTTGGGGTCTGCTTTGCGCAGGTGAGAGCCGCGGCCGGTGCCTTGGGTGCCTTTGGCTTTGGCCACCCACCGGCCCAGAGCTGAGGAGGAGATCCCGTACTCGGCAGCGACTTCCTCGCGTGTCTTGCCCAACACGAGAACCGCATCCACGCACTGCTGTTGAAATTCTTTTGGATAAGCCTTCGGCATAATCACACATCCTTGTCGTTGAGGGTTTCACCGTCAACAAGAATCATGACAGCTCATCAGTGATCATGAACTCTGTCGACATTGAAACCGTTAGAAAACAAATGTTTCTTATCTCCGAGTCAAAAATGAGCAAATTTGGAACGGTCTATCAATACAGGCTGGATGAATCCTCAGTGCATAGGTGTTCGTCCGTAATACAGACAACGCGAGGTCAATTTGAAATAGCGTTGACTGATTATGATAAGAAGCTTTCTTCTTCAGAGGTTTGTGATGAGTCGGTGGCATTTCTTGAAATCCTTTACCCAGAAGTGGAGAAGAAGATCGGAAATGGAATTTCTACAGATTGATGCACCTATTCTCGAACGCCAGGTAAATGAAATCGGCGCGTTGGTTAATGAAGCAGAGAGCATATTTCTAACAGGCCAACAAGCCGGCCTCTCCGCTGCGTACTCTGAGGTCTCGGGGCTTGATCAGATGGGTGCTTCTCATGGGCTTGTTGTTCAGGGTGGCGCTGGTTCGGCGGTGCAGACGTTGCAGAAGTATGCGGAGCAGGTTGCTTGGTTGCGGGATGGTTTGAAGGCGACGGAGCGTTCGTTGGTGAGCCAGGAGGGGTTGGCTGAGCGGGCGTTGCAGATTGCTGATGAGGGCGGTGCTGTGGGGGCTGAGTCTACGTTGTTCCCTGCTCGTCCTGATCAGGTATTTGAGGATTTTTCGTTCCCTACGCCTTCGGTTTCTATTCCGGCGAGTTTGGCGGAGTTGAGTGCTGCGTTTGCGGCGACGGATGCTTCGGCTGTGGCTGCGTCAGTTGAGGCGTGGTCGGGGATGTCGAAGAATGCTGCGCAGCTAGCGGAGAACATTCGCACAACCGCGTGGGATATTGCTGAGATTAATAAGGCTGACAGCATTAATGCGGCGGTTGATCGTGCGCTTGAGGTTGCGGATGCTGCGGATGTTTTTGCGAATAATGCCGGGTTGATGTCGACGTCTGTGGAGTACATGGGGCAGGTGGTGCAGGCTAGTGGGGCTCATGTGGCGATGGCTGAGATGGCGATTGCGATGATTCCGGATCCTGTGGAGCGGAAGGCGGCTGAGCAGGAGTTTTTGAAGTCGTTTATGGGCTCTACCTTCCCGGCCGCGGTGGAGAGCACGATGCCGGTGATTCGTAATTTGATGAAGATGGAGCAGGTTGCGGCTGGAGGTGAGGAGCTGCAGGCGCAGATGGGGCTTGTCGACGGCAATGGCAAACCAGGTCCTATTGCCCGCATTCAGGCCGGCTCGCAGCAGTTAGAGCAGTTGGTTGCCCAGCCTCAGAACATGGGGCCGGGGAGTTTTGAGGCGATTGCTCAGAATATGCAGCAGCTCGATGCCATTGATCCGTCTATGGGTGGGTTTGGTTTGCCATCCTTGGGTGATTTCGGAACTGAAGTTTCCAGTGCGTTCGGTGGGATCAGCCCGGTAGGTGGGATGGTCGCAGATGTGCCTACGGGCGCGCATGCGGCAGTGACTCCGTACCAGTTCTCGCCCGTCGGTGGCGGTTTAGGGGCTGCGGGGACGCCGGGCGGGAAGATGGCTCCTGTTGGGGGCGTCGGCAAGCTTGCTGGTGGCGGTGGGGCGCTGGGGCCGACTGACCTGGCGCGTGGCAGTCAGCAGCTCGGGGCGATGCCTTCCATGGCTGGTGGTTCCCCTGCATTCGGTGGCGTGGGGCGCGCCGGAGCGGGTTCGGTTGGGGCCGGGCTTTCTGCAGGGCGGTCCGGCATGATAACTGCCCCGGGGCATTCGGTCGCGATGCCCGCTCAAGTTAGTGGGTCGAGTACCGGTTCAGCCATGGGCAGGGGAGTAGTGCCGATGGGTGGCGCTCCCTTGGCAGGGGCTCAGCAAGAGGATAAACGGGGCAAAGTGAAAACGGTGACCTCAGCGGTAGAAGAAGAAAGCAACCTGCATGCGTTGCTGGGTGATCTTCCGCCGGTAGTGCCGGGACCAATCGGGGCATGGGCGCGCGGTTAATTGCCTTTTGACCTGCGGATTGGCCAAGCGGGCGGGTGGTGTGTATAGTTAATCCCTGTTGCCGAGGCCACCGGTTAAACGGAAGGTTACGGCACGGTGAATTATCACCCGTCGCGGGGTGGAGCAGCTCGGTAGCTCGCTGGGCTCATAACCCAGAGGTCGTAGGTTCGAATCCTGCCCCCGCTACTAAGTAGACTCCCTAGTCACAGCAATGTGGCTAGGGAGTTTTTGTTTAACCGTTTCGCTTTGCGATTGCAGCGGTTAGGACAGTAGCGAATCCAGTCCACACAGCGTAAGGAGAAAGCAGTGCTCCACGTTGCGGTGCGGAACGCCACGCTCGCCTCACCAAATCAGCACTGCTCACCGCCAAGACCCCAGCCCACGCCGTAGCTAGCTTTCTGCGGCGCGAGCGGAAAAATACTCCCGTCCATCCAGCATTGAGGAGCAGGTTAACTGCGAGGGCACCGGCGTGCTTCTTCGCGGAGTCCCGGTTGTTTTCCTCCAGCTCATCGGACAGCACTAGCGCATTCATAATGGCGATGTCGGTGTAAAGAGCAGTCCACACGATAGGGAAGACAGACGCCGGAGGTTGCCAGCTCGGAAAATCTAGCTTCTTATACTCTTTGGTTTGCGTCGCCACGAAACCAGAACCTACTGCGCTACAGAGCGCAACCGCGGCACTTACCGACGTAAACGTTCGCATCCACCGATGGGTATCAAGCTCTTTTGTGGCTGCCAGAATCGCTTCACGAAACGTGAGATTTCCACCTTCAGGGGTGCCGGTGTAGCGCTCAAGGTCGCGTTCCTTCACCACAGTATCGTGCATGAGGCTGCCGATGAGTGGGCGCGCAATCTGCGCTTTCACATGCGTCACCAGCGAAATCCACTGGGCTGCAAGCTGAGGGGTTGCTACCGGGGCAGACAATATCAACCGTGGCCCCAATCCGGTTGCCTTCGCATATTCCTTCATCATGTCTGCGTAACGGAGAGTATCGGGGCCACCAATATCAAAAGTACGGTTGACTTCTTCCGGAAGGTCGGCGGCTCTAACGAGGTAGAACACAGCATCACGAACCGATATTGGCGTAATACGGTTACGGATCCACGATGGGCCAATCGCGCCAGGAAGCCGCTCTGAAAGGTGGCGCAGCATCTCGAATGACACCGAACCATCCCCGAGGACAACTCCGGCTTGAAGTACAGCGGCAGGCACCTGCGAGGACAGAAAAACCTCGCCTACCTCTACTCGGGAAGCCAAGTGTTCGGAAAGATCTTCGCCCTCGGGGTGCAAGCCACCAAGATAAACGATTCGTTTCACCCCCTCGGCCTCTGCAGCGGAAGCGAAAATCTTAGCCATGCGCAACTCAGTGTCTTTGAAGTCATTGGCATCTGACATTGAGTGCACCAGGTACCAGGCTACGTCGACACCCTGGAGCGCATCATGGACGTGGGAAAGCTGCGACGCATCGCCCTCGACAACCTCTACTTGTCCGGCGCCCGCATGCTCTCCCTCGGCGACGATTTTATCGCCCCATTCCATTCCTAACGCCTTCTCCCGGCTGCGGGACAGGGTGCGCACAGCCCACCCCTCTTCCAATAGACGTTTGGTGACATTACTTCCGACATATCCTGTTGCGCCCGTGACTAGGGCCTTACGAATGGTGGTTTGGTCCATAGTGGGGAGGTCCTCTCAGTAGTGGTTTTTCTAATCCAATAATTGGCACCCAGGGTACACAGCTTTAACGAGGGTGAATTCATCCTTCAGTTCGTGCAACACTGGCTTCATGCCCTCACCGACTACCTCTTTTTTGCAGCGACCAGCCCTGTGGCAAGTCGTTTTTCCCGCCACGCTGGGCGCGTCTGGGTTGTTCTTCGCTGCGCAGTCACCCCCAGCTTCCACAGGCTTTTATGCTGGTACCTTCTTCACCGCGGCAGTCTGGTTGGTTACGTGGTGGCGCTACGGAAACCGTGATGCCTATCGGGAGGGCCTTTCCGGTGTCACCCGTGGGGTGCTGGTGGGAAGCCTGCTGATTGTCTTTTTCATGGCAGGAGCTATGGCTGTGAGGATGATTCCAGTTCTAGCGGGTCCGGTCAGCGACCTCCTAGATAATATGCGGACAGGAACGGTGCTGTTGACGTTGATCACCTTGGTGGTCAATGGTGTGGGTGAAGAGATGTTTTTCAGGGATGTGGTGCAACGACACCTTGACAACGTTCTTCCAGGGCAAAGATCTGTGATTGTGCAGGTAGGAATCTACTTGCTGGTCACTATGGCGATGGGGGTTCCGCTATTAATTGTTGCAGCGTTGTTGGTGGGTGGGATAGCTACTTTCGAAGCTCGGCGTGCGGGAAATCTAGTTTCGGCAACGGCTCTCCACCTCACCTGGGGAGTCGGGATGGCCTTTCTGCTCCCGCCATTAATCCATTAGGAAATAGGGGGTAAACAGCGGGGGTGTTGACCTTTGCAAAAAGATTTGCTGTTACGCTGTGTTTGTGAATTATGCAAAGTGATGTAAATTGACCACCTTGTTATCTGTGAGGCAAGTCATATATCAATGTGGGGTATTGATTATTGACTGAAATGGAGACTCACAGTGGATCTTTACGAGTACCAAGCTCGAGATCTCTTTGAAAAGCATGGCGTCCCCGTCCTGTGCGGCATTGTGGCCACGAGCCCGATCCAAGCGGAACACGCTGCAGCGAAACTGGCAACCCCAGTTGTGGTGGTCAAAGCCCAAGTAAAAGTGGGCGGACGCGGTAAAGCTGGTGGCGTAAAGCTCGCGCATAGCCCAGCAGAGGCTGGACAGGTGGCAGACGACATCCTCGGACTCAAAATTAAAGGTCACACGGTTCGGAAGGTGATGGTCGCGGAAGGTGCTGACATTGCCGAGGAGTACTACTTCTCCATCCTCTTGGACCGCACCAAACGCCGCTACCTGGCGATGCTGTCTAAGGAAGGCGGGGTGGATATCGAAACCCTGGCCAAGGAGCGGCCAGAAGCGCTGGTCAAGCGGAACTTCTCACCGTTGGATGGCATGACGGACACCCTGGCACGTGAGATGGCTAGGGAAGCTGGATTTGATGCAGTGGACGTCGACAAGCTGGTGCCCGTCCTCAAACGCCTCTACCACGTCTACACCGCCGAAGACGCCACCCTCGTCGAGGTCAACCCCTTGGTCAAAACCGGTTCCGGCGACATCGTGGCACTGGATGGCAAAGTCACCCTCGATGACAACGCCGCCTACCGCCACCCCGACCACGCAGCGCTGGAGGACCATGGCGCAACTGACCCGCTGGAGCTCAAAGCGCAGAAAATGGGGCTCAACTACGTCAAGCTTGACGGTAATGTCGGCGTCATTGGCAACGGTGCCGGCCTGGTGATGTCCACCCTCGACGTGGTCGCCTACGCCGGCGAAGAACTACCCGGCCAGCCGCGGCCTGCGAACTTCCTCGACATCGGTGGCGGCGCCAACGCCGAAGTGATGGCCAACGGCCTTGAAGTGATCCTCGGCGACGCCCAGGTCAAATCAGTATTCGTCAACGTTTTCGGTGGAATCACCGCCTGCGACGAAGTAGCCAAAGGCATCGTCCAAGCGTTCCGCATCCTCGCCTCCGAAGGCATCGAACCGAAACCGCTGGTCGTGCGCCTCGACGGCAACAACGCAGAATTGGGACGAAGCATACTTTCCGACGCCAACCTCCCGAAACTCGAACAAGCAGACTCCATGGACGACGCCGCCCACCGCGCGGCCGAACTGGCATCGCAATAAAAAAGGGGCAACTGACATGGCAATCTTCCTTAACGAAAACTCGAAAATCATCGTCCAAGGCATGACCGGATCCGAAGGTCAAAAGCATACCCAACGGATGCTCAACTCCGGCTCCAACATCGTAGGTGGCGTGAACCCGAAACGTGCCGGCAGCAGCGTCACCTTCGACAACGACGTCACCATCCCTGTCTTCGGATCCGTCCGCGAAGCAATGCGCGCCACCGGGGCAGACACCACCGTCATCTTCGTCCCCGCCGCTTTCACGAAAGACGCAGTGGAAGAAGCGATCCGGGCAGAAATCCCGCTGTGCATCGTCATCACCGAAGGCATCCCAGTCAAAGACACCGCCGAATTCCACGCCCTCGCCAAAGAATCCGGCACCCGCCTGATCGGACCTAACTGCCCCGGAATCATCAGCCCAGGCAAATCCAACGCCGGCATCATCCCAGCCGAAACCGCCCCCAACCCAGGGCGAATCGGGCTCGTATCCAAATCCGGCACCCTCACTTACCAGATGATGTACGAACTCTCCGACATCGGCTTCTCCACCTGCGTCGGTATCGGCGGAGATCCGATCATCGGCACCACCCACATCGGCGTCATCGAGCAGTTTCAAAACGACCCCGACACCGAAGCCATCATCATGATCGGCGAAATCGGCGGTGACGCGGAAGAGCACGCAGCAGCCTACATCAAAGAACACGTCACCAAACCAGTAGTCGCCTACATCGCTGGCTTCACCGCCCCCGAAGGAAAAACCATGGGGCACGCGGGAGCAATCGTCTCCGGCAGCGCCGGAACCGCCGCAGGCAAACAAGTCGCCCTTGAAGCTGCTGGGGTGAAAGTCGGCAAAACACCATCACAAGCAGCAGCACTCATGCGGGAGCTACTAGCCCAATAGTTGATTGGGGATTGTGGTTTTTGGGGGTGTGTTGGCGGCGTTGACCCCGACATTACGCCCCCGAGATTGGTGGGCCGGAGCCACGACCCCGACATTACGCCCCCGAGGTTGCCCCAAAATCGTTGCGACGACCCCGAACTTCGGGAGGGTAATGTCGGGGAGAAAGCAAAATCACCCCACCGGGAAGCAATGTCGGGGCCAACACCCCAAAGCCCCAACGCAATATAGTTATGCCCCTTGACCAGGCGTTACCGAGGAAAGCGGAAATACTTAACCCACAAACAACCAAAGCAGCCCCCGTCGAAAAATTCTCGAAGGGGGCTGTATCCAGCTGAGGTGCGTTATTCAATCACGGTTTTCCATGCGGTGAGAAACGCGTCGGTTTCTTCATCTGTGGTGGCCGTGATGCGAATGCCTTCTGGGAAGGCACGGACGAGGACGCCGGCGTCGGCGAGCTTGTCGGCAAGTTCGAGTGGCCCGGTTCCAAGCGAAGCGAGCCCGGCCGCGGGGATCCATACGAAGTTGGCTTCGGATTCCAGGGCACCGTAGGGGGCGAGTTCCCGGGCGATGCGTTCGCGGGAGGTGACGGTGTGCGCGATACGTTCGTCCAGTTGGTCGCGTGCTTTGAGGGAGGCGACGGCGCCTGCCTGGGCGACGGCGTTCACGGAAAAGGGGATCGCAACCTTGTTGAGCGCTTCTATTATCTCCGTGGCGCCGAAAGCGTAGCCGACGCGGGCGCCGGCGAGGCTGTAGGCCTTGGAGAAGGTGCGCAGCCCGATGACGTTGGGGTGTGATTCCAGGAAGTCGGTGGCGACGGGCGTATCGGTGGCATTGTTGTATTCGAAGTAGGCTTCGTCGAGGGCCACGATGACGTCGGAGGGGACGGCGTCGAGGAAATCACGGAATTCTGCCGTGGTGACGGTTGTTCCAGTGGGGTTGTTGGGGTTGCACACGAAGATCAGCCGAGTGCGGTCGGTGATGGCGGCCGCCATGGCTGGCAGGTCCACGCCTTGCTCGGCGGTAAGTGGCACAGCCACTGGGTTTGCGCCGACTACCTGGGCAAAGAGTGGGTATGCCTCGAAGGAACGCCAGGGGAATACGACGTCGTCCCCGGCGCCGCAGGTGATCTGGACCAGCTGCTGGCACAGGGCGGAGGACCCGGTCCCCACGGCGACCTGTTCGAGTGTTAGGCCAAGGTGCGAGGCGAGGTCGGTGCGCAGCTGTACCGCTCCCATATCGGGGTAGCGGTGGAGCGACGCTGCGGCAGTGGTCATGGCGGTTACGGCGTCGGCAAGCGGCGGTTGCGTCGTTTCGTTGGAAGAGAGCTTGACTGCCCCTGGGTGGCGCTTGCCTGGGACGTAGACAGGCAGCGAGGCAAGGTCAGGTCGGATCATGAACAGCTCCTTACGTTACGGGTTGCGTGGGCCGCGTGGGCCGTAGTCAAAGTCGGCGGTCAGCGGGCCGAACACCTGCAGCCCACGTGGTGCGTCGAAGGGATCGAGGTGCACTTCCAGGAACGCTCCGGCATCGGATGCCTTGATCTGGTTCAGTGCGTCCTCCAGTTCCCCTTCAGTGCGGGCACTGTAGGACTGCATGGTGGTATCTCGCTTGAACACCTTAGGTAGTTCATTGTAGGACCAGTCTTGGATGTCATTGTAGTCCTCCTCCATACCGAGGATGAAGCGCTCGATGGTGTAGCCCTTGTTATTGACCAGCACGATGAGCGGTTTGAGGTCCTCTCGCAGGATAGTGGAAAGCTCCTGAGCTGTGAGTTGGAAGGACCCGTCGCCGATAAACAGCACGTGCCGACGCTCCGGGGCAGCCAACATCGAGCCGAGCAGCGCAGGCAGGGTGAAACCAATTGAGCCCCAAATCGGCGAGTTAATGTACTGCACCCCCTCGGGGAAGTGGAGCGGCCCGAGGCCGATGTTGGAGGTGCCCGCCTCTGCGATCACCACGTCACCTTCCCCGATGTGGCTGACCATCTGCGGCCACATGCGGGCATGAGTGAGAGGCGCCTGCTTATCGACGTCCACTGCTGCCTCTTCGTATGGCGCGGCCGCGGATTGCTCAGCGGCCGGGATCTGGTCGGCAATGGCGTCGAGAAGCTCCAGCGTATTAATGCCAACGAAGAACTCTCCGCCGACGTTGGCATGCTGATCGCCGAAGTTGATGATGTGTTCCTCGGGGAGCTCGTGGGTGTAGGACCCGGAGTTGACCTCGATGAAGCGTGGATTCGTGGTGACCAGGAAGTCGCAGTTTTCCACGCGTTCCTTCACACCCGGTGCGGAGGCGTTGCCGTTGTACGTGCCGATGAACAGTGGGTCGCGCTCGGAAAGGATGGCCTTTCCGGAGGAGAGCTGGGAGTACGGCACCTGGGCCTTGTCGATGATCCGTCGGAACTTTTCCGTGAAACCGTGGCGGTCGGTGTCCTGGTCGATCAAGATGATCGGATCGGTGGCTTCCTCGAAGCGTCGCAGCACAGCTGCGGTGGCAGCTTCCAAGCGCTCCTTGTCGGAGATGGCCAAATCCGTGGAAAATGGCTGGTCAGGAACCTCAATGGTGAGGTGGGTGATGTCAGAAGGGATCTGAATGTGCACCGGCCGCTTTTCGCGCAGACAGGTGTGCAGCGCCCGGTCAAACTCCTCCACCACGTTCATTGGGGTGACACGACATGAGATTTCCGTAAAAGGTGCGATAGCTTCGAGCATGTTCGCGTAATCGCCATCCGCTAGAGAATGGTGCATCGCCCACCGATACTCGGTGGCATACAACGGCGGCGCACCTGCAAGAGACACCACGGGTACATGCTCAGCTCGGGCACCAGCAATTCCGTTGAGCGCGGACAACTCGCCCACACCATAGGTAGTGAGCAGACAGCCAACACCACGCTGGCGAGCATAGCCATCAGCTGCGTAAGCCGCGTTGAGCTCGTTACAGCTACCAACAAATCGGATACCAGGGGTTTCCTTTACCTGCTCGAGGAAGCTGAGGTTGAAGTCGCCTGGCACGCCGATGATCTCGGAAATGCCAATAGCTTTGAGTCGATCGAGGATGAATTCACCCACGGTGGTCTGCATGAAGAATCAGTGTCCTTTTCTAGTTAGTCGTTTGGCGCTTTTCGTGTGCTTGTTTACCCGCCCAGATCACACCGAGGAGCAAAATCCAGAGTGGAAGTGCGACGACACCCATCCGATAGTCGGGGAGGAAAGCCATCAACACGACAATCATGGCGAAGAACGCCAGGCACAGCATGTTTGCGATGGGGAACAAGGGAGCGCGGTACGCGGAGGACTTACCTTTAATGGCGTATTCCTTACGGAATTTCCAGTGTGCGATGGCGATGGCCGACCAGGAAATTAGTTCAGCGCCCACGATGATGGCGATGAAGACCATGAGCAGTTTGCCTTCGAACAGGTAGTTGAGCAGCACGGCGGTGCCCATCAGTCCGGCATTAAACAACAAGGCCCGCAGCGGCACGCCCTTCTTGGTAGTTGCCGAGAAGAACGGTGGTGCTTGGCCACCGAGCGACAGGTCCCGAAGCATACGGGTGCCGGAGAACGTCATGGTGTTAAACACAGACAGCGCGGCGACTAGCACGATGAGGTTGAGCCCGGTAGCTGCACCGGAGATACCGATTGTGGTTAGTGCACGCACGAATGGTGAGGTGGCGGTATCCAACTGATTCCACGGCGCCAGCAGGACGATGATTGACATGCCACCGATGTAGAAAATCAAAATACGCCAGATGACGGAGTTGATGGCGTTGGGCAAAGTCTTTGCTGGGTCTTGGGTTTCGCCCGCCGCGGTGCCGATGGACTCGATGCCACCGAAGGCGAAAATCACAGCGACTAACGAGAACAGGACTCCAACCGCACCGTTAGGGAAAATACCGCCATTTTCGGTGATGTTTTTCATACCCAGGGCAGGTTCTGGAGTCAGGCCCAATACGATTGCAGCCCCGACCACAATCATGAGGATAAGAGCTGCGACCTTGATGAAGGATAGCCAGAACTCAGCCTCGGCGAACGCCCCCACATGCACCAAATTAATAGCGGTAACCACCAGCAGGGTCACCAGCGCTGTCACCCAGTGCGGTAGTTCTGGGAACCAAAAGTCCATGATGGTACCCGCTGCCGTCAGTTCCAGCATCCCCACCACGATGGTGGTGAACCACCAGTTCCAGCCGGTGATAAACCCTGCGCGGGGGCCAATGTAATGGCGTGCATATGCGCTGAAAGAACCCGATACGGGGTGCTCAACGGCCATTTCGCCCAGCATGCGCATGATCAAGTAGATGATGAATCCGCCGATGGCGAAAGCCAACACCACGCTCGGGCCAGCTTGCTGGATTGATGCACCAGAACCGAGGAAGAGGCCAGTGCCAATGGCGGAGCCGAACGAGATCATCTGCAGATGGCGGGACTTCATTCCGCGATGCAGACCGTCATCCTGGTGCAGGAATTCTTTATCTGGAGCAGTAATGGTCAAGATCCCTCCTTAGCCGTTGATGATGTGTGGATAAGCCAGACCCTTGAGGCCTTCGGTGCCGAATTCGACGCCGTAACCGGAGGATTTGATGCCACCGAACGGCACCCGAGGATCCACTGCGCCATGAGAGTTGATCCAGGTAGTACCCGCTTCCAGTCGGCTTGCTACTCCCAGGGCGCGGTCACGATCTGATGACCACACGGACGACCCCAGTCCCACATCCAGAGAGTTGGCCTGTTCGATGGCCCAATCCAGATCGGTGTACTTGATGATCGGCAGCGCCGGGCCGAACTGCTCCTCGGTGACCAATGGATTCTCTGGGTCAATGTCTGCGATGAGGGTGGTGGGGTAGAAGTAGCCGGGTGCCTCGTAATCAGGGTTGGCTCCGGTCAGGACGCGCGCACCTGAGGCGACGGCTTCTTTCACCAAGCCGTCGACGATGTCGAACTGGGCCTTGTTCTGCAGCGGGCCGAGGACGTTGTTTTCGTCGAGTCCGACACCCATGGGGGAGGCTTCGGCTACGGCGAGGAGTGCGTCGCATACGGCGTCGTAAAGCGAGGCTGGAACGTAAAGGCGCTTCATCGCTGCGCAGGTCTGGCCGGTGTTAATGAAGGCGCCCCAGAAGAGGTCGCCGGCGATGGCTGCTGGGTCGGCGTCGTCGAGGACGATGCCGGCGTCGTTGCCGCCGAGCTCCAGCGTGAGTGGCGTGAGGCCTTCCGCAGATGCAGAGACGATCTTCTTGCCGGTGGCGGTAGAGCCGGTAAACATGAGCTTGTCAATGCCAGCGTGCGTCGAGAGGGCAGCTCCAACGTCACCACCGCCCGTGACTACCTGCACGACGTCCTGAGGGAGGACTTCGTTGATGGTTTTCACCAGAGCGAGCACAGACAGCGGGGTGTATTCCGACGGCTTAACGACGACCGTGTTGCCCATACGAACTGCCGGAGCAATTTGCCAGATGGTAATCATCATGGGCCAGTTCCATGGGCCGATCGCCCCGACCACACCGAGTGGTTTGTAGGTCACGGTCGCGGTGACATCGGCGTCAACTGCGACATAGTCCGGCGAATCGAAGGACGCGGTGGCGCGCAGCCACCCGGCACAGGCACCGACTTCAAAGCGGGCGTTCGGGCCATTGAGGGGTTTGCCCTGTTCCCGGGAGAGCAGTTCCGCGAGGGCTTCGGCCTTTGCCTCGATGGCATCAGCGGCGCGCATGAGCAGTTCGCTGCGCTCTTCATGGCTGAGTTGGGCCAAGCCCGGAGCGGCAGCGCGGGCGCGTGCGACTGCGGCATCGACATCAGCGGGAGTGCCTACTGGGCAACAACCGAGGGATTCTCCGGTAGCTGGGTTGAAGATTTCCTGGCCTTCGCTGGTGACGACGGACTCGAGCAGCGCTGAAAAGTCAGACATGAGTGCCTCCTTTGGGGGGACAAACGACAGAACGTTCCCCAATGTTGCCCCGATCACAGCGATAGGAGTTGACTTTCAGTGCACGCAATTTGGCTTTAAATGTGCGCTGCGTCACTTTAAGATGGTGGGCATGACACCACCAATGTCGGAAGAATTTACCCTCGCCCAGTGGCGCAGTGCGGTGACCTCGCACTTTGGAAAGATGGATATCAGGAGCGCCCCTGGCGGAGCGTTCTCGGCGCGCATGTCGGCGGCAACCTTAGGGGAGATTGCCCTCTTTGACATGATCACGTCGCCCCATACTGTTCGCAGGACAAGCGAATCCATCGGTATGGACCGTGAGCCGTTCTGTAAGCTCAGCTTGCAACTTGAAGGCTCCTCTGCGATGACGCAGGACGGGCGAACCTGCGTCCTGCATCCGGGGGACCTGGCTCTGTACGTTACCCAGCGGCCTTATGAGTTGGTGTACGAGCAACCCCAGCACACGCTGGTGGTGTATTTTCCGCAGCGCTATTTGAATTTCACGCCCAACCAGATTGAAGCACTCACCGCCTCTCCTATTTCTCGCTGCTCGGGACTGGGGAGGGTGGCCATCCCGATGTTCGAGCAGCTAGCCACCAATATTGATGTGCTCGACGGGGAACATGCTGAAGCTTTAGTGCGGTCGGCGTTGAACATGTTGATCTCCGTGTTTTCTTCGGAATATGCTGCTGAGCTGGAATCTGGAACTGCCAATCTCCTCTTTAGGCAAGCGACAGCTTTTATTGAGCAGAATCTCCATGATGCAGACCTTTCGCCGGGCATGATTGCAGCTGCGCTGTTCGTGAGCGTGCGACACCTGCATGCGCAGTTTGCTACTCAAGGGGTCACGGTCGCGGCATATATTCGGGGCCGGCGGCTGGAGCGGGTGAAAAATGACCTCGCTGACCCTGCCCACGCGACAGAATCGATTCATCACATTAGTAGTCAGTATGGCTTTCATGAGCCCTCGCACTTTTCTCGAGTGTTCAAGGCTGAATTTGGGGAAGCACCCCGAGTGTTCCGGGCCCGGATGTTGGGATAGCGCGAGCCGGTCCTGAAGAACAGGGGCTATAAGGGGATTTTTAGCGCCTTACTCATTGTCTTCCCCCGCTTACAGTTTAAGGTAAGGCTTACCAAGATGAGGGTAGGGGGACCTAAGAAACTCTCCCGGGGAAGTACAGCAGTAACGGTAATGACCATGTTCAAGCTCAAGAGCAGAGTGCAGTGCGAACGTAAAGACTGCATCTCTGCGGACCAAGCACCAGTCGGCTGCTGCGCTAGCCTCCCAGAGTGCTGCCTTGAACGAGCGATCGAGCGTGATCCGGCGCTGGCGATGCGACTCGAAGAACTCGGAATCCGTCCTGGCATGAGCGTTAAGCTTGGCCAAAAAGTTGCTGGTGGCGGACGCATCGTTACCGTTGGAACAGCGCGATACGCCATCGATCGCGTCACCCTCCGTCACCTCGACGTCACGCTGTGAGCGGCAAGCCTGCCAACATTCCTAGCTGCCAGGCTGCAGCATCCACCGTGGTAGCCCCGAAGGGGTCGCCAATCGTGGCGCTCATTGGCGCGCCTAACTCAGGAAAGTCCACCACCTTTAACACGCTCACCGGTGCGAAAGTAAAGACCGGCAACTGGCCGGGGACCTCCGTTGAGGTGAGCCGAGGTGTGTGGAAAACCCAGGATGGCATGGCGTTGGATGTCATCGACTTCCCCGGAACCTATTCCTTGGACCCGCTCAGCCCAGATGAAGAGCTCACCCGGGACATGCTCATCGAGCGTGCCGAGGACGAACGCCCCGACCTGGCGGTAGTTGTGGTTGACGCTACGGCTCCCGCACGCGGACTCAATCTCGCTTTTCAGCTTGCCGAGCACCCCTATCGCATTGTCCTCGCTGTGACCAAGATGGATCTGGCCCAAGCGCAGGGCATCTCCGTCGACGTCCAGCGCCTCGCTGAGGTCACTGGTATTCCAGCCGTGGTAGTGAACGGTCGAAAGTTTGAGGGGCTGGCAGACCTGGAGCAGGTTGTGCTCGCGCAACTAGGCCGCCCGAAGGTGCAGGTGCGCGTGGGGGATGGCGTCGAGAAGCGCTTTGCTGACCTTGACGATGCCGTTAAGGCAGCCGTCGTGGAGGGCGAAGAGCGGGAAACCTGGACGCAGCGCATTGACCGCGTTGTGCTCCGCCCCTTCCTCGGTCCCCTGATCTTCCTCGGCGTGATGTGGCTGGTTTTCAAGATCACCATCACTGTGGCTGCGCCGCTGCAAGACGGTCTGGAATCGCTGATCAACGGCTGGTTCGGCGGGGTAGTCTCCGACGGACTCGCCGCGGCAGGGTGGGATCACCCGTTGGTGACCGGCCTGCTTGTCGACGGCCTCATTGGTAGCGTCGGCATGGTACTAACGTTTGCGCCGCTGCTTGCGCTCATGTTCCTTTGCCTGGCGGTCCTGGAAGATTCCGGTTACATGGCCCGCGCGGCCGTGGTGACAGACCGGGTGATGCAGTCTATTGGCCTGCCTGGCAAAGCATTTATTCCGATCGTGGTCGGCTTTGGCTGCAACGTGCCCGTGATCTCCGCAACTCGCGTGCTGGGTAGCCCCCGCCACCGCATCCTCACGTCGTTGCTCATTCCGTTCACCTCATGCTCGGCGCGGTTGATCGTGTTCCTCATGCTGGCGACGATCTTCTTCCCAGACCATGCCGGTAGCGCAGTGTTTGCGATGTACGTGCTATCGATCGTGTTGATCGTGGTGACGGGCCTGCTGCTGCGCTCGACATTGTGGCGCGCTATGCCCAGCGAGGCCTTGGTCATTGATCTGCCAACCTATCAGTTACCGACAGCCCGCATGGCGGGCTCCGTCACCTGGCAGCGACTGCGTGGCTTCCTGGAAACCGCTGGTGGCATCATCGTCACGACCGTTGTGGTGGTGTGGCTGCTCATGGCTATCCCGGTTCGCGGTGATCATGATATTACCGATGTACCACCGCAGGATTCCGCCTTTGGTGTTGTCTCCGAAACAATCTCTCCGGTGTTCCAACCAGCTGGTTTCGGTTCGTGGAGCCTGACCGGGCCTCTCATCACCGGATTTGTGGCTAAGGAAGCGGTTATTTCGACCTGGGCACATGTCTACGCCGTGGAGGATGTCACCGACGCAGCGCCCGAAGAACAAGCAGAATCTGCTCTGTCCAAGAACATTCGCCAAGATTTTGAGGACACTTCTGGCGGTCACGCGTTGGCGGCGGTGTGGGCCTTCATAATCTTCATGCTCTCCTACACCCCGTGCGCGGCGACTATTGCGGCGCAACGCCGGGAAATTGGGGCCAAGTGGACCCTCTTCGGCTTCGCCGTGCAATTCGCCGGTTCGTGGATCCTCGCGGTCGTGGCATTCCAGATCCTCAAGGTGTTCCTATGACCCCCACCGAACTGGTACGCGCCGCGATTAGCGCTGGCTGTGGCACCGTGGCTGACATCGCGCGCCACAGCGGACTATCTCGCAGCACGGTCGAGCTTGTCATGGTGTATATGGGACACACCGGCGAATTAGTGCGAGAAAGCCTAAGCTCTTGTCCCACCTCCGGCTGTGGTTCCTGTTCTCACAACTCAGGCTGTAGTGGTTCCACGGGTGCGCGGGGCCCGGTATTACTCAAGCTGACCCGCGGTGGTTAGTAAACCAAGCACGAAAAACAACATAAGCAGACACCAAACAAAGAAATTCGTGCAAGTATGGGCAATTTCACTGTGACGCCCGCCATGTGAAATTGTTAGCAAAACCGCAGCTCACGTGAGATGAGGCTGTCCGAAAAGCCAACGTTGGGTTGCGCAACTGCCTTACAGCCAGTGCGCGAAACTCCAAGCTGACCTAACCTTGAGTGCATGAGCCCACGAAAAATTGGTGTTACTGAGGTTGCCCTCCGCGATGCTCACCAAAGCCTCATGGCCACCCGCATGGCCATGGAAGACATGGTCGGAATCTGCGAAGAAATTGATCAAGCTGGTTTCTGGTCCGTCGAGTGCTGGGGCGGCGCGACCTTCGACTCCTGCATCCGCTTCCTGAACGAAGACCCCTGGGAGCGCCTGCGCACCTTCCGCAAACTGATGCCCAACTCCCGCCTGCAGATGCTGCTGCGTGGCCAGAACCTCCTCGGCTACCGCCACTACGAAGACATGGTGGTGGACAAATTCGTAGAGAAGTCCGCCGAAAACGGCATGGACGTGTTCCGCGTTTTCGACGCCCTCAATGACCCACGCAACCTGGAGCGAGCCATGAACGCGGTCACCCGCGTCGGCAAGCATGCACAGGGCACAATCTGCTACACCGTCTCCCCGCTGCACACGGTGGAAGGATACATTGAGCAGGCCGGTCGCCTCCTGGACATGGGCGCGTCCTCCATCGCGCTGAAGGATATGGCTGCGCTGCTCAAGCCGCAGCCTGCGTATGACATCGTCAAGGGCATCAAGGAAACCTACGGCGAAGATACCCAGGTGAACGTCCACTGCCACTCCACCACCGGCGTGACCCTGGTGACGCTGATGAAGGCCATCGAGGCCGGCGCTGACGTTGTCGACACCGCAATTTCCTCCATGTCCCTCGGCCCGGGACACAACCCCACCGAGGCCCTGGTGGAAATGCTTGAAGGCACCGAGTACGACACCGACCTGGACATGGACAAGCTGATCAAGATCCGCGATCACTTCAAGGCAGTTCGCCCGAAGTACAAGGAATTTGAATCCAAGACCCTGGTGGACACGAACATCTTCCTGTCCCAGATCCCAGGCGGCATGCTCTCGAATATGGAATCCCAGCTGCGCGCGCAGGGCGCTGGCGATCGTATCGATGAAGTGATGCAGGAAGTGCCACGCGTCCGTAAGGATGCCGGTTACCCGCCACTGGTGACCCCGTCCTCTCAGATCGTTGGTACCCAGGCGGTGTTCAACGTGCTGATGGGACGCTACAAGGTTATGACCGCGGAATTCGCGGACCTAATGCTCGGCTACTACGGCGAGTGCATCGGCGAGCGCGACCCAGAGCTGATCAAGCAGGCCGCCGAACAGACGAAGAAGGAGCCTATCTCCGTCCGCCCGGCCGATCTGCTGGAACCAGAGTGGGACAAGCTGGTTGGGGAAGCCCAGGCCCTGGAGGGCTTCGACGGCACCGACGAGGACGTTCTCACCAACGCACTGTTCCCAGGTGTGGCGCCGGGCTTTTTCAAGACCCGCCCAGACGGCCCGAAGAACGTGGGCAAGACCGCCGAGCAGCTTGAGAAGGAAAAGGCCCAAGCCTCCGGCGCAGCTAACGCTATCCGCGAGCCAATCCAGTACAAGGTCACCGTCGGTGGCCGCAGCCAGACCGTCAAGGTCGAGCCAGCCTAAGATAGGGACAAATCGTACAATGACTATTCACGAACCTTCTATGCAGGAACGCCTCGAGAAGCTCGAGGAAGCACGCGCCAAGGTTGCCCTCGGTGGTGGCGAGGCGAAGCTGGAGAAGCAGCACGAGCGCGGCAAGCTCACCGCCCGCGAACGCATCGAGCTGCTTATCGACGACGACACCTTCCGCGAAACCGGGATGTTTGCCAAGCACCGCACCACCGAGTTCGGTATGGACAAGGCTGAGGCCCCAGCCGACGGCGTCGTTACGGGCGTGGGTGCTGTCTTTGGTCGCCCCGTCCATGTCGCTTCGCAAGACTTCACTGTGATGGGTGGCTCTGCTGGCGAGACCCAGTCCAACAAGGTCGCCGCCATGATGGAAGCATCCGCGACCACCGGTACTCCGTTCATCTTCATCAACGACTCCGGTGGCGCCCGCGTCCAGGAGGGCATCGACTCGCTCTCCGGATACGGCAAGGTGTTCTACCAAAACGTGTTGCTTTCTGGCCTGGTGCCACAGGTGTCCATTATCGCAGGCCCGTGTGCTGGCGGTGCTGCCTACTCACCAGCGCTGACAGACTTCATCATCCAGACCCGCAAAGCCAACATGTTCATCACCGGCCCTGGCGTGATCAAGTCCGTGACCGGCGAAGTCGTGACCTCAGAACAGCTCGGTGGCCCGGACGCACACATGTCCAAGGCCGGCAACATCCACTTCATCGCGGATGACGACGAGCAGGCCGTTCTGATCGCGCAGAAGCTCCTGAGCTTCCTGCCACAGAACAACACCGAGGAACCACCAGTGGTGGACCCGGATTACATCGTGGAACCCGACGAGTCCATGCGTGACATCGTTCCCGTTGAGGGCAAGAAGGGCTACGACGTCCGCGAAGTGATCACCCGCATCGTAGACCGCGGCGACTTCCTTGAATCCCAGGCAGGCTTCGCACAGAACATCGTGGTCGGTTTCGGTCGCGTGGTGGGCCGTACCGTGGGTATCGTCGCGAACCAGCCGAACGTCATGTCCGGCGTGCTGGACATCGACTCCTCCGACAAGGCTTCGAGTTTCATCCGCTTCTGCAACGCCTTCAATATTCCGCTGGTCACCCTGGTGGACGTGCCGGGCTTCATGCCGGGCGTCGCTCAGGAGCACGGGGGTATCATCCGCCACGGTGCGAAGATGCTCTACGCCTACTCCTCGGCAACGGTGCCAAAGATCACCGTCGTGCTGCGTAAGTCGTACGGTGGCGCGCACCTGGCGATGTGCTCCAAGGATCTCGGGGCTGACCGGGTCTTTGCTTGGCCGACCGCCGAGATCGCCGTCATGGGTGCTGATGGTGCTGTGAACGTGGTGTTCCGCAAGGAGATCGAGAACGCCGAGGACCCAGAAACCAAGCGCGCTGAACTGGTCCAGCTGTACAAGGACACGTTCTCCACGCCGTTCATGGCCGCCTCGCGCGGGCTTGTCGACGACATCATCGACCCAGCCAACACCCGCTCCGAAATTGCCATGGCCCTGGAAGTCCTCGCTAACAAGCGTGTCTTCCGCCCAGCCAAGAAGCACGGCCTCGGCCCCGCCTAAGGATGATGCGTAATGTCTGAACTATCCAACAAGGAGCTCCAGGACCTGGTTGCCTCGCTGGCCAGCCGCTTGGAATCCGTGGAGTCGGAACTCGCCGAGTTGAAGCGACGCTCCGATGCTGAAATCCCGGAGGACGTTCTGATGGCTATCAGCGCAGCAGTCTCCGCCTACCTCGGCAACCGCGGTCGCGAGAAAGCAGTGAAATTCTCGCGTCACCGCACGTGGGCCGCGCAGGGCCGCCAAGCAGTCCAATCCCGCCATCCGAAGTTCTGATAGGTGTTAAAGGAAAACCATGAAACTCAAAGTGACCGTCAACGGTATCGCCTACAGCGTCGATGTTGAGGTAGAGGAGGAACAGCGCCAACTTGGCTCCATCGTGTTCGGCGGCTCGCCAAAGAACCTGGAACCATCCAACGCAAAGGTCTCTGGCGCTTCGCTTAACGCGGTTGTTGCACCGCTCGCGGGTTCCGTATTCAAGGTACTCGTCGCGGAAGGAGACCAGATTGAAGAAGGCCAGGCACTGCTGATCCTGGAAGCTATGAAGATGGAAACTGAAATTACCGCGCCGAACGCCGGCACGGTAACCCACCTTCATGTTGCCCCAGGAGACCCAGTCCAGGGTGGCCAGGCGCTGCTCGAAATCGAATAAAACTCCACTCCGAAATCCCGCTACCACTCGTGGCGGGATTTTTGTGTTGTGGGGCTTGATAGCGATTCGTTGGGGGATACAAAAAACTACGCCTTCGCGTTCTAAAACACCAGGTCAGCCAAGAGCAAAAGCGTAGGGATTTGTCAGCCCCCTACGAATCGCTATCAGATATTCGACCACTCGTGATCCCATTTTGAACATCCTTTCCCATTTGGGGGTGTCTGACGAGTTTTTCACAGGAAGCCGTGCCAGTATTGCGGGGAATAGTTTGACCTCTTTTAGTGTCAGAAGTCCCGAGTACCCAGTTTTTGAAAGTTTGTGAGAAATGTCGTTAAAGCGCCCGTTCCGTGCCCTAGTGGGATCAGCAGTTGCCACTCTTGCTTTGATGGTAGGGGCACAGCCAGCGGCTGCGTATGATGCGGCGCCTGCCACCTTTGACGGTTTGGTCAACGGTGCGAATTACCAGTGGCGCAATGATGTCCAGGCGCAGGTTATGGCGCAGCACCTGGGCCCAGTGTTGCACCGCGTGCCTGGCAGCTGGTTTAACGCCCCGGACATTGCTCCGGAAGCACAAGGGGGCCAGGTGGCGGTGTTTGGTCCTTCCACGCCGCTGTTCATCGGCACGGATAAGATGTGCACCCTGGCGGTAGCGGGTTTTGACCAACACGGCAACAAGGTCGGAATTACTGCAGGTCACTGCGGTAGTGTCGGCTCCCCGGTGTACTCGGCTGACGCGCCTAACGCTGGTGTCCGTGGCCACATCGTGCAGGTCATCCCAGAGCTTGACGTTGCGATTGTTCAGTTCGCCCCTGACACGGAGGTATCCCGGGGCTACAACGGCGTAACGCTGAACGCAGTCGGTGGGCAGGCTGCCCTGGGTCAGCAGTTGTGCAAGAAGGGTGTCGCGACGGGCTACACCTGCGGGGTTGCCTGGGACACCTACAACTCGCAGGTGTGCGCCATGCAAGGCGATTCCGGCGCACCAATGTTTGCCGGAGATCGGCTGATCGGTGTGGTGTCGGGAGGCAACCCGGTGGTGCCGATGTCCTCCTGCAACACCCCGTGGCAGGGGCCGCTGCACATGCCGACCATTTCCACCCCGATCGACCACATCCTGGGTTTCTTGGAGGCGCAGGGCGGAACCGGTGCCGGCTTCCGGCTGGCTTAACAGCCTAACCGTCTAGCTGAGGTAGGTGCGGGCGGCGTCGTGAAGTAGCCCGTTGGTGGCGATGGCGTCGCCCCCGTGTGGGCCGTCGTGACCAGCCAGTGAGGTGAATCGGCCCCCAGCCTCGGTGACCAGGATCGCCAGGGGAGCCAGGTCCCACAGGGATACCTCTGGTTCGGCCGCGATGTCTACCGCGCCTTCTGCGACGAGGCAGTAGGAGAAGAAGTCGCCGAAACCGCGGAGGCGCCAGGTGTCGTCGGAAAGGCGCTGGAAGCCGTCCAGCAGGGAACGGTCGCGCCAACCGTCCAAGCTGGAGAAAGACACCGATGCGTCAGAGATGTTAGATACGCCTGAGACACTGAGTTTCTTGGGTGACCCGCCGTTGAAGGCGCGCCAGGCCCCGGAGTCTTTTCCTGCCCACCAGCGGCGGGCGAGGGCCGGTGCAGAGATGACCCCGACGACGGGTTGGCCGTCGACAAGCAAGGCGATGAGCGTGGCCCACACGGGGACGCCGCGGACGAAGTTTTTGGTGCCGTCGATGGGGTCGATGATCCATTGGCGGCCTTCAAAGGTAGCCTCGCCACCGAATTCCTCACCCAGGATGGCGTCGGCCGGGCGGTCGGCAGCGAGCCGCTCCCGGATGGCCTCCTCGACAGCAAGGTCAGCGTCGGACACAGGGGTCAGGTCGGGTTTAGCGGAGACGTTGAGGTCGGCGGCTTCGAAGCGCTCCAGGGTGATCGTATCGGCGATCTCGGCGAGCTCAAGCGCAAGGGCTAAGTCTTCTGCATACATGCAACTAGCTTAGAACAGAGCGAGGGCTTCATCGACAGCTTGGGTGTTCCCCGCCACACACCAGGTAACCCCGCCGGCCTCAACTTTCACTGCTTTACCGCCGGCACCTTCGACGAGCGCGCGGCCCGGCAACCAATCCCACGACGCCACTGAGTGCTGCAGCCACAGCCCCAGAGTTCCGTCGGCGACCCCGCCAAGATCGACGGAGCCGGCACCCAGCATCCTAAGGCTCGCCACCTGCGACGCCACTGCCTGCCACGCCTGGCGCACCGGCTCCTGCGTCAAGTAGGTCGGGTGCAGGTAGGTGCCCAAGCCCTGTTGGGACAGTGGGGCATCCTGCAGCTTTTCGACGCCCTTCCCGTCGCGCGTCGTCGCAATATTGAGCCCGCCGAACCAGGTGTATCCCATCGCGGGGCGGTGCACCGCGCCGAAGTGGATCTCCGTCGGATCGTCTGGATTGCCGGTCACGAGGGCGAGCGCGGAGCACCAATAATCCGAGCCGGAGACAAAATTGTAGGTGCCATCCACGGGGTCGATGACCCAGGTGCGACCCGAGTTACCTGGTTTGTTGGCGCCTTCCTCACCAAGGATCCCGTCCTCAGGGCGCAATGCTTCGAGCACCCCAGATACGAACCGTTCTGCCGCTTTGTCTGCCTCGGTCACCACGTCCGACACATTAGTTTTCTGTTCGGTGGAAACACCGGCCTCGCGCATGCGCCAGGCCAGCCGACCTGCGTTGAACACGAGCGCCTGGGCGAGGTGTTCGTCGGAATCTTGGTCGTGGGCGATCACGAAGGTTTTAATCAGGGCGTCGAGCATGTCAGGGGTAATCGAAGTCATGGTTCCTATTGTGCCAATTGTGTTGCTCGGTAATCTCAATTGGAACGGTAATGGGAGGTTCTTCATCATGGCTATTAGTAATGCCTGGCCAGCGTTGCGGTTTACCGGCTTCTTTGGGTGGCCCTCGACGCTGGTCGTTGTGCTTGCCTTCGTGGTGCTGCGTGCCCTGGACTCGACGCTGACGCCACGTCCGAAGCCGTTGGGGTCAGCTGCGGTTGCCATTCTGGGACTGCTCGCAGGGGCAGCTACTGTAGCGGTGGGAACCCTTCCACCTGTTGCTTTGGTGGGAAGAAACGCGGTATTCATCGTGCCGCCGGTTCTGAGCGTGGCAGTGTTCTTGCTGCTTGCCTGCTACGTGAAGCATTTTCATTCCGGCGTTCTGCTGGCGTTTTGGGCCACGTTTTGTGGTTTTATCTGGGCAGACACCATGTGGTTGTATTCGTGGGATGAGACAGGGCAATCGGGGGTTGGTGTTTTCTTGTTCATCATCGGAGCGACAACGGTGGCGTTGCTGTTGGCGGTTGTCTTAGGGATCCGGGCTGCTGTCTTGCGTCGGCAGGCCCTGCAGTAATATGGGTGGCTATGCGCCCGGAGATTTCTGCTGAACTTGCTCGCCTCGATGCCACGCTCACCACGATTGAAAAGGTGATGGATCCGCAGGAGATGGCGGATCGGGTGCGTGAGCTGGAGGCAAAGGCCTCTGATCCTGCCTTGTGGGATGATCCGGATTATGCGCAGCAGGTGACGTCGCAGCTGTCGGCCACGCAGGCGTCGTTGCGGAAAGTGACGTCGCTGCGTCAGCGTCTGGAGGATCTGCCGGTGATGTATGAGCTCACCGAAGCAGAAGGGGAGGGCACTGAGCTTGCCGACGACGAATTGGCCGAAGTCCGGGCCGAAATAGAATCGTTGGAAGTAAAAACCATGCTGTCCGGCGAGTATGACTCCCGTGAAGCTGTGATCAACATTCGCTCCGGTGCAGGCGGCGTTGACGCCGCGGACTGGGCAGAAATGCTCATGCGCATGTATGTGCGTTGGGCGGAGAAGAATGACCACAAGGTAGACATTTACGATATTTCCTACGCTGAAGAAGCCGGGATTAAGTCCGCTACTTTCGTGGTGCACGGCGAGTATATGTATGGCACCCTTTCCGTCGAGCAGGGCGCGCACCGCCTGGTCCGTATTTCTCCGTTTGACAATCAGGGGCGCCGCCAGACCTCCTTCGCTGAGGTTGAGGTGTTGCCGGTGGTGGAACAGACAGACCATATTGACATTCCAGATTCCGATATTCGCGTCGATGTGTACCGTTCCTCCGGGCCTGGTGGCCAGTCCGTGAACACCACCGACTCCGCGGTGCGTATTACGCACCTGCCAACCGGGATCGTGGTGACCTGCCAAAACGAGAAGTCTCAGATCCAGAACAAGGCCTCCGCGCTGCGGGTGCTCCAGGCAAAACTTTTGGAGCGTAAGCGTCAGGAAGAGCGCGCGGAATTGGATGCGCTTGGCGCTGGCGGTAACGCCTCTTGGGGTAACCAGATGCGTTCCTACGTCCTGCACCCGTACCAGATGGTCAAGGATCTGCGGATGGGGTACGAGGTGAATGATCCGTCCAAGGTCCTCGATGGTGAAATCGATGATTTCTTGGAGGCTGGGATCCGCTGGCGGATGGAACAGGCTGAAGCTTAATCGCGGTTTTCGCTAGAGGTGTGGCGTCGTTAAGCTGCAAAAGCAAAACTAAGAGTTTCCAAAGGGGAAAAAGTCAACTACTGTTACCTGTGTGATTAAATTCGACCGAGTGACAAAGTCCTATAAGACATCTACGCGGCCGGCGCTGGACAACATTTCCTTGGAGATCGATAAGGGCGAGTTCGTCTTTCTTATCGGCCCCTCCGGATCTGGTAAGTCTACGTTCCTGCAGCTCATGCTGAAAGAAGAGACGCCGACGTCAGGTGATGTCTACGTGTCGGATTACCACGTGAACAAGTTGCGTGGCGGGCAGGTGAACAAACTCCGCCAGCATATCGGCTACGTGTTCCAGGACTTCCGGCTGTTGCCGAAGAAGAACGTCTACCAGAACGTGGCGTTTGCCCTCGAGGTGATTGGTCGACCGAAGCGGACGATCGAGAAGTCGGTGATGGACACCCTGGAAATGGTCGGCCTGGATGCCAAGGCCAACCGAATGCCAAACGAACTATCCGGTGGCGAGCAGCAGCGTGTCGCCATCGCCCGCGCCTTCGTAAACCGGCCGCTGGTGCTGCTCGCCGACGAGCCCACCGGAAACCTGGACCCCGATACCTCCCAGGACATTATGGTGCTGCTCAACCGCATTAATAAGCTCGGCACCACAGTGGTGATGTCTACGCACAATGCGCAGGCTGTGAACAACATGCGCCGACGCGTGATCGAGCTGCACATGGGCAAGCTGGTGCGCGACGAAGCACACGGCGTGTACGGGGAGGGGCGTTAATATGCGACTCGGAATCGTGTTTCGTGAGGCATTCCAAGGCCTCGGCCGCAACCTGACCATGACCATCGCGCTGATCATCACCACGGCGATCTCCCTGGCGCTGCTGGCCACGGGTTTCCTGGTCACTGGGATGACTGAGCGCACCAAGGACATCTATCTGGACCGGGTGGAGGTCATCGTCCAATTTGATGAGAAGATCTCCGCGGGAGACAAGGACTGCTCCACCCCTGAATGTAAGGAAGTGAAGCAGAAGCTGGAAACCCATGAGGGTGTTGAGTCTGTGACCTTCCGAAACCGGCAAGAATCCTATGACCGCTTTGTGAAGCTGTTCCAGGACACGGATCCCCTGCTGGTCCAAGAGACCTCTCCGGATGCGCTGCCAGCTGCGCTGCACGTCCGTCTCAAGGATCCGCTAGAGAACGAGGCGATCGATCAGGTCCGGGACCTGCCGCAGGTCGATGGTGTGCTGGATCAGATTGATGATCTGCGCGGTGCCACCGACAACCTCAACGCGATCCGCAATGCGACGTTCCTGGTGGCCGCAATCCAGGCGGTGGCTGCGATCTTCCTGATCGCGAACATGGTGCAGATCGCGGCGTTCAGCCGTCGGGAAGAAATGACAATTATGCGCATGGTCGGTGCGTCCCGCTGGTTCACCCAAGCCCCATTCGTCCTGGAGGCCGTCATGGCCACCTTCATTGGCGCGTGCGCGTCGGTGGCAGGATTGCTACTCGGCAAGCGGTTTGTGCTGGACAAGGCGCTCGCTAGCATTTACGACGCCCAGTTGATCGCGCCCGTGACCACGAACGATATCTGGTTGGTCGCGCCCGTCGTAGCCGTGATTGGTTTACTGTTCGCCGTGATCACTGCACAACTGACGTTGCGAATGTATGTGAGGAAGTAAAAGAATTTCCTGGAGCCTACCGCTTGCCGGTAGGCTCTTATGCGTTATGGCTAAAAAGAAGAAGGCTGTCAGCAATCCGGTGATCGCGACGAACCGGAAGGCGCGCCACGATTACAAAATCCTCGAGACCTTCGAAGCAGGCATCGTGCTCGTTGGCACTGAGGTGAAGTCGCTGCGCGAAGGCAAAGCATCGCTTGTCGACGCCTTCGCCACCATCGACGATGGGGAAATATGGCTCCGCGGTCTCCATATCCCAGAATATTCCCGAGGCCACTGGACCAACCACTCGCCGAAACGCACGCGGAAGCTGCTCATGCACCGCCGTGAAATCGACGGCCTCATGGGTAAGGTGCGTGACGGAAACAAAACCATCGTGCCGCTGTCCCTGTACTTCAAAGAAGGAAAGCTCAAAGTCGAATTGGGCCTCGCGCAAGGTAAACAAGATTACGACAAGCGTGAGGACATCAAACGACGTACTGAAGAACGGGAAATCACTCGCCAGCTTGGCAGGCGACTGAAGGGAATCTCAGGTTAGCAGTGGTTGCAGTGGGAACGAGAAAACTATTTTTCATCTTGAATGGGGCCGCAATTTTCCTGGTCCCCATCGTGGTGGTTCTAGGTCGGGCTGCGGGAGGCAATACCGGTTGGTTCCTCGCGCTTTTCTTTATCTTTGGTTCTGTCTTGGTGGCGGCCTGGTATCTGATTTTGCTGCTGCTGAGTTTCCTGCTCCCTGAGGTAAGAAGCCCAAGGCACTCTTTGCTGCAAACGCTGTGGTTCATTGCGACATGCGCTACGGTTTTGGCATTGCTCATCATGCCTGATACCGGAGATACACCAGAATCAACCACAGTCTGGTTCATTTTCTCATTCATGGAAAAAGGGAAAGCGCTTAAGCTCAGTGAATACCTTAGCGTGATCTTCGCTGGGCTCGGGTTGCTTGGCTTCCTGGGATGGATCGGGACTTGTATCTACGATAAGTTCCGGACCCCTAAAAAGGGACTTGCTAGTATCAACTCCGACCGGGTAAAGTAGGTAATTCCTTGCCGGAGAATCACGTTTCCTGCCGGTAAGGAAATGGGGTCGATTTTGGTTTCGACTTCGTTAATTGAGCCAGGGGAAGCGTGCCGGTGCAGGCTGGAGACCACCGTTAAGCGTCGCGGCAAATTATAAGCGCAGAGAACACTCAGCGCGACTACGCCCTCGCTGCCTAATCAGCGACTTGCGTGTCTGTCGGACCAGATAGGTTCCTGATCTGGACCCCGGCATCGACTTAGAGGAACTTGCCTTACCGCTGTGTTGACGGGGCGGTAGGGGACACCAACCGACAACTGGGCTCATCATCCGGACATGTTTGCCTGATCCGGAGGGCCGAGCAGAGATCCCGTGCAAACTGCGCACGGAGAAGCCCTGGCGAGGTGACGAAGGACCCGGGTTCGATTCCCGGCGGCTCCACCGCAGCCCCTTACTTGTTAACGCAAGTGAGGGGCTATTTTTATGCCGCCTCGGCGGGCTCTCCGGTGGGTTAAGTAGCAAAAAGTGTGTCCGGTCTCCGTGACTAACTGGCCGTGGTGGTGTATGAAGCAAATCGGTAGGCTCGCGGCCACATACGCGTCCGTGTCGTGTCAGCTTGAGATAAGTTGCACGACTTCTTCTGTCAGAAGGTGAAACATGGAACCTTACGTAGGAATAGTGGTATTCGAACTATCTCGCGTCGGTACGCAAAAGAGTTATTACCGTGAAGACGTTTATATTGTCTATGCCGATACCGAAGAGGCCGCACTGAAACGTGTTAAGTCGTTGGCATATTCACAAGAATGCGAAGGCGATGCCGAAAACGGCTCCGTAAAGGTTCGCCACATCGTGGATGTAGCCCCTGCTTTGTATGGGGCTGCGGATAAAGATATTGACTTGTATTCTCGGCATTTCGCGTCACTCGAAGACTATGAACGGTTCGAAGTGAAGCTCGGAGGACCTGATCCCCTGAAAGATTGAGCCAAGTTCAAGGTCCAGGCTAGGCAGCCTTTGGGGGGTTAAGTAAAGAAAAGTGTGTCCGGACATTGTTGTTTCTAGCTGGCCTGGCTCGTGATTCGGTGTAGCTCATCGCATGTATGGCAAACCTGCTGTACAAGAGAGCGTGCTGATGGGTGGCGAGGCGTCACGTCTTTTGGTCTGTCTTGGGGTGGGCACCTCATCGCCTATTTTTGCGCTCGTTTTTCGGCATTGGTTCTGGTAGGTGGCATCGCGAGTATTGTGAAGTAATCACTTGGTAGGCCTGTAGGCGGCTACCGTTACATGTAACGTCTGGACTATGACACTGAGTCAGCGAGTATCCAACTACCGGGCGCGAATGCGTGCTCGGGGATTTCGTCCTGTGCAAATGTGGGTCCCAGACATGCATTCAGAAGCTTTGGTGAGGGAGGCGCGTCGGCAATCGGTGCTGGTAGCGGAAATGGATCGGCGCGCTGACGATCAAGACTTCATTGAAGCTGTGTCTGTCGATTGGCGCGATGAGTGACACGTGGCGAGCTGTGGATCGCCGCCGAAGGAGTGTATGCCTCAAAACCTCGGCCGGCGTTGATCGTGCAAGATGACGAATTTGCAGGTACTGACTCAGTGACGGTCCTGCCTCTGAGTTCCACATTGCTGGAAACGCCCCTCCTGAGTTATCGAATAGCGGCCAACGAGTTTTCCGGCTTGCAGCGAGATAGTGATGTCATGATCGATAAGCTCACAACTGTGTGACGTAGCGAGTGGGAATGCTGAGCAAGAATCAAATGGTCGATATTGAACGCCTCGTCGCAGTGTTCCTCGGCCTCGCCCGATAGCCTGGCGCTCGCCGCGAGAAGAACCCCCTAGAATTGGTATCGGATAACTCCACCC
Organism: Corynebacterium hindlerae; assembly: GCF_014117265.1. Lineage (NCBI taxonomy): Bacteria > Bacillati > Actinomycetota > Actinomycetes > Mycobacteriales > Corynebacteriaceae > Corynebacterium > Corynebacterium hindlerae. The sequence goes on along the minus strand of NZ_CP059833.1, from coordinate 802,177 downwards.
AATACGCTGGTGGGGACTAGTTAAAGCCGATCACAATGGAGGCACGATGGTTCAGCGGGTGTACGTCGAGAATCGCGAGGGTGGGCACGCTGCGGCCCTGTCGAAGGAGTATGGCGTAAAGGTGCGCCTGCTCAACCGTTACGACGTCGAAGGCACGACCGACGCGGAGTTCGATACCGCCGTTAAGCTGGTTCTTTCCGAGCCTCAGGTAGACAACACGTACGCCACCCTCGAGGAAGCCGGCATCACTGGCAACGTCCTCGCTGTGGAGCCACTGCCTGGCCAGTTCGATCAGCGCGCCGATTCCGCCGCGCAGTGCATCCAGTTCCTTTTTGAAAAGCAGCGCCCGGTCGTGCGCACCGCGGTCCTCTACGCTGTCGAGGGCGACATCCCCGAGGCGATGCGCACCGGCCTGATTAACCCGGTTGAGTCCCGCGAGGCCTCCCTGGACAATCCGGACACCCTCACGATGACGGTGGAGACGCCGGCGGACGTCGAAAAGCTCAGCGGGTTTACGCAGCTTACCGACGCCCAACTGCCCACCTTCGTGTCTGAGCACGGCCTTGCCATGGACGCTGATGACGCCATCCTGATCCGCGACTACTTTGCCTCCGAAGACCGCGACCCGACCATCACTGAGCTGAAGGTGATCGACACTTACTGGTCAGATCACTGCCGTCACACTACCTTCGAGACGGTCCTCGACTCCATCACGTTCAACGAGCCTGCTGCGGAGGCTGCTTACCAGGACTACCTCGCAGCACGTGATTCTATTGGCCGCACTAAGCCAGTGACCCTCATGGACATGGGCACCATCGCCGCAAAAGTGCTGCGCGCCACCGGCAAGCTGGATGCCATGGACGTCTCCGACGAGATCAACGCCTGCACCGTGCACGTCACCATCACTGTGGACGGCAAGGAAGAACCATGGCTGCTGCTGTTCAAGAACGAAACGCACAACCACCCAACCGAGATTGAGCCTTTCGGTGGCGCCGCTACCTGCATCGGTGGTGCAATCCGCGACCCACTCTCCGGCCGTGGCTACGTCTACGCTGCGATGCGCATCTCTGGCTCCGGTAACCCGCTAGAGACCACGACCCGCGCGGGCAAGCTGCCACAAAAGACCATCGCTCGCGTTGCTGCCGCGGGTAACTCCTCTTACGGTAACCAGATCGGCCTGGCCACGGGCCTGGTAGACGAAGTGTACCACCCGGGTTATGTTGCCAAGCACCTGGAGATGGGTGCCGTGGTGGCAGGCGCGCCGGCGGGGCAGGTGCGTCGTGAAGTGCCTGCTGCGGGCGACCTTGTCGTCATGGTCGGCGGTGCCACCGGCCGCGACGGTATCGGTGGCGCAACCGGATCCTCCAAGAAGCACACCGTCGAATCCCTCACCACCGCTGGCGCGGAGGTGCAGAAGGGTAACGCGCCAGAGGAACGCAAGCTGCAGCGCCTGTTCCGAAACGGCGACTTTACCCGCCTGATCAAACGCTGCAACGACTTCGGCGCGGGTGGCGTGTCCGTGGCAGTGGGCGAGCTCGCCGACTCCGTGGAGATCAACCTGGACGCCGTGCCAAAGAAATACGAAGGCCTGAACGGTACTGAGCTGGCACTGTCCGAATCCCAGGAGCGCATGGCGATCGTTGTCGAAGCCAAGGACGCCGACAAGCTGATCGAGCTGGCCAACGAGGAAAACCTGAATGCGTTCGTCGTGGCTGAGGTAACCGATTCTGGCCGGATGCGCATGCACTGGCGTGGCACCACCATCGTGGACCTTTCGCGCGAATTCCTGAACACTAACGGTGCGAAGAAGCACGTGGATGTGGAGATCGCCCCGGCTGGCGACTGGCGCGGCGCAGCTCGCGAATGGGCACGCGTGGATGACTTCAAGGAGTCCTTCCTGGGGATGGTATCCGACTTGAATGTCGCCTCCAAGCAGGGCCTTTCCGAGCGCTTCGACTCTACCGTCGGCGCGGGAACCGTCCTCATGCCGTTCGGTGGTTCCCGCCAGGCCACCCCAATCCAGGCAATGGCGAACACCCTGCCAGTACTGGGCGAAACCACCAACTGCTCCGTGATGTCCTGGGGCTACAACCCTTACATCACGGAGGCCAGCCCCTACCACGGCGCATACCTCGCGGTAGTGGAATCGGTAGCCAAGCTCATTGCCACCGGCTCTTCTTTTGATGAGACGTACCTGTCCTTCCAGGAATACTTCGAGCGCATGTCCTCGGCACAGGCGTGGGGCAAGCCGGCCGCTGCGCTGCTTGGCACGATCAAGGCGCAGCTCGGCCTCGGTGTTGCGGCGATTGGTGGCAAGGACTCCATGTCCGGCACCTTCGAAGAGCTGCATGTCCCGCCGACGGTGATCTCCGTTGCCGTGAGCCACGACGACGCCACCAACATGGTCCCGAACCACTTCAAGGAGGCAGGCCACAAGGTGACGCTGCTTTCTCCTGAGCTCGGCACCGAGGTTGCACTGGCTGGTCTGCCGACGCCGGCGTCTCTCTTGGAGAACTTCGCTGTTGTCACCGAGCTGCTGCGTTCCGGCAAGGTCGTGTCTGCCTACACCCCAGGTTTCGGCGGTGTTGCCGAGGCCGTGTTCAAGATGGGCCTCGGGGAGGGCTTGGGCTTCTCCTTTGACAACGATGCTGATCTGTACGGTTATGAGTATGGTGCCTTTGTCCTTGAGTGGGCAGGTGAACCGACCGTCGGTACGCTGCTCGGTTCCACCACCGAGGGAGGCTTCACCTACCGCGGACAGGAAGTGACCTTCGAAGAAGCCGAGGCCGCCTACCGTGGCACCCTCGAGCCGATCTATCCAACCGTGGTGCAGCAGTCCGGTGCGGTGGACGTCACTGGTGCCACCACGGTTGCAGCATCGAAGCCAACCTTCGGCGGCGCAACCCCGAAGGCGCTGATCCCGGTATTCCCAGGAACCAACTGCGAATACGACTCCGCCCGCGCCCTCCAGCGCGCCGGGATCGAACCGGAAATCCTGGTCGTGCGCAACCGCACCCCGGAAGACATCGCCGAGTCGGTCGAACGCATGGCAACCGCCCTGGAGCAGTCCCAGATGTTGTTCCTTCCAGGCGGCTTCTCTGGTGGCGATGAGCCAGACGGCTCCGCAAAATTCATGACATCCTTCCTGCGTAACCCCGCGCTCACCGCAGGGGTGCAGGGGCTTCTCGACGACCGTGGTGGCCTGATCCTCGGCATCTGCAATGGCTTCCAGGCCCTCATTAAGTTGGGACTTGTGCCCTTCGGCGCGATCTCGGAGCCGGGCCCTGATACTCCAACCCTGACGTTCAACCACATCGGTCGCCACCAGTCCCGGATCTCCCGCGTCCGGGTAGTCAACAATGACTCGCCGTGGCTGTCCAAGGTGAACGTCGGGGACGTCTTCACCGTGCCGATCTCCCACGGTGAAGGCCGTATCACCGCAGGTGAATCCCAGTGGCAGCGCCTCAAGGCCGCCGCAGTCACCCAATACGTTGATGCAGCAGGCAACCCTGCCATGGACATTGCATCCAACCCGAACGGTGCCCTGTTCGCGCTGGAAGGCATCATGTCCGAGGACGGCCGCGTCCTGGGCAAGATGGGGCACTCGGAGCGCATCTCCGCCTCCACCTACAAGAACGTGCCAGGCGAATACGATATGAAGCTGTTCGAGTCCGCCGCGGAGTTCTTCCGCAAGTAACCTTTCCCAGTGAAGGGGGCGCCTGGTGCGCCCCCTTTTTTTAATGGGTGGAACTCTGTTTTAGCTAAAACCCGGGAAGTAGAACCCGGAACACGGGGGCTTCTTGAGCTTCACGAGTGCTATGTGGGTGATGTTCTGCCGAGATCCGAGTTTTACTTCCCGGTGATGTGAATGTGGGCTGATAGCCATTGGGTGGCGTGTGGCCAAAAACTACGCCTTTCGCGATTTTGACCTGGGATTTTGCTTTGGGTAGGCGTAGGGATTCGAAACGCAAGACAAATCGCTATCAAGCAAGCGCCACCCCTCCAAATGCAATTAGGTCACACCCGTCTTGCGTAAATGCCGGGTAATTATGCTAACCTAACCTCACTTAGGTAAGGCTTACGTATTATTGTCCGCAACTCGAAGGAACCGTCATCTTGTTCGCATCCCGATTCCGTACTGTGGCCGTCGTTACGGCTGCTGCTTTCGCACTGACCGCATGTGGCGGTGCTTCAACCACTGAACAGGCCCAAACTGACCAGTCTGCAAAGACTGTCAGCATTAAGGACAACTATGGCACTCATGAGGTCCCTTCTCCTCCGACGGCCCCAGTGTCCGTGGTGAACCGGAACTTCGAAACGCTGGATAAGTGGGGTGTGGAGCTGAAGGCTGCTCCGAAGCCGATCATTCCGGATGGTATCTCCTACGGCTCCAACGAGAAGATCCTGGATCTGGGTATGCACCGCGAGCCAAACCTGGAGAACCTGGTGGCTGCGCAGCCTGACCTGATTCTGGGTGGGCAGCGATTCTTATCCCACGAGGATGAGATCAAGAAGCTGGCTCCAGAGGCGACCTACCTGAACTTCGATGTTCGGGAAGGCAAGCCAATCGACGATGAACTGAAGCGCGAGGTCACAGCGCTGGGCAAGATCTTTGGCAAGGAAAAGGAAGCAGAAGCCCTGAACAAGGAACTCGATGACGCCGTCAAGGCGGTCAAGGATTCCTACAAAACCGGCGACACCGTCATGGCGCTGAACGTCTCTGGTGGCAACTTTGGCTACATCGCCCCAACCAAGGGGCGCACTGTGGGGCCAATGTTCGACCTGTTTGGCTGGACCCCGGCGCTCAAGCTGGAGAACACTTCCAACAACCACAAGGGTGACGAGGTTTCCGTCGAAGCAATCGCGCAGTCCAACCCTGACTGGATTGTCATCCTGGACCGCGACGCTGGCACCAGCGCCCGAAAGAAGGAAGGCTTCCGCCCAGCCGAAACCTTGCTGAAGGAAAATCAGGTGCTGCAAAACGTCGAAGCTGTCAAGCAGGGCAAAGTAATTTTCCTGCCAGCGGACACCTACACCAATGATGGTATCCACACCCACATTGAAATCTTTGAAGCACTCGCAAAGGCATTCAAAGGTTAATGCCTAAAAGCCCAGGCCACGCCCCGTAAAGACTCGGCGTGGCCTCTTGGCATGTCGGTCACCGGAAGGAACCCTATGACGGCACTACGAACCCACACCACGCGAAGCACACTTTTCGATTGGCGCCTCCTGGTGGGGCTCGCAGCAATTGCGGTCTTGCTCGTGGTCTCCCTGTTTGTCGGGGCATATGATGTCCTTGGCAATGAACACGGCAAGGAGATCTTCGCGATCACCCGTATCCCACGCACCCTGGCGCTGGTGCTAGCCGGCGCCGCCATGGCGATGTGTGGCCTGGTCATGCAGTTGCTCACCCAGAATCGCTTCGTGGAACCCACCACCACCGGGACCACAGAATGGGCGGGGCTGGGGTTGCTCTTTGCTCTAATTTTCTTCCCACAAGCAGGGCTTATGCTACGCATGATCATCGCGATCGTTTTCGCTTTCGTGGGCACGATGGTGTTTTTCCTGTTTTTGCGCCGCGTGACGCTTCGATCCTCTCTCATCGTGCCGATCGTGGGTATAATGCTCGGCGCCGTGGTCAGTTCCGTGTCTACGTTCATCGCTCTCGAAACTGACAAGCTGCAGACACTGGGCACGTGGTTCGCGGGCTCCTTCACCGCGGTGCTGCGTGGCCAGTATGAAGTGTTGTGGATCGTCGCGCTCGTAGTGGTGGCGGTGTTCTTATTCGCTGACCGGCTGACCGTGGCTGGACTCGGTCAGGACATCGCCACCAACGTGGGATTGGACTACAACAAAATCATTCTGCTCGGCACCGGCCTCGTCGCGGTGGCGACGGGCGTGGTCACCGTGGTGGTGGGCAACCTGCCGTTTTTGGGGTTGATCGTGCCGAACGTGGTGTCCATGTTCCGTGGCGATGACCTCCGTAGCAACCTTCCGTGGGTGTGTTTGCTGGGGATTGGCGTCGTTACGCTGTGCGATATCCTCGGCCGCACCATCATCGCACCTTTCGAAGTGCCGGTGTCGCTGGTACTCGGCGTGCTCGGTGCCACCGTGTTCATCGTCTTGATCGTGAGGCAGCAGCGCCGTGGCTAATCTTCCGCTTCGTTTCAAAGTTCGACGCACCCCGCCGATCGACGTCGCTGTCGAGCGACCCGTTGCCGAGCAAAGCTACCTCGGTTTCCCGGGCGGACGTAGCGCTGGCAGCTTCGCGACGCCGCAGCTTCGAGCCCGATACTGGATCATTCTTGGTGTGATGCTCGCGCTTTGCGCCCTGTTTACCTTCGGGCTGCTGGCGTGGAATAACCCCATGCCGGTGGGCTCCCCGGGGTTTTGGCTGATCGCTCAGCGACGCGCCACCGCGGTGATCGTGATGGCGGTGGTGGCCATTGCACAGGCCATCGCCACGGTCACCTTCCAGACGGTAACGAATAACCGGATTGTTACTCCGTCGATCATGGGGTTTGAAGCGCTCTACATGGTGATTCAAACCTCCGTGGTGTTTTTCCTGGGAGCGGCTGGGCTCGCGGCTTTCTCTGGAACCTGGCAGTTCGTCACCCAAGTTGGGTTGATGATCGCCCTGAGTCTGGTGCTGTACGGCTGGTTGCTCACCGGGCGGTTCGCGAATATCCAGGTCATGCTGCTGGTCGGTATTATCATTGGCGGCGGATTGGGGTCGTTGTCCACGTTCATGCGTCGGTTGCTCACCCCGAGCGAATTCGACGTGCTCACCGCCCGAATGTTTGGTTCCGTCACCAACGCGAAGACAGAATACTTGGGACTGGCGATTGCGCTGGTAGTGGCGGCATCGATAGCGATCGTCGCGCGGGCCAAGGTGCTGAATGTGGTGTCACTGGGAGCGGACCTGGCAAACAATCTGGGTATTCACCACCGTCGGTGCTCGATCTACTTCCTCACCATGGTCTCTGTGCTCATGGCTGTGTCCACCGCCTTGGTCGGGCCGATGACGTTCCTTGGGTTTCTCGTAGCAACCCTCGCGTACCAGCTCGCTGATACCTACGATCATCGCGCCGTTTTACCGATGGCTGCCACCTGCGGATTCCTCGTTCTCACCAGTGCTTACTTTGTGATGAACCATATCTTCTACGCTCAAGGCGTGGTCTCCATCATCATCGAACTTGTCGGAGGTTCGGTGTTCCTGTTTGTACTGCTCCGAAAGGGAAAGCTGTGATTGAACTCGTTGACGTCAAAAAGAATTATTCTTCCTCGGTGCAGATCGGGCCGGTCAGTCTTGAGATTCCCGCCGGGGGAGTGACAGCACTCATCGGGCCTAACGGCGCCGGCAAATCCACGATGCTCACCATGATCGGACGCCTTCTCGACCTCGACGAGGGCATCATCCGCATCGCACAGATGGACGTGTCCACCACCAAGTCCAAAGACCTGGCACGCGTGGTGTCCATCCTCCGTCAGGAGAACCACTTCATTACTCGCCTGACTGTGCGTCAACTAGTCGGATTTGGCCGGTTCCCACATTCCGGCGGGCGCCTTACCCGGGAAGATGAACAAATCATCTCCCGCTACATTGACTTCTTAGGTCTTACCGAGCTTGAGGGACGCTACCTGGACCAGCTGTCCGGTGGGCAGCGGCAGCGTGCCTATGTCGCCATGGTGCTCGCGCAAGAAACAAGCTACGTGCTTCTCGACGAACCATTGAACAACCTCGATATGGCCCACAGTGTTCAGATGATGAAACACCTGAAGAACGCAGCCGAGCAATTCGGCCGCACCGTAGTGGTGGTACTGCACGACATCAACTTCGCCGCGAAATACGCCGACTACATCTGCGCTGCGAAGCACGGACAAGTAGTTCAGTTCGGAACACCGGAGGACATCATGAAAGATGATCTCCTTACCGACATCTTCAATACGCCGGTGCGTGTCATCGATGGGCCCGACGGACCCCTCGCTTGTTATCACTGACCTGCGGATTTGTGTTGTGGCGTGGTTGTGCGTAAATTAATCCGGGTCAGCGAGACAGGGTCTGGCTGAACGAAGTTGACATCCGGGTAAACGGGTGGTTAACTTAGAACTCCAGCCGTTGCGAGGTGATCGCAGTGTGCGTGTGTTGTTTGAGAACTCAATAGTGTGCCAAGTACTTTTATTTTTTGTTTTTGGTTGTGTGTTGGTGCCGGCAGGCCAGGAGTGGTCTGTGTAAGCGCTTTAATACTCAATTTTTGTGGTTTTTGGTGTCTTCCTCGTCGGATGTACCAGGAACTGTTTTTTGGACAATCATCATTATTTTTGTGCTGGTTGTTTGTTTTGCTAGGTTTTTGGCTTTTCATATGGCTGATTATCATCACATGGTTTTTATGGAGAGTTTGATCCTGGCTCAGGACGAACGCTGGCGGCGTGCTTAACACATGCAAGTCGAACGGAAAGGCCCTGCTTGCAGGGTACTCGAGTGGCGAACGGGTGAGTAACACGTGGGTGATCTGCCCTGCACTTTGGGATAAGCCTGGGAAACTGGGTCTAATACCGAATATGACTCTTCTTTAGTGTGGAGAGTGGAAAGCTTTTGCGGTGTGGGATGAGCCCGCGGCCTATCAGCTTGTTGGTGGGGTAATGGCCTACCAAGGCGTCGACGGGTAGCCGGACTGAGAGGTCGATCGGCCACATTGGGACTGAGACACGGCCCAGACTCCTACGGGAGGCAGCAGTGGGGAATATTGCACAATGGGCGCAAGCCTGATGCAGCGACGCCGCGTGGGGGATGACGGCCTTCGGGTTGTAAACCTCTTTCGCTAGGGACGAAGCGTAAGTGACGGTACCTAGATAAGAAGCACCGGCTAACTACGTGCCAGCAGCCGCGGTAATACGTAGGGTGCGAGCGTTGTCCGGAATTACTGGGCGTAAAGAGCTCGTAGGTGGTTTGTCGCGTCGTCTGTGAAATACCGGGGCTTAACTTCGGAGCTGCAGGCGATACGGGCATAACTTGAGTGCTGTAGGGGAGACTGGAATTCCTGGTGTAGCGGTGAAATGCGCAGATATCAGGAGGAACACCGATGGCGAAGGCAGGTCTCTGGGCAGTAACTGACGCTGAGGAGCGAAAGCATGGGTAGCGAACAGGATTAGATACCCTGGTAGTCCATGCTGTAAACGGTGGGCGCTAGGTGTAGGGGTCTTCCACGACTTCTGTGCCGTAGCTAACGCATTAAGCGCCCCGCCTGGGGAGTACGGCCGCAAGGCTAAAACTCAAAGGAATTGACGGGGGCCCGCACAAGCGGCGGAGCATGTGGATTAATTCGATGCAACGCGAAGAACCTTACCTGGGCTTGACATATACAGGACCGGGCCAGAGATGGTCTTTCCCTTGTGGCTTGTATACAGGTGGTGCATGGTTGTCGTCAGCTCGTGTCGTGAGATGTTGGGTTAAGTCCCGCAACGAGCGCAACCCTTGTCTTATGTTGCCAGCAATTCGGTTGGGGACTCATGAGAGACTGCCGGGGTTAACTCGGAGGAAGGTGGGGATGACGTCAAATCATCATGCCCCTTATGTCCAGGGCTTCACACATGCTACAATGGTCGGTACAACGCGTCGCGAGCCTGTGAGGGTGAGCTAATCGCTGAAAGCCGGCCTCAGTTCGGATTGGGGTCTGCAACTCGACCCCATGAAGTCGGAGTCGCTAGTAATCGCAGATCAGCAACGCTGCGGTGAATACGTTCCCGGGCCTTGTACACACCGCCCGTCACGTCATGAAAGTCGGTAACACCCGAAGCCAGTGGCCCAACCTTTGTGGGGGGAGCTGTCGAAGGTGGGATCGGTGATTGGGACGAAGTCGTAACAAGGTAGCCGTACCGGAAGGTGCGGCTGGATCACCTCCTTTCTAAGGAGCTTATTTTTGTGACACGCAGTTGCGTGTTTGTGCCAGCTGAGTCGCCGTGTGTGTGGCTGTTGGTTTTATTTATCGGGTGGACGCCAGCTAGCCATCGATATGGTGGTGGTCGGCATGATCGAAAAACAGATAATTAGTGTTGGGTGTTTGGTGCGCTGTTGGGTGTCTGGGGCAGCATGTGTTGTTCCTTTTTCTGGCCTGGTGTGCTGCCACTGTTGTGGTGGTGGCTGGTGGGTTGGGTGTGTTGTGTGAGAACTGTATAGTGGACGCGAGCAATTTTTTTCATCTTTATTTTTTGTTTAGTGTTTTAGTATTGTGTGCCTTGTTTATGGTGTTTTTGTTACTTAAGGGCGCACGGTGGATGCCTTGGCAATCCAAGCCGATGAAGGACGTGTAAGGCTGCGATAAGCCTCGGGGAGTTGCCAATAGAGCGTTGATCCGAGGGTGTCCGAATGGGGAAACCTGGCTACAGTGATGTGTAGTTACCTGCCCATGAATTCATAGTGGGTTTGGGGGTTACGCGGGGAAGTGAAACATCTCAGTACCCGTAGGAGAAGAAAACAAGAGTGATTCTGCTAGTAGCGGCGAGCGAACGTGGATTTTTGGCTAAACTGCATGCGTGTGATACTCGGCAGGGGTTGCGTGTGTGGGGTTGTGGGGATGAACTTTTTCCAATACTGCCGTGTTGGTCGTGTGTTTGTGTGTGTTAGGGGAAGTGGTGTGGAAATGCCTGCCGTAGACGGTGATAGCCCGGTACCTGAAAATGCATGCTGCGTGCGTGTTTGTTTCCCGAGTAGCAGCGGGCTCGTGGAATCTGCTGTGAATCTGCCGGGACCACCCGGTAAGCCTGAATACTTGGATTGACCGATAGCGGATGAGTACCGTGAGGGAATGGTGAAAAGTACCCCGGGAGGGGAGTGAAATAGTACCTGAAACCGTGTGCTTACAATCCGTCAGAGCCTTTTTTAAGGTGATGGCGTGCCTTTTGAAGAATGAGCCTGCGAGTCAGCGGCATGTCGCGAGGTTAACCCGTGTGGGGTAGTCGTAGCGAAAGCGAATACTAACGAGTGTGTTTAGTGGCATGTCTTGGACCCGAAGCGGGGTGATCTACCCATGGCCAGTGTGAAGCAGCTGTAAGAGGTTGTGGAGGCGCGAACCCACTTAGGTTGAAAACTGAGGGGATGAGTTGTGGGTAGGGGTGAAAGGCCAATCAAACTCCGTGATAGCTGGTTCTCCCCGAAATGCATTTAGGTGCAGCGTTGTGTGTTGCTTGCTGGAGGTAGAGCTACTGGTTGGTTTAGCGGGACTATCATCTTAGCGACGTCAGCCAAACTCCGAATGCCGGTTTAAGTTAGCGCAGCAGTGAGACTGCGGGGGATAAGCTTCGTAGTCGAGAGGGAAACAGCCCAGATCGCCGGTTAAGGTCCCTAAGAGTGTACTAAGTGGAAAAGGATGTGGGATCGCTTAGACAGCCAGGAGGTTGGCTTAGAAGCAGCCATCCTTGAAAGAGTGCGTAATAGCTCACTGGTCGAGTGGTTCTGCGCCGACAATGTAGTGGGGCTCAAGTACACCACCGAAGCCGCGGCAAGCAATGTTTGTTGTTTGGGTAGGGGAGCGTCGTGCACGTGTGGAAGCGCCCGGGTGACCGTGGTGTGGAGTGTGTGCGAGTGAGAATGCAGGCATGAGTAACGATTGATAAGTGAGAATCTTATCCGCCGGATGACTAAGGGTTCCTGGGTCAAGTTCGTCTTCCCAGGGTGAGTCGGGGCCTAAGGCGAGGCCGACAGGCGTAGTCGATGGATAACGGGTTGATATTCCCGTACCCGAGTGTGTGCGACCATGGTGAATCAGTGATACTAACCGCCCTGATCGTCGTCTGCGTCCTTTGGGATGTGGTTGGTGTGATGCGTGGGGCCTGATCTGGTAGTAGCTAAGTGATGGGGTGACGCAGTGAGGTAGCCGAGCCACTTATTGGATTGTGGTGTAAGCGTGTAGCCTGTGGCCTAGGTAAATCCGGGACCACGTTTTGGGTGAGGCGTGATGCGTAGACCTTTGTTGGTTGATGTTGGTGATCCTGTGCTGTCGAGAAAAGCCTCTAGCGATGTGCATATTCGGCCCGTACCCGAAACCGACACAGGTAGTCAGGTAGAGAATACTAAGGCGTTCGGGTGAACTGTGGTTAAGGAACTCGGCAAAATGCCCCCGTAACTTCGGGAGAAGGGGGGCCATGGCTGGTGATCGTCTTTTCGGTGTGAGCTGGTTGTGGTCGCAGAGAATAGAGGGAAGCGACTGTTTATTAAAAACACAGGTCCGTGCGAAGACGGTGAAGTCGATGTATACGGACTGACGCCTGCCCGGTGCTGGAAGGTTAAGAGGACCTGTTAGGTAGTAATACCGAAGCGGAGAATTTAAGCCCCAGTAAACGGCGGTGGTAACTATAACCATCCTAAGGTAGCGAAATTCCTTGTCGGGTAAGTTCCGACCTGCACGAATGGCGTAACGACTTCCCTGCTGTCTCAACCACAGGCCCGGTGAAATTGCAGTACGAGTAAAGATGCTCGTTACGCGCGGCAGGACGAAAAGACCCCGGGACCTTCACTATAGCTTGGTATTGGTGTTTGGTGCGGTTTGTGTAGGATAGGTGGGAGACTGTGATGCAGCGTCGCTAGGTGTTGTTGAGTCGTTGTTGAAATACCACTCTGATCGTAGTAGATACCTTGAACCTCGGCCCATGATCTGGGTTAGGGACAGTGCCTGGTGGGTAGTTTAACTGGGGCGGTTGCCTCCTAAAGAGTAACGGAGGCGCCCAAAGGTTCCCTCAGCCTGGTTGGCAATCAGGTGGTGAGTGTAAGTGCACAAGGGAGCTTGACTGTGAGACTGACAGGTCGAGCAGGGACGAAAGTCGGGACTAGTGATCCGGCACCTACTTGTGGATGTGGTGTCGCTCAACGGATAAAAGGTACCCCGGGGATAACAGGCTGATCTTCCCCAAGAGTCCATATCGACGGGATGGTTTGGCACCTCGATGTCGGCTCGTCGCATCCTGGGGCTGGAGTAGGTCCCAAGGGTTGGGCTGTTCGCCCATTAAAGCGGCACGCGAGCTGGGTTTAGAACGTCGTGAGACAGTTCGGTCTCTATCCGCCGCGCGCGTGGAAACTTGAGAAAGGCTGTCCCTAGTACGAGAGGACCGGGACGGACGTACCTCTGGTGTGCCAGTTGTACCGCCAGGTGCATGGCTGGTTGGCTACGTACGGAAGGGATAACCGCTGAAAGCATCTAAGCGGGAAGCCTGTTTTGAGATAAGGTTTCTTTTGAGGTTCCCTCTAGATTAGGGGGTTGATAGGCCAGATCTGGAAGCGCTGTAAGGTGTGGAGGTGACTGGTACTAATTGGCCGATAATGAAAACACCTGCCTTTGGGTGCACATGTAGTGCTAAACGTTGGGTGGAAATTAAGTGTTGTTCGTGTTCATTGTGCAGTGTCTGACGCAGCACACGGTGTGTGTTTGTGTTGTTGTTTGTGTCGGTGGTTGTTAGCGTGAGGGAAACGCCCGGTCCCATTCCGAACCCGGAAGCTAAGCCTTGCTGCGCCGATGGTACTGCACCTGGGAGGGTGTGGGAGAGTAGGTCACTGCCGGCCTAAAAACTTCAAACATAGCCTTTGGCCTCTGCTCACAGTGCGTGGGTGGGGGCCGAAGGTGTCCTCGGGGCATTAGCTCAATTGGTAGAGCACCTGCTTTGCAAGCAGGAGGTCAGGAGTTCGATTCTCCTATGCTCCACTTGTGGTGGGGGTGTGTGTCGATCTTTGTCGGCACACACCCCCTTTTTCATGCCCATACCCGGCCAAAAAGGTTAAGAGTTCAATAGCAAATCCCTAATAACCCTTCCACCCCTGACCGGAATAAGGGTAGCCTAACCTAAGGTCTGCCATTCGGTGGTCTAGTTTGTTGTCTAGCTTCCAAGGTATGCATGAAATCACTTTCACTACCTGCCGAACTCTCTTGGGTGATTCGAACATGAACGTTCGTCCGGTGACTTATCGCGACGTCTATTCCCTTGCTATGCCCATAGCGGGAGTTCAACTGGCAGGCGTAGCCCTCACCACCACAGACGTGATTATGCTTCGGCCCCTCGGTGTTACGGCGATAGCCGGTGGTGGGTTAGCAATGCAGCTATACAACCAGATCCGCACCATGTGCGTCGGAATGGTAACGGCCTGCGGCAACCTTGTGGCAGAAGCAGACGCAATCAACGATCCAGTAGTCAGAGGGCGGAGCCTCCGGCAAGTCCTTCGTAGCTCAATTGCAGTAGGAACAGCGACCGCCACCGTAGGGGTGGTGTGCATCTTCGCACTGGCAGGTACGTTGCTATTGCTACCTATGGACTCAGCAGTCGCTTCCATCACTTTGGGTATGGCTGCTTCGCTAGCTCCGGGACTGTTTCCGATGGTGTGGTTCAATGTACTCCGGCATTTCGCCGTCGGTATGCGTCGGCCCGGCTCGCTGCTGGCGGTCACCCTCGTATCTATAGCAGTTAATGCCGGACTAAACCTTTTGCTGCTGTATCTCTCTCATACCTTAGGCGGAGGCACTGCACTGTCCGTAGCTGCTATCGGACTTTCCACCACATTAGTGCAAGTGTTCACTCTTAGCGCCTTTCTCCGCCTCATTCGCCGAGATACCTTGTTGGCACAATATGTAGCTTTGCTTCCCCGTCGGGAAGATGCCGACACGATCAAGGTGCTGTTGAAACTAGGGTTTCCGGTGTCGCTGACGTACGGCTCAGAAGCCGCCATTTCAACTATTGCCGGGATTGTGCTCGGCATTTTGTCTCCAGTGGTTTTGGCGGCGCATACCGTAGTAAATCAGTTGGCCTACATCGTGTATCAAGTATGCATCGGGTTCTCCCACGGCGGATCCGTGCTGCTAAGCCGGGTTGCATCAACAGGGCGAGCAGCGGTATGGGCGACGTCGAAAACCGTGCTGTATTCAGTTTGGGCCTACTTAGGCGTGGTCGGGCTGGTGTGGGTGGCGCTAGGACGCTACGTACTGTGGCCATTTCTGGGCGCCACGCCGTCAGAGACACTCCAGGTAGCGACGCTCTTGCTGTACCTGGCGGTAGCACAGCAATTTTGCAAAGGAACACAAAACGTGCTGGTCGGTCTCCTGCGCGGTGTGAAAGACACCAAGTCAGGGCTCCAAGCCACTGTTTGGGGCTACTGGGTGGTAGGCGTACCAGCGCTGCTGTTGCTAGGCGTTGGGCTTCGTTGGCAAGGATACGGGGTGTGGTTAGGCCTCATCCTTGGTTTCGCTACGACCACATTCATTCTGCTGCGAAAGCTTCAGCTACTCACTAACCACAAACTCCTCGAAGAAGAAAAATAGAAAGATGAGCATTACATATGACACATAACCCAATTCGGCACACGCGATTGGCAATCGCCGCAGTGCTCACCCTGGCACTGTCGGTCATCACCGCTTGCACCAGCGCGACCCCAGAAGATGACATTCAGAAAGGGCCAACGCAGGTGGTGACTGATGTGATGGGGCGTGAGGTAGAAATACCACAAAAGGTCGAACGAGTGCTCATGGGCGGGCAACGTTTGCTTTACACCACCGCCTTGCTGAATAAGGACAATCCGATAGACAAAATCGTCGCATGGCCTGCGGACTTGAAGGAAAATGACAATTCTACCTTCGAGCGTTACGCCGAAAAATTCCCCCAAATAACGGAAATTGCCACCACCGGCGAGGTGTACAACAACACCCTATCCCTGGAACAGGCTCTAGAAGCCCGACCAGACGTGTTTGTTATGAGCGTGGGAGTATTTGATGCTGCAAAAGACGCTGGGATCATCGACGGTTTAGAAAAAGCAGGAATTCCTACGGTAACAGTGGATTATTTTGTCGATCCAGTAAAAAACACGGTGCCGAGTGTTCGCCTCATGGGGCAAGTGCTGGGACGAGAAAAAGAGGCAGCAGCTTTCATCGACTACTACGAACAAAAGGTCGGAATGGTAACTGAGCGCCTAGAAAAAGCTCAGGCGGAACGTACCCCAACTTTCCTCTGGCGAGCACCCGGCTACTTTGACTGCTGCTCTACCTTTGCACAATCCAACCTGGCACAACTCGTCGAGCTGGCCGGGGGAGAGAACTTAGGAGATAACATGATCAATGCTAAGCAGGGGTCGGTTTCCGCGGAAGCGGTAGCCGGCAAGAATCCACAGGTCATCCTCGCAACAGGTGCAGATTGGGCGCAAGGGAAAACCCCTGTGAAACCGGGTTCTTATGTGCCACTCGGGTACAGTGAGCCACCTGGAAAGGCTGCCGCAGACCTGCGCGCTGTCGTCGATAAGCAGCCTGCGGTCCGAGAAACCGACGCGGTAAAGAACAACAGAACCTTTGCCACCTGGCACCATTTCTACGATTCTCCCTACAATTTCCTTGCGGTAGAAATGTTCGCCAAAGCGATGCATCCTGAATTATTTGCGGATGTGGATATCGAAAAGGAAGTTCGTGATTTCCATGAACAATTCCTTCCGATCGAAGCCTCCGGCACCTTTTGGACAGGGCTGCAATGACCGTCGCTGTCGATCAGACCGAACACACACCGCAATGGTATAGCCGAAGCGCTCGCAGGAAGTTTCTTATCATCACCGGGCTGGTCATAGCGTTGTGCGTTATTGCATTAACAGATTTCCTTCTCGGCGCAGGAAGTATGCCCGCGAGCGAGGTGCTATACACCCTCACACATCCGCAGAATTCGCGTGCGATTGATCGACAAATAGTTTTCGATATTCGTCTGCCTATGACGCTCACAGCGATTGTTGTAGGCGGCGCCCTGGCTGCCGCAGGATCACAAATGCAGACGATTCTCGGAAACCCCCTTGCAGAACCATATACCCTAGGGGTTTCCGCTGCCGCAGGTTTCGGTGCAGCATTAGCGACGGTCACCGGTGTTACGGCCACCGGAATAGGAGCTGCGCTGGGGATGGCCGGTACCGCATGGGTATTCGCGATGATTGCCTGTGCGATCATCCTGACTTTTTCCCGGTTTAAGGGGGCTGGGGCTGAGGCCATGATTTTGGTCGGTATTGCTATCGTATTCTTCTTCGATGCGCTGCTGGCTCTCATGCAATACCTGGCATCTGAATCTCAGCTGGAGCAAGTGATCTTCTGGACGATGGGGAGCCTTACGCGCGCAACCTGGAATCAGATCGCTTTGCTCGCAGTGGTCATCACGGTGGGGTTGTTGTTTTTCTATCGGAACGCGTGGGCGCTGACAGCGTTTCGAATGGGGGACGACCGCGCCAGAGCGCTGGGCGTGAAAGTGGACACAATGCGGGCTACGACGCTGGTCGTAGTTTCTCTCATGGCAGCCACTGCTGTGTCCATGGCAGGAACAGTCGGATTCATTGGCCTTGTGGGGCCACACATCGCTCGCATGCTGGTGGGCGAAGATCAACGCTATTTCCTTACCGCAGCCACACTGGCCGGATCGCTGCTGCTACTGGCTGCATCAGCAGTGTCAAAAATCATTCAGCCAGGAGTCATCCTCCCGGTAGGCATCATCACCGCCATCGTGGGGGTACCCGTTTTTGTTACCATCATCGCCGCTCAAAGGAGGAAAAAGTGGCTCTCCTAACCAAAGAACCTGCTCTTAGAGTGCGTAGCGTGGGGTTTGCCTATGGAAGCAACGGGCACACACCGATACTTGAGAATGTGACTTTGCCCGATATACAGGCAGGAACTGTTACCGCGCTCATTGGGCCCAATGGCGCCGGAAAATCGACGCTGTTGCGCTGTATAGCAGGCCTTGAGAAACACAACGGTGACATTGCCGCGGCAGAGACCCTATACCTACCGCAAGATCCGCCACCGGCTAGTTCATTGACTGTCTTTGAAAGCGTTCTACTGGCCAGACAGCAATCATTTAGTGGGTTCGCCGGCTTGCTCGTGGGGCGCACAGCGCGTCTGGACGTCGAACGAACCATTGAGATGCTGGGCCTCGGTGCGTTCGCTTCGCGCACCATGGCACAGCTATCTGGTGGTCAACGCCAGCTCGTCAGCTTTGCCCAGGCGGTGATTCGTCGGCCTGCAGTGTTATTACTTGATGAACCGACCAGCGCTCTGGATTTACGGAACCAACTCATGCTGCTCGGGAAGATTCGGGCCTGCGCGCGGGAGCTTCCTTCGGCGGTAGTGATGACCGTTCACGATTTAGGTCATGCCGCACGGTTCTGCGACCAAGTGGTGGTACTAGCAGGGGGTGGGGTGTACACAGCCGGGAAACCCCGGGAGGTGATCAGCGAGGACATGCTGCGAGAAGTTTACGGAGTGCGAGCCACAGTGTACGAAACAGGTGATGGTGGCTTGGCCGTAGAAGCGTCGCGCCCACTGTGGTGAACCGACAACAAATCAGACTAAAGTCTGAGGCCAATGGTCTAAATCGTGATTAGGCTTAACAGTATGAATAAGTTATTTGTCGCAGCTGCTTCGTTCGCTACCCTGGGTCTGATCTCCGGTGTGTTTTATAGGGAATTCACCAGAGCATCGGACTTCGTGGGCCAGACCCAACTGTCCACCCTCCACACCCATTACCTGGTGCTGGGCATGATGTTCTTCCTGCTGCTCATGGCTCTCAACGCTGTGTTCAACCTGGAGGACCATAAACTCTTCCCTCCGTTCTTCTACACGTACGTGGTGGGCCTGCTCTGGATGACCACCATGATGGTGGTGAAGGGGATCTGGCAGGTACAGAACCCGGGTGGTGAGTACTCGGCGGCGCTCTCGGGCGTGTCGGGCCTCAGCCACATCACCATGGCGGCAGCGATCTTCATGCTGTTCCGGATTGTTGCTAAGCAGTCGAAACAGTTTAAGCGTGCAGTTTAAAGAACCAGCAGGTTCATCGGGTTGGCTTTGACGTCGTCCAGCCGCTCGAGGCACTTGTGAAGGCGATTCCATTCATTTTCTGGGATCGCCTTTTGCGCTTCTTTCACCACGTCCATATCCGGGGTGCCCCAGGCGATAGGCATAGGGGAGATCTCATCCCAGCGATCTTTGGAACTGACAGAGCGTCGGCCCGATACCGCGACAGCAGGCACCCGCTCGCCGACGACCCGCTCATGCCCCCGCAGATTCGAAATGTTTCGGATGGCTAGGGCGGGGATAGGCTTACCGGATTCGGAGGCATTGGCGTCGACAAGCGCCATCAGCACCATGCCGCGTGGCTCGACCTCGGCGACCACAGCAGGGACCAGCGGATACCTATCAAACATCTGCTGCGCCGACCCCATCTGGCGCGGCAGGATGAAGATCAGCAGGAAACAAAATGCCGCGAAGGCAGCGAGCCCAATGGTCACCGCGAGCCCCCAGATGGCGCCGTCAGAGATGCGGAACACGAAGAATGCAATAACGGCCAGGATCAAGCCGAACACACCAGCGGAAATCTGCAGGCGGACCGCATCACGCGAAAACTCATTGTTCTGCTTATTGTGCTCTGGGTTGATGGGGAAAGAAAACGTGCGCATGTGAGTCCTTCTAAAGATCTTCCGCATCAATGATGCGGTAGGCGTAGCCCTGTTCGGCAAGAAAACGCTGGCGGTGAGCTGCGTATTCCGCATCAAGCGTATCGCGACTAACAACGGTGTAAAAGTGGGCCTCGCCCCCGTCTGCCTTCGGACGAAGCAACCGGCCTAGCCGCTGGGCCTCCTCCTGACGGGAACCGAACGTTCCCGCTACTTGAATGGCGACCGCAGCCTCGGGCAAGTCAATGGAAAAGTTGGCCACCTTCGACACCACCAAGGTGCGCAGAGCGCCGCTGCGAAACTCCTCAAATAGCTTCTCGCGCTTCGCGGTGGACGTCTTGCCTTCCACCACCGGGACATCCAGCTCGGCGCCGATCTCTTCCAACTGGTCAACGTACGCGCCAATGATCAGCGTCGGTGCCCCTGCATGTTTGCGCAAGATCGCTCGCACGGCCGTCATCTTCCCAGCGGCAGATGCCGCGAGTCGGTAACGGTCCGCCGGTTCCGCCGTCGCGTAGGTCATTCGTTCTGCCTCGGACATCGTCACACGGACCTCGGTGCATTCGGCGGTAGCGATAAATCCCTGGGCCTCCAGGTCCTTCCATGGTGCGTCGTAGCGCTTCGGGCCGATGAGGGAGAATACGTCGCCCTCCCGGCCGTCCTCACGCACCAAAGTTGCCGTGAGCCCCAACCGGCGCCGGGACTGCAAATCCGACGTCATCCGGAACACCGGAGCCGGCAACAGGTGGACCTCGTCGTAGATGATGAGGCCCCAGTCTCGGGAATCAAACAGTTCCAGGGCCCGGTACTCGCCTTTAGTTTTGCGCGTCACCACCTGATACGTGGCGATGGTGACGGGGCGGATTTCCTTCTTCTCCCCGGAGTATTCGCCGATCTCGTTCTCAGTGAGGGAGGTGCGACGTAGCAGCTCATCGCGCCACTGGCGGCCGGCCACAGTGTTGGTGACCAAGATCAGCGTCGTGGCTTGTGCTCGCGCCATCGCGGCTGCCCCCACCATGGTTTTACCGGCGCCACACGGCAACACGACCACACCGGAGCCGCCTTCCCAGAAGGATTCCGCGGCCATCTGCTGATAGTCGCGCAACGCCCAGTCCTTTTCCACCAGCGAGATGGGGTGCGATTCACCGTCCACGTAGCCCGCCAGGTCCTCTGCGGGCCACCCCACCTTCAGCAGCTCTTGCTTGAGGCGACCGCGTTCGGAAGGGGGCACCACGATCGTGGCGTCATCGATCACGGCGCCGAGCATCGGCTTGATCTTCTTGTGGCGCTGCAGCTCAGCCAAAATAGCTGGCTCCTCGGACTCGAGGATCAGTCCGTGAGCTGGGTGTTTATGGAGCCTCACTCGACCATAACGGGACATGGTCTCCGCGATATCCACCAGCAGCGGTTGGGGTACTGGGAAACGCGAATAGGTCTCCAGCATGTGGACGACCTGTTCAGCGTCGTGGCCAGCAGCGCGGGCATTCCACAGCGCGAGCGGGGTGATGCGGTAGGTGTGAATGTGCTCCGGGGCGCGTTCCAGCTCAGCAAACGGGGCTAGCGCGATGCGGGCTTCGGTTGCCTTCGGGTGGTCGATTTCCAGCAGGATCGTCTTATCCGACTGGACAATCATCGGGCCGTCAAAGTTCACGGGGCACACTCCTTAAAGCCGATAAGAGTCAAACCACCATTATTGCACTATTACCTCGGTGATTCGGTGGACCTGGAACCGGTGGACGCTTCCGGTGGTGGTGTCAATGGCGTCGACAAGCCCGGCAGCGACGGTGACAGGGCGCACCACACGGTGTACCGCAACGCCATGCTTATCGACGAAGCCCAGCGTCACCGTCTTGCCACCGCGGGCAGCGGCCTGCAGGATGCTGAGGGTTTCGGAGGCTGGGGCGCGCGTCCCGGTGGCCACCGCCTCCTTTGCCGTGTCACCGCGCCGGATAGCGGCGACTGCCGCCTCGATGCGACTTGGGTCAAGTGTGGTGGGACCAGGGCGGGCAGCTGGCTGGGCGACGCGCGACGGCTCCGGGGCCAGGTCGATGCTGAGACCGAAGGCATCTTCGGCGATCGGCTGGAAACCAGCGGCGCGCAACGCCTTGATCACTTGTATCAGCGGCGCTTGCGCAATGGCGACTGTGGGAGCCACCGCGCGAAGCGCCACCGTGTCGCCGATCGCTGCCACGGCTTGGACAATAAGCGACGGGTCATCACAGCGCAGGTAGCTCATCGCGGGCCCGCCGCGCAGGCTGCCGTGCTTGCGGGCGACATCGTCTACCAGATAGCCGATCGACTGTGGCAGCTCCATCACCGACAGGGCAGTGAGACGTTCCATAATCTCTGCGCCAGTGAGCCCCGAATCGAGTGCCGTGCGGAGCGACGCTTCCGTGATTCGGTAGACGCTCGCGAGACCGGAGGACTCCAGCTCCGCGATGAGGTCCACGAACTGTTGAGCTTTCGGAGTCAGCGGACCAGGGGCGAGCATCGTCATGTCCGCCTGGATGATGAGCTGCTCCACCGCAGCCGGCACTTTAATGTCGCCGGTGCGTACTGTGCTGGTGAGCACACCGTCGTGCACGGCGCCGATCCACCGGGCCTCCTCAAAGAGCTGGTTGAATATGCTTTCTGGCAGTGTCGAACTGCTCAGGGGGTGCAGGAAGCGGAAGTATTCCCAGGTGTCCGATACTTTTCCGCCGGGAGGAAGGGCGGATAGGGCGTCGATAAGCTGCGTGCGTAGTTGTGCCAGGCGCTCGTCGTGCATCTGGGCGGCTAGCAGGTGCACTTTTGTTTTTTCCTTCGTTGTCCCCAGCAGCCACGGCGCCCAGGGGCTGGTGCGCCAACCATCTAACACGATGCGCAGCTGCTCATCGAGTGGGCTCGCGAGCCACTCGTCGGCGCGCGGGGTGGGGGCGTAGTAGTCGCCGCCGTCGTCATCGTCGGGGAGTGGATCTGGGACACCGCGGGCGACCAGCCCAGCCGATACCGCCAGGCACATCAGCCGCGCCAGGTCAGCTTCACTTATTTCTAGGGCTCTGGACAAGCGGGAAACCATCCGGACGCCCACCGCACCCCCTTTGAGCGTAGAGACCGGACGCTGCCCCAGGTCCTGCAGCAGCAGCCTCATGAGGCGACACACCTCAAGCCCCGCGGAGATCCCCGCCTGGTCCGCCACGGCGAGCGCATCATCGCCTTCAGCAACTACGGGAGGACATGCCAGCGGTAGCTGCTGCTGGCCCAGCAATTCGCGTCGTACCGCTTGGGGCAGCTTCACTGTCGACTCATCCACCCGATGCAGCAACCCCTGGGAAATGAGCCGTGGAATCGGGCGTTCCGGGTCCGCATCGAACGCAGCATCCTTCGTCACTCCCGTGCCACCGGACTGGGCCAACGTAGTCAAAATCTTCATTGCCCGCTGGGGGAGGTCACTTAGCACTTCCGCGAGATCTTCCGGTGGCCCCTCGGGATCCGGGAGCAGCTGCCACCCGGACGGAAGCGCGGGCAGGGCCTCCTGCACCACCCGGAGAGAGTCGTGGCCAAACAACAAGCCATATGACGTCAGCTTCGCCACCGATGCCAGTACATCGTCGGACGAGGGCGCATCGGTCGTGCGCCCACCGATAAGCTCCACCACTTCGGGGGCAGCAACGGGTGTGAGCTCCCCACCAAGCTCGGCCACAGCCTCCAACACCAGCAGATCAGTGGTATTGAGCGCCTGCAACGCCCTGCTTACCGACGCCCGCAGCTGCAAACGCGCAGCTAGCGACCCGATTCCGGGTGGGAGAGGTAACACAGTGTCCGGCCGTAACCGCAGCAAAACCGACAACTGTTCATCGGACAACGAGGCCAACCAATCCCGAAAACACAAGGACTTGGTGGAGTGGGGGTTAAGTTTTTTCATGATTGACCAAGTTTAACGCCCCGAGAAGTGACTTTTTCGCCCAAGGTTTGAAACAATAGACACATGGCAAAAATCGAGAAGAATAGCTACGTCGATCCGGGCTGGCCAGAGCACATCCCGGGAACCAGCGATCACCCTGTTACGGAATTGGTTTCTCGTCTGGCTGGGGCGTCCAGCCCTTACGGCGACGAAATGCCATTCCCACTTCCAGCAGAGAAGATCGGTTACGTTCACCCATACACCCGCATTAACAAGTAAGTACATTACTGCACTACAGGCCCGCAGCTTCGGCTGACGGGCCTGTAGTTTTTGTTTGTTGGAGGTTTTAGGGTTTAAGGGTTTAGGGTGATGCTTTTTCTGTGAAACCCGGGAAGCAAAACTCGGATCTCGGGCCATTTTGTTGCTGTAGATTTGCTATTTGGGTGTTTTTGCTCCGAGACCCGGGTTATGCTCCCCGGGGATTGCCATCTAGGACTTGGCAGTAAGGAAGCGATCGACAGCTTCGTTTGTCTTAAAGTTATAGTCTGCGGTGAAGCGCGAGCTGGTGTGCAAGGAGTCGCACGGGATATAAGCAACACCGCTGATCTGTATCCCACGCCTTGTTCAAACACTGCAGTGTGCTTAGAGAACGTCGTGCTCTCAAAGCACTGCTCGCCATTAGTTAGAAACTGATTATTTCATTCCAACTAATGGGGAGCAGTTCACACCCTGCCAGGGGGATCATGCGAACCTAGGGTTAGTGAGCGATAGCCTTCTCCACACCGATACCGGTGAGGGAGCGGACTTCCATCTCAGCTCGCTTGAGCGGGAAGTTGTCTGGCTTGCCGATCAGGGTGCCGATGATGCCCAAGATGAATCCGGTTGGGATTGCGATGATCGACGGGTTGGTCAGCGGGAACCATGCGAAGTCTGCGCCGGGGATCATCGAGGTTGGGGCGCCGGAAACTGCTGGGGAGAAGATGATCAGGACGATCGAGGTCAGCAGGCCACCGTAGATGGAGAACAGCGCGCCGGTGGTGTTGAACTTCTTCCAGTACAGGGAGTACAGGATGGTTGGCAGGTTCGCTGCTGCTGCGATGCCGAAGGCGAGTGCCACCAGGAAGGCGATGTTCTGCCCCATAGCGCCGATGCCCATGACGATGGCGAGGATGCCGATGACGATAACAGTGATGCGGGAAACGCGGACCTGCTCTTCTTCGGTGGCCTTGCCATCGCGGAGGACGGAGTTGTAGATGTCGTGGGCCACGGACGCGGAGGCGGTGATCGCCAGGCCAGCCACGACGGCGAGGATGGTGGCGAATGCGACTGCGGAGATGCAGGCCATGAAGATGGTGCCACCGACCTTGGAGGACAGCAGGAGGACTGCGGAGTTTGCGCCACCAGGTGCTGCGGAGATCTGCTCAGGGCCGACGAGTGCCGCGGCGCCGTAACCCATGACTACGGTCATGAGGAAGAACAGTGCCACGATGGCGGTGGTCCACACGATGGAGCGGCGTGCTTCCTTCGCGGTTGGCACGGTGTAGAAGCGCATCAACACGTGCGGCAGACCGGAGGTACCGAAGACGAGTGCGAGGCCGAGAGAGATGAAGTCAAGCTTGGTCAGTTCGTTCTTGCCGTACTTCAGGCCCGGGTTGAGGATGGCGTCGCCCTTAGGGTGGTTGGCTACAGCAGCTTCGAGCACAGCGTTGAAACCTCCCTTGACGGCGAAGAAGGTCAGCAGGGTAATGATGATGGAGCCACCAACGAGTAGGACAGCCTTGATCATCTGGACGTAGGTGGTGCCCTTCATACCACCGACCAGGACGTAGACGATCATCAGCACGCCGACGATGGCGACGACGATGGCCTGAGCTGCCTTACCGTTAATGCCGAGGAGCAGTGCCACGAGGCCACCTGCACCAGCCATCTGCGCGATCAGGTAGAACAGGGAGATCGCGAGGGTGGAGATAGCAGCGGCCATGCGGACTGGCTTCTGCTGCAGACGGAAGGACAGCACGTCTGCCATGGTGAACTTGCCGGTGTTACGCAGCGGCTCAGCCACGAGGACCATGGCCACCAGGAGGGCGATGAGGAAGGCGACGGAGTAGAGGAAGCCGTCGTATCCTGCGAGCGCAATGGCGCCGGTTACGCCGAGGAAGGCTGCTGCGGACAGGTAGTCGCCGGAGATAGCGAGGCCGTTTTGCCAGCCGGAGAAGGACGCGCCGCCGGTGTAGAAGTCGGAACCCTTCTGGGAGGTCTGGCGGGTAGCGCGGACCACGATGCCCATCGTGACCACGATGAACAGGATGAAGATGGAGATGTTGAGGATCGGGTTACCGGTGGAGACGGATTCCGATGCTGCGAGGGTGAAGTTCATTTAGACCACCGCGCTTTCTGGGGAGGAGCCGGTCATCGTGTCACGAAGAGCGGCGGTTGCTGGGTCGAGCTTGTTGTCGGCGAAGCGGACGTAGATCCAGGTCACCAGGGCGGTGGTGGCGAACTGTGCCAGGCCGAGGACCATGCCGACGGTGATGGCGCCGTACACACGCTGCGAGACAAAGTCGGTGGCGTACGTCGCTGTGACGATGTAGAAGAGGAACCATGCGAGGAATGCAAAGGACAGCGGGAAGGCAAACGTCCGGAAAGTGCCGCGGAGCTCGTTAAACTGCTCGGACTCACTGACCGCGAGGAACTCTTCAGGAGTTGGAGTTGCGGATTTCATTTTCACCTCTAATGCGTTAAGGGGTGTCTGTCACCTTTGTGAAGATCATGTGAGACGCTACACAGTTTTTACTTGTGATGCACGTCATTCCAGGTCACGGGTGTGATTTGCCGTAAATAGCAATCTTCACAAATTTGTGAAGATTTGGGTATATGTGGGATTTGCGAAGAATGAAAAGGTGATAGTGGGGGTAGTCGCCACGGTGATCTAGGGTGATTTGCCGGCTGTTTGTCGCCTAGGTTACAAATTGCTAGTTCAGGGGGAGAAACGACTTTTGACCTGTAAAGGGGGTGAAAATGCGGGCTTAACGATGTCCGTAGCCCAGTTACTTCACCTCAGAAATAGCAAAAAACCGCCCAGCCAATTTGGTGGCGGGCGGTTAGCTGGCTAGGGCGCTGTCTTAGGAGCTGGTGGCAACCTGTGCTGGGTTAGCGTTGAGGAAGGACTGAACTGCGCCCTTATTGGCGTTGTAGAAGCCCTTGACCTCAGCTGGAACTTCCTGGCCACGAGCGGCGAAGAAAGCTTCGATCTGAGCGTAGGTTGCGTCAGCTGCTGGCGCACCTGCCTGGGTGACTGGTGCGTCGTAGGCAACAGCTGCAGGTGCTGGGGTTGCGCGAGGGGTTGGTGCGGAGTTCAGGCCCAGCTTGGCGGAGCAAGATGGCCATGCGCCCCAGCCCTGGCTGGCGAGCACGCGCTCAGCGACGACGATCTGCTGCTCACGGGTTGCCTGGTATGCATATGGTGCAAACTCCTGCCCGCCGTTCGCGTTCCAGGTGGAAGGGGAGAACTGCAGGCCACCGTGGTAGCCGTTGCCGGTGTTGATGGACCAGTTGCCGCCAGCTTCGCAGCCTGCGAGACGGTCCCAGTCGGAGTCAGAAGCTGCAGAAGCGGTTGGGGCGAGCAGGGTTGCTGCAGTGCCGAAAGCAATGGTGGAAGCGGCGAACTTTGCTGCAAAAGAAGCAGACTTAGCGGCGTGACGTGCCATAAGTAGTTGTTTTCCTCTCATTTAACGCCTGCGAGGTTAGCTGTCGGGTTCAGGCGGAGGATTATTGCCTGGCCGCGGGAAGCGGCTTCACCCCTAGGGAAAATCCCCATTGTGGGTTCCCCGCCCCTGTCTGTTGATGAAGTTTGTACGGTCAATGTTGAAACTGCACTGACTATGTGCTTGCTGCATCTACTCTCAGACAGGGTTAGGCGATAGAGTAGGTGTCAACGAGCGCCGTGCTTGAGACTTAACGGTACCGGTTTATTACGAAATAGTCACGTTCTGAGCCTTAAAAATTGCTGTAAGTTTCAATTTGGACACAAAATGCCTGCACATCGCGGGGAAATGGCCGGTTGTGAAGGTGATCACCTAGGGGAATGTAGTAGCTGTGAAGTCGGCGACCGGGGCGACTTCCTGACCAGAACCGGGCTAGGGTAGACTTTAGTCTTTATCTTAAATCGCTCGAGTGGCCACATTTTGGTCGCCTAACATCCTGCACAACACGGAGGTATGGAACATGCCTATTGGCAAAGTGAAGTGGTTTGATGCCGAACGCGGGTTCGGATTTGTGTCTAACCCGGGTGATGAAGACGTTTACGTTAACCGCCAGGTGCTGCCGAAGGGTGTCACTGAACTGTACCCCGGTCAGCGCTTAGATTTCGATTTTGCTGCCGGCCGTCGTGGGCCACAGGCCCTGCGCGTGAAGGTGCTTGATGACGCCCCTGGCCGCAAACCAATCCACAAGTACAAGCCTGAGCAACTCGCATCGATGATTTCCGACATGATGACCCTGCTGGAAAGCGTGCAGGGGCCACTCCAGGCTGGTCGTTACCCGGACCGCAAGGAAGGCCGCCAGGTGGCGGAAATCCTGCGGGCGGTGGCTAAAGAACTGGATGCTTAGGACGTATGTACTGACCAGACCACGGTGTAAGGGGTTTCCACACCTTTCGCATCGTGACCAATTAATACTGTAGAGACCTCGACCACGACCAATCGTGGTCGAGGTTCTGCGTCTGCGGAGCCCTTAATCTCCACGTCCTTGGCTTCGTGGCCTTTGAAGAAGCTTTGATCATTGAACGCTGGATCGTCGTAGATCTTCAGTACGGACCAGTCGTGGTCGTAGATTTCTTTCGGAACCTCGATCTTCAAGGTGTCATCCGGCCCCACAGTCACGGATGGGACCTCGCCTTCGGGGCATTCCAGTCCCGGTTCGCACACCATGTAGGGGCTAATGTCCTGGCCATTCGCCTTAATCGTGACGGTCGCAGGTTCTGGGCCCGGCCGATTGTTCCACCATTTCTGGAATGCGATGGAACCAGCCACCACCACGACGACAGCGACGATCAAGATGAGGAACTGGGTGAGGTTGCGTTTACGAGTGCTCGCCATGGTGCTTAATGCTAGTTAATTCTTCTCGACAAACCGAACCTCATAGATGTCAGGCCACCTCTTTCCGGTGAGGTAGAACCGATCTGTGCCGGGGATGTGCGCGATGCCGTTCAAGACATTATTGGAATCCGGCGCCGCGTTGTTCGGTAGCCCGGAGGCATCAATAATGGCTGTGACGTGGCCCTTTCGATCAAACTTATAGATGTCGGTGGTGAGGAAACGGTTGGCGTAGATGGCGTCCCCCACGCATTCGAGCTCATTGAGCTTGTCGACGCCCGTATCCACGCGCTCCTTTTCCGCAAAGGTCTCCGGGGCCAGTACGCGCAACGAGCTGGTGCCATCGGACATGATCAGTGCATCGTCGAAGGAACATAGCCCCCACCCTTCGCCGTCAAACGTTGCCTGGTCGGTGACCTCGAAAGTGTGGGAGTGCCGTCGATAAGCGGTGCCATTTTGCCAGGTCAGCTGCCAGACCTCGTCGCCGTGCTGGGTGATGCCCTCCCCAAACTCCTGCGGTAACAATGGTTGGCTGGCGAGCTCCCGCCCATCTACGGTGCGACGCAGGATCCGGCTTTCGCCGTACCACCCGGTCCCCACGAGCAACTCCTGCGGGTTAGACCGGGATACCTCTAAGCCCTGGGTAAACGCAGTGGGGTCCCCGGGGTGAGTCGCCACGATCTCCACCGTAAGTTGCTTCGGCTCGCTCGAACAGCTCACAACGAGGGGTAACACGGCCAGCGCGGCGACAAATGCGGATCTCATAGATTCCTATTTTGCCCCATCAGCCATAATGGGGGTGTGGGAACAGCTAAGAGACGACGCCGAGGACCGCTTTTTGACACCCGAGCAATCGGAATCGCACGCCGCGCCATCACCGATATGGGGGAGGATGGCGTCGGAGAACACACCGGAGTCACCGTGCTCTCCAAAAACGCTGTCGCGCATCATTTTGAGGCCGATGTTCCCGGTTATCGTGGCTGGGAATGGAACGTCGTTCTGGCATGCGCGGAAGGATCACGCTTCGTCACCGTCAACGAAGTTGCCCTCATGGCGGGCCGCGACGCTCTGCAAGCTCCCGACTGGGTGCCTTACGAAGATCGCGTCCAACCCGGCGACCTTCAACCCGGCCTGTACATCCCGCCTCGTGCCGACGATGAACGTCTGGAAGAAACAGACCGCGGGCACACCCTGACCAAGATCGGATTTCAAGGCGCCCTCAAACGCTGGCAGGACGCCTACGGGCCCACCACCGAAAGCGCCGAACTATCCCCGCTCAAATGCGAAACCTGCGCCTTCTACGTGCAGGTGGACCAGATCGGAAAGTTCTTCGGCGTGTGCTTTAACGAATTCGCCGATGACGGCCACATCGTGCACGCTTCCTACGGATGCGGCGCCCACTCGGAGACCCCACCTGCGAAAAACCTCGCTGCACAGGAGCACACCCCCTTCGACGACGAGCGCTTCTAAAGAACAGCGCTTCTAAACCAGATCCGCCCGCGCCCACAGCCACGCATTGATCTCGTCCACCGGGTACTCGGCGGAGGTGGTGCGCACCCCGGAAAACGCGTTGAGCAGCCACATCGGATGCCCCTCCGGGCGAAGCTGTCGGGTGGGAAGTCCGCCGAAAAACTCGGTGACCTGCTGCAGCGTCGTCGATCCCAGCTGACGGGGGTGTGCCGGAACTACCGGGCCGGAAGGTGTGAACACGATCAATGCGGAGAAGATGCCTTCCACCAGGAAGCCATCGCCATCAACGAGGAGCCCTTCGTCGTAGCCCCGGGACTGGGATGTCGATATTGTCCCAGCTAGCCAATCAAGATCCGGTCCCTTGCAGGTGGGGTTGCTCCGCTGATCAAGGTGCGGAACCGGATCCACGCTAATCAGATCCTTGATAGGGCGATCGGGACGGTACTCCACCTCGCCGGTAGACCTGACTAGAGGAAAGCATGGGTCCGGCCCGAACCCACGCAACTGCTTCCGCACCTCGCGCTGCACCTGCGGAGACAGCCCGAGCCGACGCCAATGCAGCTCCAGGCCACGGACCCGGCCTCCAACCATCCGGAAACTCGTCACCGTCATTGTTGCCCCAGCAGCACCCGGAAGGGCTCCATCTTCACCAGCACTTCTTCGTATTCTTCTGCCGGGTCACTCAGCGCCGTTACTGCGCCGCCGGCACCGTATGTAAGCAGGTCACCGCGCTGCACCACAGTGCGGATCAGGATGGAAAAATCGGCGTCGCCAGTGGCGGACACATACCCCATGCAGCCGGAGTAAAAACCGCGTGGCTGAGCTTCCAGTGAGGCCAAGATGTCCATGGAGCGCTGTTTCGGCGCGCCCGTCATGGAGCCGCCCGGAAACGCTGCCCGCACCACCGACATGGGACTCACCCCGGCGCGTACCGTCCCAGTGATCGTGGAAATCATCTGGTGGGCGCGGGAAAACGTGTACACCTGGCACAGCTCCGGCACCGCGATGCTGGCAGGTTCGCAGGAACGAGCCAGGTCATTGCGCAGCAAATCCACGATCATGAGGTTTTCCGCCCGATCCTTCACGCTGGCTTCCAGATCTTTGATGAGGGCGGCGTCGTCATGCCCGCGTGGCCTCGTGCCTTTAATGGGTGACGCCGCCACCACGCCATTGTGGATGGACAGGAACCGCTCCGGCGACGCAGAAAGCACGTTGACCTCGCCCAAGAACAACCCTGCCATTGGGGACGGAGACTGCTCCCGCAGGCGCAGATAAAGCTTCAGTGGATCGGCCTCGCAGCGCGCCGACGCCACCGTGGTTAGACACAACTCGTAGGAATCGCCAGCCGCGATGGCCTCCTGGCACCGCTGAACCAGCCCCACGTACTCGTCTTTTGCGTGCTTGAGGGTGATCTCACCGGAGAACGTCCCTGGCTCCGGCTCCCGCAACTCAGGCAGCTGCACATCGCGCTGGGACAGCAGCCACGCCTGCTCGCCGCACACCTGGTACACCACCTCCGGAACGAGCAGCTCACCTGCCGCATACGGCCCACCGTCACTGCCACCCGTCGCCTCGTAGGGCAGCACACCGAGCGCGCCGGGCACGAAGTCCACCGGAGCGGGATCGGAGTCGAGGCTCAGCAAGCCGTGTGGAACATCGTCTGGCGCAACGAGCCGGTGGCCTGCGCCAATAAGGTGCATGCCGTCGCCTGTCGCGGTATCGAGCCAGCACAGGTAGGGGTATTCGGTGCGCCAGGCGTCGACAAGCGCGGCGGGGCTCATCAGGTCGGTGGCGCGGCGGTGCCAGGTGGGGAGGGCGCCGGTGGCGTCGATAAGCTGGCGCATCAGCCGCTCACCGTGCCCGGTGCCGATCGACTCGGGGTGGAACTGCACGCCCCACTGCTGCTTGCCGACGCGCCGGAGAGCCATAATCGTGCCGTCTTCCGCGGTCGCTAGCACTTCGACGCCGGTCGGGTCGGTGACTTCGAGCGAGTGGTAGCGGATCACCTGGAAAGGGGAGGGGATCCCGGCGAAAATCCCGGTGCCGTCGTGATGTACCTGGCTTTCTAGGCCGTGGCGCGGATGCTGCGCGCGAGTCACAGTGCAGCCGGCGTGCAGGGCGATCGCCTGGTGCCCGAGGCACACCCCAATCACGGGGGTGTCGCTGCGGATCGCCTCGGCCGAGGTGCCAATATCCGCTGGATGTGCGGGGTGGCCCGGGCCCGGCGAGATGATGTAGAGGTCGGCGTCGGGGAGGGGAGCGTCATTGGGCACGATCGTGGGCGCTATCCCTACTGCGCGGAAAATCAAATCAGCGAGTAGGTGCGTAAATGAATCATGGTTATCAATGAGCGCGATCTTGGTCACGTGGCGGTGGTCCCATCTGCATTTTTGGTTTGGTTTATTGTACAGCCCATGTTGCGAAAGCCCTGCGTGAGGTGCAAAAGTGTAACGGGCACCAATCACCATGACAAGGTGCATTTTAGTTTTTGGGAGAACATATGACTGCACCCGCAGTATCGCAACGCAGTGCGTTGGATAAATATTTTTCTATCAGTGAACGCGGTTCCACAGTAGGGAACGAGGTTCGCGCTGGCGTCGTGACTTTCTTCGCGATGGCCTACATTATCATTCTTAACCCGCTGATTATCGGCACCATCGAAGACCACACTGGCCACGCGCTGGGCGTCCCACAGGTCGCGGCTGCGACCGCGCTGGCCGCTGGCGTCATGACCATCCTCTTCGGCCTAGTCGCACGCTACCCGTTCGGTATCGCCACCGGCCTGGGCATTAACACCCTCGTGGCTGTGACCATGGTCGCGGGCGAAGGTTTGACCTGGCCCGAAGCCATGGGCCTGGTGGTCATCGACGGCATCATCATCGTCCTGTTGGCCGTCTCTGGCTTCCGCGTAGCTGTATTCAACGCGATCCCTGACGCGCTAAAGGCTGCGATGGGTGTGGGTATCGGCCTGTTCATCGCCATGATCGGCCTGGTGGACTCCGGTTTTGTGCGTCGCATCCCGGACGCAGCAGGCACCACCGTGCCAGTGGGCCTTGGTATTAACGGCTCCATCGCTTCCTGGCCGACCTTCGTTTTCGTCGCAGGTCTCATCATCTGTGGCATCATGGTGGCCCGGCACGTGCGTGGCGGACTGTTCCTGGGCATCGTGATTACCACGGTGATCGCCATGGTGGTGGAAGGCATTTTCGGTGCGGGGCCGTCCTTCGTCGATGGCAAGCCAGTCCCAACCGGCTGGTCTTTGGCTGTCCCAGAAATTCCGCATTCCCTCGGCGGGTTGCCAGACCTGTCCATCATCGGTGCTGTTGACCTGGTTGGCGCCTTCACCCGCGTCGGCGTGCTTTCCGCCTGCCTGTTGATCTTCACCTTGGTGCTGGCCAACTTCTTCGACGCCATGGGCACCATGACGGCCCTTGGTAAGCAGGCGGGACTCACTGATGAACACGGTAACCTGCCAGACATGAAGCAGGCCTTGATCGTGGAGGGCGCTGGCGCGATCGTTGGTGGTGGCATGTCTGCGTCCTCCAACACGGTTTACGTTGACTCTGCAGCCGGTATCGCTGACGGCGCCCGCACTGGCCTGGCCAACGTGATCACCGGTGTGCTGTTCCTGCTGGCCATGTTCCTCACCCCGCTGTACTCTGTGGTTCCCATCGAAGCCGCGGCCCCGGTACTGGTGATCGTCGGTGCCCTGATGATGGGGCAAATCAAAGAAATCGACTTCACCGATTTCACCATCGCGCTCCCGGCGTTCCTGACCATCGTGGTCATGCCGTTCACCTACTCCATCGCTAACGGCATCGGCGTCGGTTTCATCGCCTACGTCTTCATGGCTTTGGCCTCCGGCAAGGGCAAGCAGGTGCACTGGCTGCTCTGGCTGATCGCCATCCTGTTCATGGTGTTCTTCGCTATCGACCCAGTGATGAACGCCCTGGCGTAATCACTGCTGTTTCTGGTGACCCGGCCGGCGCTGCCTTAAGGCGCGGCCGGGTTTTCGCATAGGGCGCTGGCTTATCGACGCAGTTCCGGGGCGCTAAAATGACACTGCTATGGCTACCTACATTCACATCGATGACCCAGCGGATCCACGCCTGGACGATTTCCGCGACCTCAAGCACTCCGACAACCGCCCCGACCTGCCCGGCGGCAAGGGGCTCGTGATCACTGAGGGGCCATTGGTGGTGCGACGCTGCCTTGAGTCGCGGTTCCCGGTCCGCGCGCTGGTGGGCTTTGAACACAAGCTGGATTCCTTCCTTGCTGAGGAAGGTGTGGCGGAGTTGACCCGGGACATTCCGATCTACTGCGTGACTAGGGACGTGCTCGCTGAGGTCGCGGGCTACGACATGCACCGGGGCCTGCTCGCAGCAGCCGATCGTGCCCCAGCCCTCAGCATCGCGGAAGCGATCGCCGGAGCAACAACCATCGCGATCCTCGAAGGTGTGGGGGATCACGAAAATATCGGGTCGATGTTCCGCAACGCCGCCGGTATGGGGGGTGGACGCGATCTTATTCGGGGCGGCCTGCGCTGACCCGCTCTACCGCAGATCAGTGAGAGTATCCATGGGGCACGTGCTGCGCACTCCATTCGCACATTTTGGTGGTACTCCGCGGACCTGGCACCACGAACTACAACAATTAGCAGGTTTCCACCTGGTGTCCTTGACCCCCAACACGGACACCCTGCTGAAAGACGCGTTGGCGGGGGATCACGAGAAGGTTGCGCTGCTGGTGGGCGCGGAGGGGCCCGGCCTGACAGAACGGGCAATGCGTGTCACGCATGCCCGCGCGAAGATCCCGATGGCTCCCGGCACCGACTCACTGAACCTGGCGACTGCCGCGGCGATAGCGTTCTACGAGCGACAGCGCCAGGATTAGCCCGATTTGGACGAGGAAATAGGGGGCGAACTGATCCCAGTGGTGTGGCCACGTTGACAGCACTGCCACGTCGGCCACCACAAAGACCGCAAACAGCAGCTGACTGAAAAATCCGACTTCTTTCCACTGTGTCTGAATTACAACAATTGGAACGAGGAGCAGGCTCTCCGTGCGAAAGGTGTTCGTTGCTGTCGCACATATGGTTAGCGTTAAGAAGAGCAGTATGGGGATAAAACCTAAACTAAGTGATTTGCGAGGCACAGCGCTCCCTTCTAACCCCGATCGGTGTGGCGCAGTTTGTCTTTCACTGTTTCACCGAATGCTCGCAGGGATCGTCTCGCAGACTTTGCCAGGGCCTTCGCGTCAGCCCAGGCTTGACCGGCACGGTCGAGGCGGGCATCGTCGGGGGCCTCTTCGTAGTCGTCGTAGGCGCGGGTGGCTGGGTTCAGACCGAGCTTGGTGGAGGCGGATTCTACCATGTCGCTGACTGAACGTGGGGGACGGGGCGTCGATAAGCGCGGCTCTTTGCGGCCGTCGACGGCGTATCCGACCACCGAGAGGTCAGGGCCGTCGGCGGAAATGTCGATGCCGAGCCAGTGCGTGTCTGCCTCGCGGACCAGGTCAATCGGCTCAAACGGCAGGTTGATGCCAGTAGCTTGCCCGGCCCACAGCGGCGCTTCGAAGGGCTCCGGCAGGCCGACGTCCTCATAGACCCGGTCGCGGCGCGCACAGAAGCTGCGTCGCAGTTCGCCACCCTGCCAGTGCGCAATCCCACCGAAACCGGTGTCGCCGTTTTCTGCGAAGGCGTACACGTCGCGGGCTTCGATGGAGTTCAGCAGCTTCGTGGGCAGCTCTGACAGCACAGTCATCTCCTCGAGGAACGTCTGCACCACCGTCACACCAGGGTAACCCGCGATATAAAACTCGCCCTTCGACGCGCTGACCGAACGATTCAGTGGGAACTCGCCGAACACGGAGATAGGCCAGGAGGGATTCATCAAGGCCAGGTATTTCCGCCCAAACCCGCGGTCAGCCTTCGGACCTGCGTTAAGAACCGCTGCGGGATCGCTAACATTGACAAACCACAATGTCACGACGGCGTCATGCGGCTGCATGGCGGCCTACCCTCGTGGTCGCTTCGTGTTAGTGCGCACACCAAGGAGGACATCCTCCCAGTGGGGCGTCACCGCTTTACGACGACGCTTCTGTGGTTGTGGAGCGCTCTCCGGATGCTGGAGGAATTCTTCCTCGGTAGTCTCCACCGGTTCCTCGGCCGGTTGTTCATCGCGTTCCACCGGCGACAGGTTACGCACAGCGGGCTGACCAAAGTCTGGATCAGTGAGCTCCGCGGCGATGGCGTTCCGGGCAACCGCAGTAGCGTTGCTCATGCCGTGGCTGTGATAGGACCATTCCGCGGTGTTATCGGACATTCCTGTCTGCCAGGACACCCGCACCACCCATTGGCCGGAAGGATCCTTGTATGCATCCCAGGTTGAGGTCGACAGGTCGTTGCCACGGGCAGCGAAGGCGGTAGCTAGCACTTCCCACAGCGTGAGCTTAGCCGGGCCGTCTTCCCGTACCGGGTGGGAACGCTTCGCCATATCCGCTACCCGAGCGCGCTCGATCAGCACTGGGTGTGCAAACGGCTCAATACGGGCCTCCGCTACTTCGTTTTCCTCCGCGAGCTGCGCGATCGTAGCGCCAGCGCGAACCCGATCCTGAATCTCGCGTGGCCGCATTTTTAGTGGCGCGGAGAGGCGCGGATCGACCTCGCGGGGTGCCGGTTTTTCCGCCACAGGCTCCGGCTCAGGGGTCTGCTCGGGCTCGGGTTCCGTGGTGTCCGCTGGGGCGGGTGTTTCGGTGGGGGAGGCGTCGATAAGCTGGCGCAACTCGTCGGTGACCTCAACGAAGAAGTCCTCGTCGTCTGCGCGGAAAACCAGCGACGACGCTGTGGATTCTTCGGCTACAAATTTCAGCTCGCGCACGGGAAACTCCTTCTAACGTGGACGTGTCAGACACCACTGTAGACGAAAAAAGCGCAATAACGTGGGAGTTACTGCGCTTTTGCTAGGGCGTGTTATGCGTTAGCGTGGCCGCCGTCGATAGCCCAATCGATGGCCTTCGTCAGCTTCTCCACATCCTGGGAGTCAATCGCCGGGAACATGCCGATGCGCAGCTGGTTGCGACCGAGCTTGCGGTACGGCTCGATGTCCACGATGCCGTTAGCGCGCAGCACCTTAGCGATTTTCGCGGCGTCGATAGCGTCATCGAAGTCAATCGTGCCCACGACCAGGGAACGCTTCGCAGGGTCCGTGACGAACGGGGTAGCGCCCTCGCGGGCCTCAGCCCACTTGTACAGGATGTCCGAAGAAGCAGTGGTGCGCTGCACCATGCCGTCCAGGCCACCATTGGCGTTCATCCACTTTACCTGGCTATCCATCATCAGCAGCGTGCCGACGGCCGGGGTGTTGTACGTCTGGTTCTTACGTGAATTGTCCACCGCAGTCTGCAGGTTCAGGAACGCTGGGATGAAGCGGTCAGAAGCATTGATCTTCTCGATGCGCTCAATGGCCTTCGGGCTCATCGCCGCGAACCACAAGCCACCGTCGGAGGCGAAGCACTTCTGTGGCGAGAAGTAGTAGACGTCAGTGTTCCGCATGTCCACTGGGAGGCCACCTGCGCCGGAGGTGGCATCGATAGCGATGAGGGCGTCGGTGCCAGCTGGACGCTCGACAGGAACCATCGCGCCGGTGGAGGTCTCATTGTGTGCCCAGCCGATGAGGTCAACGCCGTCGATTGCCTGTGGTGCAGGAGCGTCGCCCGGCTCAGCCTCAACGACGACCGGAGCTTCGAGCCACGGGGCCTGCTTGGAAGCCTTGGCGAACTTGGAGGAGAACTCGCCGAAGGACAGGTGGCCGGACTTCTTTTCGATCAGGCCAAAGGTTGCAGCATCCCAAAACGCGGTAGCGCCACCGAGGGACAAGATGATCTCGTAGCCCTCCGGCAGAGAGAAGAGCTCGCTCAGTCCCTCACGCAGGGAACCGACAACGTCCTTAACGGCTGCCTGGCGGTGGGAGGTGCCGATGATTCCGGAAGCGCCCTGGACAATGGCGTCGATCTGCTCAGAGCGGACCTTGGAAGGGCCACAGCCGAAACGGCCATCAGCTGGGAGAAGTTCTGCGGGCAGGGTAGGGAATTGATCGGTCATGGGCCAACCTTCTTTTCTTCTTCGGCGCGGTTAAAGAATGTCAACATTCTACCTGTAATAAATACAAAGGATTGAAAGTATGCAAAGATGGGGGTGACGTCAGCCGAGTTGTAACAATCGTTGCAACTACGCGGTTTTGTCTAGCTAAGTTTTTTTTAATGTGCAAAGTTTGTTAATGCTTCGACCTGGCTTGCAAATCATGCGAGGGGGTGGCTGGAGCGGAAACTAAAAATTTTGTTGGAGGCGTCACAGTTTTTGCTATTATGTGTGTTGTCCCACGGGGTTATGGTTGGTTGCCATAGTCCCGTGAGCCTAACGCGGTGGATTTTCTTGCTAAATTTCTTGCCGCAGTAGGTTCTAGGATTGCGCCCGCGCTACATTTGAGGTGACCTTGCAATATCCTAACGTTCTAATTGTGGAACAATGGTGCATATTGTGTAGGTCTGCCTAAGGTGCAATATGATGTGGCTCAAACGCACAGTGATCCAGTGCTGGTAAGCAAAAGTTTTCCAGCACATATGGTGAACTTAGAACGCCTAACACATGCGGCAAAAATTTAATAGCACTACCCGCTTACAGCAGGAGATCCCACCAGGGTTCCTGGACTGTGATAAATCGAAAGGGAAACTGTGGCTTCTGACAACAAAGAGAAGGCTGTACTCCACTACCCAGGTGGCGAGTTCGAAATGGACATTGCTCGCGCTTCCGAGGGTAACGACGGCATCGTCCTCGGCAAGATGCTTGCTGAGACCGGCCTGGTCACCTTCGACCCAGGCTACGTGAGCACCGGCTCCACCGAGTCCAAGATTACTTACATCGACGGCGAACAGGGCATCCTCCGCTACCGTGGCTACGCCATTGAAGACCTGGCAGCGAAGGCCACCTTCAACGAGGTTTCCTACCTGCTGATCCACGGCGAGCTGCCAACCCAGGAGCAGCTGTCCAAGTTTAACGACGAAGTCCGTCACCACACCCTTCTCGATGAAGACTTCAAGGCACAGTTCAGCGTGTTCCCACGCGACGCGCACCCAATGGCCGTGCTCGCATCTTCCCTGAACATTCTGTCCACCTACTACCAGGACACCCTCGACCCACTTAACGAGGATCACCTCCACAAGGCAACCATCCGCCTCATGGCAAAGGTGCCGATGCTGGCTGCATACGCACACCGCGCACGTCACGGTGAGCCATACATGTACCCAGACAACTCCCTCAACGCTCGCGAGAACTTCCTCCGCATGATGTTCGGCTTCCCAACCGAGCCATACGAGGTAGACCCACTGCACGTTAAGGCCCTGGACCAGCTGCTCATTCTGCACGCTGACCACGAGCAGAACTGCTCCACCTCCACCGTCCGCATGGTTGCCTCCGCACAGGCAAACATGTTCGTCTCCGTTGCAGCCGGCATCAATGCACTGTCCGGCCCACTGCACGGTGGCGCAAACCAGGCTGTTCTGGAAATGCTGGACGAGATCAAGGCCAACGGCGGCGACGCAACCGACTTCATGACCCGCGTGAAGAACAAGGAAAAGGGCGTCAAGCTCATGGGCTTCGGCCACCGCGTCTACCGCAACTACGACCCACGTGCTGCGATCATCAAGAAGACCGCTCACGAGCTGCTGGAGAAGGAAGGCAAGGACGAGCTGCTTGAGCTTGCCATGAACCTGGAGCAGATCGCGCTGGCAGATGACTACTTCATCTCCCGTAAGCTCTACCCGAACGTTGACTTCTACACCGGCCTGATCTACCGTGCCATGGGCTTCCCAACCGACTTCTTCACTGTGCTCTTCGCCATGGGTCGTCTCCCAGGCTGGATCGCACAGTACATCGAGCAGGTTTCCCAGCCAGGTGGCAAGATCTACCGTCCACGTCAGATCTACACCGGCGAGACCCTCCGCGAGTTCGTGCCACGCGACCAGCGCGGCTAAGACACACGCCGCAGCATAAAGCCAAACGCCTCCCAGTTACGTAAGATCGTGGAGAAGCGTTTGGCTTAACGCGTTTTATCCCCTTCACTAAAAGGAGAATCAAGACATCATGGAAAAGCCAGTAATCGCCCCACAGACCGGCCCAGCGCCAGAGGACCTGGTCATTGAAGACCTCATCGTCGGCGACGGCCCAGAAGCACAAGCCGGTGGCATGGTGGAAGTTCACTACGTTGGCGTGGACTTTGAAACCGGCGAGCAGTTCGACTCTTCCTGGGACCGTGGCCAGACCATTGAATTCCCACTCGCCGGCCTTATTGCCGGTTGGCAGGAAGGCATCCCAGGCATGAAGGTTGGCGGCCGCCGCCAGCTGACCATCCCACCAGAGGCAGCCTACGGCCCAGCAGGTGGCGGACACCCACTGTCCGGCCGCACCCTGGTGTTCGTGATCGACCTGGTCGGCACGCACTAAGCTTTTCGACGCAGTAAGGCGCACTACCTATTGCAGGAGCGCGCCTTTTTCGTCTGTCCTTGTTTCGGCGTCGGTAGAGTACGCACATGACGAGACACATTCCGCCACCAGTAGTTAGCGGACCGCCAAGAGCCCGAACTATTGGGGATAGGGGTAAGCCGAACAAATCGGCCAAGCTAAGCAAGATGCCGATACAAGTGACAGCTGCGAGAGTTAATTCTAGTTTTGACACTTTCCCTCCAGTTACTGAGACCAGCAGGCACCGCCTGGGAAAAGTTTAACGCCGTGTCCCCATGAATTGCAGAGACCAACGATTCCCGATTGGGTGGCCAAAGCGCCTGCAATAGCTCCAGCGAGCAAAGGACCTACGCCAGTTTAGGCAGTGAGTAGCGCTGCTATGGCCGCAACGCCAGCTCCAGAGCTGTATGCATTTTGAACTGCTGTTGCAGCGCAGCTGTCCAAAAGAATTGCAGGGGGAACTGCTTCGAAGCCATTGCGCCCTTCGCAGCTATTACGCAGAGCTGTCATTGTGGGTAGAACTTCAGATGCTTGCGACTGAATGGCTATGAGGTCGGATTCTGATGCTTTTACGGCCCAACCTTGCGAGGCAAGTGCTGCTGAATACTCACTCAGAATGTTGTTGTCGACCAGTGGATTGCTTTTGGCTGATTCGAAGTCCAATTCTTTGGATTTCGTGAATACGTATGGTTCGAGCTGCTCCAAGGTTTTTAAAACTTCTTCTACTGCAGGTGAGGTGCTCGCATGGTTATCGGAATGTAGGGAACCGGTGTTAGTCTCAACCGTAGTCTGTGCGAGTGTGGTCTTTGGACTGAGTAGCAATGGAAATGCCACAGATGCTACTAAGATTTTTTTAACGGACTCAATCGATGCTCCTTCTATGGGCTGTGGTGGAAGCGATTCCGGTGGGAACGCTTCGATTTAAATCTAGCTAACTGCAATGATTATCGATAGCATCTTTATCGAACTGTTACTTTTGGGAATGATGCACTAATGCCTGCCACTTGTTGTTATATTCCTACGCTAACGCAGCTGCTTTCACGGCCTTAGCCACGGCCGGCGCCACCCGCGGGTCGAGCGGGGACGGCACCACGTGTGTCGCGTCGAGGTTTTCCTTAGCGATTTCCGCGATAGCGCGGGAGGCGGCGAGCTTCATGGTCTGGGAAATCTCCGTGGCCCCCGCTTCCAGCGCGCCCTTAAAAATGCCGGGGAAGGCGAGCACGTTGTTGATCTGATTAGGCAGATCAGAGCGACCAGTGGCGACGACGGCGCCGTAGCGGGCTGCGAGTTCTGGCGCGATCTCCGGGGTCGGGTTCGCTAGCGAGAATAGGATCGGGTCAGGGGCCATGAGCTGCAGCTGCTCTTCATTGACGTGGCCACGGGAGAGGCCGATGAACACATCGGCGCCCAGCATAGCGGCCTCCAGTCCGCCGGTGATTCCCTCTGGGTTGGTGATGGCAGCTAGTTCCTGCTTGACCGTGTTCAGGGGCGAACGATCCTGGTGGATAATGCCCCGGGAATCCACCATCACGATATGGCGGACGCCGGCGGCGATGAGCATTTTGGCCGTCGCTACGCCTGCCGCTCCCGCACCGGTGATGACTACCTTGAGGTCGCTCAATGCGCGGTCGAGCAGCTCGCAGGCGTTGCGCAGCGCTGCGGTGATGACGATCGCGGTGCCGTGCTGGTCATCGTGCATGATGGGGATCTCGAGGGCTTTGATCAGGCGCCGTTCCAGTTCGAAGCAGCGGGGCGCAGAAATGTCCTCGAGGTTGATGGCGCCGAAAGAGGGGGCCAGGCGCACGATCGTATCGAAGAGTTCGTCGGTGTCGGTGGTGTCCAGGACAATCGGGATGGCGTTGAGCCCGGCGAAACGACCGAATAGCTGCGCTTTGCCTTCCATGACGGGGAGCGCGGCTGCAGGGCCGATGTCGCCGAGGCCGAGGACGGCGGTGCCGTCAGAAATGACCGCGACGTTTTTTCCCGCCCAGGTGTACTCGCGTGCCAGCGCGGGATCGTCGTGGATCGCCTCGCAGACCCGGGCTACGCCTGGGGTGTAGGCGATCGAAAGATCGCGGGTGGTTTCGAGGGGGCGAGTGGAAGAGATCGTCAGCTTGCCCCCGCGGTGCGTGTCAAAGATATCCTGGTCGCTGATCATTTCTTAATGCTACTGTAGCGTCGCTAACTTTTCGTAGTGTCGGAAACGCTTCTCTCGGCCAACTCGCTGCGGATTGTGATCCAGTTCCCATAAAGTGTGGCTGACGGTGGCCAAAACGCGGTCGATAAAGGCCTCCGGCTCGTCCGCGGCATCGCCAATCTCAGGGATGATAGCGTCCACAATTCCCGCCTTGAGCAGTGCGGATGCGGAAACATCCTGTTCTTCCATCATCTGTGGTGCGTGTTCTGTGTCACGGTAGATGATCGCGGACGCCCCTTCTGGGGGAAGCGGGGAGAGCCACGAGTTGCTTGCGGCCAGCACCCGATCCGATGGCAGCATCGCGAGCGCACCGCCGCCACAGCCCTGGCCAAGGATGATGGAGACAGTGGGTACATCCAATTCCACCAGTTCACCCAGGGTGCGCGCGATGGATCCGGCCATGCCATGTTCTTCTGCGTACTGGGACAGTTCTGCGCCAGGGGTGTCGATGATTGACACCAATGGCAGCTGGAGCTGGTGCGCGAGCGCAATGCCACGACGGGCCATGCGCAGTGCCTCGGTTCCCAGTGGGTGCTCACCCAGCGGCGGCTGCTGGTGGCGATCTTGCCCAATGAGTACCACAGGGCGGCCATCCAATTGGGCCAGGGCCACCGTCACAGCAGGGGAACGTCGGCCATCACCGCTGCCAGAAAGGTAAATGAGCTTCGCACGCAGCTTCGCGACGATATCCTGCACCCCAGGACGATCAGTACGCCGGGTCCGCTGGATGGCATCCCACACGCTCTCCGGCTCGTGAGGTTGCACCTCGGGAAGTGCGGGTTGCTGAGAAGGCACGGTGGATAGCAGAACCTCATTGATCTTCTTAACTGAGGCGCGTAGGTCCTTTGGAGAGACTACACCGTCGATAACACCACACCGGGCCAGGTTCTCGCCCGTCTGGACACCCTCCGGCATCGGGGTCCCCGTGGTGAGCTCCACCACTCGTGGCCCCAGGAAACCCAACAGTGCATCTGGTTCGGCGAAAGTGAAGTGACCTGCCGAACCCCACGAGGCCATCACGCCACCGGTCGTGGGGTTGCGCAGATAGACCAAGAAAGGAAGGTGCTGATCCTTATGGCGGTAAACGGCGGTGGTGATAGACACCATGAGTGCAAAAGCGGGGGTGCCTTCCTGCATGCGGGTGCCACCGGAGCTGGGGGAGATGAGAAGCGGTAGCTGCTGCGCGGTTGCGCGGTGGATGCCGTCGATAATGCGGCGTGCAGTGGCGGCACCGATGGAGCCGCCGAGGAAGCTGAATTCGCTGAGGATCGTCGCTACGCGACGGCCATCAATCGTCCCCTCACCAGTAATGACGGACTCATCCACGCCGCTTTTTTCCCGGGCCCGCTCGAGGGTGGCGCGGTAGTCGTCGGAAATGTCGCCGTACTCAGGAGGGGTGTCCCAACTGATGTAGGAACCTGGGTCGAGAACTTCGGTGATTAAGTCATGTGCGCTTGTGCGAGTCATGTCTTAAACGTAGCGAAACCCACACGT
The DNA here is from genome assembly GCF_014117265.1 of Corynebacterium hindlerae. NCBI lineage: Bacteria > Bacillati > Actinomycetota > Actinomycetes > Mycobacteriales > Corynebacteriaceae > Corynebacterium > Corynebacterium hindlerae. The sequence continues at coordinate 758,086 of NZ_CP059833.1, read as the reverse complement.
AGTTCGTGTGGGTTTCTTACTAATGGGGGTATTAATCCTCGTCGGGTTTGTTCCAGGCGAGAGCGAGCGCTGGATAGCCGCCCACAGTCAAGGTGGTCAGCAGGAGCAGGTAACCAGCGACGAGGTAGACGGAACGCGGACTTATTGCCAGGTCAGGAAGAACTGCCCCCAGGGCAATAAGGAAGAATGCAAGAGCTGCACCAAAGAAACCGTAGAGGCGGAATGCGAAAGAACGGTAGCCTTCCAGGCGCTCGAATTGGTACTCATCGAGTGCTTCCGGTGGGGCTTGGTCCTCGCAATCAATGGTGATGCGGATCATCGTCCAAAGTACAGCCAGAGCTCCGAGGCCGACGGTCAAGGTGAGCAGATAGAGGTTGGATGCCGGAATGAGTAGGACGCCCAGAGTAGTAAGGGCGGCGATGAGCACGTAGGCGTTCACCAGCATTCGGCGGCGTGCTTGGCTGCGCCAGCCAGGAAGCTGGCCTGCGGTGCGCTGTTGTTGCTTGCGGTATGTTTCGAGCTTCATGACTATTTCTCCTGGTAGATCTGCGTGGACATGGGGGTGAACTCCGTGCGGGAGAAGATGGCTTCGATGGGGAGCTGGAATGCCTCTGAAAGGTTCATTGCGAGGTCGAGGCTGGGGTAGTGGTCGCTTCGTTCCAATGCGCCGACCGTTTGAACGTTGACTCCGATGATCTCAGCAAGTTGGGCCCGGGAGAGCCCACGCTCGGTTCTGAGTAATCGGATCCGGTTAAATATTGGTTTTGTAGGTTTCTTTGCTGGGCTCATACTTTAAAGTGTTGTATAAACCCAACAAAATGTCAAGGTTGAGGGAGAAGTTTTTAGAAAGCCCCTGCACAACAGCGGTGGGGCGCGCTACATTGGCGATATGACAGACACCACCTATAACCCCATGATTGTTTTCCGCGACGGCACAGAATTCCCGCAAGTGGGATTTGGAACCTGGCAACTTTCACCAGAAGATGCGGAACGCTGCGTACGTCGCGCCATCGAAGTGGGCTACCGACACATTGACACCGCAGCCATTTACCAAAACGAAGAAGCAGTAGGGAAAGCGATCCGCGACGCCATCGCTGCTGGTGACGTCACCCGCGATGAAATCTTTGTTACCTCCAAGCTGTGGCACAACCAGCAGGGAGAGGACACTGCTACTGGCTTCCACCAGACCCTGGAACGCCTCGGCCTTGACTATCTTGACCTGTACCTCATCCACTGGCCCTGGGCGTCCGCAGACCGGTATGCCCAATCTTTCGAGAACATGGCAAAGATCCAGGGGATGGGCACTGTCCAGTCCATCGGTGTATCTAATTTTTACCCACAGGTGCTCGATGATCTGATCGAGCGCACCGGCGTGGTCCCGGTATGCAACCAAATTGAGTTGCACCCTGGCTTTTCCCAGCAGGAGCTGCGTGAGTATCACTCGAAACACAAAATTGTCACCTCAGCGTGGTCCCCGTTGGGGTCGGGAAAGATCATCGACCTTCCGGAAGTTACTGACATTGCAACGGAGACCGGCAAGACGAATGCGCAGGTTATCCTGCGGTGGAACCTGCAGCTCGGAAACATGGTGCTGCCACGTTCCAGTAATGACGAGCGGATCGCGGAAAACTTTGAGATCTTTGACTTTGAGTTATCCCCAGCCCAGATGGCGGTGCTGAGCGACCTTGATCGCAGCGAAGAACACGGTCGCCTGGGCGCTGCCCCAATGACCTTCCCAGAACCACTCGAGGAGAACAACTAGATGTCACACCTGAACAGCGCGATTGATGAGAAGGTCTTGGTCCTGACGATTGATCGCGATGAAAAGCGGAACGCACTCAACACCGAACTGTGCATGGATATCGCAGAATTAGTGGGTGAAATCACCCTGGACAATGAAGCGCCGATCCGCGCCGTACTCATTCGGGGTGAGGGCAGGGCCTTTTGCGCCGGGGCTGACCTCGGTAAGGAAGACGGGGGCGTCTACGGTGGTGGCTTCCTCACCAGCCTGCAGCACATGCTCACTTCCATCATGAACTGCCCAGTCCCGGTCATCGCGGATATTCAGGGACCGGCCGTCGGCGCCGGCGTGCAGCTTAGCCTCGCCTGTGACCTGCGGGTGGTGGGAGAAAAGGCCTGGTTCCAGGTGCCACCGGCGAAACTTGGGTTTGCCCTGGACAACTGGACTATTCGTCGTTGCGTGCAGCTGCTGGGTGGCTCAGTCACCCGTGGGGTGTTGCTGGCGGCGCAGAAAATGGATGCGCACGAAGCTCACAATGTTGGGTTTGTGCATCTGTTGGGGGACGCCGATGCTGCGCTCGAATACGCACACGAGGTGTCTCGAAACGCTCCACTATCCATGAAGCACCTGAAGAACGTCCTCAATGATGAAGGCTTCGGCTTTGACCTGTCGCCAATGCAACAACAGGACTATGAAGCGGCCTGGAACAGCGAAGATGCTAAAGAAGCGCGCCAGGCCCGCAGCGAAAAGCGAGCACCTGAGTTTAAGGCTCGCTAACCTGCACTAAAATTAGGTCACATGAGTTTTGTGACCTCCGAAAACGGTTTGACCAGCGCAGAAGTAGCTCAGCGACGCGAACAAGGCGCAGTCAATCACGTGGTACGCAAAACGGGGCGCACAGTCAGTGAGATTGTGCGCTCTAATGTGTTCACCCGCATCAATGCCATCCTGGCGATCCTCTTCGCCATCGTGATGGTCACCGGAAGTTGGATCAACGGCGCATTCGGACTGTTGATCATCGCGAACTCCAGCATCGGCATCATCCAAGAGCTCCGCGCGAAACGCACCCTCGACCGCTTGACCATTTTGGGGGAAAGCAAGCCGCGCGTGCTTCGCGACGGCACCACCACAGAAATCTCACAGAGCGACATTGTGCTCGACGACCTTATCGAGGTCGGCTCGGGGGAGCAGATTTTGGTGGACGGCGTCGTTAAGCAGGCTAACGAGCTGAAAGTGGACGAATCGATGCTCAGCGGAGAATCGGACCCGGTGCGGAAGAAGGCTGGCGACGAGGTTCTTTCCGGGTCGTTCGTTGTCGCTGGTGATGGCACGTTTCAGGCGACGCGGATCGGGGAAGATTCCTATGCTGCGAAGCTGGTCGCAGAGGCGGGGGAGTTTCGGCTTACGGATTCGGAGCTGCAAAAGGGCATCGACAAGATCCTGAAAATCATTGGATGGCTGCTGATTCCCACGGGCGCGCTGACAATCTGGACTCAGCTGTGGCGCACGGGCGCACCGGTGAAGGAAGCGATCCTGGCGATGGTTGCGGCGCTCGTACCCATGGTCCCGGAGGGGCTGGTCCTCATGACGTCGATTGCGTTTGCCGTGGGTGTGGTCCGGCTGGGACGTCGGAAAGCGCTGGTCAACGAGCTAACTGCGATTGAGTCCTTGGCGCGCGTGGACACCGTCTGCGTGGATAAGACGGGCACGCTGACGGAAAATCGGATGGAGCTGCTGAAGATTCAGCCGTTGGGGGAGACGGATGTGCAGCCCGTACTACGCGCGATGGTGGCGGCGGATAAGCACCCGAACGACACAATGCAGGCCATCGCTGCGGGCCTGGATGACGGAGAAACTCCGCAGCTGGTGCGGGTGGAGCCCTTTGATTCCGCCCGGAAATGGTCCGGCGTGGACCTGGGGGAGCGCGGCAAATGGGTGTTGGGCGCGCCCGAGGTGCTGTGCGATGAGGACGCGGTGCTCCATGCGGTGGCTGGCCAGCTAGACCAGGGGCTGCGGGTGCTGCTCGTGGCGCAGGTCGCTGAGTTCAGGGATCGGCCGACACCGCAGGCCATGGTGATTTTGCAGCAGAAACTACGCCCGGACGCTCGGGAGACTCTGGAGTACTTTGCTCACGAAGACGTCACGGTGAAGGTGATTTCGGGTGACAACGCGGTGTCGGTGTCGGCTGTGGCGCGTCAGGTGGGGATCGAAGGGGAAGCCATGGACGCTCGCGACCTCACCTCGGACACCATGGGGGAGCAGGTGGCGAAGGCACGGATTTTTGGTCGGGTGAAGCCGGATCAAAAGCGCGCCATGGTGGTAGCGATGCAGGCGGAGGGCCACACGGTGGCGATGACCGGCGATGGCGTCAATGACGTGTTGGCGCTCAAGGCCGCCGATATTGGCGTGGCAATGGGGGCGGGAGCTCCGGCAAGTAGGTCGGTGGCGCAGGTGGTGCTGCTGGACAACACCTTTGCGACGCTCCCGCACGTCGTTGCGGAGGGCCGCCGAGTGATCGGGAACATTGAGCGGGTAGCTAACCTGTTTTTGACCAAGACAATCTACTCTGTGGTGGTTGCGTTTGTGCTGGGTGTGGCGGGACTTACGTATCCCTTCCAGCCGATTCACGTGACCATGATTGGCTGGTTCACGATCGGAATTCCGGCGTTCGTGCTCTCGCTTGCACCGAATACGGAGCGTGCGCGTCCAGGGTTTGTGCGGCGCGTGTTGTGGCTGGCGATTCCGTTTGGTGTGCTGATTGCGCTGTTCACCATGGGTTTTTGGTTCGCGCACTATCCGGCGGAGTTTGGGGGAGTGGAGCATCGTCAGGTGGCGACGGCGACGCTAGCCGTGCTGCTCATCATGGCGATGTGGGTGCTCGGCGTGGTCGCGCGGCCGTGGCGCTGGTGGAAGGTGCTTCTCATCGGGGCGGGCGTTTTGGGGTATGTGGTGATTTTTTCGGTGCCGGTGCTTCAGCGGTGGTTGCTGTTGGACTCTGCTAACGTGCCACTGCTTATCGACGCCATCCTCACGGGCCTCGTGGGCGCGGCAGCGATCGAGGGGACTCGATGGCTGTCTCGGTGGGTGGACAATCGGCGTCGCTAGCGCAACACAAAGTTGGCTTTTGTGTCGGTTGCAAAGCCTTAGATCGCAATGAGTTAAACATTAACAACATTTGCAGACTTGCTTCAGTTTTCCATGTGGGGGTGCTTGGCAAATCGCCATTAGTCCAGCTAGGTGGCAAAGTCGGGGGTGCTCACTTAGCTAATTGGCAAATTCTTTAGTCATCAACTTCACAATTGCAATGTGAGCTGGGTAACTTTTCATGCATGCGGAATTTGTGACTGGTTGCACACTGCCAAGCCAGTTAATCTCTGGTCACTCCCGTAGCCCTTTTAAGTTGAAAATGAGAATTCGAGAGGACTTCCACGATGAGCACTGGTACACACGCCCCGCTCACGCGTCGTGAGCCTACGGCCGCGGAATTTCGCGCGATGCAGACGAGCCAACAGTTTAAGGAACTGCGCTCCACTTTCCGCAACTTTACCTTCCCTATGTCGGTGGCCTTCTTCGTGTGGTTTATCGGCTACGTATTGGTAGCTACCTACATGCCGGAAGCAATGGCAACCAAGGTGGTGGGTGAGGTTAACCTCGGCATCATTTTGGGTCTGCTCCAGTTTGTGACCACATTCTTGATCACCTGGATTTACATCAAGTATGCCAACAAGAACATTGAGCCGCGCGCTGCCGCGATTCGCCAAGAAATGGAAGGGTAGGTAGGCGACCATGAATACCACTGCGATCCTTGCCGCCGAAGGTAATACCGGCAACCCAATCCTTAATATCTCCGTCTTCATCATCTTTATCGTGGTCACCATGGGTATCGTGATGCGCGCAGGTAAGAAGACCTCCGAGGCATCCGACTTCTACACCGGTGGTGCGTCCTTTAGCGGTACCCAGAATGGTCTGGCTATCGCGGGGGACTACCTCTCGGCCGCGTCCTTCCTCGGTATCGTCGGCGCGATCGCGCTGACGGGTTACGACGGATTCCTTTACTCCATCGGATTCTTCGTCGCGTGGCTGGTGGCGCTGCTGCTGGTGGCAGAGCCACTGCGTAACGTGGGTAAGTTCACCATGGCGGACGTGCTGTCCTTCCGCTTGCGTCAGAAGCCAGTGCGTCTGGCCGCGGCGATGGGCACATTGTTCGTGTCCCTGTTCTACCTGATTGCCCAGATGGCAGGCGCGGGCTCGCTGGTGGCCGTGCTGCTGGACCTGCATGGTAAGACCGAGCAGGCCATCGTCGTGGCGGTCGTGGGCGTCATCATGATTGCCTACGTGCTGATCGGTGGTATGAAGGGCACCACTTACGTCCAGATGATTAAGGCTGTGTTGCTGGTCGGTACTGTCGTGATCATGACCGCACTCGTGTTCTTCGCAGTCAAGGGTGGTCTGTCTGAGCTGTTCTCCAAGGCTGTGCAGGCTCACAACGGCAATGAGGCGCTGCTCAAGCCGGGCATGAAGTACGGCAAGACGGAGATTTCCAAGCTTGACTTCGTCTCCCTGGGCCTCGCCCTGGTGCTCGGTACCGCGGGTCTGCCACACGTTCTGATGCGTTTCTACACCGTGCCTACCGCTAAGGAAGCACGTAAGTCTGTGACCTGGGCAATTATCCTCATCGGTTCCTTCTACCTGATGACCCTGGTCCTCGGATACGGCGCAGCCGCCCTGGTTGGTCCGGACGTCATTAAGAAGGCTCCTGGTGGTGCGAACGCAGCAGCTCCATTGCTGGCACTGGAACTCGGCGGTTCCTTCTTCATGGCCATCATTTCCGCAATCGCCTTCGCTACAGTTCTTGCTGTGGTGGCTGGCCTGGCAATTACCGCCTCTGCTTCCGTTGCGCACGACGTCTACCACTCCATCATCCGTAACGGTCAGTCCACGGAAGAGGAGCAGGTCCGCGTCTCCCGCATCACCGTGGTGGTGATCGGTGTCGCTGCAATCATCCTCGGCATCCTGGCGATGAGCCAGAACGTGGCCTTCCTGGTGGCGCTGGCGTTCGCTATCGCAGCATCCGCTAACCTGCCTACCATCCTGTACTCCCTGTACTGGAAGAAGTTCAACACCACCGGTGCTGTGGTCGGTATCTACGCCGGCCTGGTGTCCGCCCTGGTCCTGATCATCTTCTCCCCAGCGGTGTCCGGTAGCGCGACCTCGATGTTCCCAGATGCGAACTTCGCTTGGTTCCCACTGGCGAACCCAGGCATCGTCTCCATCCCGATGGGCTTCCTCGGTGGTATTGTCGGCAGCCTGCTGGGTAAGCCAGACAACCTCGATGACCTGCAGGCCGAGATGGAAGTTCGTTCCCTCACCGGTGTTGGCGTGGAGGCTCCGGTCGACCACTAAGATCGGATCTCGACGTTAACTAGCCCGCACTTAAGTTTCGCGCTTGGGTGCGGGCTAAGATCATTTTTCGTGGCTAGTCGTATGTTTGAAGTGTTCCGCTGGACAGTGTCATTGTCCGCAGTGGCGGGACTCATCGGGGGAACGTTGGCGGTGAAAGATTGGTCGCAGCCTGAGCCTCCTGAGCCCACGGTAGTGGCGAAGACTGAGGCACAAGCCGATTACATCGCGGTGGAGCAGCTGGATAACTTTCGGGACTTTCCCGGTGGCTCGCAGATGACGCTCGTGAAGCTTCGCACTGGCGAGCATGTTGGAAGCGCCACGGAACGCTTTCCCCGCCCGGCGCTCAGCCTGGCGAAGCTGTATCTAGCCGACTACGTCTTCGAGCACGGCGATGACAACGACCGTGACAAAGCACGCGAGATGATTGAGCGGTCCAGTGACTCCTTGGCCTATGAGCTGATTGAAAAGTACCCGGAAGCGATCTCAGCCACCGCCCGCAAGTATGGGCTGTGGTCCACACGGGCGGGCGAAACATGGGGGTTGAGCACGACCTCGACATACGACGTGGTGAAATTCGTCCAGGCCAAGTTAGAGCAAGACCCCACATCGCCGGTGCTGGAGGCCATGAAGGCGAGCGCCGCTATCGCTGCAGATGGCTATGGGCAGGACTACGGCACTGCAAAGCTCCCCGGGGCGCAAGGAACAAAGTGGGGATGGTCCAACTGGTACGACCTCCACTCCTCGGTGACGTTCGGGGAGGATTTCGTGGCGGCCGCCGCGGTGTATGGTTCCGCGAGCGACCTCACGGCGCTGGTGAAGCGCTATATGGAGCCGGAATTAATGCGATAATCCCTGGGCTTTGTTGATGAGCTGGACGGCGTCGTTAAGCTGCTGCTGGCTCGGCAGTGGAATGTCGGCGGGAAGCAGGTAAGAGAGCGGGTTGGCTGCTGCGGGTCCGTAGCCCGGCTTCCACTGACCCCAGTCGTGGGCGTAGACGTTGTTGATATCCACCTCGATGCCATCGATCGTGTCTTTCAGGCCGGCCTTTTGGTGGATGGTGGTGAGTGGGTGGATGCGCCCCTCGGAGCCCCAGTCGTGCATCCAGAAGTACTCGCCGAGCCCGTCCTTGGAGGCCCACTCAATGACGTTGTAGTTGCCGTATACGCCTAGCTTGAGGTTCGCGGCGGCCAGTGCGGTTTTGAAGGCGGTGAGGTAGGGGCGGATTTGGCCGTCGTACTGGGCGCGGGTGGGGTTGTCGTCGATGGCGACATAGATCGGGCGACCAGCGGGGCCGCCGGCGGCGGAGTGTAGGGAGATGGCCTTGGGGGCGTGCGTTGCGGCGCCGGCAGCGCCCTGGAGCCAATCGGCGGTCTCGGCGCGACCGAACTGGTACACAGACGCGACTTCCAGCCCGGCGTCGGCATACGCCGTGGCTTCCTCTTTACGAACCGGCTTGCCCTTCATCCACTCGGCGCCAGGGCGACGCTCCGACACGTAGCGCACCGCGCCGAGGTGCCCCTTCGCCTTCACGTCCTTCGCGTTCGGCACGCCAGCGGAGTAGTCAATCACGGTGCCGATCGGTGCGCCCAGGGCATGCGCCTGAGGCAGCTTAACGACGCCCCCTAACGCAATCGGGGCGGCCGCCGCAAGGGCGGAAGCCTTGAGAGTTGCTTGCAGGAAAGCGCGACGGGACAAATGCTGAGACATGACACTCCAGGGGTTTTAGTGAACTCGCGAGTTGAGTTCTAACACTTCAGTCACAATATCAACAATGGTGGGGGAGCGCTAGGGAGATGGAGGGCATAAAAAAGGGGGCTCTCGTACAACTGCCTTACCTCAGCCGTCTCGCTTCTCCATCCAAGCGTCCTCACTGTCGAAACGAGATTTCCTCACCAGAAACTACCGCTGCCTGAACAGGGCGAATATAGGGCACCCGAAAGTTTCTCGACAATGGTTATCTTTCAGCTCAGGGTTAGGATATTTTCATGGACAGCACAGAGTTTTCATTAACGTACGATGGTGAGCGGCTTCATGCCGAACCGATGTCTGCGAAAACTCTCGCACCTGTCCTTGCCGCCACTGCCCAGTTATTCGAGATTATTCACCGCCAATACGACGTTTTCGATGACCACGTCCCGCAGGTGAGAGTTCGACGAGCAGAGCCTGGGTCATTCACTGTCCTCTTTGAACTGACCATGGTCAACATAGACGATGTTGTTGATTTTCTCACCACAAGAGAAGTTCAAGCTGCTGCTACCTTAGCCGGCATTGGTACACCGTTAGTCGGCATGTTCATGAAGGTGATCGACCGCTTCAAGAATAAGGGGAATGAGAAGGTCGAAGACATTTCTTCCAAGGAGCATGCAGAAGATCAACGACTTCAGGCTCTTTGTGACAGTCTCGCCAAACAGAAGGTTGTTCACCGGCAGGTCAAAGAAATCGTCAAACCAGTAACTGCAGAGGGAGTAGACACGGTTGCGATTGAGTCTCCGGTCGTAGAGGCGCCTATTGAAGTTGACAAACAGCAAGCCACCGCAATTGTTGAATCCTTTGAAGAAGATGAAGATGTTTCAGTCTCAATCGAAGAATGGATTGTTCGCGTAGCAACTCCTCATCTGGATAATCCACTCGCTCGCAAGTGGCGTTTGCTAAGGGATGAGGATGATTACTCTTTCATGGCAAAGATGCTCGATGCTGATTTTGCTGAAGACGTTTTACAGGACAATGTAGACGTAAAACACGGATCCAGATTTAAGGCGAAGATCCACGCTGAGTCCAGAATTGAGAATGGCAAAGCGGTCCGACCTCAATACCAAGTGTTGAGAATGGTCCCTTTGGATTCGGGTCCGGATGAGCAGTATGAGCTGAATCTTGGCGGAAGCGATAGCGAATAGCGGTTGCTCCTAGTTCATTGTTGCTTAGGATGCCTATTCTTGATTTTGGGTACTGAAATGACCGCTCTGGAATCGATCAGCCTTTCCCAAAAGCCATTTGACGACCCAAACCTATGGCCGATACGCTCAAAAGCGGTTCATGTAACAACCGGCAGTTAGGAAGCAATTGTGATGTCACCAGAGACCGCCAACCTCGTCCTCAACAGAGACAGAAACATCAGCCCCATCACCCTCGAAGCCTGCGAAACCATCGCCTCCCTCAACTACGAATACGCCGTCGAGCTCCGCATCTCAGAAAAACACTGGGCACGAGTGTCCCGTTGGAAAGACTCCATGTACCAGCTGGATCCTGAACTCATCACCAATGAGAACCCGTGGCGTATCGTCCGCCGTCTTGTTGGCGGTGAAGATGTCATTGAATGGGGCAAAGTAGCTTAGAGCCCCTGGCTATAGAAGAACCTCCTGACTGTTACTTGCCAGGAGGTTTCTTTGTGTCTTTATACAGCTCGCAGCTTCGTCGGCTTTCCTGCAATAAGGCTTGCTGCAGCAATAACATCGCTGCGGGAGTACTTAGGACGATACGACGCGTAACAGTCGAGTCTCGCAATACCCGTGACTGCTGAAATTAGCTCATCAGCCAGTCCCTGCTGAATGAGCTCAATGATGCGCGTGGTACGAAGCCTGCGCAGCGACGGGACTGCGCTCGTGTCTTCACCAAGCTCAGCTAACCAGTTACTCAGCCGCGAGCGTACGTCGCGAGCCATGCGACCTGGGCACACAAGGAACGCGTCTGGGTCTCCTACAGCTGCGTCAGCGACTATCTCAGCGTAATCATCTGCGACAGGAACTATCCGTGACGAGGTTCCGGCGAAAACAACGTCTCCCTCGATCAACACATCCTTTACGCGAAGAGCCTTGATCTAGTTCGTTTTCAGCGCAGCGCCATAAGCCAAAGCGAAAACCAACAGCCTGTTGTCTCTTTTCGTTGAGCTTCTCGCTGCAGTGGTCCACGTCAGCAGCTTCTCAATCTCAGCTGGGCTGTAGGGCTTTTCAGGTTCGTAGTCAGGATGAACTGGTCTTCTTTGTGGTAGCGAGCCATTCAGGATTCGAGCGGCGAGTTTCATGGTGCTGTGGTGTGCCTTTCGCGTCTGCACCGTACCGTCGAAATTCATATAGTGCCTCTCGATAACGTACTCATCGAGCAGCACCCCTCGTTCAAGCGGAAGTCCGTGGCAATAGCAGTAGAGCACATGTCGAGTGATAGCAGCGCGAACATGCTCCAGGTTAGTCTCTGGTCGTTTCGTTACTACCTCAGCTGCGAGGTCGCATATGACAGGGCCAATCGCTTTCCATGTCAAGGAATCGACGGTGTGCGGGCGGCGAGAGAAGATTTCATCTGGTTTCATCGTTACCCGCCAGAAGCGTCAACGTCTCCAAGTTCTCCGGTGCTCGTGGATATCCAGGCCACATCAGATAATCGAGGCTAATGTCGTCAATCGCTTCGAAAGCTAAAGGTGCAGCACTCGGGTCAAGAACAGCAATACGGGTAGGTGTGGTCACCAGAATCCCGTCTCTAGTGAAGTGGAAGTCGCTGCGCCGGACGTACACGGCTTCTGCACTGGTAAGTCCTGCTGCCTGAATCAGCATATGATTCCAGCGGCCGTCACCGAACTCGGCTCCCTCATCAGCCAATTTTTCATAGTCAAAATGTTCTATGAAAAGAGGCTATCGACGCTGACAAGTGTGCTCGGGAAGATTGTCGCGAGGAGAGACAACGGACCTACTGACACTGGGTAAAGAGGTGAAGACGTGTCGGCCACTAGCTCAAGGAGACAAGGGCGGATTCAAAATCGCTTGGGGTCGTGGCCTTCAGGAAGTGCGTTTCAGTGCGTAGAAAGGCCGTGAAGCTCGTTTCCAGGAACACATGGACACGAACAACTCCTGAGACAGTAACAACGTCTACATGCGCGTCATCGTCGCCTGCTTCAACATAGTTCCAACTGCACAGCGTCTCGTGGCGAGAAATAGCTGAGTCGAGAAAATTCGAAAGAGAGAAATGGTTCATACATAGGTTAGATGCAGCTGTGGTCGGATCGGTTCCCGTAAAACAGGACACAGTAAAGCCCGGCGCGCCAGAAACACTGAAACGCGTTGGAGACTCTCTGCGACTACGAACCCTCAACCGAGTGTGACCTATCTACCTTTTCGCGTGTTCAACTGCGAAGAAACACCACTGACGTCTACCATTTTTAGGCATGTCTGACGCTGATGTATCACTTCCAGAAATGACCATTGACTTGTTCCGAGAAGCCGCAGGAGACTTTGCCGACACTCTCAAAGACCTCCCATTTCCAGAGCTCTACGGCTCCTCCGACGGCAAGGCAGTAGGCACTCGAATCGAGGCAATGTTCAAAGCATTTCTGGAAAGGCGCTACAGTGTGACCACCGGCAATGCAGCAAAGGGTCTTGACTTCCCAACAATTAACACCGACCTCAAGGTCACCTCACTGCGACAGCCACAATCCAGCTGTCCATTCAAAGACGCCAAGCAGAAGATCTACGGACTCGGCTACAACCTCATGATCATCGTCTACACCAAGAACGATGACATCGAACAGCAAGCATCGTTCTTCACCATTCACAACGTGATCTTCGTAGACAAGTCCCGCACAGCCGACTACACCCTGACACGCCAGCTGCGCGAGATCATCGATAATGCCGAAGACCCAGAACTGGCAGTTGAAGACATTGACGCAATTCTGCAGGACAAGAATGTCCCTCTGGACGAAACATCTCGCTACCAGCTAGCACAGCAAATCGTCATCGACCCTCCAGAACAGGGCTATCTCACCATCTCCAACGCTTTGCAGTGGCGACTACAGTACAAACGAGTCATTGATGTAGCGACCAAGAAGATCGTTGACGAGGTACTGGATCTTAAGCATGGCGAATAATGAATTTGGTGATTTCCAAACACCACTGCCACTGGCACAACGCTGCTTGGAAGTCCTCGGATTTCCCACTGACACGCCTGCCCAGGTTCTTGAACCAACCTGCGGTGTAGGTTCCTTTCTACACGCTGCACAGACCTTGAACCCACAGTCGGATCGTTACGGGCTAGAGATCAACGAAGACTACGTCAAACAAGCACAGCAGTTCGCAAATGTGCGCCAGACGAACATCTTCACCTTTGATCTTCGCGGTTTGGAATGGAATGACACACCTGTCTTCGTCATTGGTAATCCACCGTGGGTAACCGCGTCCGAACTCCAACGTATGGGCTCAGAGAACCTGCCGAAGAAAGAGAATTTCAAGGGCGTCCGAGGAATCGACGCGATGCTCGGTGGCTCAAACTTCGACGTGTGCGAGTACATTATCCTCAAATGTCTCAATGAGCTCAGCTCAGACAAGTTCACACTTGGCATGCTGTGCAAGACGCAGGTGGCGAGGAACGTACTGGTTCAAGCCCACAAGGTTGGCATTCCATTGTCTTCGTCGGCGATCTATCCAATTGACGCCATAAAGCATTTTGGAGCTGCTGTCGATGCTTGTTGGTTCACGGCTGTCGTGGATCCACAGACTCCTGCCTCCTATGTGGCAGACATCTACACCAGCATCGATGACACTGCGGAAGCGGTACGCCGTTTCGGAATAGTTGACGGTGTTCTCGTCTCCGATGTAGACGCTTATGTAGACACCAAGGCCGGGGATGGAACTTGTCCTTTCGAGTGGCGCTCAGGACTCAAGCACGACGCATCGAAGGTATTCGAGCTCAAGGCCACACCTGCACCTATCACCAAAGACGGTGAGCCAGTGGATGTAGAGGACAAGCACCTGTTCCCACTACTCAAGGGCACCGACATTTTCCGTGGCCGACACACTGTCTTGTCAAAATGGGTCATCGTTCCGCAGATGCACTTTGGCGAAGAGACCAAGCACCTCGAACACACCGCCCCGAAACTCTGGGAGTACCTGACGAAACATGCTGAAGCACTCGACGGCAGGAAATCTTCGATCTACCGGAACCGTCCACGATTTAGCGTATTTGGACATGGTGAGTACACGTTCGCACCGTTCAAGGTCGCATGTTCCGGCATGCACAAGGACGCAAAATTCCAGCTCATTGCACCAATCGAAGGAAAGCCTGTTGTTCTCGACGACATCAGCTACTTCCTGCCTTTCGAGGATGGAACCGAGGCTGCGATGGCAACGGCAATTCTTCGCAGTCACGAATGTCAGAAACTTATTTCGTCTCTCGTATTCTGGGACTCCAAGCGACCATTGAACAAGAAGCTCTTAGCTCGAATCGACCTGTTCAACCTGCCGTGCGACCGAGATGAGATTCACCTCGTAGCACAGGAAATTGCAGCAGAAGCGGGCATTGCATTTGATCCTGCAAAGGCTGAATCCTTCTATCCTGACGAAGCTGGTGCTGACGAAGGAATGTTGTTCTAACAGGTCACAGCTGCGCCGGTCACAAGGAAACCCCTGTCACAAGGACAGGGGCTTGGAAAGGGAAATACAGGTTAGAGGGTAGCCTTCCAGATAGTTTAGGACCATCAGAGAAGAGCCAGTCAAACTGCAGCTGAATCTCCATCTCACCTGCTGCCTCAGCTACATCCCAGCAAACCTTGCCAGAAACGTTGCCGCCAGGCGCAAGCTCACCGTAGCTCAGCTCGTTAGGACGGTCTCCAATGTAGCCAGGCATCTGGGTAACCCCCGAAGGCTGCTTGAGCTTAAAGTTTGTGGAGTCGAAGCTGTAAGGCTGATCCGCTCCATTCTGGAACGACACGTTGGAACACACAGCTGGCTTGCCTTCAAAGTTTGTCTGTGGAGTGAAATCTTGAACGGTAGCTGTCACGCCATTGATTACTGCGGACTGACCTAACTGGAACTCCGGAATACCTGCATCGTTTTCAGTAGGCGCTGGAGCATTCGTGTCTGCTGCCACAGCCTTGTCACCGCCGAGGTCTTTGGCAGTCTCATCGATTGCAGTGGTTGTCAGTGCGGCGCATCCTGCGAAAATGGCAAGTGGGATGCCAATGAGCACTACGAAAGCGACGAGAAGCTTGGCCCACCAAGGCATGCCCTTCTTCTTTTCATAGACAATCTGCTGCGGTGGGTACTGCTGGTACTGCTGATACTGCGGATCGTAACCCTGCTGCTGACGAGGGCCGTAGCCTTGTTGTTGCTGGCGAGGGTCGTAACCCTGCTGCTGGCGTGGATCAAAGCCGCGTGGAGCCCGTTGGCGAGGTTCCTGTGCGCGGTTCTTCTTCAACCGGCGCTTCTTCTCCGGCTGTGGATCCTCATATGGATTGGGATCCTGACTGAAACGAGACATGTGTTCTCTTTTCCTTCCTAGATGGATAATTCATGAACCATTCTAGGAGGTCAATACAGTAATTCTGGACGAAAATAATCCCGCTGAGTGGGAAAAATTGTTTCTATGGACAAGTGCTTAGCTTGAAAAACGTGGTCAAATAGTCGATGAGCTGGGAACTAACTGGAACATGGTTTCAGTATGAAGTGAGTCACATTTGAGAAGGGAGTGTGGTTCAGGAAATGACCGCTCAAGAGCTACACAGCACGTAGTTCCTTGAACTCCGTCTTCTCGCGGGACAAGGAGCGCGCCCTCAACACAGCATCGCCTTCCAACTTCGGCCTGTACACCTCGTACTTTTTGAGACTCTGCAACCCCGCAGCCGAACACAACAAGGCATCAGGAACCCCAGCTTGTAGCCGAACCACGATCCACGTCACCCGCATCTGACGCACAGACGGACGAAGCTTATAGTCTTCGCAGCGGGTGAGAGTTCTCGTGACCACATCATCAGGCCGGCGAGATGACACACGAGGACGTAGAACAAAAGCGTCAGAGATCTCGTGTTTTTCTCGAAGCGGGTCAGCATACAGATCAAGAACAGGGATCACGCGACCTGCTACATGAACAATGACGCCTGCGTCATCGACAAAAACGTCTGCCCACGTGACTTGGCACATCTCAGCTGCGGTCAGACCCGCTCCAAGACCAAGAGACCAGATCAGACTGCGCTCACGTGTCTGTGTGGCAGTGTTGCCTGAGATCGACCAGTCGTAAATACGGCTCAGCTGTTTCTCCGTGTACGGTTTCGTGGTCTTCGATGCAGGGGGTGTTGAGTAAGCGCGGTGCCCGTCCCAGTTCGAGTTTACGACTCGACCGACATCGCGAAGAGTGACATGTGTCGAAGATTTAGATGCTTTGGTGCCGGAAGATTTTTCGTTGGCGAAATACTCAACTAACCCGGAGTCAAACACCGTCTCAAGGTTCAGATCGTAACCCTGCAACCAGCAGAATAGCGTAAGGCCAACAATCGGACGCATGTAACCGCGCACAGGCTTCTCGGGGCGGGCGTGCTGATACACTTTCCCAACCTCGATCACGATGTCACGGACAGCGTTCCACTGGTCATCGGGGACTCCGCGAGGACGGTATGAGGTGACAAGCATGGTGAGAGCTTCTTGTGGTCATTGAATGGTCCATATTTACGCTACCGGCCATGCAGTCTAACGGCAATACGGTTACAGGAACCTGTCCAGAGAGTTGGGACGGGTGTCTGGGGCACCGGAAATCTGTCGGGGCCACAACTCCCTCTCCAACGTAGTCTCCAGCTTTGAAATCGTCTCGGCCGTAGGCCACATGTCACCACGCAAAACGCGAAGAATCGTTGCATGTCCGGTGCCGATACGACGAGCCAGGTCGCGGTGTGAAGTGAGCCATCCACGATCCTCGAAATCGCGTACAGCTGCGCGGAGACGGTGGACGAAAATCAGGAGCCGGCGGTCATCGACATCGTCAACTTCTGCAGCCTTGATGTCCGGCCAACCCGGGTACTCAGCTGCAAAATTCTTCGCTGGTCTTCTGCCACCTGCCATATCATCCTCCTGCCCACGTGGTTCATACAGTGTACAGCGAGGCTGGGTGTTCGTGTTGGATTGAAACCACGTTTGAGCAGGTCGAGGATCAACGTGAGTTATGCAACGGCCAAAAGGTTGGACGGCGCGGATACGCACCGTACATGATGAGTGTCCTGACACTGAAGGAGGAAAAATGGCTGGTCCAGTCAACGTCGAAGGACTCTTTATTATCGGATGTAGAAGGCGGCAATACATACCGTGTCGCGGTATCCCAACGGAGAATGTTGTTGATGTTCTCGCAGGTAAACCCGTGTTCGTGATTACCGAATTTGTCGAAAATCCTGACAAAGCTCCGGAGGAGTATCACAAGTTCGTTGAGACGGTGAACCGCGAGAATCGTGATTTCGACGAGGTGGCGTCAGAGATCCTTTTGGGTATCGAAGACATTGATCATCGTGAGCTCGTTGAGTCTTATATTGATGCTGCACGGTGGATGTAGGAGACTGCTATCAAGATCTGGGAGCACGACAAGAAACTCATTGCCAGCTTCGGAATTACAGCAAATGACCTGAGCGAATTTCCTTACGATGTACCAGAGCTAGGTGAAGAATGGAGCAGGTATCTGGAAATCATGACGATGCCGCGGCTGCTGCATCGAGCACAATTCTCCGAGCCTGATGAACCGTGGTACCCGGGCTACGTAGCGATCCGGAAGTGGATGTGGCGTCTGCAAAGCAGATAAGGTACAAACATTTATCCCCCCGTCACCTGTAGCTGGGTGACGGGGCTTTTGTTGTCGACGTACCGGCCAGAAGATTTGTAGCTGGACCTGCCTCAACGCTGAATCTTGTGACACTTTTCCCGAGAGAGGACACAGTGTCGACGACGATAAAAGCATGTCATTTATCTAGGTCTCCGAAGATCGTGTCACACAGCTCGTCCATCGTGGGCGGGTCATCAAGTGTGAATTCGTACTGGAGACCTGTGTCGCCGGCTCCGAGGTCAATGTTCAGGCCGACTTCAAGCTGGGCGATTGTCAGAGCGGAAGGCCAACACCTACCTGCCAGAAAATCACCGACGGTGCTTCGCGGCATCTTGCATTTGTCGGCTACCTTGTTGATGCTTCCCAGCTCAGTGCTGGTGTCGATGAAGTCCTTCAGCTTAAGGGCTGCAAGTCGAACACGTTCGTGAACCTGATTTCGGCGGCACTCACGTCTCGGCCACTCGGGATACAACTCGACAGGTGCTGACATAACAGGCATCTACTCAGTCTAGTGGCCGGAATCTCGATTCAAATTGGAATTCCTAACTTCGAAAAAGAATTCGATATTAAATTGAATTTCTCCCGTGTGGACGGTAGCATAATGGAGATAGCGGTTCATGTAACGACCAATAGCGGGTCACAGTACGAAACTCCGCAGCTTACACGGACACAGAAAGGCGATAAAAATGATCCAGCCAGTTCACACTTCCCGCATTTCCGCATAACCCACCTCCGATCCCAAGGCCGCGTCTGTCAGGCGTAGGTCTATTTCAGCAACTCACAAACAGGAAGGAGGGAAATTTCAGTGTTTCACCATAGGCAAGCACTCCGTGCAGACGGCACACCAGCAGACGTCGGACTCGCGTACATCGACCGTGTTGACGTAGCGAAACTCAAGACGGCCATCGATGTCGTAGATGATTCCGGTGTGATGGATCTGCTTGAACTGTGGGCTGAAGAAGATGGTCAGGACCCGTCCCGAGGTGGCCGGCCACGCATTGTTTCCCTCCGTACCACGCTGATCCTTATGGTGGTGCTGGCAATTGATAACCAGCCGATGCACCTCACAAAAGCTGCTCAAATCATCACCGACCGAGCCGCCGATAATGCTCTCAAACATCTTGGGCTTCCATCTCGTGATCGTGACGATTACGTGTCCAAAGTTGGGCGTAAGTGCTGGTACAACAGGGTCTGGTTCAGCTGGCATTCCATCATGCGTTTCATGGATCTCTATCCCGAAATCTCTTACAAGAGACGCTTGACGAAAGAAGAGTACGCGGAAGCAGTCGCGTCTTGTGACAAAGAGTTCATAGAGATGCGCAGGAAGCGACTGACGCTGTTCAATTCGAGGCTCATCATGGCAGCTGCACGTCTGATTGGTGAAGAGAATTTCGACCGCTGGGAAGGTTCTGTTGCAGTGGACGGTACTCCGCTGAAGGCTGCGAACAACGGTACGACGAGGCGACTATCGCGTCGATGACTTTCCCTGCGACCGATGACGGCATGCCAAGTCTGATTGTTGGCATGTCGCTCGACAAGCCAGGCCACAACATCGGCAAACGCGCCGTCGATGCTCTCACGCACATCATCAAAGATGCCGAGCCCCCGAAGGGGTATTTCATCGGTGACCGCGCTTATCTGCCGAACTCAAAACCAGAGAATCTGGCTTTGCCGCTGCGACGTGCCGGCTATAGGATGATGGGCGATCAAAGAGTCGATTCTATGGGTGTGAAGTTGAGCTATGAAGGCGCGGAGCTCATCGACGGCCATTGGTACCTCGCATGCATGCCTAAGAATCTGAAAATGCGGGCATAGATTTCGCTGCTGGAACTATCACGGAATAGGTTTTTTTAGTCACGTATCGACGCACGTGCCCCTTACCGGCTGCGTCTCAAGACGACGAAGCCGGATGGTTCAGTCGTCTACTACAATGCCGCGTCCTACGGTCGCTACACGACTGTCGAGGTGCCAGGTATTCCTGTACCTGCAGACGCTCCATGCAGCCTCGTGAAAGCGTTGAAATCAGACCTACCACCGAAGCCTCTGCTAAAAGGGGTTGCTGAAGGGCCAGCGTACACTGTCCATTCCTTTCGAGATGGGAGCTAAATACGCGCAGCAGGGGCCTCGTTGGGCTACGTCTGGGTGGGCTGCAATCTATTACCGTGGTCGCAATACCATCGAAAGCCGCAATGACCTGCTGAAAGGCGGTCGTTACGCGAGCCTTGCGGATCAGACCACAAGAATGGTGAGAGGTTTTACTGCTAACGCCGTTTTTGTTGCGCTCGGTTGTGTCAGCGTGAACGTGGGCCTTGTTCGCCGTTACCTGCATAGGCTTGTTGTCAATTTCAACGAGAAGCCAAAACCTCCGACACCTCCACGAGGCCGGCGACTCTCAGACGAGTTCCTCGGAGACATTAGAGAAGCCAACGCTCCGCCGCAGTGTGAAGCCGCCTAGACAGACCGTTTCAACCTTCACAGGTTGGCGGTCTACAGGTCGTTGTCAGGTGTCGAAAATCGACGTTTTGAAGCCTTAAATTGTGACTTGAGCCGCCACAACAACATGAAAAATCCCCGAAACTGTAGATGTTTCGGGGATTTCCCTTTGTAATCACGCTAGGCGCTTAGTTTTAGGAATTTTCGCAGGTAGTACTACGAATTTCCCAAAAGCGCCCCTGAGAGGAATCGAACCTCCGACACCGGCTTTAGGAGAGCCGTGCTCTATCCACTGAGCTACAAGGGCCGTTGCAAAGCAACGCAACAAAGTTTAGCGCACCGCACCCGAAGACCAAATCACCGGGAGGGGGGACACTTTTGGGGGACTGAATAAATGGTTTTGCAGCGAAATCTAGTCATTTAGGCATAGGCTGTAGTCAGACGTACTCACGACTTAGAAGAAATGGGTGTTTAGAATGGCCGAGATCAAGCCAACCTTTACTGATGTTAACCGTCGCGACATCTTGGCTCGCATCGTTACCAAGAATGACGTTCCAGTGCTTTCCGTTGAGGAGCTGCAGGAAGACGGCACCAAGAAGCGTCTGATGCTGCTGAACAAGTACGACGCTAAGCAGCTGTCCGCTGTGTGTGAGCTGTACCTGCAGCAGATCTTCTCCGCTCAGTTCAACCAGTCCCACACCGGTCTTTCCCCAGAGGAGATGGCTGAAATCTTCTCGGAAGACGAAGAATAAGCCACGATGATTTACGCGCCACCCAGCTCCGGGCGGCGCTTTTCTTTTTCCTAAAGTAGAACATATGCGACACATTGAAGTTATCGGTATTGGTGCCGGAAACCCGGATCACATGACGCTGCAGGGGATCGCAGCCCTGCAATCCGCGAGCGCGGTGTTAGCGCTGGATAAAGGCGACGCGAAATCTGATCTGCTTGAGTTGCGGCGGGAGATCGTCGAGAAGCATGCGCCCGGCACCCCGATCATTTCGGTGACCGACCCGGAGCGCGACCGCAACCCCGACGACTACAAAGCGGAGGTGGAGAGGTGGCACCAGGCGCGCGCACAGCTGCTTATCGACGCCATGCCCGCCGAAGGCACCATCGCGTTCCTGGTATGGGGTGATCCGTCACTCTACGACTCGACCCTGCGAATCATCGAAAGGATGCGTGGCCTCGGGCTCGAGTGCACCGTCTCCGTGAGCCCCGGGATCACCGCCGTACAAGCGCTGACCGCAGCGCACGGAATCCTGCTCAACCGCATCGGCGAAGACATCCGCATCACCACTGGCCGAGCGTTACGGGAAGGATCAACGTCCAACACCGTCGTGATGCTTGATGGGGGAGCGGCGTGGATGCACGTGCCTGAGGCCGAAATCTGGTGGGGTGCCTACGTGGGCAGCGACAAGCAAGTCCTCCGGCACGGGATCGTCTCCGACATCGGCGCGGACTTGGCACAAGAAAAAGCCGCACTCCGAGAGAAGCACGGCTGGATTATGGATATCTACCTGCTTAGGAAGTAAGGCGGGTGTACTTCCGCACGGCCACCTTAGGCTGCGGGTTCGTTGCGTGAGAACTGTCCGGGTACACGACCGTCGGTACGATCCGGTCGCCGCCATTGACGGACTCCACCCACGCGGCCGCCTCCGCGTCCTCCTCCACATCGATCCGGGTGTAGGGGATGTTCGCCTCGTCCAAAGCTGCGACCAGCTTCTGGCAGAACGGGCACCACTCGGTGGTGTAAATCTTGAAATCAGCCATCGTTAAGAAATCCTTTCGTAAGTAAGAAAGCGGTATTTCAGCGGGGTTTTCTCCTCGTCAGCCAGGAGATGTCCCTGCTCGGAGGTGTGCCACGGCGTCGCTGCAACCAGGGTGAAACCTGCCAGGGCTGGGGCATGCACCGCGCCGGGGATTCCCGCGAGCTCCACATCGATCTCCGTCACTACCGCTCGGGAAACCGCAGGGAGAGTAGCCGCGTAGACTTTGCCGCCTCCGATGATCCAGGCGTCGATAAGCGGCAGCTCCGTCACCACCTGCGCGCCTTCCGACCACGTGCCCGCCTCTCGGCTGGACAAGACGTAATTGTCACGGCCCGGCAGGGGGCGGAACTTCTTCGGGATGGATTCCCAGGTGGCGCGGCCCATGAGTACCGGCTGGCCGAGGGTAGTGTCCTTGAAGTGTTTCAGGTCCTCAGGTAGGTGCCAGGGCATGTCCGTGCCGTCGCCGATCACACCATCGCGGGACTGCGCCCAAATCGCTTGGTAGGTCACACCGCGACCTCTGCCTTGATAGTCGGGTGCGGGTCGTAGCCCTCAAGCTGGCAGTCCTCAAAGTTGTAGCTGAACAGGTCCTTGGCTTTATTCAGCTTGAGCTGCGGGTAGGGCTTTGGCTCGCGGCTGAGCTGCTCTTTGACCTGGTCGACATGGTTATCGTAGATGTGGCAGTCGCCGCCCGTCCAGATGAACTCGCCGACCTCCAAGCCCGCCTGCTGCGCAAACATGTGCGTGAGCAGTGAGTAGCTGGCGATATTGAACGGCACGCCGAGGAACATGTCCGCGCTGCGCTGGTACAGCTGGCAGGAAAGCTTGCCATCAGCCACGTAGAACTGGAACAGCAGGTGGCAAGGGGGAAGCGCCATGTTGTGCAGCTCGGAAACGTTCCAGGCACTGACGATGTTGCGGCGCGAGTCGGGATTGGTCTTGAGCATGTCCAACGCGCCACTGATCTGGTCGATGTGGCGGCCGTCCGGCGTCGGCCAGCTGCGCCACTGCACGCCATAAATAGGGCCTAGTTCGCCCTCAGGGGAAGCCCACTCGTCCCAAATGTGGATGTTGTTCTCCTGCAGCCACTTAACGTTCGACGAGCCCTGCAAAAACCACAGCAACTCGCCCACGACGCCCTTCCAGTACACCTTCTTGGTGGTGATGAGCGGGAAGCTGTCCTGTAAATCGAAGCGGATTTGCTGAGCAAACAAGCTGGTAGTGCCCGTGCCAGTGCGGTCTTCCTTCTTGGAACCGTCACGCAGGATCTTTGCCAGCAGGTCTTCATACGGGGTGGAGATCATGCTTTTTAGGATACAGGCCATGTCTAACGCTTTCGGCGTGTGCGGTGGTCTTGCAATGTGGGGGTGATTTTTGTGCCATGTGACCTGCGGTGTTCGAATAAATGGGGGTATCGTGTCCGGTGTGGTGGATAAGGTTCGGGTCATGAACAGATTCGAGCATATGAGCGAACTCATGGAGCAAGCGTTGCTGGGGCAGCGTCAGGTCTGTGAGATGCTCGACAACGCCTTGGTGACGGGCACGGAACTCGACTCCCTGTTGGCTGTGGCTCGCAATATGGAGCGGCTCACCGAGCTGCTTACAGTGAAGCTGGTGAAGCAGCTGCAGCTTGCCGACGCCTTCCACCCCAAGTCACGGGCCAGTTTTAATGCCCGTATGCACAAAAACAAATTCACCCGAGGTGAGCTCAAAGACGCATGCCGGTTGGGGGAGGAGCTGTTTCCTGAATTTCCGTCCGTCGATCGTCCGGAGGGGAGGCCTGCGCGGATGCCTTGCACAGCGGCCGGGCTTAACGACGCAGCATTTGGGGTCGCTTCGGCAATGGAGATCGCACGAGTGCTCGAACAGGCTCCGGAAGGTACCCCCGCCGAATCTTTCGCCTACATCGAATCCAGGATGGCCGAGATGGCGCGAAGCTTAGCTCCTGAGGACCTCCGCAAAGCGGGAATCAAGATTTTGCAGGGCCTGAATGCTGACTCCGAACCACAGGATGCCCAGCGCCAGCGCCGCCGACGCGTCACCATCTCCGCGCAAGGCGCTGATCTCAACGCGAAGCTCTCGGGTGAAGTGACCCCTGAGCTCAAGGCACTGCTTGATCGGCTGTTCGCGGACTATGCCGGCGCTGGAGACCTGTTGCCGGACGGGGAGAAAGAAAACGATGTGCGGACCCAGGCGCAGCGCAACCACGATGCCTTGGTCGCAGCTCTGAAGTATGCCCTGCACAGGAATGGGCCGATGCCTCCGACGCGAGGTTGCAGCACCGTTGTCGCCACCATGACCCTGGAACAGCTCCAAAAGGCAGCAGGCGTCGTACCGACGGATGTGGGAACCTTACTTTCAATTCCGGACCTTATTCGCCTAGGCGCAGACCGCAACGCCTTCCTCGCCATCCTGGAGGAGGGGACCGGCAATCTCATTGAATTAGGCCGAACCAAGCGGGCTGCAGACGTCTACGCCTACCTTGGTCTCGTCGCCGCCCAAGGTGGAGACATGACCCCAGGGTCCAGCCTGCCCGCGGCGCTCTGCGAGATTCACCATGTCCGCGCATGGCGGTTTGGGGGCCTGTCCGAAGGGAAAAACTTCCAGCTTGCCGGGCACAATACCCATCGCAACATCGACGACACCCAGACAAAAGACACTAAGTGGTGGACCGTCTGCACCACCACGGGGCAGATGTTATGGATACCACCAAAACACATCGATCCGGAGCGAAGACCGCAAGCGAACTTCAACCCCATGACCTGGTTTAATCCCGGACAAATGCTGCGGTTCGGCATGCAAGAGCCCGAAGAAACACCACCGTTTACTATCCTGCGGTGCCCGAAATGTGGGAAGGACGTGGCCTAGTGTGTAACAACACACGAAGGGCTGGCAGCTCGGAAACTCTAGTAGGAACCGTGCGACTCCAGGTAGGAGTTTGCATGCTCAATAATCTCATCCGCCAGCTCAGGACGGCAGATGAGCAGATCTGGCATGTAGGTGTCCTTGTTGTTGTACGTCAGGTTGTTACCGTTCAAGCGGGAGCAGTGCAGGCCAGCAGCCTTAGCTACGCCCACTGGCGCAGCAGAGTCCCATTCGTACTGGCCACCGGCGTGGATGTAGGCGTCGGCGTCGCCAAGCAGCACATGCATTGCCTTCGCGCCAGCGGAACCCATGGGCACCAGTTCGGACCCCATGTTGTCCGCGATGTGCTGGGCTACCTTTGGCGCGCGGTTACGCGACACCACAAACTTACGAGACAGGGGGCCCTCGACAGCCTTGGACTCGGCGGAGGTGAAAACAACCCCCAAGTCTGGCAAGCCAACGGCGGCGTGAATCGGGATGCCATTTTCCACGAGTGCAATGTGCACTGCCCAGTCCTGGCGGCCACCTGCGAACTCCTTGGTGCCATCCAGCGGGTCAATGATCCAGACGCGTTCCTTGCTCAGACGGGACTGGTCGTCGGCGGCTTCCTCGGAGAGAACGCCGTCGTCAGGGCGGTGCTGCGCCAACACGCGCGCGAGCCAGTTTTGAGAGAGTTCATCGCCGGCGTCGCCAAGGCCGCGGTCCCGCAGCAAGCCAACGCCACGGACACCTTTCAGGATTTCGCCGGTGCCCAAAGCAAGGCGGTACGTGAGGCGTGCGTCATCAATCGAAGCAGTCATACGTTTCATGGTAGTTGTTTGGTTACATAGAAGCATGACAGCACACATCCTCAGTCGTTTCCGCCTCCACGTGGCCACCTGGTTTGAGGATGTTTTCGCAGCTCCAACAGCTGTTCAGGAGCAGGCCTGGGAGCGGATTTCCCGTGGCGATCACGCCCTCGTCGTCGCCCCAACCGGCTCCGGTAAAACCCTCGCCGCGTTCCTGTGGGCAATCAACATGCTGGTGGAAAGCCCCCAACAGCCCGCATTGCCCGCGCTTATCGACGCCCCACTTGCCCCAACCAAAAAGGGCGGCAAAGTCAAAGTGCTGTATATCTCCCCGCTCAAAGCCCTGGGCGTGGATGTAGAAAACAATCTCCGGGCCCCGCTGCTGGGGATTGCGAGGGTCGCAGCCCGCCTGGGAATCCCAGAACCAGAGGTCACTGTAGGGGTGCGCTCCGGTGATACTCCCGCTAGCGAACGAAACCGCCAGCTTCGCCAGCCACCAGACATTCTGATCACCACCCCAGAATCCCTGTACTTGATGCTGACGTCCAAGGCGAGAAGCATCCTGGATGAAGTGGATACCGTGATCATCGATGAAATCCACGCGATGGCCGGGACGAAACGTGGCACCCACCTGGCACTCAGCCTGGAACGCCTCGCGGGGCTGGCAGGCGAGTTCCAACGCATCGGGTTGTCGGCAACGGTCCGCCCACTCGAACGCGTCGCCGCATTCCTCGGCGGGGATCGGACCGTGGCGCTGGTGGCTCCCGAACAACCCAAGCAGTGGCAGCTTGATGTGCACGTACCGGTCGATGACCTCTCTGACTTGCCCACTCCGGATCAAGGGTCCCCGATCGGGGAAGCGGTGCTCGATGATCCACATGGCTTCGGGGGTCCCACGCCAGCGCAAGAATCAGCGTTGCCACAGCAAAAATCCATTTGGCCTTTCATTGAGCAGGAGCTCTACCAGGAGATCATGGCGGCGCAGTCCACGCTGGTGTTCGTCAATTCGCGACGCACCGCCGAACGGCTGACCTCCCGGCTCAACGAACTGTACGCGCTGGAATACAACCCGGCATCGTTGTCACCCGAGCTGAGGCGCCCACCAGCACAGGTAATGGTGGCGGCCGATACTGCAGGTCAAGCACCACCAGTGATAGCGCGGGCGCATCACGGTTCGGTTTCCAAGGAAGAGCGTGCCACCACGGAAGCTGCGCTGAAAGCCGGTGAGCTTAAGTGCGTGGTGGCTACCTCTTCACTCGAATTGGGAATCGACATGGGGGCCGTGGACCTGGTGGTGCAGGTGGAAGCACCACCATCGGTGGCTTCTGGGCTGCAGCGTGTGGGGCGCGCCGGGCACGCAGTGGGCGCCGTATCGCAGGGCAGCTTCTATCCGAAGCATCGCTCCGACCTGGTGCAATCTGCTGTGACGGTGCAGCGCATGCGCGCTGGGCTCATCGAAGAGCTGCGCATTCCACAAAATCCGTTGGACGTGCTGTTGCAGCATACTATTGCGGCAGCGTCGGTGGCGGACCTCCCGGTGGATGCCTGGTATGACCAGGTCTGCCGGGCTTACCCTTATCGGGATCTCGCGCGGGATGTATTCGATGCTGTGATCGACCTGGCCTCCGGCGTATATCCGTCCACTGATTTTGCTGAGCTCAAGCCCCGCGTAGTGTTCGACCGCGCCACCGGAACGCTGCAGGGCAGGCCGGGTTCCCAACGTGTCGCCGTGACCAGCGGTGGCACCATCCCGGACCGCGGCATGTTTGGGGTCTTCCTCGTGGGATCAGAGGGAACTCCCCGCCGGGTCGGTGAGCTGGACGAGGAAATGGTCTACGAGTCCCGCGTCGGTGACGTGTTTACCCTCGGCGCCACGAGTTGGCGCATTGAAGACATCACCCGCGACCAGGTGCTGGTGAGCCCGGCCCCAGGCCACACCGGCAGGCTTCCGTTCTGGACCGGAGACGGGGCAGGCCGCCCCGCGGAACTGGGCCGGGCACTCGGCGCTTTCCGACGCCACGTCCACGCCAACCCAGAAACCGCCGCAGGTCTCGGACTAGACGAACGCGCCCACAGCAACCTCATTGCGTTTCTGAACGAACAGGAGGAAGCCACGGGGATTGTCCCCGATGAAAAGACGTTGCTCCTGGAGCGGTTTCGGGACGAGCTGGGGGATTGGCGTATCGTGCTGCACTCACCGTTCGGCAAAGGAGTTAATGCTGCGTGGGCACTCGCGGTGGGTGCCCGCGTCGCGGAAATCACCGGGATGGATGCGCAGGCGGTGGCCGGTGACGACGGCATTGTCCTCAGGCTCCCCGAATCCGATACGGAACCGAGCGCGGACCTGTTCACCTTTGATCCAGAAGACATCCGGGAAATCGTCACCGAGGAGGTTGGCAATTCGGCGCTGTTCGCCTCACGATTCCGAGAGTGCGCCGCCCGCGGGCTGTTACTACCACGACGAAACCCCGGCAAACGAGCTCCGTTGTGGCAACAGCGCCAACGCGCCGCCCAATTGCTCGATGTGGCTCGCAAATACCCCAGCTTCCCGATCATCCTGGAAACGGTGCGCGAGTGTCTCCAGGATGTCTACGATCTCCCATCGCTGCAGGATATTCAGAAAGAGCTAGGCCTGCGGAGCATCAGGATTGCGGAGGTGACCGTCGATCAGCCCAGCCCGTTCGCCTCCAGTTTGCTGTTCAACTACACCGGCGCCTTCATGTACGAGGGCGATTCGCCACTGGCCGAGAAGCGGGCAGCGGCCCTCGCGCTGGATCCGAGTCTGTTGGCGAAACTCCTCGGCACCGTTCAGCTGCGCGAGCTCCTGGACCAGGACGTCATCGCGGAGGTACATGCCCAGCTGCAACGGATCACTCCGGAACGGCGCGCCCGCAACGCCGAAGAACTCGCGGACACGCTGCGTATCATCGGTCCAATCCCGACCAGTCAGCTCGCGGCGTGGACGGATATCCCGCTTGATGTTGCTCTCACGCAGCTGAGCCACCGGGTGATGCTGGTGCGGATCGCCGGGGAAGAACACTTAGCTCAAACCCTGGACGCCCCGCTACTCCGTGACGCCCTCGGCATCCCCGTGCCAGCGGGAGTCTCCGCGCAAACCACCGTGATCACAGACGCACTGGCACAGCTCACGAACCGCTTCGCGCGCAGTCGCGGACCTTTTACCGTTGCCGAGCTTGCCGACGCCTTCGGACTCGGCCACTCCACCGCGTACGCGGCGATCCAGGCTGCCGTATCGGACAAAACAGTGGTGGAAGGGCAGTTCCGGACTGGCGTCGAGGGCACCGAATATTGCGGGGCGGACGTGCTTAAACGGATCCGAAAGCTGAGCCTGGCGCGCGCCCGCGCAGAAGCCGAACCGGTATCGGCCACAACGTTCGGGCGGTTCTTGCCAGATTGGTTGGGGGTGTCGGCCGTCGGGAAGCAACCGCAGTTGGGCGGTGCCGATGGTGTGTTTCAGGTAATTGAACAGCTCGCCGGGGTGCGACTGCCTGCGAGCGCCTGGGAATCACTAGTGCTGCCCGGCCGGGTGGCGAACTACAGTCCCGCCCTGCTCGATGAGCTCACCGCCACGGGTGAGGTGCGGATCGTGGGGGCGGGGACGGCCGGTGCAAAAGATCCGTGGATCATGCTGCTGCCTGCCGACTACGCCGCCGAGCTCGCTCCGGAGCGCCACGACGGGGCGCTGTCGCCGCTGCAGGAGCAGGTACTTGAAGTGCTGGGTAGGGGAGGCGGCTTCTACTTCACCGACCTCCTCGAACAACTCGACGTACCAACCGAGGAGCTACGCGCCGCGCTGTGGGCACTTGTCGACGCCGGACTGGCTACCCCCGATAGCTTCGCGGCCTTAAGAGCTCGCCTCGCCGGCACTACCGCGAAAGGAACCGCCCACCGGGCACGTCGCCGACCCACCCGCAGCCGATTACGCATGGGACGCACCTCCTTCGCTCAATCGGCGTCGCAGGGCACCCCACCAGACATGCTGGGGCGCTGGAGCCTCGCGGTCACACCATCGACCGATGCCACAGCCCGCTCGGTAGCACACGGCGAAGCCTGGCTGGATCGCTACGGCGTGGTCACCCGCGGCTCCATCGTTGCCGAGGATGTGCTCGGCGGATTCGCCTTGGCATACAAGGTGCTGTCGCGGTTCGAGGAAAACGGCAAAGCGCTGCGTGGCTACCTCATCGAGGGGCTTGGCGCGGCACAGTTCTCCACGCCAGCGATCGTCGATAGGCTGCGTGGCCTCGCTGACAGCGCCGACCTCGGCGGATGGCCATCAGGCGCCAGCGACCCCGACGTGTACGTTCTAGCAGCAACGGACCCCGCCAACCCTTACGGCGCGGCGTTGCCGTGGCCTGAGTCGAACCTGCGGCCCAGCAGGTCCGCCGGTGCGCTCGTCGTGCTTATCGACGGCCTGTTGCTCGCACACCTCAGCCGCGGTGGCGCCACGATGAACCTCTACTTCGATGGCCTCCCCGAAACTCCTCCCGAGCTGGCGCAACGCCTGGTCGCTGCACTGAGCTCGCTCGTAGCAGAAGGTAGGATGAACCGGATCGTGGTGGAGAAAATTAACGGGACAGCAGTCTTCGACTCCGAATACTTGACAGCGCTTAAAGAAGCCGGGGGAGTGGTAGTGCCGAAAGGACTGAAGATTGGTGGGGTGGGCGTCGTTAAGCGTGCGGTGCCAAAGCCACGTACCCTCGCCGACCTTTCTTTCGACGACGAGGAAGAACCACCCATGTCCTTCGGCAACCCCTTCGGGAGGCGACGCTAATGCCCGAAGGTGATTCCGTCTACCAACTATCCAAGCGCCTGCAATTCATGAGGGGACGCGACGTCCTCGCAACATCGCTGCGGGTGCCCAGCGTCGCGTTGGAGAAATTCGACGGCCAGCGCGTAAGCCGCGTCTGGCCCTACGGCAAACACCTATTCATGCAGTTTAGCGGCGGAAAGGTGCTGCACACCCACCTCAAAATGGAAGGAACCTGGTCAGTTCATTTGCAGGGTGAGAAGTGGCGCAAACCCGGGCACAAAGCTCGCGTCGTGCTGGTCCTGGATGATTCGCCCGCCCCTATCGAGATTGTCGGCTTCGACCTTGGCCTCGTAGAGGTATTTCCGATTGAGCAGTATTCCGACCGGATGGGATATCTCGGCCCCGACGTGCTGTACCCCGACTGGGACAGCTACGGGCGGGGCGAAGCCCTCCGCAGAATCCTCGAAACCCCCAACCGACCCATCGGATCCGCACTATTAGACCAGAAAAACCTGGCAGGAGTGGGCAACGAATACCGGGCAGAAATCTGCTTCCTCGCAGGAGTCCACCCCGCAACCCCCGTCGCAGCAGTGGACGTGCCCCGCATCCTCGACATCACCAGGCGGATCATGTGGGCAAACCGCAACTCGCCCATCCGCGTGACCACAGGCGTCAGACGCGCCGGGGAAAACAGCTACGTCTTCGGCAGGCACGGGCGCCCTTGTCGACGCTGTGGCACACCAATTCGTAAAAGCACGCTGCAATCGAGTCCAGACGAACTTGAACGCATCATATGGTGGTGCCCAAGCTGCCAGCTACTGACCTAGCTCCCGCATTCGTTTTTCTGCCTCCAACAGTCGCTGCTTCTTCTCCTTCGCTTCCTTTTTCTGCAACGACTCGAAGGTCTTTTCATCAGTTTCGTCATATTGCAACAGGGCGCGACTGAGCATCATCGCGCCACCGGAAGCTACCAAAGCCAGCCAGAAATAACCCCAGCCCAAATACATCCCGAGGAAAAACACGATCATGCCGACAACCGTGAAAGCCAAATCCAACTGCTGAATGAGCTTGCCGCGCGACTTCAGCTGCTTCAACTCCAGCAGGCCTGGATCCTCGGACTGCACTGCCGGAACATTCGGGGTCAGACCCGCACTCCCCAGAGTAAACGGCACACCACCTGGAAGATCACCGAACAAGGGAGTCAAGGCGCTGTACGTCTGTGCTTCCGCAACCTTCGTCGTACGCTCGTTAAACTCCGAACTGCTGATTCGCCCCTCCGCATAGTGGGTTCCCAGGGCTTGCAGCGCCACCATGCGCTCATTATCCGAGAGGCGAATACCGTCAGTGCTCATGGGCCACATCCTAGTCGACGATCGCCTAGGCTGGGGTTATGAAGACGATTCTTAATATTGTTTGGGTCATCACCGGTGGCATTTGGCTGGCACTGAGCTACTTCGTAGCTGGCGTCATCGCCTGCGCCTTTATCGTCACGATTCCAGCCGGCGTGGCGAGCTTCCGCATCGCAAACTACGTGCTGTGGCCGTTTGGACGCACCGTCGTGCAGCCGTCCCGTGGCGCAAATGCACTCGGCGCATTGTCCAACATCATCTGGTTCCTCGTCGCGGGGCTGTGGCTCGCCATCGGCCATGTCACCACCGCAGCAGCACAAGCCGTCACCATCATCGGCATCCCCTTGGCCTGGGCAAACATCAAGATGATTCCTGTGACCTGCTTCCCGTTCGGCAAGACGATCGTCTCATCCAACAACATCCCCTTCGGATATGAGCCGATGGTGAAGATGTAGCCCCCGAGCAACAAAAAAAGGGACCTTCCGGTCCCTTTTTCCTGTTACGCCTGTTCCTCAGCCGCGCGCTTGGACTTGAGATCACGCCGCACCATGAAAACAAACAACCAGATCAGCGCAATACCGACGATCACATACACCACGGTGGAATACTTATCGATCACATCAGCGACCACCGTGTACCGATCGCCCAACCAGTAACCCAAGGCCACCAAAATCGCATTCCACACCGCAGAACCAATCGTGGTGTAGATACCGAACTGGAAGAGGTTCATCCGGTGAATACCAGCCGGAATCGAAATCAGGGACCGTACACCCGGAATCAAACGGCCAATCAAAATCGACCACGTGCCGTATCGATCGAACCATTCCAGTGCCTTATTCACGTCCTCACGAGTGACCAGCCACATCCAGTCAGCAATCCGGCGAAGCCGCTCCGCACCCACAGCCGCCCCAATCCCATACAGGATGTAGGCACCCAGCACAGAACCAACCGTGGCAAACACGAACGCCACGTACACATTCATCTTGCCCTGGGCAGCAGTGAAGCCCGCCAATGGCAGAACGACCTCAGAGGGGATCGGTGGGAACAAGTTCTCCAACAGGATCGCCACGCCGACGCCCGGAGCGCCCAGCGTGGACATAAGGGAAACTACCCAGTCAACGATTGAGGAAAGAATGGCTTTGGTCCTTTTCTTAACAGTTCTTTTTTCCGGCCCAAGAAGAGTCTGGTGGGAAAATTTCGCAGTTCAGTCACGGGTATCCTATCAGGCTAGCCAAGATAAGACCCGTAACGTTGACTGGGTGAGTATGGCTGGTGGGATATTTCCGGTTTGATGATAATGAATTGTCGATGTTTACAGGTCGGGTTAATGAAAATTACCTACAACCTGGAGTCATCGTCAAAGTAACATCGTCACAACCATGCCAGACAAGAAAAACCCGACCCAGCAACCGTATGGGGTGCAGAGTCGGGATGAGTAAAAGCGTTACTTCTGTGCGCGGTACCAGCTGATCAGCTCGTCGGTGGAGGAATCTCCGGAGTTGGCCTCAGCGGCACCGGTCACGGCTGGGAGTAGATCTCCGGCTTGCTTCTTGCCTAGTTCCACGCCCCACTGGTCAAAGGAATTCACGTCGTAGATGACGCCCTGGACAAAGGTGATGTGTTCGTACAGGGCGATCAGTGCGCCGAGGACAGCTGGGGTGAGCTCTTCCGCCAAAATGGTGGTGGTTGGGCGGTTGCCTGGCATGACCTTGTGGTTTACCAGTTCGGCGGGGACTCCTTCCGCTGCGATCTCAGCAGCCGTCTTGCCGAAGGCCA
The DNA here is from genome assembly GCF_014117265.1 of Corynebacterium hindlerae. Classification (NCBI taxonomy): domain Bacteria; kingdom Bacillati; phylum Actinomycetota; class Actinomycetes; order Mycobacteriales; family Corynebacteriaceae; genus Corynebacterium; species Corynebacterium hindlerae. The sequence continues at coordinate 724,639 of NZ_CP059833.1, read as the reverse complement.
ATACCTTGGTCTGAGCGAAGAAGTTGGACATCAGCAGGTCGTGCATGGATCCGTCACCGGTGGCAGTTGGCAGGTCTTCCTTCGGACGCGCGAAGCCGATGAAATCGGCTGGGACAATGCGGGTGCCCTGGTGCATGAGCTGGAAGAAGGCATGCTGGCCGTTGGTGCCTGGCTCGCCCCAGTAGATTTCACCGGTGCCGGTGGAGACCGCGGTACCATCACGACGCACCGACTTGCCGTTGGATTCCATGGTCAGCTGCTGCAGGTAGGCAGGGAAGCGGGACAGGTCCTCGGAGTAAGGCAGTACGGCGTGGGTTTCCGCACCATAGAACTCGGAGTACCAGACGCCCAGCATGGCCATGAGCACTGGCACGTTGGAGGCAAATGGGGTGGTGCGGAAGTGCTGGTCCATGGCGTGGAAGCCTTCGAGGAAGCGCATGAAGTCCAGTGGGCCGATGACGGCCATGAGGGACAGGCCGATGGCGGAGTCCACGGAGTAGCGTCCACCTACCCAGTCCCAGAAGCCGAACATGTTCTTGGTATCGATGCCGAACTCGGCCACCTTCTCCGCGTTGGTGGATACAGCGACGAAGTGCTTGGCAATGGCAGCTTGATCGCCGTCGAAGGCGTCGAGAAGCCAGCGCTTAGCGGCATGCGCGTTGGCGAGCGTTTCCTGTGTGGTGAAGGTCTTGGAGGCGACGATGAACAGTGTGGATTCGGGGTCTAGCTCGTCGAGGGTGGCGACCATGTCCGCTGGGTCGACGTTGGAAACGAACTTGGCGGTGATGCCAGCGACCGCGTAGTGGCGCAGCGCCTTGGCGGCCATCGCTGGGCCAAGGTCGGAGCCGCCGATGCCGATGTTCACGATGGTTTTGATGGTGTGGCCAGTGTGGCCCTGCCATTCGCCGGAGCGCAGCGCACGAGCGAAGTCGCGCATGCGACCGAGGACCTCGTGGACGTCAGCCGCCACATCCTGGCCGTCAACTTCGAGGGAGTCTTCGGCAGGCATGCGCAGCGCGGTGTGGAGGACGGCACGATCTTCGGTGTTGTTGATGTGCTCACCGGTGAACATCGCTTCGGTGCGACCCTTCAGATCGGCGGCTTCAGCGACAGCAACGAGGCGATCGATCACAGTGGAGTCCACGAGGTTCTTGGACAGGTCGACGTGCAGGCCAGCGGCGTCGAACGTCAGCTTGCTGGCGCGCTGCGGGTCGGCGTCGAAAAGCTCGCGGAGGTTGCTGTCTTTGAATGCCTCAAACTGCGTTGCAAGTTCGTTCCACTGTGTGGTGGTCGTGATATCCATGGCGCTGTTAGCTCCCAAAAGTTGCGGTTATGTAACTTCACTCCACATTAGTGCCGCCCACCGAATCCCGCTGCTAACCGAGCTTTCCCCGCCCCATTCGGAGCAGGATAGCGGCGAGAGCTGGTCCTTCTTCGCCAATTTCGTCGCGGAACTTGTTGATAATCGCCACCTCACGGGTGTGGACTAGTCGCGTACCCCCGGACCCCATTCGAGTGCGGCCGATCGCTTGGGACACCTCGGTGCGACGCTTCACTGCGTCGAGGATGACTCCGTCGAGGCGGTTGATTTCCTCGCGGTACTTCTGGATTTCGGCGTCGGAAAGTGGGTCGTCGGTGCCTGACGGCATGCGGATATCAAATTCTTCACTCATGGATATCCATTGTGCCACCTTGTCCGACCGCCCCAGTAGGCTATTAAGCATTATGGATAGCAGCTTCGGAAATGCCAGCCCATTCGGGGGACGTAGACCACAGGTGAGCAGCGCAGATGCGTTTGGATCGGCGGGGGATTTGCTGGACGGTCTCAATCCGCAGCAGCGGGCCGCGGTGGAGCATCGGGGGGTACCGCTGTTGATTGTGGCGGGTGCGGGGTCGGGTAAAACGGCGGTGCTGACCCGACGAATCGCCTACCTGATGCAACAAGGGGTGCATCCAGGTCAGATCCTGGCCATCACCTTCACCAACAAGGCCGCCGCGGAAATGCGCGAACGCGTCAGTGGTCTGGTTGGCCCAGCGGCGGAGCGGATGTGGGTGTCCACCTTCCACTCCACCTGCGTGCGGATATTGCGCCAGCAGGCCGCGCTTATCGACGGCCTGAACACCAATTTCACGATCTACGACAGTGACGATTCCAAGCGTCTCTTGACGATGATTGCCAAGGATTTCGAGCTGGACGCGAAGCGGTTCACGGCCCGTGGTTTAGCTGCTGCGATCTCGAATCACAAAAATGAGCTGGTCGGCCCCTCCGAGGCGATGAACCTGGCGGGCGGCGAGCCCTATGCCACGACCGTGGCGCGAGTCTACGACGAGTACCAGCGCCGCCTCCGCGGCTCCAACGCCGTTGATTTTGATGACTTGATCGGGGAAGTGGTGTTCCTGCTTAAGTCGCACCCCGACATCGCAGAACATTACCGCCGTCGGTTCCGCCACGTCCTCATCGACGAGTACCAGGACACCAACCACGCCCAATACGTGCTGGTCTCCACGTTGGTAGGGCGCCCCTCGGATGACCCACATGCGGTCCCGCCTGCAGAACTTGCGGTGGTAGGCGATGCAGACCAGTCCATTTACGCGTTCCGCGGGGCGACGATCCGTAATATCGAGGAGTTCGAGAAGGACTACCCAGAAGCCCGCACCATCGTACTGGAGCAGAACTACCGTTCGACCCAGACGATTCTGTCTGCTGCGAACGCGGTGATTGCGCAGAATGAGAACCGTCGTGAGAAGAAGCTGTGGACCGCGTTGGGCGAGGGCGAACCCATCACTGGGTACGTTGCCGACAACGAGCACGATGAGGCCCGCTTCGTGGCCAATGAGATTGATCGCCTGGTAGATAACGGTCTTAATTTCGGCGATATCGCGGTCATGTACCGCACGAACAACGCATCGCGCGCGCTGGAAGACGTGTTCATGCGCACCGGCATCCCCTACAAGGTGGTGGGAGGCACCCGCTTCTACGAACGCAAAGAGATCCGCGATATCGTCGCGTACTTGCGCGTGTTAGACAACCCCGGTGACGAAATGTCCCTGCGTCGTATCATCAACACCCCACGCCGAGGAATCGGCGATCGCGCGCTCGCATTCATCGGCGTGCACGCGCAGCAGCACGGCATCTCCTTTGACCAGGCGCTTATCGACGCCGCGGCGGGGGAGGTCAACCTGCTGGGTGGGCGCGGTCGCAACGCGGTTGCGCAGTTTAATGAGCTGATGGAGTCGCTTCGTGCGGACGCCCGGAACACGGTGGACGAGAGTACGGGCATGCCGAACCTAGGTGCCATTGTGTCCGCGGTGCTCGACGCCACCGGATACAAGGCCACCCTGGAGGCGTCGAACGACCCCCAGGACGGGGCGCGCCTGGACAACCTCAACGAGTTGGTCTCCATTGCACGGGAATTCTCTTCGGAAGCCGCCAACCTGCTCGCGTTCGAGGACTATGAGCCGGTGGAAGGAGAACCACTGCCGGGATCGCTGCAGGCCTTTTTGGAGCGCGTGTCCCTGGTAGCGGACTCTGATCAGATTCCAGACAACGATCAAGGCGTGGTGACGCTGATGACGTTGCACACCGCCAAGGGCCTGGAATTCCCGGTGGTGTTCGTAACGGGTTGGGAGGACGGACAATTCCCACACCTGCGGGCGTTGGGAGACCCTAAGGAGCTGGCGGAGGAGCGTCGTTTAGCGTACGTTGGGATTACCCGTGCCCGGCAGCGCCTGTACCTCACCCGCGCGATGCTGCGCAGCTCCTGGGGGAACCCGCTGACAAACCCGGCATCGCGGTTCCTCGGGGAGATCCCTTCCGACCTCATCGATTGGAAACGTGTTGAACCATCTGGAGGTGGCTGGGGTGCACCGTCGTGGGGGGCTCCCGCTCCTTCGGCCCCAGTTCGGCGCTCCAGCGTGCCACCCGCACCGAAGCGGTCGCTCAACAAGAACCTGCAGCTCGCCGTGGGGGATCGGGTCAATCACGAGAAGTACGGATTAGGCAAGGTGCAGGCTGTGTCCGGCACCGGACCGCGCGCCACAGTGACCATCGACTTTGGCTCTGCCGGGACGGTGCGGCTCATGCTCATTGGTGGCGTGCCGATGGAGAAGTTGTAACGCGGAATTTAGCGTACGGATGGGATGTTTGAGGCAAGAAAAGTACCATCCGTACGCTCGATTTCGGGGGTGGAGTAACTAGACGTTGATGCCACGGGCTGCGAGCCAAGGCACAGGATCCACTGGGGTGTTGCCGTCTGGATGGATCTCGAAGTGCAGGTGGGAGCCGGTGGAGAAGCCGCGGCTGCCCATGCCTGCAATCTTCTGGCCTGCGGTGACTTCTTGGCCGACGGTAACGTCGAGGGTCTCCATGTGGCCGTACAGGGAAACGGCGCCGTCTGCGTGGCGGATCCGGATCCAGTTGCCGTAGCCGGAAGCTGGGCCGGCATCGATCACGACGCCGTCTTCTACTGCGTAGATTGGGGTGCCGATAGCGTTGGCGATGTCAATTCCGGTGTGGATGGTGCCCCAGCGTGGGCCGAAACCAGAGGTGAAGGCGCCCTCGGCTGGCTTTGCGGTCTTTGGGGCGCGAGCCGCAAGATCGGCTGCGATGCGCTCTTGGTTGTACTGAATGGCCTTGGAGATCTGTTCATTCAGGTTGGCCATTGGCTTGAATTCGGAGATGGCGAGGATCTGAGGGGTCTCGCTGGAGATGGCGGGTGCCGCGTCTGCTGCGAGGGTGATCTGTGGCTGTACCTGCACCTCAGGACTGGTGGCCTGAGCGACGGCGACTCCGCCAGCACCTGCGGTAGAAGCAGCGCCTGTTGCGACTGCTACGAGGGCGACGCGACCTTTGGTCGTCGGCGAAACGCTCTGCTTGCGGTGGCGACCGGCGCCAGCTCGCATTGCATCCTTGTGCATGTAGCCTTCTTCCATCGTTACCTACAACTTGTAGGTTTTGTGACCATCTCGTTACCTAACGAGAGATTACGATAGCGGTTCGTTACAACCAAGGCAAGTGAATCTAATCGATTTCCGAAAAGTTATCCGGAATTAATCGGGAAAGTCTAGATGTCTGGTTGAGGGTTGACCGTTACCGTGTTGAATCAAACTCCTTAGTAATATCTCAGGAAAATCCAAGAAAGGGCAAATTTTAGATTCTTCAGACGCGCCTTGTCTCACCTCAAGGCCTGCGCGTGGCACAGTGGTGGTGATGAGTAAAAACACAAGCCCACAAGCGCGTCCGTCGCGAAAGTTGCGCGGTAGGAAACGCGATTCTGCAGCTAAAGACGTCGAAAAGCGTGCTCGGAGCGCTGCGTCTGCGACGCCGTCCGTACCTGAGCGTGACTCCAACGCGGCCCGCGTTCGGGAATTCTTGCCACTCGCACTCATCGCGAATGTGATAATTGTCTCCGCGTTGATTGTGCTAGCGCTGGCGGGGCTACTCATGACGAACTCGAGCTTCGTGGCACTGCCTGCTAGCATCGCGCAACTCTGGCTCATCTCCACAGGTGCCCCCGTGGCGAGCGACACCGCCGACCTTGGCTTCGTGCCATTACTCCCCGCGCTAGGAGTGATAGGAATCATTGCGTGGCGGGTGTACTCGGTGGTGAAGGAGCGGGTTTCTCTCGCAGATTTATACGTGTTAGCTGCCTGCATCGTAGGTGTGCCGGTGCTGCTGACCCTCACCGCGCTGGCGATGCTTGCTGACGCGGCGACCGTGCTGCCGGTGGGGATACCGAACGTCGCTCTCGCCCTTGGAAGGACAATGCTGATCCACCTGGTTGCCCTCCTCATTGGCATGGGGCCACGGCTCTGGCGGGCGCTGGAGAGGCGCTACGTTCCTGATTCTGGTCTGTTTGATACCGCACTTCTCGCAATGAAATTCTGGGCTGGTTTGCTGGGGGCGTCCCTCGTGATGCTGGTGGGGCTGCTCGGGGCGCATGCGGGAACGGTCGGGGAGATCTACACCTCGCTGCAGCAGCCCGGCTCCGTGGCCGGTCTCACCGCGTTGAGCGTCCTGTATCTGCCTAATCTGCTCATCGGCATTGCATTCGTGCTGCTGGGTGGCGAATTCCTGGTGGCTGACGGGGTGATCAGTCTCTTCGGTATCTACCTGGTGCCTCTGCCACCACTGCCGATCCTGGGGGCCGTGCCCGGCTCGGTCTGGAGCTTCGCCTGGGTGTTCCTCCTGATTCCGCTCGTGGTGGCGGCAATCGTGCTGTACCGCCACCTAGGCGTCGCAGCTCGCCCCTTCCGTGACGTCGGCCTGGCGGGCCTATGGAGCGTACTGTTCGCGGCGGTCTTGCTCGCGCTCACCATCGGCGAGCTTGGAGGATACGGTGTCGTTGGGCCGCTGTGGTGGCTGGGGCTGCTTTCTGCGCCGGTATGGCTGTGGGGTGCCGGGCTCATCATCGCCAGCGTGGGTGCCATCCTGCGGGGTAGGGAAAAGCAGCCGCAGGCGCTTGACGACGACGATGCGCCCGCAATCGAGCCCTCCGAAGAAACCAGCGCTGACGACGACACCGCAGCTAATGAATCTGAGGAGGCTCCTGAGGAAGGCAGTGTGGAGGACTCTGCCGAAAACTCTGCCGAAGAGGCTTCCTTGCCGGAGGATGACGCTGGGGAAGACGTTGCCGAGGGCGCTGAAGATACCGAAGAAGAGGCTGGCGATGACAAGTAAACGAGTAGTCATTCTGGCTTCTGGGACGGGGTCCTTGGCTGAGGCCATCATTGCTGGTGCGGGCGAACGCTACCAGGTGGTGGGCCTGATTGCGGATCGTCCCTGCCGAGCTTTCGACGTTGCAGAAGCTACAGGTGTGGCTGCTGTGGCTGTTATATATAAGGAATACGACGACCGCGAACACTGGAACTGTGCCCTGCGCGACGCAATCGCGCGACTGAATCCGGATGTCGTGGTCTCCGCGGGCTTCATGCGGATCCTGGGGGAGCCGGTCTTGGCAGAATACGGTGGCCGGATTATCAACACTCACCCCGCGCTGCTGCCTTCATTCAAAGGCGCTCATGCGGTGCGGGACGCACTCGAGTACGGCGTCCGCGTGACCGGTTCTACGGTGCACCTCGTTGACGAGGGTGTAGATACGGGGCGGATCATTGCGCAAGCAGCCGTGCCGGTAGAAGATGGGGACACCGAGGAAACTTTGCACGAGCGGATCAAAGTGGTGGAGCGGCAACTCATTGTGCGGGTGCTGAATTCGTCGAATCCATGCGTCGCGCAATAGTATCTAAGGCGTCCAAACTTATGCACTTGGGAAAGGGCCCGCAGTTTCATGACTGAAGATCGTAAGGATATTAAGCGCGCTCTCGTGTCCGTCTATGACAAGACCGGACTTGAGGACCTCGCACGAGTACTGAATGAGGCGGGTGTTGAGATCGTCTCCACGGGCTCCACCGCTGCGAAAATCGCAGACCTGGGCATCCCCGTCACCCCGGTTGAGCAGCTCACTGATTTCCCTGAGTGCCTCGAAGGCCGCGTGAAGACCCTCCACCCCCGAGTTCACGCAGGTATCCTCGCCGATACCCGCAAGGAAGACCACCTGAATCAGCTGTCCAAGCTCGGCATCGCAGCCTTCCAGCTGGTGGTGGTGAACCTCTACCCCTTCCGTGAAACTGTTGCTTCTGGCGCAGACTTCGACAGCTGCGTGGAGCAGATCGACATCGGAGGCCCTTCCATGGTTCGCGCGGCTGCAAAGAACCACCCATCCGTCGCGATCGTCGTCGATCCTGCTCGCTACGGATCCGTCGTTGACGCCCTGGGCAAGGGGGGCTTCACCTTGCAAGAGCGTCGTGAGCTGGCCCGCGACGCCTTCCTGCACACCGCTTCCTACGACACCGCGGTGTCCGAGTGGTTCGTCTCCCAGCTTTCCGATGCGGACGTCACCTCCACGCTGCGCTACGGCGAAAACTCTCACCAGTCCGCTACCGTTACCCGCATCGGCACCAAGGGCTTGGCTAACGCAAAACAGCTGCACGGCAAGGAAATGTCCTACAACAACTACCAGGACGCCGAGGCTGCCTGGCGTGCCGCCTGGGACCACAAGCGCCCTTGCGTTGCGATCATAAAGCACGCTAACCCTTGTGGCGTGGCGGTATCCGAGGTATCCATCGCCGACGCCCACCTCAAGGCTCACGCATGCGACCCAGTGTCCGCGTACGGCGGTGTAATCGCTGTCAACCGCGAAGTCACCGTCGAGATGGCGAACCAGGTCAAGGACATCTTCACCGAGGTCATCCTCGCGCCATCCTACGAAGAAGGCGCCGTCGAAGTCCTGGCTACCAAGAAGAACATCCGCATCCTTGTCGCCGAGTACGAGGCCCCGACCGAGGAGAAGAAGTTCATCTCCGGCGGCGTCCTTACCCAGGAACCAGACCTCTACCAGGCAGAGGGAGATAAGACCGAAAACTGGCAGCTCGTCTCCGGCACCCCGCTGTCCGAGGCTGAATTGGCCGAGCTGGAATTCGCTTGGCGCTCCGTTCGCGCCGTCAAGTCCAACGCCATCATCCTGACCAAGGACAATGCGGCAGTGGGCGTCGGCATGGGGCAGGTCAATCGTGTGGACTCCGCCAAGCTCGCCGTCGAGCGCGCCAACACGCTTGCCGACGGCCAGGAGCGCGCCCGCGGATCCTACGCCGCATCTGATGCATTCTTCCCATTCGCCGACGGCCTCGAAGTGCTGATTAACGCAGGCGTCAAGGCTGTCGTGCAGCCGGGCGGCTCCATCCGTGACGCCGAGGTTATCGAAGCTGCTGAAAAGGCAGGCGTCACCATGTACCTCACCGGAGTGCGCCACTTCTCGCACTAGTTGTAGATCGCGATCTCTCTAAACGACGGGGTGGTCCGAAATGTGTTGCATTTCGGGCCACCCCGTCTTGTATAGCTAACCGAACCTTATCCTTTTGGGCTGGTGAAAGATCTCCTGGTTGCATCTGGGCACAGGGCACAACGACTGTCCATTTGATCTACCACTTCATCACCATGTGGCAACCTGATACAAGATCTCCTAGGTGCTTCTTGGAGCGGGAAAAGATCAAGCTCAGTCCAATGATTAACTGGAAGGAATTAAAAGATCCCGCCCAGGTTGCGGGCCACATCAGCCATCCTGCGAAAGGAATCAAGCACCAGCTATTGCGCAGCAGCGGTCGCCACCAAGCTCGGGAGCTGTAATCGGGTGCGATGCTGAAGAACCTTTGGCCCAGGCTCCGTCCGGCGCTGAGCTCGCAGATGATTTTGTATAACCCGAGCACAGCGCCCCCGACCGGAGTGGGAGTGGTGAAAGCACGCTCGGGCAGGGGCACCACGTGAAGAATTAGGTTCCACACAACTGCACACAAAATGGAATCGACAATCAGGGCGAAGAATCGAGACGTTCTGGTGGCAGTCATGCAGTCACGATAGCAATGACAAGAATGTTCAACTACCCCTGCGAAGCGATGCCCGCTTCCCAGGTCAGGTAGCCACCGTCGAGGTTGATGGCCTCCACACCCAGACCCGCTAGCGTGCGGACAGCGATGTGCCCACGCAGGCCCACCCGGCAGTGGACGACGACCGGGCCGCCATTAGCCAGGGCGCGGACTTCCTCAATCCGGGAGCGCAGATCATCGACCGGGATATTGACGGCACCGGGGATTGGCTCGGACTCGAACTCGCCAGGTGTACGGACGTCGATAAGCGGCATTGTGGAGGAAGTGAGCTCGTGCCACTGGATCGTTCGCTCACCTGCAACGATGTTGTCGTTGACCATGCCGATGAGGGCGACCGGATCCTTCGCCATGCCGAACTGCGGTGCATAGGCCAACTCGAGGTCAGCGAGGTCGGAGGCAGTGAGCCCGCCGGCCATGGCGGTCAGGATCACGTCGATGCGCTTGTCCACGCCCTGCTCGCCCGCAGCCTGGGCCCCGAGGATCTGATCCGTTGCGGGGTCTACCAGCAACTTGATGGTCATCTGCTTCGCGCCGGGGTAGTAGCCAGCGTGGTTCACCGGGTGGGTGTGGATCGCACGGTACTCGCGGCCAGCGGCCTTGAGTCGCTTCTCATTCCAACCCGTACCCGCGATGGCGAACCCGAACGCGCCGATGATGGAAGTGCCGTACACCGGCTTCGTGGTTACCGAACGCCCGGTGATCACGTCAGCGATGACACGACCGTGGCGGTTGGCGTTCTGCGCCAGTGGCAGCGGATTGTCGGAGCCATCGAGGAAGTCGCGCTTCATCACAGCGTCACCGAGTGCGTAGATGTTCGGAACGTTGGTGCGACCGTGCTCGTCCACGAGGATGTGGCCGGACTTCGCCGTCGTAATGCCAGCGTCAGAAATGAACGCAGCGTCTGGGCGGACGCCGATGGCAGCGATGACCACGTCGGCGGGGAAGTTCTCGTCATTAGCGGTAACAGTGGTCTCGGAAATGGCAGTGACCATAGCGTTGGTGCGCACGTCGATGCCACCGTCCTGGAGGCGACGCTGCAGCAGGATGGCGATCTCTGGGTCGAAGGGCGCCATGATCTGTGGTGCGGCTTCGATCAGGGTGACAGCGAGGCCTCGGTGTTGCAGGTTCTCCGCGACCTCAACGCCGATGAACCCGCCACCGATCACTACGGCGGTCTTGACGTCCCCGGATACGAGTTCTTTGATGTGGTCCAGGTCCTCTACGGTCCGCAGCCCGGCAGCTCGCTCGATGCCCGGGATCGGTGGCGTGAAAGGCTGGGCGCCGGGGGCCAGCACCAGATCGTCGTAGGACTCGGTGGAGTCGGTGCCGGTGGCTAGGTCGCGGACCAGCACTGTCTGGGCCGTGGTGTCGATGGCGAGGACCTCGTGGCGCACCCGCACGTCAATATTGAAGCGCTCGCCGAGGGAGTGCGGGGTTTGCAAAAGCAGGGCGTCGCGACTCTCGATGACACCGCCGAGGTGGTAGGGGAGGCCACAGTTAGCGAAGGAGACATAACCCGAGCGTTCGAATACGGTGATGTCGCGGGCTTCGTCGTTACGGCGCAGGCGGGTGGCGGTGGACATGCCACCGGCGACGCCGCCAACAATGATGGTGCGGGCCATTTATTTTCCTCCGAACAGTCGTGCTAGCAGGCCGGCTGGTTTCGCAGCGCGAGCCTCGGCGGTGGTCTGTGGGTTGCACTTGCAGCGCTTAGCAGGCGCTATGCCGGCCATGACCTGGTCGACATGGTTGCCACAGCCGGTCCAGGTGGTCTTATGGCATTGGGTGCATTCTACGGCACGGCACATGATGGGCTCCTTTGGAAAGGTAAGCAGTGGGGTGGTCTCCCCACCAGGTTCAATTAGGAGAACGCTAAAGTGGCCAGAGTCTATTCCCGTTTGCCATAGCGGGGGTAATGAATTCCCCGCGGTATGCTTTGTAGTTAACCGCGCTTAACTTAGGAGTTTGCCATGCACTACGACCACCTTATCGCAGGTCCTGCCATCCTTTTTGCCCCAGCCGGTCGCGCAGAAATCATCCCTAAGGCTGCGGCAAAGGCGGACATGGTGATCCTCGATCTTGAGGACGGCGCAGGGGATGTTGACCGCGAGGTGGCATACGCCAACATCCGAAACTGTGGCCTGCCCTCTGAGCGCACCATCGTCCGTATCGTGGGCCCAGATTCGCCCCACTTCCACTCCGACGTCGAGTTCGTCCGAACCACCAACTACCGCCTGGTCATGGTCCCTAAAGTGGGGGCGGAGATCCCGGCCGAGCTGGCGGGATTGCAGCTCATCGCCATGGTGGAGACGCCACAGGCCGTCGTGAAGCTGCCTGAGCTTGCCGCGCACCCTGACGTCGTGGGCATGTTCTGGGGTGCGGAGGACCTGACGGTGCTGCTGGGTGGCACGCATTCGCGCCTGCTTATCGACGAGGGAGCCCCAGACACTCGTCCCGGACCGTATCGTGCTCCAATGCTCCTCACTCGAGCTCTTATGCAGATTCACGCTGCCGCGCATGGCAAGTTTGTCATCGATGCGGTGCATGCTGATTTTCGGGACGACGAAGGGCTGTTCCTGGAGGCTGCCGATGCGGCACGTTCGGGTTTCATTGGTTTTGCGTGCATTCATCCCCTGCAAGTGGACGTGGCGCGTCGAGCCTTCGCGCCAGCGCCTGAGCAGCTCGAGTGGGCGCGTCGTGTGGTGGCTGAAGCGAAGAATAACCCGGGAGCATTCAAACTGGATGGTGAGATGATCGACGCGCCGCTGATCTCGCAGGCAAAGCGGGTTGTTGCTCGTGGCAACATCTAGAGAGCAAGCAAAACTCAAGCGACGCGCCGATTTGTTAGCGGCCGCGGCGCGCATCATGGCGCGTCGGGGGTTCCATTCCACCCGACTGGCGGACGTGGGTGCTGAGGTGGGCATTTCCGGGCCGGGGGTGTTGCGCCACTTCGCTAGCAAGGATGAGCTGCTTGAGATGATGCTGGTGGATATCTCGATCCGGCTGGTGGATGGGGCGCGTGCCACGATCGCGGAGCATCAGGCGTCCGGCTCTCAGGAGCCGAGGGAACTGTTGTGGTCGCTGGTGGACCGCCATGCCGAATTTGCCTCCACGGAACCGGACATCATTCGAGTGCAGTCTCGAGAGATTCACAGTTTGGGTGATGAAGCCTTTACCAAGGTGCGGTCCTTGCAGCTGACCTATTTGGGGCTGTGGACGGATGCGCTTCAGGCGTGTCGGCCCGATCTGGATCGTCCCACCGCCCGATTGCGGGTGCAGCTGGCTGCGGGTCTGATTAACTCGGTGCGTCACGTTATTCACTGGGCGGGGGAGGAAGCCGTGCGGGAGCAGTCACGAGAAATGGCAGTGGAGGCGTTGTTGGCCTAGGTCGGGTGCTATGTCAACCAGCCCTGGAGGGGGTATTTGCAAGGGGTGATCTGGGTAACATTTGGCTGTGCGAGGAAAGTGCCAGCGTGCCGTTATTTTGCGGTTGCATGCATGCTTGCTAAGAAAAGCAACGCAAAATTAACAACCTGCAAATAGTGTTCGGGGTCACAAAAACTAAGTAGTCTCGCTTTCAAGTTAATCGTCATTAACTGAAACTTGGAAGCGAGCCCATGACAGCACCACAAACGAATCGTCAGCGACATGAAGAACTCGTATCTGAGCTGCGACGCCTGGTACACACTGCCGCCGAAGGTGGTTCCGAGCGTGCCCGCGAGCGCCACGTCAGCCGCGGAAAGCTCCTACCGAGGCAACGCATCCAGGAACTCCTGGACCCAGGCAGTCCCTTCCTCGAAGTAGCCCCGCTAGCAGCGCACGGCATGTACGACGGCAAGGTCGCCGCAGCGGGCGCCGTCGCCGGGATCGGCCTGGTCCAGGGGCGCCGCTGCATGATCGTGGCCAATGATGCCACGGTCTCCGGCGGCACCTATTACCCCATGACGGTGAAGAAGCACCTGCGCGCCCAGGAAATCGCCGCAGAAAACCGGCTTCCCTGCATCTACCTGGTAGATTCCGGCGGAGCGATGTTGCTTAACCAAGACGAGGTGTTCCCGGATCGCGACCACTTTGGCCGCATCTTCTTCAACCAAGCCCGCATGTCCGCAGCAGGAATCCCACAAATCGCAGCGGTGCTGGGCTCGTGCACCGCCGGTGGTGCCTACGTGCCGGCCATGTCAGACGAGGCCGTGATTGTGAGAGAACAAGGCACCATCTTCCTGGCCGGCCCGCCCCTGGTGAAGGCAGCTACCGGCGAGGACGTCACCCCAGAGGATCTCGGCGGCGGTGACCTGCATTCCAAGACTTCCGGTGTGACCGACCACCTCGCACTCGATGACGCTGATGCACTTCACCGGGTTCGCAAGATCGTGGACACCTTCCCGCAGGACAAGGCCCCCGAATGGGATGTGGCAGCGCCGAAGGACCCGATTCGCCCGCAAACCGACCTCTATGACGTGGTGCCCGTCGACGCGAAGGTGCCCTACGACGTCCACGAGGTCATCGAAATCCTCGCGGACGGTGGCGACTACCAAGAATTCAAGTCCGAGTACGGCACCACCCTCGTCACCGCGTTCGCTCGCATCTACGGTCACCGCGTGGGCATCATCGCTAACAACGGCATCTTGATGGGGGAGTCCGCGCTCAAAGGAGCTCATTTCATCGAGCTGTGCGATCAACGCGGGATTCCGCTGATCTTCCTCCAAAACACCACCGGCTTCATGGTTGGCCGCGAGTATGAGGCCGGGGGTATCGCCAAGCACGGGGCGAAGATGGTTAATGCCGTCGCTACGGCGCGGGTACCCAAATTCACCGTGGTAATCGGTGGCGCTTTTGGTGCCGGAAACTACTCCATGTGTGGCCGCGCCTACAGTCCCCGCTTCCTCTGGATGTGGCCCAACGCCCGGATCTCCGTGATGGGTGGCCCGCAAGCCGCCATGACCATGTCCACCGTCCGTCGCAACCAGATCGAACGTCAAGGAGGCACCTGGTCGGCGGAAGAACAAGAAGAGTTCGAAAAGCCGATCCGCGAGAAGTTCGAGCGCGAATCCGACCCGTATTACTCAACGGCCCGGCTATGGGACGACGGCGTCATTGACCCTGCTGACACCAGGCGTGTGCTGGGCCTTGCCCTCGATACCGCCGCCGGTGCCCCGCTACCCGACACCAGCTTCGGTGTCTTCCGGATGTAGGAGAAACTGCCATGATCGATACCGTACTTGTTGCCAACCGCGGCGAAATTGCCTGTCGCGTCATCCGGACCCTGAAACAGCAGGGCGTGACCTCCGTTGCCGTTTACTCCGATGCTGACGCCGACGCCCCACACGTGCGCGACGCTGACATCGCCATCCACATCGGCGCCTCCCCAGCACGCGAATCCTACCTGGTGATCGACAAAATCATCGACGCCGCTAAGCGGTCCGGCGCCCAGGCGATCCACCCAGGCTACGGGTTCCTCTCCGAGAACGCTGAGTTTGCTCAGGCGTGTGCGGATCACGGCATCGTGTTTATCGGCCCACCCGCAGCAGCGATTGAAGCGATGGGGGACAAGATTTCCGCCCGCGCAGCGGTGGAAGCCCGCAACGTCCCCACTGTCCCCGGCATCTCCCGCCCCGGACTCACCGACGAGGAGATCCTCGCTGCCGCCCCCGGCATCGGCTTTCCTGTTCTCATCAAGCCATCCGCTGGTGGCGGGGGCAAGGGCATGCACCGGGTGGATCGAATCGAAGAGTTGGCCGAGGCTCTCACCACTGCGCGTCGTGAAGCGGCGGGCGCTTTCGGTGACGACACCCTCTTCCTCGAGCACTTCGTGGACACCCCACGCCATATCGAAGTGCAGGTCATGGCCGATTCCCACGGCAACGTGATCCACCTGGGGGAGCGCGAGTGCTCGCTGCAGCGTCGCCACCAGAAGGTGATTGAGGAGGCGCCGAGCCCGCTTCTCGACGCCGATACCCGCGCCGCGATCGGCCAAGCCGCATGCGATGCCGCCCGATCCGTAGGCTATGTCGGGGCCGGAACCGTGGAGTTCATCGTGCCGTCGAAGCAGCCGGACAAGTTCTACTTCATGGAAATGAACACCCGACTGCAGGTCGAACACCCCGTGACTGAGCAAGTCACCGGCCAGGACCTCGTGGCGCTGCAGCTAGCAGTTGCCCGCGGCGAGGAGCTGCCCGTTTCCCAGAACGATATCCAGCTGACCGGCCACGCCATCGAAGCCCGCATCTACGCCGAAGACCCCGCGCAGGGATTCTTACCAACGGGCGGGCGAGTGGTGAAAGTGACCGAGCCTTCCGGCGCCGGTGTCCGCGTTGATTCCGGTATTGCGGACGGCTCCGACATCTCCTCGCTCTATGACCCAATGCTGATGAAGGTAATCGTGCACGGGGCAGATCGCGCCGAAGCCCTTGCCCGGTTAGACAAGGCGCTAGCAGACACCACCGTCGCCGGTATCACCGTCAATACCGATTTCTGCCGTTACCTGATGAAGGTGCCGGAGGTGGTGGCCGGTGACCTGGACACTGGGTTGCTCGACCGTGTCACCGACGGCTATCAACCCACCACCATCACCGACGACGCCCTCGTCGCAGCAGCCATGATGTGGCTCGCACAGCGCTGGCCAAGCGGGCCGGTGTCCGCATGGGCCACCCCTGATGCCTGGCGCGCCGGGCGCACTGCCGCACAACAGATCCGCTTCGCCCACGGTGCGGAAAACACCCTGGTCACCATAGTCGGATCGCCGACTGGAGCCGAAGTTACCGTCCATGATCACATCGCGGGAAACACCACCGACACGGATGACAGGCAGCCCGCCACCGTCTCCGCCACCATCCATCCGGTGGGGCAGCTCTGGCGCGTCACAATCAATGGTGTCTCTGCCCAGTGGTCTGTCAAGGAGATGGCACCGGACTTCGGGCACCTCGTGCTCGCCGGCCCCAGCGGCACCTACGAGTTGCGTCGTACCGAAGTGGTCCGCTCTGCCGGCGACGATGCCTCCGACGGCGACACCAACCTCACCTCGCCTATGCCCGGCACCGTCATCGCGCACTCCGTGGCCGAGGGAGCACCAGTCCAAGCCGGGGACGCGGTCCTAGTGGTGGAGGCCATGAAGATGGAACACACCCTTAAGGCTGCCGTCGACGGCACCGTCACATTCCACGCCCAGCCGGGAGAACAGGTTCCGGCCGGAAAACTACTTGCCACCGTTAACCCAGAAAAGGACTAGAACAATGACTGACATCAACATCGCTGACCTGCCAGAAGAGTACCGCGAGCTGCAGACCGTTGTGCGCGAGTTCGCCAACGAAGTAGTCGAGCCCGTGTCCTACCAGCACGACAAAGATCACACCTTCCCGTATGAAGTTGTCTCCGGCATGGCCGAGATGGGCCTGTTTGGCCTGCCCTTCCCAGAAGAAGTCGGCGGCATGGGCGGAGACTACCTCTCTTTCGGCATCGCCCTGGAAGAGCTGGCTCGGGTGGATCAGTCCGTAGCCATCACCCTGGAAGCCGGCGTCGGCCTGGGTGCCATGCCGATCTTCCACTTCGGTAATGACGCCCAAAAGGACAAGTGGCTTCCCGAGCTCACCGCTGGCACCAAGCTCGCAGGATTCGGGCTCACCGAGCCAGGCGCGGGGTCCGACGCCGGAGCCACCCGCACCACCGCCGTCGAAGATGGCTCCGACTTTGTGATTAACGGCTCCAAGCAGTTCATCACCAACTCCGGCACGTCGATTACCTCCCTCAACACCGTCACCGCCGTGACCGGTGAGAAGGACGGCAAGAAGGAAATCTCCACCATCATCGTGCCCACTGACACCCCTGGCTTCGTTGCGGAACCCTCCTACGACAAGGTCGGTTGGAATGCCTCCGACACCCACCCGCTGACCTTCACGGACTGCCGCGTCCCGCAGGATAACCTGCTCGGCGAGCGCGGCCGGGGCTTCGCAAACTTCCTCTCTATCCTGGCCGAGGGGCGCGTTGCCATCGCGGCACTGGCTACCGGCGCGGCACAGGGCTGCGTGGACGAATCCGTCAAGTACGCCAAGGAACGCACCTCCATGGGCCGCGCAATCTCCGAATACCAGGCCATCTCCTTCAAGATCGCCCGAATGGAAGCTCGTGCCCACACCGCGCGTCTGGCCTGGATGGCAGCCGCCGCCCGCATGGCCAAGGGCCTGGACTTCCGCAAGGAAGCGTACATCGCCAAGATGGTGTCCTCCGAGGCAGCGATGGACAACGCCCGCGACGCCACCCAGATCCACGGCGGCTACGGCTTCATGAACGAATACCGCGTCGCCCGCCACTACCGCGATTCCAAGATCCTGGAGATCGGCGAAGGCACCACCGAAGTTCAGCTCATGCTGATCGCACGCGAGTTGGGACTGTGACCATGGCCGATATCGTTCAGCGCGGACTGTGGTTCGAAGAATACGAGAAAGGCGCCCGCTACCTGCACCGCCCGGGCCGCACCGTCACGGAAGCCGATGACGTGGTGTTCACTACCCTCACCATGAACACGCAGCCACTGCATCTCGACGCACACTGGTCCTCCCAACAACCAGGATTCGGTGGTGAGCGCCTGGTGAACTCCATGTGGACACTCTCGACCGTGGTGGGCCTGTCCGTGGGACAACTCACCCTCGGCACCATCGTCGCCAACCTCGGGTTCGAGGAAATCTCCTTCCCGAAGCCGATGTTCCACGGCGACACCCTCTATGCCGAAACGGTGTGCACTGCCAAGCGACTATCCAAGTCCCGCCCCGGCCAAGGCATCGTGGAACTCGAGCACATCGGGCGGAACCAACACGGCGATATCGTCTGTAAGGCAGTTAGAAAAACCTTGGTCCAGTGCGATCCGGAGGGTAAGTCATGAGTACCTGGACCCCCGCCGGCCCTGCCATTCTCTTCACCCCGGCTGACCGCCCCGACAGATTCGCCAAAGCAATTGATCGCGCTGACATGGTCATTCTCGACCTCGAAGACGGCTGCCAGCCGCATAACCGCGAGGAGGCGCGCCGGGCCATCGAATCCTGCGAGCTCGACCCTTCTCGGGTGATCGTGCGCATCAACCCGCCGAGCAGCACCGACGGCGCCCTCGACCTCGCCTGCGTGTCAAAAACAAACTTCCGCCAGGTGATGGTGTCAAAGGCGGAAGGTGCGCAGGACATCCAGGCCGTCAGCGCCGTGCTTGCCGACGCCCACATCATCGCCCTCATTGAAACCCCACTCGGGGTCCTGCGAGCCGATGAAGTTGCCGCCACCAATGGGGTAGTGGCGATGTTCTGGGGAGCAGAAGACCTGGTAGCTGGCCTTTCCGGTACCGCCTCGCGGCACAAGGATGGCAGCTACCGGGACGTCGCAAAGCATGCCCGTGCGCGCGTCCAACTCGCCGCCGCCGCATTCGGTAAGGCCGCCCTCGACTCCGTTTTCGTCGACATCCCCAACACCGAGGGCCTTTCTACCGAAGCTGAGGACGCAGCGGCGCTTGGCTACGCCGCCACCGTGTGTATCCACCCCTCCCAGGTCGACGCGATCCGGGCTGCCTACCAGCCCACCCCAGAACAACTCGATTGGGCGACCCGCCTGCTTAAGGAAGCCCAGCAGCACCGCGGCGCGTTCCGATTCGAAGGACAGATGGTCGACGAACCCCTGTTCCGACAAGCACAAGCAATCCTTAGCCGAGCACACGCAGAAAGTTAACCACCATGACCCTCAAGACTCAGTCAACTTCTTACGGATCCATCGTCGTGGATGATAACGGCCAGCTCATGTCCCACGTGATCGGGGCAGGCGTCGACCAAGGTGCAGCCCCACTACGCGAAGAAACCCTCGGCCAGATTCTGCGTCAGATGGTGGAAAAATACCCGTCCCGCGACTGCATCGTCGACGTTTACGCAGACGTATCGTTTACCTACGAACGCTTCTACAACCGCGTACTCCGCCTGGCCAGCGCCCTAATTCGCGCCGGCTACCGCAAAGGCGATCGCGTCGGCATCTGGTCGACCAACCGCTGGGAATGGCTGGTGGTGCAGTGGACGTGCCACCATCTCGGCCTGGTGCTTGTCAACATCAACCCGGCCTACCGCCAATCTGAACTCAACTACGTGCTGGAAAAAGCAGGCGTGAAACTGGTGTTCGCGGCGCGTCGCTTCAAGGACTCCGAGTACCGCACCATGCTCAACGAAGCTCGCAAGCAGCGCGGATCCAAACTTCAAGAAGTGATCTACTTCGGGTCCTCCGACTGGTACGACGCGATGCACGGCGAGATCGATGACCTGTCCGAATACGTTGCTGAGGTCAAGAACACCGACCCGATCAACATCCAGTTCACCTCGGGCACCACGGGCTTTCCCAAAGGCGCCACCCTGTCTCACCGCAACATCTTGAATAATGGCTTTTTCGTCGGTGAGATGCTGAACTACACCGAAGAGGACCGCGTGTGTGCGCCCGTGCCGTTCTTCCACTGCTTCGGCATGGTCATGGCCACCATTGGGATCTTCAGCCACGGCGGATGCCTCATCGTGCCGGCCCCCTCGTTCAAGCCACGCGAAACCCTCATGGCGGTGCAGGCTGCGAAGGCAACCTCGCTGTATGGTGTGCCGACGATGTTCATCAAGGAACTCGATGAGGCCCACGACCATGAAGAATACGGCTCCCCATATGGCCTGGGTACCCTGCGCACCGGCATCATGTCCGGCACCTCCTGCCCGTCCAAGACTATGCGCGAAGTCATGGACAAGTTCAACATGCAGGAAATCTCTATCTGCTACGGCATGACCGAAACCTCTCCGGTGTCCTTCCAGACGCGCTCGGACGCGCCGCTGGAAAAGCGTGTGAACACGGTGGGGCAGATCATGCCACACATCGAATGCAAGCTCGTGGATGAAAAAACTGGTGAGACCGTCCCCGTCGGCACCCAGGGCGAAATCTACGTCCGCGGCTATTCCGTGATGCAAGGCTACTGGGAGCACCCAGAAAAAACCGCAGAGGCAATCAGTGACGATGGCTGGATGCGCTCGGGTGACCTCGGCACCCTTGACGAGGACGGCTACCTGATGGTGACCGGCCGGCTCAAGGATATGCTGATCCGCGGTGGCGAAAACATCTACCCTCGTGAGATCGAAGAATTCCTCTTCACCCACCCAGATGTGGTTGAAGCGCAGGTCATCGGTGTCCCAGACGACAAGTACGGCGAAGAGATCATGGCGTGGATCATCCTGCGCGACGGGGTAGAAGACCTCACCGTTTCAGACGTTGCCGAATTTGCACAAGGCAAGCTCTCTCGCCACAAGATCCCGAAATACGTCCACATCGTCGATTCCTATCCGATGACCGTGTCCGGCAAAGTCCGCAAAGTCGAGCTGCGCGAGATGGCGCCACGTGTATTGGGGTGGGTCTAATGGATAAAATTCGTTCCTCCGTCCGCGACCTCGTCGGGGAGCTGGTCAAAGACGGCATGACCATCGCCGTCGGGGGCTTTGGCCTCTGTGGCGTCCCCTTCCTCCTCATCGAAGCACTGCGTGACGTAGGACGGCGCGATCTCACCGTGGTGTCCAACAACATGGGTGTCGATGGCAAGGGCCTCGGCCTCCTGCTGGAAAACAACCAAGTCCGCAAGGTGCTTTCCTCCTACGTGGGGGAGAACAAAGAGTTCGCACGTCAATTCCTGGCCGGCGAACTGGAGGTGGAATTCAACCCGCAGGGCACGCTCGCTGAGCGACTTAGAGCAGGGGGCGCAGGTATTCCGGCGTTTTACACAGCCACGGGCGTCGGCACGCTGGTTGCGGAAGGCAAGCCGACCGCGACTTTTGACGGCCGGGAGTACGTGATGGAGCGAGGCATCGTTGCCGACGTCGCCCTCGTCCACGCCTACCAAGGCGACGAGGCCGGAAACCTGATCTACCGGCGCACGGCCCGCAACTTCAATCCGCTGTGCGCTGAATCTGGCGTGGTCTCCATCGCAGAGGTGGAGCAGCTACTATCTGTCGGTGAAATCGACCCCGACCACATCCACACCCCAGGCGTCCACATCGACTACTTGGTTACCACCGACCTGGAGAAACAGATCGAACAACGAACAGTGAGGAGCCGATAATGCCGTGGACACGAGACGAAATGGCGGCTTTAGCCGCCAGCGAACTTAACGACGGCGACTACGTCAACCTCGGGATCGGTATCCCCACGATGGTTGCCAACCATCTGCCACCGGGGGTGAAAGTGGTGTTGCAGAGCGAAAACGGCATCCTCGGTATGGGACCATTCCCTTTTGAGGGGGAAGAGGACGCCGACATTATCAATGCCGGGAAACAAACTGTCACCCTGATCCCGGGCGCGGCAACATTTGATTCTGCAACCAGCTTTGGGATGATCCGCGGTGGCAAAGTGAAAATGGCCGTCCTGGGAGCAATGGAAGTATCCCAGAATGGAGACCTGGCCAACTGGATGATCCCAGGAAAAATGGTCAAAGGCATGGGCGGCGCCATGGACCTCGTCGCGGGAACCCCACGAGTTGTCGTCATCACGGAGCATGTCTCCAAGAGCGGCACCCCGAAACTCGTGCGCGAATGCTCCCTCCCGCTCACGGGCGTCCGGGTTGTACAGCGCATCATCACTGACCTCGGACTCTTCGACGTCGCCGACGACCACCTCGTCCTCCGTCGCCTCGCCCCAGATGTCACCCTCATGGACATCGAAAAGAACACCGAAGCCGCGTACATCGTCGAGCTTGAAGATTCTAACCCGGTGTGAGGAGGTCTCCAGATCAGAGAAGCAGCCAGCAACAGCATGAATTGAAATGCGATGCTGGCTGTTTTTACTAACAAAAGGGAGTGAAAAGAATGTCGAAAATACTACTTTCCAGTAAAGGGCGGGTAGGGGTTATACAGCTCAATGACCCAGAGAGCTTAAATTGCCTAGATCAAGAAACGCTAAGGGAGATTCTTCGTGCGTGCGAGGAGTTTGATCAAGAACCGAAAATCGGAACGATTCTGATTCAAGGGCATCCACAAGCTTTTTCCGCTGGCGGAGACATTAGCGAAATGGCAGAGAAAACGTCAGTCGAAGCTTTTTCAGAGGATCTCTTTCAGTTTGGGCAGCAGGTGCTGCAAGTGAGAAAACCTATGATCGCGGCCGTGCGAGGGTATGCCCTCGGTGGTGGATGCGAGCTCGCTCTTGCCTGCGACATCATTGTTGCGGGAGAGTCTGCCCGGTTTGGGCAGCCTGAAATCAAGTTGGGAATTATTCCTGGAATGGGTGGCACACAACGGCTCACGCGGGCGATCGGGAAATATAAGGCGATGGATATGTGTCTTAGTGGGAGACTGCTAACCGCGAAAGAAGCGGAGCAAGCAGACCTCGTTTCCCGCGTAGTACCAGATGAACAGCTGGAAGCAGAGGCACTTGAGTTAGCAAAAAAGATTGCAGAAATGCCACTCTCGGCTGCTCTGATGGCGAAAGAAGCGATCAACGCGAGTTTCGAATCAACTCTCTCGCAGGGGCTGCTTTTTGAACGTCGCAGTTTCCATTCACTCTTCGCCACAACTGATCAAAAAGAAGGAATGCGGGCGTTTCAACAAAAGCGAGTGCCGAAATTTACAAACAAATAACGAGCTAGAAGGGGTGAGTCATTATGGCGCTATCCATTATCGGAATCATCGTATCGCTTGCACTTCTTATTGTGCTTGCATACCGGGGAATGCCAGTTATTTTGGCTGGCCCCATTGCAGCAATTGTTTGCCTCCTATTTTCGCGGGAACCGATCCTCGCGGCTTATACGGAGATCTTTATGCCGGCGATGGCAAACTTCGTCAAGAGCTATTTCCCAATCTTCCTGGTTGGCGCAATTTTTGGTGTGACAATGACCGCCACGGGCTACGCGTGCAGCATTGCACAAACGGTGACGGGCTTGGTTGGCAAGCGTAGCGCTATCGCCGCGACAGTGATTACTTCGGCGCTTATGACCTACGGTGGCATTAGTTTGTTCGTCGTAGCATTCGTGGTTTTCCCAATCGCGAGAGAAATGTTCAAGCAAGCAGATATTCCGCGACGCCTTATTCCCGGGACTATTGCGCTGGGTATCTTCACCTTCACCATGACGGCGATTCCTGGGTCACCGCAAGTTCAGAACATCATTCCCGGCCAGTTCTTCGGAACGGGGCCTTACGCAGCTCCCGGAGTAGGTTTGCTCGGCGCAGCGGGGATTTTCGGTTTGGGTTTGGCTTGGCTGGAGTTTCGGAAAAAACAGTCGGTTGCGAAAGGAGAAGGTTTCTATCTTGCGGGAGACAACCCGGAGGCAGTTCAAGAAAAGTTCGTCAGTGTGGCCGTGTCTGACCAAGGAAAACTAGTTCCGTTTCTGCCACTCATCACAGTGGTTGCAGTCAACTTCATCTGTACACTGTATATTTTCCCTGCGATGAACTGGGAGTATCTTTCCGAGAAGAAATATGGTGGCATCGCACTGGAAACCCGTGCTGGACTGTGGGCAGTTTTGGTCGGCATCGTTCTGGCAATTTTGTTGCTCGCTATCTTGAATCGCAACCGCCTCGACACGGTAGCGGAAGCTGTCCACGATGGAACTAAGCAGTCCTTGCTTCCAATTTTCAGTACTGCTTCCGAGGTGGGTTACGGCGCCGTTGTCGCTTCAGTAGCTGCATTCGCCGTTATCCGTGATGGGGTGTTCAACCTAGGCCTTAATTCTTTGCTGACTTCGATCGTCTCTACATCGGTCACCGCGGGCATTACTGGTTCTTCCTCAGGTGGCATGACGATTGCTCTTAACGCACTAGGTGAGCAGCTCAAAGCTCGGGCAGTTGAAGACGGCACCAGCCTGGAGCTGATGCACCGATTAACAGCAATGGCAGCCGGTGGATTGGATACGCTGCCACACTCTGGTGCTGTTGTGACTCTGCTAATCGTGTGTGGACTCAATCACAAGCAAGGGTATAAAGACATCGGTGTCGTGACTATGGCGATTCCTATTATCGTCGTGCTCAGCTTGACCGCACTGGTGTCGGTCACCGGTTCTTTCTAGAGAAAAGGAGTTTTAAACAATGCAACTAGCAGGTAAAACCGCACTTGTGACTGGTGGTGCATCCGGAATCGGGGCTGCGATTTCACGTAGGTTCGCAGCTGTGGGTGCCAACGTGATTGTGGCCGATCTTGACAGCAGGGCGACCCAGGACATAGCCGCTGAGATTAGTGGTGAACCGTGGGTTATTGATCTGGCAGACACCGACGCGTTGGATAATATTTCGCTAGACGTCGATATTTTGGTCAACTGCGCAGGTATTCAGCGGGTGCACCCCATTCAAGATTTTCCAGTGGACGAGTGGCGTCTGATTCAAAGACTGATGTTGGAGTCTCCGTTTCTCTTAATAAAGGCTGCGTTGCCGAAAATGTATGAGCGGGGTTACGGTCGGATTCTCAACATCTCATCCGTGCATGGCCTAATAGCCAGTCCGTTTAAGTCGGCATACGTTGCAGCAAAACATGGTCTAGAAGGGCTATCTAAGGTTGTTGCTCTGGAAGGCGCGGAACATGGGGTGACATCTAACTGTATTAATCCCGGATATGTCCGCACTCCGCTAGTTGAAAAACAGATCGCGGACCAGGCCAAAGTTCACGGGATTCCGGAAGAACGGGTGGTCAGCGACATTATGCTGAAAGAAGCTGCAATTAAACGGCTCGTCGATCCGGCAGAAGTGGCAGACATGGCGTTATGGCTTGTTTCTGACAATGCTCAAATGGTGACGGGTAGTTCCTTCACCATGGATGGCGGCTGGACAGCTAACTAGGAGGCAACCTATGACTAACTCATTTTTCACCCGTATCAGCGGCGACACGTACGCCCCGACGATCCATGCCGAAGGTGCGTGGTCCACGGAGGATTACCATTTTGCGTCGCTTGCGGGTTTGATGACGCATGTGATTGAGCAACACCGCGTTCAGCATGATGGTGGGAAGCTCGAACTGAGCCGGATTTCCTTCGATATTCTTGGTCGGTTGCCGTTCCAGGAAGTCTCCATCGAGGTGGAGGTAAAACGTCCTGGTCGCACGATTGAGCTGGTTGAAGCGGTGGCGACGATTGGGGATCGGCCGGTGATTATCGCGCGCGCCTGGTACCTCATGCCGTCTGATACTGCTGATGTGGCGGGCGTAGAGTACGAGGCTTTGCCGGCGCCGGAGGAGTGCCCGGAGCGGCCGTTTAGTCAGGACTGGGGCGGTGGCTACATTGCGCAGGTGGTGGCGCGACAGGCCGTCGAGAAGCGTGCTGGGCGCGGTGCGACGTGGCTGACGTCGCCAAATACGCTTGTCGACGGCGATACCCCTATCGCAATCGCGGAGTTTATCAATCGTGTTGACCCGGCCAACGGCATCAATCCGCGGCAGTCGCCCAAAGAGTGGGCCTTCCCGAATGTGGATTTGACCATCCACTTGTTCCGGCAGCCTGCGGGGGAGTGGACGGGTCTGGATACCGCGGTGTCTTGGGGTGCCCACGGCATCGGGCTGACTGCATCAACGCTGCATGACATTCACGGCCCGGTGGGGCGCGCGGAACAGTCGCTGACTCTTAGGAAGATGTAGGTGGGGTCAGCTGTAGAGCCCCTGGTAGTCGATGTCGGCGAGTGCTTGCAAGGATTCTTTCGGTACCTCGATTTTTAGGCTGCGGTCTTGTCCGCCGATGATGTAGCTGCTCTCGGTCAGTGCTTGGCTGTCGAGGGCAATGGGGATTTCGGGTGGTAATCCGATTGGGGTCACTGCGCCTTGCTGCATGCCGGTTACTTCGAGCGCGCGGTCAGCCGGCATGAAGGAGGACTTTCCTCCCAGTGCCCTTTTTAGCCCTGAGTTCCCGATGCGGCGGTGAGCAGGGACCATAACGAGGCGTGGTTGCCGTTCGCCCTCGATTTTGGTTTCCACTAGCAGCGCATTGAGGCAGCGCTCTAGTGGAACGTGGTAGCGTTCGGCGAACTCAGCGGTATCCGAGAAGTTCGGATCGATGAGCTGGACGCGAGCGTTGAGTCGTGTGAGGAGCTCGCACACGCTGGTGGGGTAGTGTTCTGAAGGGTCGACGGTCTGAGCGCCGTAAGGGGTGAGTTCGAGCATGATAACCACTCCAGTTCGATAAAATAGGCTACAGGTTTACTATAGCGAACTTTTTGGAGGGGTGTGGAGACTATGGCCAATGAATTAGCGGCGAGCATCGGTGCTGCGGTGAAGCGGTTGCGCGGCCAGCGAGGTATGAGTGCGACTGATCTAGCGCGCCGTGCTGGGGTGAGCAAAGCGACCCTGTCACAACTGGAATCTGGGACCGGCAATCCGACGGTGAGTACGCTCGATTCTTTGGCAGTCACGCTCGGGGTACCGTTGGGCGACCTCATTGAGCGTAACGACGTAGGCCAGGACACCTATGTTCCGGCCCGAGATTTTCCTGATGATGCACCGCACCACCATCTGATTCATCGAATCCCGTTGCCTGGTGGCCCTGAGGTGTGGGTGTTCGCTCTCCCGCCACACACCACGTTCTCTGGGGTGCCTCATTCAGCCGGTACTGTGGAGTCATTCTTTGTTCTCAGTGGTGAGGTGTTGGTGCGCACCTCCGCGCAGAACCATAAGTTGTCGGTTGGTGATTACGTCAGTTTCGATGGGCAACAACCGCATAGTTACCAGACGGAGCAACAAGCTGCCTCAATGTTGGTGCTGTTAAGCTCCGCCCGGTAGAAGCGAAAGACTGTTACCGGTTGGTTACCTCACCGAACGGTCTGGCAAGTTGTGCGAGCACCAGTGGTTTTGCAGCGAATACTGCGCCCGCGGTCACCAGCAGAGATACCAGGAATAACCCGACACCAAGCCAGCCGCCATCCGGGGAGGCAGCGAATATGTGCCCCAGGTTCTTCTTCATGCCCGTCGCGAATACCAGGAATACGTGGCCGACGATGAAGAGCACGAAGTACACCATGGTGGGGAAGTGGATCTTGCGGGCAACCTCCACCGGGAAGAATGTCCAGGCGTTCGGCCACCAGTTGCTCATACGGAAGCCCGTCGCTGCGGCGAGCGGGGCGGCCACGAACACGGTGACAAAGTAGGCCACCTGTTGCAGCGCGTTGTAGTGGATCCAACCATTTTCAGCCGGCCAGTCCATAGCGAGGTACTGCAGGGCCGCGGATGCCATGTTCGGGAAAACATCAACGCTTGTCGGGACGATGCGCATCCACTGCCCGGTCGCGAACAACAGCACGAGAAAGACAACGCCGTTGAGTAGCCACAGCAGGTCCATGCTGGTGTGGAACCAGATGGTCAGCGATACCTTCTTGCCCGACTTCGACGTGAAATACGCCGGAGGTTTGCGCTCGCCACGAATCTGCAGGCCCGTCCGAATAATCAACGTCATGAGGAAGAAGTTGAAAAAGTGCGACCAGCCGAGCCACGCTGGCAATCCCACAGGGGTGTTGTCCGGAGTTGGCGCCACACCGGGGTACCTCGCGATGAAATCTGCGGCTGCGCCAGCCACAACAGCACGGGCAGCAAGGATTGCCACCGCGAGCAGAACCATCAGCCCCACTCCGGCGCCGATAGCCTTAGCGAACCACGCCGGGCGCTCCCGACGAGGCTCCGCAGGCTTTTCTGCCGCTGGCTTTTCGACGACCGGGCTTGGCGCCTCCACCACCGGAGAATCCTCCGGCCCTGGAGCCGATTCGACTTGCGCTGTTGCCACTTCTGGCCACGGCGCCCCACCTGGGATGCGTGGGAGGCCGCGGCGTAGCGTGATGTCGGTGTATTGAACGGGCGCTGCAGCTGCTGCCGGGGGTTCCGGAGCGGCGGTGGCTGGTTCCTCGGCTATCGCCAGGTCAGCGAACTCGATTTCTGGCCACTGCTCACCACCAGGAATGCGGGGAAGACCGCGTCGTAACGCCTGCTGCTTAGTGGGGAGCTCTGGGGCTGGTGCAGCTGGTTTTGGCGGGGCCGGGGGAGTGTGCATGCCCTCAGGAGGCCAGGGGTCGCCGCCCGGAATACGGGGCAAGCCCCTTCTTAAAGTGGGGGCACTCATTTGCGGGCCTCGATTTCTTCGATGAGCTTCGGGACGATCTCGAAGACGTCACCGACGATGCCGAAGTCCGCGATCTCGAAGATCGGAGCCTCGGGATCCTTGTTGATCGCCACGATATTCTTGGAGGTTTGCATACCCGCCAGGTGCTGGATCGCGCCGGAAATACCGAGGGCGATGTACAGGTCCGGGGAGATGGACACGCCGGTTTGTCCAACCTGGGCGCTGTGCTCGATGTAGCCTGCGTCGACGGCTGCGCGGGAGGCTCCCAGAGCAGCCCCCAGGGAGTCGGCCAGTTGGCCGGCGAGTTCGAAACCTTCCTTGGAACCGAATCCGCGCCCACCGGAGACCACCCGCTTGGCACCCACCAACGCCGGCCGACCGGTGTTCACCTCAGCCGGGGAGCTGCTCACGACGGTGGCTAGGCGTCGCTCGCTTTGTTCTGGAGTCACCTCGAGTGGGGAGCCTGCGCCTTCGGCTGCGCGTTCTGCGACAGCCCCCTTGCGGAGCGTCACCACCGGGCAGCCAAATGTTGGGGCGGAAGTCACGGTGAATCCGCCACCGAAAACGGAGTGCTGCATGATGATGCCTTCTTCATCGCGGGAGATGCCAATGGCGTCTGTTGCCAGCGCAAGCTTCAATCGGACCGCCAGGCGAGCGGCAATGTCACGGCCAGCTACTGAGTGAGACACCAGGATGGCTTCCGGTGAGTGCTCTTTGTAGATGTGCACTGCGGCGTCGATAAGCTGCTCAGCGGTGGTGGTGGCGATACGGTCGGCGCCGAGTTCGGCGAGGTTTCCGGGGTCGCCGGCCACGAGCGCGATTGGTTCGCTGAGCTGCGCGGCCGCCCCCAGGAGTTCCGCAGCGGTGGGGGCGATGGCGCCACCCAAGTCGGTATCGATGATGGCGAGAGTAGACATGGTGGCTCCTTATTTGATGAGGGAGTTGGCGGCCAGGAAATCGGCGAGCTGCGCGGCAGCGGTACCGTCGTCGGTGATTTTGACACCTGCCTTGCGAGGAGGACGCTGTGACGCCTCCGTCATAATCAACCGCGGATGGGAGAAATCAAGTGGATCCACCCCAATATCAGCGCAGGTGAGCTTAGTAATCTGCTTTTTCTTCGCTGCCATGATCCCCTTGAAGTTCGGGTACCGGGGGTCCGGGAAAGACTCCGTGATAGACACCACCGCCGGCAAATCAGCTTCCATTTGGAAGTCCCCCTCCTCCGCCGAGCGAGTGCCTTGCACCTTTCCGTCAACCTGCAGTTGCGTGAGCTGCGTGAGGTGCGGCCAATTAAGGTGCTCAGAAATCATAGTGGGGAGCACACCAGCGTTGCCGTCGGTGGACAGGTTGCCAGCAATAACGAGGTCATAGCCTTGCTTCTCGACGGCCCTAGCCAGCACCTCCGCGGTGAGAGATAGATCCGCGCCCCTCAGTTCCTCATCGGTGATGAGGACGGCCTCGTCAGCTCCCATAGCAAGTCCCTTGCGGATGCTCTTTTCTGCCGTGGCAGGCGCCATCGCAAGGAGGTGTACCTCGTCGCCGTCACCTTTGAGGGCAAGGGCGGCCTCGACGGCGCGCTCGCAGATCTCATCGAGGACATTCTCAGCGCCGTCACGGTCAACGAGGCCAGTTTCGAGCGTAATGTTGCGGTCACCGTAGGTATCCGGGACTTCTTTCGCCAAGACTGCGATTCGCATAATGCATCCTTTCCGCAGGTAAGGGACCATGCGGGAGATTTCAGTTAACGGTCATTAACTAACTTAGTGCATTTTATGTGATCTAGGCAACGTTTTGCGGGAATTAGTGGAGTCGGGTGGCGTGGTTCTGGCGGGGGTCGCGTAGAAATTCGAGACCTGTTTTTCGAGAGTGGGAGATGAAAACCGTCATTTCGGTGAATCTAGGGCACTTTTACTCCGAGTCTCAAATTCCAGGACTCGCACTCAAGGGGCAAGGCAGCAGGGGTGCCTTGTTGTGGAGAAAATCGAGCGTACGGATGGGATGATTTTTGCCCGAAAAATCCCATCGGTACGCTAAATTCCGTTGGAAACCAAAAACCCTCACCCGAAGGTGAGGGTTTTTGGAACCTGTGCCGTGTCACGATTGTCAGCGGCACAAGCTCGCTGTGTTATCGATTAGCCGCGGGCCGTAACCTGCGGCAGAGCGTTTTTTGCGTAAACTCAGTCGACTTAACGGCTGGTGAACGGCAGGAGAGCCATCTCGCGTGCGTTCTTCACGGCGGTAGCAACCTGGCGCTGCTGCTGTGGGGTCAGGCCCGTGACGCGACGAGAGCGGATCTTGTGGCGGTCAGAGATGAAAAGGCGAAGGGTGTTGATGTCCTTGTAATCGACCTTCTCAACGCCTGCAGCCTTGAGTGGGTTCTTCTTTGGGCGGCGGGACTGCTCGATCCGCGCCTTCTTCATGTTGGTGCGCTTCATTTTAAGCAAATCTCCCTATTACCAGCTGGACTTACGGACGCCCGGCAGCTCACCGCGGTGAGCCATTTCGCGAACGCGAACACGGGACAGGCCGAACTTACGAAGGAAGCCGCGTGGACGGCCGTCAGCAGCGTCGCGGTTGCGGACGCGAACTGGGGAGGCGTTACGTGGCTGACGGTTCAGTTCGAACTGAGCGTCGAGACGCTCTTCGTCAGTGGAGTTAGGGTTCTTGATAATAGCCTTGAGCTCAGCGCGACGCTCCGCGTAGCGGGCGACGATTTCCTTGCGCTGCTCGTTCTTGGCGATCTTAGACTTCTTAGCCATAGATTATCGCTCCTCGCGGAATTCGACGTGCTTGCGGACGATCGGATCGTACTTCTTCATGGTCATACGGTCCGGGTTGTTGCGCTTGTTCTTACGGGTGACGTAGGTGTAACCGGTGCCAGCCGTAGACTTCAGCTTGATGATTGGACGGATATCGTTACGTGCCATGGGTTAGATCTTCTCCCCACGTGCGCGGATCTGAGCAACGACGGACTCGATGCCGTCGCGGTCGATGACCTTCAGACCCTTGGTGGACACGGTCAGGGTGATGGTGCGGCCCAAAGAAGGCACAAAGAACTTACGACGCTGCACGTTAGGGTTCCAACGGCGAGAGGTGCGTCGGTGTGAGTGGGACACGGACTTGCCAAAACCTGGCTTCCGTCCCGTTACCTGGCAAATAGCCGACATAACTTTCTTTCTCCTAGCCGCCCACGCTCTAACTAGACGAAAGGTGCCGCGCCTAACCTGCTGGTCAGGGGCACATCGATGTCAGCTGAGGAGGGCGAAAACGAATATTTCGACAACAGCAAGGGAAAACCTTACCGGTTGCAGGCCGAAAAACCTAATCGCCTAGTGGGGCATGCTTCACGACGTCACATCCTTCACAATACCTATCTACTGTCGCGGAGCCGGGTTCGCGTTAGCGTTAGGGGATTGGGTGGGATGGCCGTCGATAAGCCATGGCGATTTCTTCTGCGCCGTCCGGGCGTGTATAGTTTTTGCGGTGCTGGCTATGCAGTCAGCGTTATCTTGTCAATCCCAACTCAGGCACGATCGGCGCATAGCGCGTGCAGAAGCGACCTGAAGTTCAATCCTGAGGGAAACTATATGAAGAAGGATATCCACCCGGATTACCACCCAGTGGTGTTCCAGGACGCAGGTACTGGTTTCAAGTTCCTGACCAAGTCCACCGCTAAGTCCGACCGCACCGTCGAATGGGAAGACGGCAACGAGTACCCACTGATCGTGGTTGACGTTACCTCTGAGTCCCACCCATTCTGGACCGGCGCACAGCGTGTCATGGACACCGCCGGCCGTGTCGAGAAGTTCAACCAGCGTTACGGCGCACTCGCTCGCCGTAAGAAGAACAAGTAAAGAAGGAGGGAAAACAACATGGCAGTTCCAAAGCGTCGTATGTCGCGTGCTAACACCCACGCACGTCGTTCCCAGTGGAAGGCTGACAATGTCGCCCTCCAGACCGTCAAGATTGACGGCCGCGAGGTACAGATTCCTCGCCGCCTGGTCAAGGCAGCTCAGCTCGGTCTCGTAGACGTCGAGCAGTTCTAAGCACTTACTGCGCCTAGACCCATTAAGCCGGTCCAATTCTGATGTTGATATCAGGATTGGATCGGCTTTCACTTATACCTATACAATAGAATCATTTAGAAACCCCGGTGACTTCCTTAAGGGAGAAGTCGGTGCTCATCCTGGTTGTGGAATCGCAACCCTTGTAGTCAGGCGTAAGAGTAAAGAATGAAACTTCTTGTTGTTGATGACGAGCAGGCCGTCCGCGAATCGCTTCGTAGGTCCCTCACCTTCAATGGGTATGAGGTCTTGCTGGCCGACAACGGTGCCGCAGCGCTGGAACTGATCCATAAGGAACAGCCAGACCTGGTCATCCTGGACGTAATGATGCCGATTCTGGACGGCTTGGAAGTGTGCCGCAAGCTGCGTAGCGGTGGCGACAATCGACCAATCTTGGTTCTTACCGCCCGTGACGGCGTGTCCGACCGCGTGGCAGGCCTTGACGCCGGTGCCGACGATTACCTCCCCAAGCCGTTTGCCCTGGAAGATCTGCTGGCCCGCGTACGCTCCCTTCTTCGTCGTTCCTACAACGAGGCCAAGAACGTCCAAGAAGAAAAGGCGGAACTGGTCTTTGAGGACCTTCGCCTCAACACCGAAACCCGCGAGGTGTACCGAGGGGAACGCCAGATCAGCCTGACCCGCACGGAATTCGCACTCCTGGAGCTACTGCTTGCTAACCCACGACGCGTGCTCAGCCGCGCGATCATCCTAGAGGAAGTGTGGGGCTATGACTTCCCGACGTCCGGCAACGCCCTCGAGGTGTACATCGGATACCTGCGCCGTAAGACCGAAGCGGACGGCGAGCCACGCCTGATCCACACCGCACGGGGCGTTGGCTACGTACTCCGTGAGAACGCGCAGTAGACAAGACAAACCTGTGATTTTGAAAAACCCAACCTCCGAGGATGTCTCGCAGGCCGGTGATAATAACTGGCAGAGTAGTTCTTGGAGCAAAGCCCCGCTGCGCTGGCAACTCGCCATTGTCACGGCGGTGATGGTGGCAGCTGCCGTTTCTGTAATGACGATTGTGGCGTATTGGAGCGTGTCAACGTCACTGAACCGTGCAGTTGACGAAGAGCTAGCCAAAGTAGCCCAATCGGTTTTGGATCGCTCCGAAGACCCATCGTTCAATAGCCATATTGAGCAAGAACTCGCGATCTTTAAGGCCTACAACCCTGACATTCAGATTCAGTTCTTCCCTAAGGGAGCAGCCCGGGGGATCGGTGATGACATTACGCTGGTCGTTGAAGGCGACGTCGTTCGTGGCGAAGTACCACAGACGCTGCGCAACCAGGGCGACGAACGTGTCCTAGCCATGAATAACCCCGATGGGGCTAGCGTGGTGATTTCCCAGAACCTGGGTCCCACTTACATGTTGGTGAGCTCGCTGGGGATGGTGCTGCTGATTATCGCTGGGCTCGGTACTTTGCTCGCCATCGCAGCCGGCATGGTGGTGTCCACCACCGGACTTCGGCCTGTGGCCCGTCTACAACGCGCCGTTGAACGTGTGACCGCCACCGATTCCCTCGAACCGATCGAGGTTAATGGGCGCGATGAGCTGGCGCAGCTCACGCGCAGCTTCAATGAAATGTTGGCATCTCTGGAAGCTTCCAGGCGCCGACAAACAGAGCTCGTCGCGGACGCTGGCCATGAGCTAAAAACCCCGCTGACGTCCTTGCGTACCAACATTGAGCTGCTCATGATGGTGAGCAAGTCACCAACCTCCACCTTCTCTCCGAGTGATCTCGAAGATCTAGAAAATGATGTGGTGGCGCAGATCGATGAACTGTCCACATTGATCGGTGACCTGGTTGACCTGGCACGAGAAGATGCTAAGCAAGGGGAGCTGGAGCTTGTGGATCTGGAAGAGACCATGATGAACTCGCTGGAACGTGTGCGTCGTCGCCGCCCAGACGTGGAATTCACATTTGATCAGGCGGAGTGGTACCTCAACGGCGACTCCTTCGCCCTCGGCCGGGCCACCGTGAACCTCATGGACAATGCTGCGAAATGGTCGCCTCCAAACGGCGTGGTACGGCTGTCAATGAAGCCGATCAGTGATCATGCGATCCATATTTCCATCGCGGACTCCGGTCCCGGTATTCCTAAGGATGAGCGGGAAAAAGTCTTCGAGCGCTTCTACCGTTCCGTTCAAGCCCGTTCCATGCCCGGCTCGGGCTTGGGGCTAGCGATCGTGAAACAGGTTATTGAGCGCCATCATGGCACTATTGAGGTGCTGGATTCTGATGACGGCGGTACCTTGATGCAGATTACCTTGCCTGGCGGCCGAACCCCGGAGCAAGGCAAAGCGAATGACACCATCAAGCCGTAACAGGCGAAAGCGTCCGGTATGGGAAACCTTGCCGTACTTGTTATTTTTCTCCGGGAACATTTCGCCCTGTCATGGCATTTAACAGGCGGTAAAGTCATTCAGAGAACGTACAGGAAGTGTTCAGGGACTGCCTGTCCTGGACACAGAGCATCGTCAGAGCAGAGGGGTTGAATAACTCACATGAACGAAAACTCCGGGTTCGGTTCCAGCGCGAACACCCCATCTTCTTCGAATAATCCTTACGCAGGACTCGGTGCCCAGCATCCTCAGCAACCGGTCTCTGCTCCCACCTACAGTCAGTGGGAACAGGACGCAGGCCCGGTGGAGCCAATTCCATCGACGATCGCTCCTGCTCCTAAAGAAAAGCGGAAGGTGGGGCTTGGAGCTGCCCTTGCGTTGATGCTTGTGGCGTCGGTAGGCACTGGCGTTGTGACCGCAGTGGCTCTCAATGAGACGGGCTCGACGGGCACGGTGTACAACTCACTGGAACAAGCTCCAGCGAAGCGCGAAGGGGCCGCGCAGCCGGGTTCCGTGGAAGAGGTTGCGAACCGTGTGCTTCCTGCTGTGGTCTCGATTCAGGTTTCAGCACGCAATGGGTCTGGGGAGGGCTCTGGGTCGATCATTTCGTCCGATGGGTTGGTGCTGACGAACAACCACGTGGTTGAGGACGCTTCTTCAGGAGGTCTCATCGAGGTTTCTCTCAACGACGGCTCCGTCCACCCCGCCGATCTCATTGCTCGTGACGGCAGTACCGACATCGCTGTGATCAAGATTCGCGACGTTAGCGGGCTTCCGACATTGAAATTTGGTAATTCCAACGATGTTGCCGTCGGCCAAGAGGTGGTGGCTGTCGGGTCACCGTTGGGGCTGTCGGCTACCGTGACATCGGGAATTGTCTCCGCGCTCAACCGGCCGGTGCGTGCGTCAGGTGGCAACGGAGGAGAAAGCTCGCTTATCGACGCCATTCAGACCGACGCCGCGATCAACCCCGGTAACTCCGGTGGCCCACTCGTCGACATGCAAGGAAACCTGGTGGGGATGAACTCGGTGATCGCAACCTTGAGTGAAGGGCCGGGCGCTAAGTCAGGTTCGATTGGCCTTGGATTCGCTATCCCAGCAAACCAAGCCAAGCGGATTGCTGATCAGCTGGTGAAGACCGGTGAAGTCAAGCAACCGATGATTGGTGTCAAGGTGTCGCAAAACTCGAAGTACCGCGGTGCACTGGTCGCTGGTGTTGAACCAGATGGTCCGGCCGCTAAGGCGGGCATTGTGCAAGGCGACCTCATCACTAAGGTGAACGATCGAACGATCGATACTGCCGATGCACTGATCGCTGCAGTTCGTTCGCGTGAATTTGGCGAGACAATCACTCTGCAGGTGTCCGAACCGGATTCGCGGCAGACCCGCGAAGTCAAGCTGACGCTGCCACAGGAGTAACGGTTTTCGCCATACCGGTATCTTTTCCGCTGCACTAGGTCTATTCTTCCTAGTAAGAAGTAGCTCACACCTTTTGAAAGACATGGAGAAAATGCCAAGCTCGATACCTTCCAGCGAGTTCCACGATGACCTGCGCGAGCGCGACATGATCCTCGAGTCAGGGCGAGATTCGGCTCTGCTCGATGGCCTTGCTGAGCCCGACCCAGAATTCCTCATCGCGACTGAAAACGAGGAACTGCGGGCCCGTGCAACGAGGCGTGCTCTGGTGGTCCTCGTGTCAGATCACACCCTATCGACGGGGTCGGATGCTGACCGCCTCATCACGGAGCTGCTTGCCGAAGACGGCTTCACCGTCGATGCCGTGGTTGGGGTCAAGGCGAAAAAATCTGCGATTCGCAAAGCCATCGAAACCGCGGTCGTCGGGGGAGTGGACTTGGTCCTCACTGTCGGCGGTGTGGGAGTAGGGCCACGCGATAAGACACCCGACGCCACTCGCGCGGTATTAGACCAGCTGCTTCCGGGAATTTCGCAGGCACTGCGCGACTCCGGCCTGGCATGTGGCGCCATTGATGCGGGAACGTCCCGCGGAATCGCGGGTGTCTCCGGTTCCACGGTGGTAGTGAATTTGGCGGCATCTCGCGCCGCAGTCCGAGACGGTATGGCGACCCTGGGGCCACTCGTCCACTTTGTGATCGACCAGCTGCAGACGGCGTCCGTTGAGTAACATGAGTGACCGACCACGCCAAAGGCGACGAGCCGTACGCCCTTCGGATGCACCCGAAATAGACCGCTCTTGGGACAGCCCCGCTGGAAGCGCGATGTTCCAGGAACCCGCGGACGTCACAGACCCGCGCCACAGCGATGACTTTGTAGTCATCTTGGATGACAACGATGACGAAGAGTCTGAATCCGGGGAATTCGATGAGGACTTCTGGAAGGAACAGCGCCCGCCCCACTTCTGACATAGCAAAAGACCCCTTCGCAGGGGTCTTTCGTCGGTTCAGAAGTGAAATTTAGCGTACGGATGGGATCTTTCGCGCTATACACATCCCATCCGTACGCTAAATCCTGTGGGTTAAACGTTGCGAGCCTTGAGCAGGTCGCGGATTTCCTCGAGCAGCTCCGCTTCGACGGAAGCTGGGGTTTCTTCGTCCTCCTTAACACCCTTGCGTGCTGCCTGGATTTCCTTGAGCTTGTTCATTGGAGCAACCAGGATGAAGTAGACAACGGCTGCGATGATCAGGAAGTTCAGGGCTGCGGTGATGACGGCACCGAAGTCAACGAAGGTGGCTGGGTTGCCAGCGATGACGTGGAAGCCGAGGCCGCCAACCTCAGCGCCACCGACGGCTGCGATCAGTGGGTTGATGAGGTTGTTGGTGAAAGCGGTTACAATTGCGGTGAAGGCGCTACCGATAACGACGGCGACCGCGAGGTCGACGACGTTGCCGCGCATCAGAAAGTCTTTGAAGCCCTTAAGCATGAAATGTGCTCCTAGTTTTTGTTAGATGGAGTGGAGTTAACTTCTCGGACAACACCTTAGCGAACAGTTCTATGTTTATGTCAGCAAAAGCCACACAAAGTAATGTTAGATTGTCGTTAAAACGACATGCTTGGTGAGCTAAGTTACGGTTTTAAGACAATTGTTATCGGTAGGCGGAGCGATGCCGCTGCAACATGTTGTGCTTCCTCCGTGTTCAAAGCGAGGAGTACGGTGCCCGGATCGGTACTGTCTGTTGCTTTCGCGGTGCCGAACACTACTGTGGCACCCTCGGCGATGACCATAGGAGAACTTTGTTCTTGCCCAGCACTAACCACCGATACCCGTGCGCCAGGAACTGCAAGTTGAGCCGCGGCGGGATCGGCGAGCGTAATAGGAACCATCGCGGAGGCAGTGGAGCCTAGAGCTGTGGCCAGTTCAGGGCCGAGCATGTCCTTTTCCTGCAGGAAATCCCCCGGCTGTAGCGGTCTGGCTATGACTTTCCCTACCGCGTCAGCGGGGGAGAGTACCGGGGAAGTAAGCCCTAGAGGCTGCTGGAAGGTACGAACCGTGAGGTCAGCTTCGGTGATGATCGCACCTGGGG
Source organism: Corynebacterium hindlerae (assembly GCF_014117265.1). Lineage (NCBI taxonomy): Bacteria > Bacillati > Actinomycetota > Actinomycetes > Mycobacteriales > Corynebacteriaceae > Corynebacterium > Corynebacterium hindlerae. Next base: position 686,245 of record NZ_CP059833.1, on the reverse strand, counting down.
TGAGTGTTGAGTTAGCAACTACATACTGGTGCGAGTCTCGTAGCTGTTCGGAGATCGCCAAAACCAACCCAAACATAAGCAAAACGGCGGCAAGGAGACGTCTGATAAACATGGAGCGCCGCCAACTCGGGTGACGCAGCGATAACGGGATGCGGGAAATAAAAGAGTCCATATTAAGTTAGACTCGCCAACCTGGCTAAAAGGTTCCGTCGGTGACCAAAGTTTTTTCGGGGGTGATGATGACGTCGGTGGGGGCGTCGTGTGGCTCCCGCGGAACATGGGGCAGCAGCTCGTGGGAAAACACCAGGGCTGCGGTCACTGGTTGTGCCACGACGTCTAATGCTCGGTCGTAGTATCCGCCGCCTTTCCCGAGGCGATATCCGGCAGAGTCGATCGCTAAGGCGGGTACAAAAATTACGTCTACCTGCTTCAATGGTGAACCTGGGAGTGGGGTGCCGACGGGTTCGGAGATACCAAAGGCACCTTTTCGGAACGTGGTGTGCGGGGTGACTTCATGCCACGACATGGAAAAGTCCTCATGCGCCACTGGGATAATCACAGACACCCCAATCGACAACAGAAACGAAACCAAATCTTCCCCGCCCGGTTCTGTCCGAGTCGGCATGTATGCTGCGACTGACGTGTAGCCGTGCTGGGTGAGAAACTCTGCTATGCGGGAGTGGAGGGCAGCATTAAAGGATGCCAGGGAGTCCGGAGTGAGCGAGCGACGGACGTCGAAAAGCCTGCGACGTAGCTCGGTTTTTTCCGTGGCGATTGTCATACCCGCCACACTAGCGGAATGTTTGGCCGGGTTGCTCCCGGATAACAGTGCGGTGCCAGGTATCCTTTGGGGTTATGAACCATCCGATCCATGAGCACAAGCATGCAGTAAAGACGGTGATTGTCCCTGCAGCGGGTATGGGCACCCGTTTCCTTCCTGCCACCAAAACCGTTCCTAAAGAGCTGCTGCCAGTGGTGGATACTCCGGGCATCGAGATGATTGCGGAGGAAGCCGCAAACCTGGGTGCTTCGAAGCTCGCGATCATTACTGCCCCGAAGAAACAGGGAGTGCTCGCTCATTTCGATCCATATCCTGAGCTCGAGGAAACCCTCAGCGAGCGCGGGAAGGAAGAACAGTTGGCAAAGGTGCGTCGCGCGCCGGAGCTGATCAACGCCGTTGCTGTAGAACAGGAGCGTCCGCTGGGCTTGGGCCATGCTGTGGGCCTGGCCGAGTCTGTGCTGGATGACGATGAAGACGTCCTCGCCGTCATGCTTCCCGACGACCTGGTGCTGCCCATGGGTGCGATGGAAAAAATGGCCGAGGTGCGTGCCAAGTTCGGTGGCAGCGTGCTGTGCGCGGTGGAAGTTCCCCGCGAAGAGGTCTCCAACTACGGCGTGTTTGATATCGAGGATTCCGACACCGACTGCGTGAAAAAGGTGCGCGGGATGGTGGAGAAGCCGGACGCCGATGACGCGCCGTCGAACTTCGTTGCCACGGGACGCTACCTGCTGGATCGCGCAATTTTCGACGCACTCCGCAAGATCACCCCAGGCAAGGGCGGTGAACTGCAGCTTACCGACGCCATCGAGCTCCTCATCGAGGCCGGCCACCCCGTGCATATTTTGGTACACCAGGGCACCCGCCATGACCTAGGCAACCCAGGTGGTTACATCCGTGCTTGCGTAGATTTCGGACTGAAGCATCCGGTCTACGGCAAGGGGTTGAAGCGCTACATTACGGAACTTCTCCAAGAGAGTTAGCCTCTTTCGTCCGAAAGGAACCCACGCGCGTGCGCTCAGTAGAACAGCAATTGGCCATGGTCACCGACTCGGTGATCACACCTAGCCCTGTCCGCATCGCTATCGCAGAAGCCTTGGGGCTTATGTGCGCGGAAGAGGTGCAAGCTACCCGCGCGTTGCCCGGTTTCCCGCAGGCTGCGATCGATGGCTACGCTGTTCGCGCCGTGGACGTGGGAGGGGCCAGGGCCCTGAAAGGACGCGTTGTTGACGGTGACCAGCCACAGCCCGTGGCAGTCAATGAGAAATCGCTGCCCGTCGTCGGCGAGGTAGCCGCTGGGTCCCAGCGCCCGTTACGTTTGCAGCCGAAGCAAGCCGTCCGGGTGCACACCGGTGCACCATTGCCGACGCTTGCCGACGCCGTCCTCCCTCTCGAATGGTCCGACCGGGGCACCAAACGCGTAATCGCACACCGCCCCGTCAAGTCTGGTGAGTTCGTCCGTCGCGTCGGCGATGATATTCAGCCGGGTGACGTCGCTGTCACCCCGGGCTCCATCCTCGGGGCGGCACACATCGGCCTGCTGGCAGCTGTGGGGCGTAACAAGGTGCTGGTGTATCCGCGACCACGAGTTTCGATTCTTTCCATCGGTGCCGAACTCGTCGATATTGACCGCGATCCGGGGCTCGGCCAGGTCTACGATGTGAACTCCTACGCACTGGCAGCTGCTGCTCGGGAGGCTGGCGCAGAAGTGCACCGTGTGGGTGTCGCGGCGGGGGAGCCCCGCCGCCTCCGCGAGATCATCGAGGGACAGCTGATGCGCAGCGAGATGCTCGTCATCTCCGGTGCTGTTGGCGGGGCGGCCTCCAAACGGGCCCGCGACCTGCTGAAAGAACTGGGAGAGGTGGACATTAGCCGCGTGGCGATGCACCCAGGTTCTGTGCAAGGATTCGGACTACTCGGCGATGCTCGTATCCCCACATTCCTGCTCCCCAGCAACCCAGTGTCTGCGCTGGTGAGCTTCGAGATTTTTGTTCGTCCGAGTATCCGGGCGGCATTGGGGAAGAATTCCACGCGACGCCGTCACGTGCGTTCCCGCGCACTTGGCCCCATCGCGTCCAAGGAAGGCCGTCGTGGCTATGTGCGCGCCCGGTTGATGCGCGATGCGGACACCCAGGACTACCTGGTCGAAGGGCTCAGTGGCGCTACCGGCGCCCCTGCGCATCTGCTCGCAGGCATGTCCGAAGCTAATGCGTTGATTAGGATTCCGGAACCAGTGGGCGAAGTCCGCCCGGGCGATGTCGTAGACGTGCTTTTCCTCGGCCAAGGTAGCTGATGGTCGCGCAAGTTTTTGGTTTACCACGCATAAAGCAGTGGGGGCCGCAGGCTCCGCGGCACCGTATCCACCCCGGTTGGCCAGAACTCACCGAAGCGGTGCACCTAGCCGATGGCGCGCGGGTTCAGCTTCGCCCCTTGGTTAAGAAAGACCAGAACCGGTGGCGTGAGCTGCGCGTAGCCAACCAAGAATTTCTGGAGCCGGTAGAGCCGACCGTGGTCGGAACTTCGGAAGAAGCGCACGGCCCCGCGGCCTGGTCAGCAATGTTTGACCACCTGCGGTTAGCGGCTTCCAGCGGGACGATCATTCCGCTCGTGATCGAACTCGACGGCATGTTCGCAGGGCAGCTCACCTTGGGCAACATCCAACATGGGATCGTTTCCGACTGCTGGATTGGATACTGGGTCGATGCTGCAGTGACGGGGCGCGGCGTAGCCAAAACCGCTGTGGCGCTGGGAACCGATCTCGCTTTTACCCGGGTGGGCCTGCACCGCGTCACCGCAACGTATTTGCCGAGCAATCCGGCGTCGGGAAAAGTGCTCGCCGATAACGGGTACCGAGAAGAAGGGGTGCTACGACGCAACCTGCACGTCAACGGCGCATGGCAAGATCACATCCTGATGGCGCTAGTGGCAGATGATTATGAGAAAAATGCCGTCGATAGGCTGCGTAGCGTTGGGGTGCTTCGTTAGCTACTTTTTATCCAGCGGCGCGGCGTGGCACTCGGAGCGGCGTGCCTGGGATGGATAACGTTTTGGGGTATAGCTCGACAAGTTGACCCCTAGTGAAAGGCAAAGGTGCTCCCGCGTGTCCGGAACTCTTCCCATCGTTCTGATCGTGGTGGTATGGCTGTTTGTGCTGGCCCCGATTGCCTTGCGTGGCCGGAAGCCGATTCGCCACACTAATGAGGCGTTCGAAGAAACCCGCGTCATTCACTCAGGGGGCGACGAGGTCTCCCTGCAGCGCCGGAAACCGCGCTTGTCCTCGAAAGATGTCCATGCGTCCGACCTGGACGACGAAGACATGGAGCTGGTTGAGGTTGATGACGTGCTCATCGATGACGAGGATGAACGAACCGGTCACCTCAGCGATCGCATCGGCCAGGCCTTCGGACGTTTCGGCCGAAACAAAACCGCCGAACGTGTGGACAACATGGACGTTGTTGAGGGCTCCGTCGTGGCCGAGCTGCCAGCCCCAGAGCCTGCAGAATCTGAGCTGGAAGAGGACAGCTACGACGAGGACTACCTCGATGACGAGGGCGAGTACTACGACTATGACGAGGCCTACCTCTCCCCAGCGGACTACCTGCACGACGATGCTACCTACGAGCCTGTCGACGAGCTGGAGTCTGCGAACTACGACGTAGAAGACGGTGGCAACGACGAGGAACTGAGCGAAGCCGACCTGGAATTCGCAGCTAAACGACGCGGCCGTGGCGGATACGATCCAGAAGCAGACGCCCTGGCCACCGCCAACCGCTTCCAGCGTCGGCAGCGGACCCTCATTGGTCTGGTCAGCGTGTTGGTGCTCAGCGTCATCGTGTCGGCTGTCGTCGGTGGCTGGGTCTGGATCGCTCCGGCCGTCGTCCTGGCGCTCACCGCGTTTTACCTCTATGTGCTGCGGCAGCAGGTGCAGCAGGAACATCAGCTGCGTGCCCGCCGGATTCGGCATATGCGCCGGGCTCGCCTGGGGGTTCGCTCCGCGGAAGGCGTGGAACTGGGGCTTCCGCCTCGGTTGCGTCGCCCGGGTGCAGTAGTGCTGGAACTGGATGATGAAAGCCCAGATTTCGCCTACCTTCCAGAAACCACCGCGCATTTCGCGCCAGAGCAGGATCACGATTCTACCCCTGAGCCACGCCGGGTGAGCTAATCCCAGCGCACCCTTCGCATTAATCTATTGACCATGGATAAACCGGTAGTTCGTGATCTCACCCTGTTGCTGTTGCGCGCAGTGTTAGGGTTTGTGTTTATTGCCCATGGGTGGGATAAATTCTTCATTACCGGCATGGTGGAAACCACAGGCCAGTTCAGCGCCTTCGGGATTCCCCAGCCGAAGCTGTCCGCATATCTGGTGGGGAGTGTGGAGTTAGTCGGGGGAGCGCTGCTGGTGATCGGCCTATTGACTACCCTCGTTGCCGGCGCCTTGGCGTTGCTGGTTGCTGCGGCGCTGTATTTCGTGCACCTTGAAAATGGAATTTTTGTGAGCAGCAACGGTATTGAGTACACAGCGGTGTTGGTGGTGGCATTGCTGGTTATTGTCGTGTTTGGTTCTGGCCGTGCGAGCATCGATGGGGCGTTGTCCTGATGTTAACGTGCGACCAGGTGCGGGCTGCGCTCTCCGCGCGCGTTGATGGCGAGGACAGCCCCTTCGATGACGACATTGTCGACGCTCACCTGTCCGGTTGCCCGGATTGCCAAGCATATTACGAACGCATCACAGCGCTGAACCGCATGATGGCGTTCCAAGATGCATCCGACATAGAGACAGAAACCCCGCCAGATCTCACGGCAATGATCCTGGCCGGTGTGGAACCAGTGCGGCGCAAGCAAGCCACCCGATTCGCGCTTGCCGAGGCCATAGCTCGGGTACTGCTGGTGGTGTTCGGACTCATCTACGTGGCTTGGGCCGTCATGCTGCTCACCAACGTCGCGGCGCTGCCCGTCAGTGGGCTTCCCGCCGGCACGCTGATCGCGACGGATGACCCGCTCCTAGCCGGGCTGCTTTTCGACGCTGCCGCCTTCCGCATGGCCATGGCTTTTGGTCTCTTTTTCGCCGCGTGGCGGCTGCAATCCGCCGCGGGGTTGTTCCCGGTCTTCGGGGCGCTCTTCACCTTCTCCTTGGGCTTCGGGGTGCGCGACCTCGTTCTGGGGTTCGCCACGGCTGGTGATGTGTGGGGGATTGCGTTGATGTTTGCCACAGCGGTGCTGGTGCTGCTCGCGTGGCTGACAACGCTGCGAACAGGGACAGTGGACCGGATGGTCCGATCCGTCACGGCCACACCGCAAACTGATCTGTAAGAAGTATTACTTCCAGCTGCGCAGCCACATCATGGAATGGAAGTGATCATCAGTGATCTGAATGCCATAGAAAATGGGGCTGAAGTATACGAAGGATATGACGACGAGAGCCAGATAACCAAGCACGACGGCTTTGCCGAGCTGTAGTGGGGTGTGCCGTCCGGGAACCTGCACCAGGGTGGTGGAGTTGGCAATGAGCCCCAGGGTAAGCGCGATCATCACGATGGTAAACGGCACCAATGGGATGGCGTAGAAGAAGTACATCTGGCGGTCATACGCCAGGATCCAGGGAATGAACCCGGCCGCGAACCCGACCAGTGGCACCACGAACCGGCGATCCTTCCTCACGATCAAGCACCAAATCGCCCACAGCACCACTGGGACAGTAAGCCACCAAATCGTCGGGATGCCGAAGAGGTAGATCATGCGTCGGCAAGCTGCATCGCCCGAGCACGTCAGGCCGGTTTGGGAGTAGTACAGCACGGGGCGCGCCGCCACCAGCCACGACCACGGCTTAGAATCCCACGGATGGGAATGACCGCCAGAGCTGGTCAGTGAGGCGTGAAACTTCAACACTGTGTCGTGGTAGTAGCACCAGTTAGCCAGTGCGTCGGGCAGGTTGAAATACCATTTGTCCTCTGAAAACGTCCCGATTTCTTTTGCATGCCGGTACACGGAAGTCTCGTTGGCAAACCACGCGCGCCAGGACCACGCATAGAGCGCTATCGGAAGCAGGACAATGCTAGCGAAGGAAGGAATGCTATCGCGCCACACAGCCCCGAGAAATGGGCGTTTGATGCGGTATTGGTGCCGCACCCAGTAATCCAGCAGCACCGTCATGACACCAAAAAATGCCATGTAATACAGGCCCGACCACTTGACGGATAACGCCAGCCCCAGGGCCACTCCTGCGGCAAAGCGCCACCAGCGGAACCCGCACCGAGGGCCCAGATCGCTCTGGTGAACCAGACCCGCTAGGTACGCGCGATAAAAGCGTTCCCGTAGCTGCTGGTGGTCGCGAATCAAGCAGTAGGCCGCCAGCACCACGAATAGGGTGAGGAAAATATCGAGCATCCCGAAGCGCCCCGCCACCAGAAGCACACCATCGCTCAGGGCGAGAAGGCCCGCCCAGGCGGCGACTGTCGGCGAGTGGCTTAAGCGACGCGCGATCGCGACGATGAGCAGTACCGTCAGGGTGGAAAACAGTGCCGTCATCACCCGCCAGCCGAGCGGGGTGTACCCAAAGAGCTGCTCGCCAATGGCGATGATCTGCTTTGCCAGTGGCGGGTGTACCACCAAACCGTAGGCAGGGTTTGACTCGATGCCCCCGAGGATCGGATTAGTGGAGGAAGTGACAATATCCCAGGCTTGGGGCACATAGTGCTTCTCATCGAACACCGGTGTGCCCTGGTCAGTGGCCCCCGACAGCCCAATGAATCGAGAAATCGCAGCGAGCACGCCAATGACACCAAAGACCACAGCGTCCACGGTGGACAGCTGAATGCGTCTCGGCTCCGCAACCGGCAACTTCGGCGGGGGAGCAGCGATGTTAGGTGTAGCAGCGATGTGGGTCACGGATTCATATTAAGTAATAGTCACGAAGTTTGTGCAATGCTTAACAGTTATGGAACCACTTGGAGACCTGCCCCGCGGCATCATCATCGCAGCCACGCCCTTAGGAAATCCGTATGACGCCTCGCCTCGACTGCGACATGCCCTCGAGCACGCTGATGTGATCGCTGCGGAGGACACCCGGCGCACCCGCAACCTCGCCGCGGCGCTCGGGGTGGAGATCCGTGGCCAAGTAGTGTCCAACTTTGACCACAACGAGCAAGGCCGAGTCACGCAGCTCATCGACGCCGCTCGCCACGGATCCGTGCTCGTTGTCACCGACGCTGGCATGCCCTCCGTCTCCGATCCCGGTTTCCCGCTCGTCGAGGCCGCTCACGATGCCGACGTCGCCGTGACCTGCTTCCCCGGCCCTTCTGCTGTCCCCACCGCGTTGGCGTTGTCAGGTCTGCCCGTCGGACGGTTCGCCTTCGACGGCTTCGCCCCGCGTAAACATGGCGCGCGCCGCGCCTGGCTCGAATCCCTCAAAGCAGAGCAGCGCGCCGTGTGCTTTTTCGAATCCCCGCATCGCATCGCTGACACGCTTGCCGACGCCGCGGAGGTGCTCGGTGGCTCGCGTCGGGCGGCGGTGTGCCGGGAGCTGACGAAGATGTTTGAAGAAGTGCGCCGCGGGACACTTCCAGAGCTTGCGAAGTGGGCTGCCGATGGTGTGAAAGGGGAGATTTCGGTCGTTATTGAGGGCGCTTCCGACGTCGTGGTGGATTTGGAAGCTGTGGTTGCTGTGGCTATCGAACGGGTACACGCGGGGGAGCGAGTGAAGGCGGTGGCTGCCGATTTAGCCGCTAGCTATGGCGTGTCGAAGAAAGAGATCTACGACGCAGTAGTGTCGCAGAAAACCGGAAAAAGTTAACGCTGTTAGCTAATTGTTGTAGTTATGTAATAATTACCCCGTGCTTATCCGCTTTGACCAGTGGCATTGCATGTCACGAAAGGGTAACAATGCGGTGTAGGCGGGGTCGCTTCCTGTGTTTTGGTGGCGTATCAGCTTGAGATTGCCCCAGTGACACGCTGAAGCTGGAAGTCATGACCCTTGACGAAAATGAAGACGTTAAAGTCGTCGAACATTCTGAGCCTGTCGCACAGGAAGCCTCAGCCACGGCCGTTCTCGCGGAGATGATTGACCGTGGCGATAACTATGACGAGTCCGTGTTGGATCGCAACATTGACTACGCCTTTGAGGATGAATCTGCAGGCATTAACTGGCCAGTGACCATCGTGGCGGCTGTCTTTGCTGTCCTTGCCATCGCTTGGGGCTTGCTGTTCCCAGACAACCTTGCTGAGTTTGCTTCCACGGGCCTGAGCTTTGTGGTGACCAACTTTGGCTGGGCGTTTGTTCTGTTCGGAACGATTTTTGTCGCATTCGTTGTCGCCATCGCGCTGTCGAAGTTCGGCAATATCAAACTCGGTAGAGACGACGAAGCTCCCGAATTCTCCACCCCGTCCTGGATTGCGATGATGTTCGCCGCAGGTATGGGTATCGGCCTGATGTTCTTCGGTGTGACCGAGCCATTGACCTTCTACCGCAACGGCGTGCCGGGACACGAGAAGCATGAAGTGGGCACCGCTTTTGCCACTACGCTCTTCCACTGGACGTTGCACCCGTGGGCGCTTTACGCCGTCGTGGGGCTGTCTCTGGCGTACGCCACCTTCCGGATGGGGCACAAGCAGCTGCTGAGCTCCGCGTTCATTCCACTGATTGGCAAGCATGGTGCTGAGGGGCCCATCGGTAAGATCATCGACATCTTGGCCATTATTGCCACCTTGTTTGGTACCGCATGTTCCCTCGGTATCGGTGCTACTCAGATCGCTGCAGGGCTGTCCGCCAGCGGGTTCGTGAAAGACCCGAGCGATAAAACGGTGGTCACCATCGTCCTCATCCTGACCCTGGCCTTCCTGATTTCTGCCATGTCTGGCGTCGGCCGCGGAATTCAATATCTGTCCAATACGAACATGGTGTTGGCCGTTTTGCTCGCGATCTTTGTCTTCGTGTTCGGCCCAACGGTAGCCATTCTCAACCTCATCCCGGGCAGCATTGGCAACTACCTGTCTAGCTTCTTTGAGATGGCGGCGCGCACTGGTGAAACCGCTGATGGTACCGCAGGGAAATGGCTCAGTAGCTGGACAATCTTCTACTGGGTGTGGTGGATGTCCTGGAGCCCATTCGTGGGCATGTTCATCGCACGTATCTCCCGCGGACGCACTATCCGCGAGTTCGTGATTGGTGTGCTGCTCATCCCTTCCGCCGTCACCGTCGTGTGGTTCGCAATCTTCGGTGGCGCAGCCGTGACCTTCGAGCGTGCGGGCCAATCGGTGTGGGGCGAAGGCGACTCGAAGCGTCAGCTCTTCGATCTGCTGCACCAGCTGCCAGGCGGTCAAATCGCAGGCGCTGTGGCAATGATTTTGCTGGCAGTGTTCTTCATCACCTCCGCTGACTCTGCATCTACCGTGATGGGCTCAATGAGCCAGAACGGCCGCCTGGAGGCACGACCATGGATCACTGGCGTGTGGGGCGTGTTGACTGCAGTCATCGGCCTGACCATGCTGCTGGCAGGTGGCGAAGACTCGCTCAGCAACCTGCAGAGCATCACTATCGTGGTCGCTAGCCCATTCCTCATTGTTCTCGTCGCTTTGATGTTCGCGGTGGTGAAAGGCCTATCCGAGGATCCGCTGTACCTCGAGGCGAAGGCACACGCCAAGTTCCAGCGACGCCTTGCCCGCGAGCACCGGATCCACGCCGAGATGGAACGACGCAAACGGCAACGCCTGCAAAACAAGAAGGCAATCAAAGGACGTCGTTAAGGCTGTGCGCCCCTAAATACAGCATTCCGCCAGGAGCTTAGTAAGGTAGTGAGCATGACAAAGTCTGTGCTCGTAGCTGTTGCCTGGCCGTATGCCAACGGACCCCGTCACATCGGACATGTGGCGGGTTTCGGTGTTCCTTCTGACGTTTTCGCCCGCTTCCAGCGAATGCGTGGCGCAGACGTGCTGATGATCTCAGGCACGGACGAACACGGCACTCCGCTGCTAGTGCAAGCGGAAAAGGAAGGCGTGACTGTCCAAGAGCTCGCGGACCGCTACAACCGGCAGATCGTGGAGGACCTGGCGGGGCTTGGACTGACCTACGACCTTTTTACGCGTACCACCACCCGCAACCACTACGCCGTCGTACAGGAGCTATTCCGGGGCCTGCACGATAACGGCTACATGATTAAGCAGGTCACGATGGGCGCCATCAGTCCTTCCACCGGTCGCACCCTGCCGGACCGCTACATCGAGGGCACCTGCCCGATCTGTGGCGCGAGTGGTGCCCGTGGCGACCAGTGCGATAACTGCGGCAACCAGCTGGATCCAGCCGACCTTATCGATCCGGTATCCAAAATCAACGGCGAAACCCCGCAGTTTGTGGAGACCGAACACTTCCTGCTCGACCTCCCTGCGCTGGCTGGCGCACTGGAGAAATGGTTGAAGGGGCGCAAGGACTGGCGCCCGAATGTGCTCAAGTTCTCCCTGAACTTGTTGGAAGACCTGCGTCCGCGCGCCATGTCCCGCGACATCGACTGGGGCGTGCCGATCCCACTGGACGGCTGGCAGGACAACAACGCCAAGAAGCTGTACGTGTGGTTCGACGCTGTCGTCGGCTACCTGTCTGCCTCCATCGAATGGGCACACCGCGTGGGCCGTCCCGAGGCGTGGCGCGACTGGTGGACCTCTGAAAGCGCACAGTCCTACTACTTCATGGGCAAGGACAACATCACGTTCCACTCCCAGATCTGGCCAGCCGAGTTGCTCGGCTACCGAGGCCTGGGCACCCGTGAAGGCACCGCAGGCTCCCTTGGTGAGCTGCAGCTTCCCACCGAGGTCGTCTCCTCCGAGTACCTCACCATGTCCGGCTCCAAGTTCTCCTCTTCCAAAGGCGTGGTCATTTACGTCAAGGACTTCCTTCGCGAATTTGGTCCGGATCCGCTGCGCTACTTCATCGCTGTTGCCGGCCCAGAAAACAACGACACCGACTTCACCTGGGACGAGTTCGTCCGCCGCGTGAACAACGAGCTCGCAAACGGCTGGGGCAACCTGGTCAACCGCACCGTCTCCATGGCACATAAGAACTTCGGTGAAGTGCCAACGCCAGGCTCGCTTACCGACGCTGACCAGCGAATCCTTGATCTCGCCGCGAACGCCTTTGACGTCGTCGGGGAGGCCTTGGAGAAGAACAAGTTCAAGGTAGGTATCACCCACGCTATGCACGTGGTGGGTGAGGCCAACGCTTACATCGCGGAAATGGAGCCGTGGAAGCTGGCGAAGGACGAATCCCAGCGGGAGCGCCTGGCCACGGTGTTGCACACCGCCCTACAGGTCGTGTCCGATTGCAACACGCTGCTCACCCCGTACCTGCCACACATTGCGCAGGCAGTACACGAAACCCTTGGACGCGAAGGGGTGTGGGCGGCGACGCCATCGATTGTCGAAGTTCAGGATGATATGCCGGTAAACCCAGTTGGTGTGAATCTGCCGGCCGAGGGGAAGACTTACCCGGTCATCATGGGTGATTACGGTAATCAACAGGCTGTGTGGCAGCGCGTACCCGTCGAGCCGGGCACGGCGCTGGCGAAGCCCAAGCCACTGATTGCGAAGCTGGATCCTGAGCTAGGGGAGACCGGCCCCGAGTGGGCGCCAGTGGTGCAGTAGCAGCTTTTACCAGCTCCACTGGCTCCGAGGCATAAAACCCGGGAAGCATTTCCCGGATCTCGGAGGAAAAACAGAGAAAAAGCATATCTGAAGCCACTAAACTGGCCGAAACCCGGGAAATGCTTCCCGGGTTTTCGCGTTATAGGGACGAGAGCAGCAGACTGTGGGCGATGGAAAGTACGGCTAGGATGGGGAGCCGTGTCTAAGAAGAAACCTCGACCGAAGCCTGAACCTGCCGACTTTCTCCCTGGCCTAGTGGATGCGCACACGCACCTCGCGTCGTGTGGCGCCACCACCGAAGAGGAAGTGAGGGAGCTTGTTGACCGCGCTGTTGCTGCCGGTGTCGATAAAATCTGCACCGTTGGAGATGGCATCAAAGAAGCCGAGCTCGCCCTGGAGGCGGCCCGGAACCATGAACGGGTGTATGCGGCCTGTGCGATCCATCCGACCCGTGCGTTAGAGCTGAATGACGTCGTCAAGCAGCAGCTCACCGACATGGCTGCTGACCCGCGGTGCGTCGCGATTGGCGAGACCGGCCTGGACACCTACTGGATCGATAAATCCGATACCTGCGCGCCGCTCGATGCGCAAGAGGAAGCGCTGCGCTGGCACATTGACCTTGCTGTGTCTTCAGGAAAGGCGCTGATGATCCACAACCGTGAGGCTGATCAGGAGTTGCTTCGCGTGCTAGAGGATGCACCCGCACCAAAAGAGACCATCCTGCATTGTTTTTCCTCGCCACTTGACGTTGCGAAAGAGGCGCTGGAGCGCGGGTACGTGTTGAGTTTCGCCGGAAACCTCACTTTTAAGCGCAACGACGAACTGCGTGAGGTTGCGCGACTGGCACCGCAGGGGCAGTTCCTCATAGAAACTGACGCTCCTTATATGACTCCGGAGCCGTACCGTGGTGGCCGCAATGAGCCAGCGTTCGTCGGCCACACCGCGTTGTGCCTTGCTGAGGCTCGCGGGGAGGATCCGCGCGATGTGGTAGCTGCGGTTAATGTGACCTTTGATCGGGTCTACGGGCTGGATTATTAGCAACATCACAGGTTTTTAAATCGCGAGGTCGCGTGTTAATTGAGTTGTGAATTGTTATATTTCGAGCTGAACTAACACTCGCGTGATTTAAGAAGCAACGAAAAAGTGCTGGACTTCAGCGGGTTGTTACCGTACCGTGACAAAGAATGGGGCCGGATTGTTATTCTTCGTCCGGTCGCGCACTGTAAGTCCTTCAAGCGAATGTGAGTGATTGACACCGTGGGTGTACATCAAAAGTCCCGGATCAACCGCCTGAACTCGGCTCATTCTGTCCCGCTGCGTATCGCGACCGGCGGCATGCTGGCGACCCTGCTCGTCGGTGGTGTCTCAGCCGTGGGGATGAAAAAGGACATCGTTTTGGATGTCAATGGCGAGGAAATCACTCTCACGACCTTCTCTAACGACGTCGCTGGGGCTCTGGAGCAGGCTGGCGTCAGCGTGCAAGCCCAGGATGTGGTAGCGCCCAGCCCGACCACAATGTTGAACGATGGCGAGCGGATTACCGTCCGCTCCGCTAAGCAGGTGGCCGTGGTGATCGACGGGAAGCCGGTGAAGGTGACTTCCACCGCGCTGACCGTCGAAGAGCTCATGGCCGAAGTCGGTGGGGTCAAGGCAGCGGACAAAATCTCTGTCCCCGCAGATCAGAAGATCCCGCTCGACGGATTCACCGTGGACGTGGTGACGCCAAAGATTGTGAAGCTGGACAACGCCGGTAAAGTCACCTACACGCAGATCGCTGCGGACACCATCGCCGACGTCCTCAAGGCGCAGGGCATCGCAGTCGATGGCGATGACAAAGTATTCCCAGCTCTGGACACCCGTGTCACCAACGACACTGAGATCAGCGTGACTAAGGTTGACCTCGATGAGGTCTCCGCGGTGGAGGAGTTCGAAGCAGAACCTACCTACGTTGATGACCCCGAGTTGGAGCAGGGTAAGGAAGAAGAGCTCACCCCAGCTGTGCCAGGTAAGCGGGATGTGACTAAGCAGATCCGCAAGGAAAACGGTGCCGTGGTGGGCGAGACCGTGGTGAAGGAGAAGGAGCTCGCGCCAGCCACCCCTGCCACCATCAAGCGAGGCACCAAGGAAAAACCAGCCGTCCCTGCTGTGGCTGAAGGATCTGTTTGGGACGCACTCGCACAATGTGAAGCCACCGGTAACTGGTCGATCAACACTGGTAACGGCTTCTCCGGCGGTTTGCAGTTCACCCCTTCCACCTGGCTCGGGTTCGGCGGTGGCGAATACGCGCCGGCCGCATACCTGGCTACCCGAGAGCAGCAAATTGCTGTGGCTCAAAAGGTTCAGGCAGCCCAAGGCTGGGGCGCTTGGCCGGCATGTACCGCGAAGCTGGGACTTCGATAGCACCTGCGGTAGATTCTTAAAGCATGGAATCACGCGCTTTGGCTCAGCTGTTAGGTCCGGTGGAAATTCGGCAACTTGCTGAAAAACTCGATGTCACCCCGACCAAGAAGCTGGGCCAGAATTTTGTGCACGATCCCAACACGGTTCGGATGATTGTCGCCGCTGCGGATGTCAGCGAGCACGACCACGTGGTGGAGGTAGGCCCGGGCTTGGGCTCGCTCACTCTCGCACTCCTTGACACCGTCAAAGATGTGACCGCGGTGGAGATCGATCCACGCCTGGCCGGGGAGCTGCCGCACACCGTGGCGTGGCGAGCCCCCGATTATGCGGACAACCTGCGGATCATTCTGAAAGATGCGCTCCAGGTCAGTACTGGAGATTTCGAGGCTGCGGGTGCACCGATGCCGACGGCGCTGGTCGCAAACCTGCCCTACAACGTTTCTGTTCCCGTGCTACTGCACCTGCTCGCCGAATTTCCGTCCATCACCCGCGTGTTGGTGATGGTGCAGGCCGAGGTGGCGGACAGGTTAGCTGCGACCCCTGGATCAAAGATTTACGGTGTGCCGAGTGTGAAGGCCGCGTTCTACGGTGAGGTTCGCCGCGCAGGATCCATCGGTAGAAATGTGTTCTGGCCTGCGCCGAAGATCGAGTCCGGTTTGGTGCGCATCGATCGTTTCGCAGCGGGCGATGAGCCGTGGCCCCTCAATGATGAGACTCGCGCGAAAGTGTTTCCGCTGATCGACGCCGCGTTTGCGCAACGCCGCAAGACCCTCCGGGCGGCGCTGAGCGGTCACTTCGGAGGTGGTGCGCAGGCCGAGGCAGCGCTGGTCGCGGCGGGTATCGCTCCCAGCGAACGCGGCGAGAAACTAGGCGTCGCGGACTTCGTTCGGCTTGCCGGAGTCACCCAATGATCACCGCCTACGCACACTCGAAAGTCAACCTGTACTTAGGTGTCGGCGATGCCCGCGAGGACGGGTACCACGAGCTGGAAACGGTGTTTCAGTCGCTGTCGCTCAAGGACCGCCTGGAGATCACCCCAGTGGCTGGGGATCCAGGCACCGTGCAGTCGTTCAACGTTACGGGCTTAGGAGCGGCATCGGTGCCGACCACTCCGGATAATTTGGTGTGGCGGGCTATCGACCTGATGGCGACCCGCGCACAGCTCCCGGCCGTCGACGTGCACCTGCACAAGGGGATCCCTACCGCCGGTGGGATGGCTGGCGGATCGGCGGACGCGGCGGCGGCCCTGCGCGCAATGAACACATATGCCGGCCTTGAGGAGGCCGAACTGCTG